>JAKADY010000019.1 GCA_021826065.1 Pseudomonadota bacterium
GGAGAGAGACATGACGAGTGCTACCCTGTTCGGCTATACCGAGGCGGAGCTGGCCGATCTGTGCATGAGTTATGGCATCCCGCTGCTGATCCTGTTCATGCTCTTCATCATCGGTCACACGGCCTGGCGCTCCAAGGCCGGCAAGTACGGCACCGCCGTGCTCTATTTCGTGCTGGCCCTGGGCATGGTCGGTTTCGTCAGCAAGATGGTGCTCCAACGCGTCCTGGTGGTCTGATCGGCACACGCCCCGCGCCAACAATAGGCCCAAGAATGTCCTGCTTCGACAACGTCAGCGTCCTCACCCAGGCCAACGTCTCTCGACGGCAAGTGCGTCTCGCACACCGTGCTGTTACCGGACGGCAGCCGCAAGACCGTGGGGGTGATCCTGCCCTCGGTCTTGACCTTCAAGATATGGGCGCGCCCGAGACCATGGAGTGCGTGGCCGGCCGCTGCCGGGTACGCCTGGAGGGGGAGCAGGCGTGGACGGAATACGGACCGGGCGAGCGCTTCCACGTCCCGGCCGAGACCCGCTTCGAGATCGAGGCGCTGGAGCCCTATCACTACGTCTGCCATTTCGGCTGAGCCAAGCCGGCAGCCACCGTGGCCTGAGAAAGCCTAGACCAAGCCGAGCCCACGATGCCATCCTTCGACATCGTCTCCGAGGTCGACAAACAGGAACTGCGCAACGCCGTCGACCAGGCCAACAAGGAGATCGCCAACCGTTTCGACTTCAAGGGGTCGGACGCCCGCATCGAGCAGGCCGACTATGTGCTGACGCTCTACGCCGACGACGACTTCAAGCTCGACCAGGTGCGCGAGGTCTTGGTGGCCAAGCTGGCCAAGCGCGGCATCGACGTGCGTGCGCTGGACGTGGCCGAAAAGAGTGAAAAGGTCTCCGGCAACAAGGTCAAGCGCCAGGTCAGAGTGCGCAATGGGCTGGAGACCGAGGTGGCGAAGAAGATCGTCAGGCTCATCAAGGACAGCAAACTCAAGGTCACGGCCAGCATCCAGGGCGAGAGCGTGCGGGTATCCGGCGCCAAGCGCGACACCCTGCAGGAGGCGATCGCGCTCGTGCGCAAAACGGTGACCGAGGTGCCCCTGCAGTTCACCAATTTTCGCGATTGAGCCGACTACTGGGTGCCCAGACTGCCCGTGAGCGGGACGAAGGCCACGTCGAGGACGTCCCGCTCGTGGATCTCGCCGTTTTGCCGTTTTTCCAACACCTTGAGCGTTTGTGACCAGCCGGGCTGGCCCACGGGGATGACCAGGCGGGCGCCGGGCTTGAGCTGTTCGATGAGCGGGGGCGGCACGATGGGGGCGGCGGCGGTGACGATGATGCCGTCGTAGGGGGCGTGTTCCGGCAGCCCGGCGTAGCCGTCGGCATGCCGCACCTCCACGTTGTCGTAGCCCAGCTCGGCCAGGCGCTGGCGGGCCTCAAGGGCGAGCGGCTCGATGATCTCCAGGCTGTAGACGCGCTCGACCAGCCGTGACAGCACGGCGGCCTGGTAGCCGGAGCCGGTGCCCACCTCCAGGATCACGTCCTGTGGCTCGGGCTCCAGCAGATCGGTCATGAGGGCGACGATGTAGGGCTGCGAGATGGTCTGGCCATGCCCGATGGGCACCGGGCCGTTGCGAAAGGCCAGGCTGCGCATCTCCTCCGGGACGAAGCGCTCGCGCGGCACCTCCCGCATCGCCTGCATGACCCGCGGCGACAGGGCGTCCTTGCCGATGTAGCGCCGGGTGACCTCCACCTCCCAGCGGATGTCCTGCAGCATGCTCTCCAGATCATTCATGGCAGTCGTACGGAGAAGTCAGCCGTGCACACGCCGCCAGAAGCGCCAGGCGTCGAGCGGCGTCAGGCGGCTGGCGATGGATAGCGGGGCGGCACTCGCCACCGTCACCGTCTGCCAGCGGCCGCGCTTGAGCCCGTGCAGGGCAGGGCGGAAGATGCGCGCCTCGCAGGCGCCCAGCGCCGCTGCACACTGCTCGGCGTCGTCTTCAGGCAGCTCCACTACCACCATAGCAGCCGTGAGACTCTCCAGCGCAGGCAGTCGATCCAAGCCCAGGCATTCGCTGCCGGCAGCGGTCGCGAGGGCCCGTGCCAGGGCATGGTCCGCCACCACTTGGCGAAAGGCATGGCCAGTCAGTGGAGCCACCCGGCCCGCGCCCCAGAACCAGACGCTGTTGATGGGGGGCAGTCCCTGCGATTCGCGCGTCTGGTTGACCGGATGATCGTGCAGCAGCATCTGTGCCTCGGTCAGCCGGCTGCGCCAGAAGGCGGCCGCAGCGCCGCCGGGCAGGTGTTGATCGAGCGGGCGGCCGATCAGGGCATCCACGGGCTCGGCCAGGGGTGGAGTGAGGCCGGCGGGCAGCCGTAGGTACCAGCGTTCGGGCCGTGGGGCATGGATGACCAGGCCATCCGCGGCAAAGTGGCGATTGAGGGTCTGCACCAGTGCCCCGGTCTCCTCGGGCCGAAGCGACAGCCGGCGCGGATCGAGCAGGATCAGCCGGTCCTGATAGAAACGCAAGCTCACGGGGTCGGCGCGCAACCAGACATCCGTGCCCGGATCGAGGCCTTCCCCGGCCAGGGCGAGAGCGGCGATCCCGGCGTCCAGGCCGAAGGCCTGGGCGATCAGCTCGGTCAAACTCGCCGTGCCCGCCTGCCCGCGGCCGCGGGCGAGCAGGGCAGCGAGCGCGGGGGCCTGCCGGGGCCAGTCGTCCCGTGTACCGTTCAGGCCGGCGACGATCAGGTGGAGGCGCCGCGCGCGGTCAGGGGTTGTGCCATTCACCGCATGAGGGCGATGAGCTGGTCATAGGACTCGGCAAAGAGCCGCACACCCTCCTGCTGCAGCTCATCGCCAACCGCACCGGGCAGGATGCCCAGATGCTCCAGTCGCACCATGTGCGCCTCGGCGTCGTGGATGCCCGCCTCCAGGGTCGGGGCGATGCGGCCGTGATCGAGCAGGGCCTCCAGGGTCTTGTCCGGCAGGGTGTTGATCGTCTGTGGGCCGATCAGGGGTTCCACGTAGAGCAGGTCGCTGTAGGCCGGGTTTTTCGTGCCGCTGCTTGCCCACAACAGGTACTGTGGGCGTACGCCCGCCGCCGCAAGCTCGGCGAAGGCAGGCCCCTGGAAGAGGTCCTTGTAGCGCTGGTAGGCGAGTTTGGCCATCGCCACCGCTGTCTTGCCGCGCATCTGCAGGGCCTCCGGTGTCCCCAGTGCATCGAGGCGCTTGTCCACCAGGGTGTCGACGCGCGACAGGAAGAGGCTCGCCACGGCCTTGAGCCGCGCAGGTGCCCCCCCGGCCGCCAGCCAGGCTTTGGCCCCGCGGATGTAAGCCTCGAACACGCGCACCACGTGCTGCAACGAAAACAGCAGGGTGACGTTCACGCGCACCCCGGCGGCGGTGAGCTGTTCGAAGGCGACCAGGCCTGCCGGGGTACCGGGCACCTTGATGAGGAGGTTCTCGCGTGCCACCTGGGCGGCCAGGCGTTTGGCCTCGGCCACCGTGCCATCGGCATCGTGCGCCAGACGCGGGGCGACCTCCAGACTGACATAGCCATCGTCGCCACCGCTCGCATCGTAGACCGGCCGGAAGAGGTCGCAGGCGGCACGGATGTCCTCGATCACCAGGGCCTCGTAGCGGCGCTCCGGGTCCGGCTCCTCGCGCCGCAGGCGGTCGAGGTCTGACGCGTAGTGAGGGCTTTCGCTCACCGCCTTGTGGAAGATGGTGGGGTTCGAGGTGATGCCGCTCACCCCGGTCTCGATGAGACGGGTGAGCCGCCCCTCGCGCAGATGGGTGCGCGAGAGGTTGTCCAGCCAGATGCTCTGGCCCAGTTGACGCAAGCTCAGCAAGTCGGTCATGTCGGCCTCCTGAAGGGACGAGCCAGTGCCTCATGGGAACTCTGGCTCCGTACTTAACTTCCAATGCTTGAGTAATAGACTAGAGTATTAGCAGCAGTTTCCAAAACAGTCTTTCGAAAGGAGGATGACATGAGCACTGTGACCATCAAGCCTCACAGCAGGCACATCGACCTGCCCGCGCTGCATCGTGTCCCCGCAATGCGTCCGCTGTCCTGGTTGCGGTCGGGTTGGAGGGATTTCGTCCGTGCCTGGCCGTTGTCCCTCACGCTGGGCATCCTCTTCGCCGTGCTCGGCTACCTGCTCGTCGATTATGTCTGGGCGCGGTTGCACCTGGCCATGGCCCTGACCAGCGGTTTCCTGCTGGTGGCGCCCTTCCTGGCCATCGGTTTCTACGAGATCTCCCGGCGACATGGCCAGGTCGGTGACACCCCGCTCTTCGACGGGTTGCGTGCCAATGCCGGCTCCATCGGCCTGTTCGGGCTGCTTTTGGCCTTCATCCTGAGCGCCTGGGAGCGCATCTCCGCCATCCTGGTTGGGCTGTTCCTCAAGTCCGACATCGTCACCAATCAGAGCTTCAGTCTTTCGCTCTTGATCGCCCCCGAGCACATGGGCTTTCTGGTGCCCTACATGCTGATCGGCGGTGTGGTGGCGGCCCTGGTGTTTGCGCTGTCGGTCGTTTCCCTGCCCATGCTGATGGATCGCAAGGTCGACCTCATCACGGCGGTGGTCACCAGCCTCTGGGTGGTGCGTGAAAACCCGCTGCCCATGCTGGTCTGGGCCCTGCTGATCGGTGTCCTTGGCTTCATCGGCCTGCTGGCCTGGTTCGTACCGCTGGCGGTGATCTTCCCGGTCCTGGGTCATGCCACCTGGCACGCCTACCGTGACCTGGTCGACCACGAGTAATCTATAATCCTAAAAGCCGCAGTTGACCGCTCTTATGGCTTCGTAACAGCTCGATGATGCAAGAGATTTTGCCTCCGGTCATCCTGTCCTGGAGGGTGAACACGCTACGCGCCCGCCTTCGGTCTTGTACGCCCGTCTGGCTGCGTTGCTCCTCCTTGCAGGCAGCCCACCCTGCGGCGTCGTCGCGCCTTGCCAGCCGGGCGTACAAGCCCGCTTTCGGGCGCGTTCAACTGCGGTTTTTAGGATAATCGGACAACCGCAAGGCCGGCCCTGCCGGCCTTTTTCTTGTCCCCGCCAATGCGCCAGTTCACCCGTTCGTTCGTGATCGAGACCCGTGGCAAGGGGCTGTACGCATTCACGGCGCCGCTCACGCGCTGGGTCTCCGAATGCCGTCCTGGCAACGGGCTGCTCACCCTGTTCGTGCGGCATACCTCGGCCAGCCTGCTGATCCAGGAAAACGCCGATCCCGACGTGCAACACGATCTCGAGGCCTTTCTCAGCCGACTCGTGCCCGAGGTGGACACCCGCTATCGCCACCGCATGGAGGGTCCTGACGACATGCCGGCACACATCCGTGCCGCGCTCACCCAGACCCAGCTCAGCATCCCGGTCTTCGACGGACGCCTGGTCCTCGGCACCTGGCAGGGTGTCTATCTCTACGAACACCGGCGCGCAGGTCAGCGCCGCGAGGTCGCCGCCCACCTGCTGACGGACTGACCTCAGGCCGGGCGGTCGGCTGACGCCGCCGGGCGTCGGTGAGGTCAGGCGGGGTGTGCGAAAACTTGAAATGTAATATCCGACAGATATACTTGGTTATTAATATCATTTTATTAGGAGACAGTGATGCTGCGTCGATGGAGTCTGCCCCTGGCATTGCTTCTGGCGACCGGCGTACAGGCAGGCGAGGTCGTCTTGCCAGGGCAAGGTGCCTTTGATCCTGCCAACTGTTCGATCTACATGACCGAGGCCGAGTGCCGCGCGCATCAGCGCATCCTCGCGCTGCTGACCGACCCGCGGGAACGCAACGCCTACCTGGCCATGCATACCCAGCTCATCGCTGAGCGTGCGGCGGCCTGCGGCGTACCAACAGAGCCCGCTCACCGCAATCTCGCCGCGCTCGATCTCGGCAAACACTGAGCGCCGCTGAGCCCAGAACGGGCTCAGCGCTGGGCCGCCCGGCGGCGTTGGGCGCTGGCCCGGGCCGCGGCCTTGTGGCAGACTGCCGCCCGTGCTGCCCTACGAACTCTGGATCGGCCTGCGCTATACCCGCGCCAAGCGCCGCAACCACTTCATCTCCTTCATCTCCCTGATCTCCATGGCCGGCATCGCCCTGGGGGTGACGGCGCTGATCGTCGTCCTCTCGGTGATGAACGGTTTTCAGGAGGAGCTGCGCAGCCGTATCCTCGGTGTGGCCTCGCACCTGGAGATCACCGGCGCGGGCGATAGCCTGAGCGACTGGCCGGGCCTCGATGCGCAGGTGCGCCGTCATCCCGAGGTGCGCGGCACCGCTCCCTATGTGCGCGGGCAGGCCCTGCTCGCCAATGGTTCCAATCCGAGAGGCGCCCTGCTGCGCGGCGTCCTGCCCGAGCGGGAGGGGGCGGTGTCGGACTTCGCCACGGCGATGAAGGCGGGTCGGCTTTCCGATCTCAGGGCGGGCGAGTACAACATCATCCTGGGCCTGGAGCTCGCCCGCAGCCTCGGGCTCACGATCGGCGACAAGGTCGCCGTGATCATCCCCCAGGGCACCTTCACGCCTGCGGGCCTGGTGCCGCGGCTCAAGCAGTTCACCGTCGCCGGGGTGTTCGAGGCGGGCATGTACGAATACGACGCAGGGCTTGCATTGATCCATCTGGCCGATGCGCAGCGGCTCTACCGCCTGGGCGACGCGGTCTCGGGGCTGCGGGTCAAGCTCGCCGACATGGAGCGCGCGCCCTTCGTCACGCGTGAGCTGGCACGCAGCCTGCAGGGTGACTACTTCCTGTCCGACTGGACCATGAGCCACGCCAACTTCTTCCGCGCGGTGGCGATCGAGAAACGCATGATGGCCCTGATCCTGACGCTGATCGTGGCCGTGGCCGCCTTCAACATCATCTCCACCCTGGTCATGGTGGTCACCGACAAACAGGCCGACATCGCCATCCTGCGCACCCTGGGGGCGAGCCCCACGAGCATCATGCAGATCTTCATGGTGCAGGGCAGCCTGATCGGTGTGGTGGGCACCGTCCTGGGGGTGAGTGGCGGCATCCTGCTGGCCCTGAACGTCGAGACCGTGGTGCCCCTGATCGAACGCGCCCTGGGCCTGGACCTGTTCCCGGCCGATGTCTATTTCATCTCCGAGCTGCCGTCCAAGCTCATTTGGTCGGATGTCGCCTGGATCGGCGGCGTGGCCCTGCTGCTCGCCTTCCTCGCCACACTCTATCCCAGCTGGCGCGCCGCCCGTGTGCAACCGGCCGAGGCACTGCGCTATGAGTGAGATGGCGCCCGCCGGGGCCGTGCTCGCCTGCCGGGGGCTCGTGAAGCGCTATTGGCAGGGCAGCGTGGAGGTCCCCGTCCTCACCGGCGTGGACCTCGACGTCGGCGCCGGGGAGCGGGTCGCCATCATGGGCGCATCGGGCTCGGGCAAGAGCACCCTGCTGCACGTCCTGGGCGGACTCGACCGCCCCACGGCCGGGGTGGTGCACCTGACCGGCCAGGACCTCTGGGCGCTGACCGAAGAGGCGCGCGGCCGGCTGCGCAACCGCGTGCTGGGCTTCGTCTACCAGTTCCATCATCTCTTGCCGGAGTTCTCCGCCGTCGAGAACGTGGCCATGCCGCTCCTCATCCGACGCGCGCCACGCGCCGAGGCATTGGCCGCTGCCGCCGAGATGCTGGCCGAGGTGGGTCTCGCGCACCGGCTCACGCACCGGCCGGGTGAGCTGTCGGGCGGCGAACGCCAGCGCGCAGCCATCGCCCGCGCCCTGGTCACCCAGCCGGCCTGCGTGCTGATGGACGAACCCACCGGCAACCTGGACCGCCACACTGCCGCCCGCGTGCAGGACCTTCTGCTCGAGCTGAGCCAGCGCCGCGCCGTGGCCTTCCTGGTGGTGACGCATGACCCGGAGCTGGCCCAGCGCATGCAGCGCGTGCTGCACTTGGCCGACGGTCGGCTTGAGCCGGCGACGGCGCATTGCTAGACTGCACAAAAAAACGATGATCGTGAAGGAGACAAGATGAGGCCCCTCGTCCTCGGGGGTATTTGCCTGTGCCTGGCCGGCGCGGCCCAGGCCGCGGACTGGCCGGCGGACGCCGCTGTCGACCCCAACGCCCAAAACCGCACCCTCACGCCCAGGGTGGTGGTCAACAGCGGGCGTCTGGAGTGGGAGCCACACAAGCGCGACCTGACACCCTGGCCCACCCTAAGCCACCTCGACCGGCGTGCCACCCCTCGTCCGCAGCAGGCGAACTACAACCCACCCCTGCGTGGCGACCCTGCCCGCGGCCGGGAGATCGCCATGGATCCCGCCCGCGGCAATTGCATCGCCTGCCACACCCTGCCGGGCGAATCCTGGCCCGGTTCGGTGGGCCAGCTCCTGTTGGGCTACAAGCAGCGCGGCGTGAGCGACGCCTATGTCTACCAGCAGATCTACGACCGCCGGGTGACCAACCCCAATACGGTGATGCCACCCTTTGGCACTCTGGGTGTGCTGTCCGACCAGGAAATCCGCGACCTGACCGCCTATGTGCAAAGTCTGGAATGAGACCGTGCTCGCGCTTTTGCGCGTGGGAGGGCTGCTTGCGGCATTCATCGGTGTTGCCTGGGCGCAAGCGCCAGCGCCCTACCGCGACATGGACCTGCCCATGCCGGACTACGAGCCGCACGTCCGGGGCGACATGCGCCTATCCAAGACCTATCCCTACTGGCGCGACCGCAGCCGGCTCGACTGGCGTCTGGCCGGAGACCCTGAGGAGAACTGGAAGCTCAACTGGAAGTTCATGGATCCGCCCTTCAACCAGTCGGTGCATGGCGGCCATTTCGCCCTGGAGCGGGGCGAGGCGTTGTACAAGACGCTCAACCGCGATGGGCGCTTCGCCGCCTGTCTGGGCGCCGGGCGCGCCGGGCTCAAGGGGCTGCGCACGCGCTTTCCGCAATACCGTCAGGACCTCGGCCGGGTCGCCGGTCTGGAGGCGGTGATCGAGCACTGTGCCGCGGCGCAGGGCGAGGTCCTGCAGAACGGCAGCTATGACAACAGCGCTGTTTCCCTCTACATCGCCAGCCACAGCCAGGGCATGCCCATCCGCATCGACGTGTCGCGCGGGCCGCTCAAGGAGGCCTATGAGCGCGGGCGTCAGCTCTATCACACCAAGGCGGGGCGGCTCAATTTCGCCTGTTCGTCCTGTCATACCCGCAACATCGGCCAGCTCGTGCGCGGCAGCCGCATCACCACGCCCTATGGGGATGTCACCCACTACCCGGTCTATCGCACGCAGTATTTCCTGCAGTCGCTGCACCTGCGCATGATGGAATGCAACCTGGACACCGGGGTGCAGCCCTTGCTGCCGGGCAGCCAGGCCTACACCGACCTGGAGGTCTTCCTGACCGCGCTGTCCAACGGCTATCCGGTGAGCGTGCCGGCCGAGCGCAACTGATTCCGCCATCTCGCCAGGATGGGTATCAAGTCTTGCGTGCCCGGCGCCGGCGCAGATA
Source organism: Pseudomonadota bacterium (assembly GCA_021826065.1). Taxonomy (GTDB): domain Bacteria; phylum Pseudomonadota; class Gammaproteobacteria; order Burkholderiales; family Thiobacillaceae; genus JANWZL01. The sequence goes on from JAKADY010000019.1 coordinate 9,450, forward strand.
GGCGAGGATGTAGAGCCGCCAGCCGAGCTGGACCAGGAAATAGCCGGCCGCGGCCAGGCCCGCGGCGAGGATCAGCAGCCCGATCATAAGGGTCTCGCCCATGCCGGCGAACCACTCCAACAACCGGGGCAGCAGCGCCGACCAGTCGCCGGACAACCAGTCGAACTCGAACGGCTGCAGGGTACTGGCCGCCTCCCCGGTGATCAGCGAGCCGATCCCATAGGCCGCGACGATGATGAAGGGCCAGGTGAAGGGGTTGGACAGCAGGGTGGTGGCCAGCGCCACAGGCAGATTGACGCGAAAGACGATGGCGAGGATCGCCGCGGTGGGCATCTGGAAAGGCCCCGGAATGAGGCCGCCGAACAGGCCTGCCGCCACGCCGCCCGCCACCGAGTGACGGTTGAGGTGCCACAGGTTGGGATGACGCAGCAGGGGACGGAAATGCCGTAGGTGGCGGTGGTCCCTCACGGCTGCGTGATCGGGGAGGAACTTGCGGAAATGCTTGCGCGGCATGCGGCGGGCAGGTGCCGGGATGGATCCTGCTCGATTTTAACGTGATCCGTCTGGCGATTCTTGCCTTCGCCCTGGGTGCGGCCGTGCTGCAACTGCAACCGGCCTTGCCTGCTCATGCCTGGCTCGGGCTGGTGCTGCCCTGGCTGCTTATGCCCGTCCTGTGGTTGATGCACGAGCGTGTCAGCGTCGGCCGCCTCGTCCTCGTCGGTCTGCTGGCCGGCCTGGCGGGTTTCTACTATGCCGCCTGGCGGGCCGAGGCCCGTCTCGCCGACCACCTGCCGGACGCCTGGGAGGGCCGGCCGATGAGCCTCACCGGCCGTGTGGTCGACCTGCCCGAGCGCACGCCGCGGGGCTGGCGTGTGCGCATCGATGTTACGGCGGTGCACACCCGCGATGCCATTGTGCCCCGGCGTGTCCTGCTCACCCATGCGCCATACCGCGGCGAGCCGCCGCCAGCGCCGGCCGCTGGTGCCTGTGTGCGCCTTGTCGCCAAACTGTCCTCGCCGCACGCCAGCCTCAACCCGCACGGCTTCGACTATGAGGCCTGGCTCTTCGAGCGCGGCATCCGCGCCACGGGTGTGCTGACCGGCGTCCCGGTCGAGGCCGAGGGGTGCGAGGGCACCCTGCGCGGTTGGATCGACCGGAAGCGCGGTGAGATCCGCGACCGCCTGGCAGCGGCCCTGAGCGGGCACCCATACGCCGGTGTGGTCATCGCGCTGGCCATCGGCGACCAGAACGCCATCCCCGGCGCGCAGTGGACCCTGTTCCGCCACACCGGGGTCACCCACCTGATGAGCATCTCCGGCATGCACGTGACCCTCTTCTCCGCCCTGGTCTATGCCTTGGTGACCTGGCTTTGGCGGCGTGTGCCGGCGCTTTGTCTGTGGCTGCCGGCGCGCAAGGCGGGACTCGGCCTGGGGCTACTTGCCGCGGCCGCCTACGTTGCCCTGGCGGGATTTGGCATCCCGGCCCAGCGCACCCTCTACATGCTGGCGACTGTGGTTATCGTTCTATGGGGTGGCTGGCTCACCTCGCCGAGCCGTGTGCTGGCCAGCGCGCTGCTGGTGGTGGTGGCGCTCGATCCCTGGGCCGCCCTGGCACCTGGGTTCTGGCTGTCGTTCGGGGCGGTGGCGGCACTCCTGTATGCCGGCAGCGGGCGGTTGCGCCCGCTGCCTTGGTGGCTCGCCTGGGCGAAGACCCAGGCGGCGGTCACCCTGGCGCTTACCCCGGCCTTGCTCGCCCTGTTCCACGAGCTGTCCCTGGTCTCGCCGCTGGCGAATGCTTTTGCCATCCCGCTCATCGGCCTGATCGCGGTCCCGCTCACCCTCCTGGCGGTGGTGTTGCCGCTCGACATCCTAGCCAGACTGGCCCATGCAGCGGTCGAACTGACCATGCAGGGCCTGCTCTGGCTCGATGCCCTGCCACAGCCTGTTTGGTACGGGGCCCACCCTGGATGGCCGGCCATAATCCTGGCCCTGCTTGGCACGGCCCTGCTCCTATTGCCCCGAGGGCTGCCGGCCCGCGCGCTGGGACTCGTCCTTTTCCTGCCGCTGCTGTCGCCACGCCTAGAGCGGCCGGAGATGGGCGAGTTCTGGCTCACCGTGCTCGACGTGGGGCAGGGGCTGGCCGCTGTGGTGCGCACGGCCGGACACACCCTCGTCTATGACACCGGGCCCCTTTATGCCTCCGGCGAGGACGCTGGTGCGCGTATCGTCGCTCCTTTCCTGCACGCGCAAGGGGTCAAGCGCCTCGATGCCTTGGTCGTCAGCCACGACGACACGGACCACAGCGGCGGTGCACTGGGCCTGATGGCCAGCCTGCCTCCGGCCGTGTTGTGGACCTCGCTGAAAGGCCTGGAGCAAAGCCGGGTGAGTCCGCACGGCCAGGCCATCCTGGCGGCGCACGCCGACGTGCGCGCCTGCACCGCTGGCACCGCCTGGCGTTGGGATGGAGTGGTGTTCACTATCCTGCACCCACCCGCGCATCATTACGCTAACCGGCACTATGCCGACAACGACCGGAGCTGTGTCCTCAAGGTGAGCAGCCCCAACGGCAGCCTGTTGCTCACGGGGGATGTCGAGCGACTGGGCGAGCTGAATCTGCTGGAGCGGGTGCCGGAGACCCTGGCGGCCGATGTCCTCGTCGCCGCCCACCACGGCAGCCGCTCCTCCTCCATGCCGGAATTCCTCGACGCCGTCGGCGCCGAGTATGGTGTGATCTCAGCCGGGCATCGCAACCGCTTCGGCCACCCCGCACCCGAGGTGCTGCAGCGCCTCACCGAGCGCGGCATGCGCATCCTGCGCACCGACCGGCAGGGCGCCTTGGCGCTGCGCTTCGCGGCAGGTGGCGTCGCGGTGGAGACCGCGCGTGACCGGCAGAGGCGCTATTGGCATAGGGTTTACCCGAATGGGGCGGAGGTCGCCAGCTCGCCTACAATGCGCCCATGATCGGCCCCCCCTTGCGCCAATAAAGAGCACGGGCGTTGGACAACGGACCGTCCGTCCGCGCGGTTATACCGCAGCGGAGGACGCCACCCGACGCCCATCCCTCTTCCCCTGGCGCATGGCGACCGGGGCTCGACTTGAGGGGTGTGCGTGATCGCGGATGCCAAACGCCGTTTTGCGGAGCTCAAGGCCACGGGTTTGCTGCCCTCGCCCAAAGGGGTGGCGCTCGCCGTGCTGGAGCTGACCCAGCGGCCCGATGCCAACATCCCGGCGCTCACCCGGCTGGTGCAGACCGATCCGGCCATGGCCGGGCGCATCCTGCGCTATGCCAATGCGGCGCACGGTGGGGCCCTGCGCCGCATCGCCTCGCTGCCGCACGCCATCGTCTTCCTGGGCCTGTTTCGCGTGCGCCAGGTCGCCTTGGGATTTTCCCTCATTGACCACTATCGCAGCGGCGCTTGTGCCAATTTCGACTACACGGGTTACTGGACCGCCTCGCTCGCGGCCGCCATCGCCGCCCAACAGGTCGCGCACCAGGCCGAGTGTCCCCCCGACGAGAGCTTCACCTGCGGCCTGCTCTCCGGGGTGGGGCGGCTCGCGCTGGCGACGGTCTTCCCCTACGAGTACAGCGAGATCCTGGCGTCCGAGCCCTCGGAGCCCACCTTGCGGCAGATGGAGCGCGACAGCTTCGGCCTGCACCATGCCGAGCTCTCCGCCGAGCTGCTTGAGGACTGGGGCCTGCCCGAGATCTTCCACCGCGCGGTGCGCTACCACGAGATCCCGGCCGAGGCCCCGTTCCCCGCCGGCTCGCGCGCCCATGCGCTGACGGCGGTGCTGCACTTCGCCGCACGCATGGGTCATCTGCTCAGCATGGACGAGGTGCGGCGCTGGGAACGGGTGCCCTCGCTCTATCACGCGGCCGCCCAGCTCGGCCTCGAGGACCACGAGGTGCCACCCCTGTTCGAGCGGGTGGTGGCGCAGTGGCAGGATTGGGGCCGCGAGCTGCGCCTGCCCACCCACGACTTCAGCGATCTCAAGAGCCTGCTGACCCTGCCGCCCGAGCCCGGCGGTGGCGAGGCCCGGACCGCCCTGACCCTCCTGCCCTTGCAGGTGGCCCTGATCGCGTCCGCGCCTGACCTGCGGCAGCGGCTAGTGGAGAGGCTCCAGGCACTGGGTCTCAAGGTCCTGATGGCGGGGGACCGGGCCTCGGCCCATACCCTGCTGCAGTCGCAGACCTTCGACATCATCCTGGTCGAGGTCCCGGCGTCGGTGAGCGAGGCGGTCGCCTGGCTGCGCACCCTACGTGCTGGGGGCGACGCCCGCCACGGCTATTGCATCGCCCTCATCCCGCCCGAGGCCGAGGCCGAGGTGGCCCGGCTGATGCAGGCCGGCGCCTCGGACTACCTCCTCACCCAGCCCAGCGACGCGGCCCTGATCGCCCGGCTGCACACGGCGCAGCGGGTGATCGCCCTGCAGGGCGCGGTGCGCGCCGAGCGCGAGTCGGTGATTCGCTCCTCCGGCGAATGGGCGCGCGCCAACCGGCGCCTGCTGCAGGAGGCCCTGACCGACCCGCTCACCCAGCTCGCCAACCGCCGCTACGGCCTGGACCGCCTGCAACAGGAATGGTCTTTCGCCCACCACCACGGCACGGCACTCGCTTGTCTGATGGCCGACATCGACCACTTCAAGGCGATCAACGACCGGCACGGCCATGAGGCGGGCGACCTCGTGCTCGCCCAGGTGGCGCGCGTGCTGGAGCGCACCTGCCGGCGCAACGACATCGTCTTCCGCTACGGCGGCGAGGAGTTCTGTGTGATCTGCCCCAGCACCGGTCTTGCCGACGCCCTGGGCCTGGCCGAGCGCATCCTGCGCGCCGTGCGCGAGGGCCGTTACGGCCCCGCCGGCGACCGCTTCGCCGTCACCCTGAGCATCGGCGTGGCCGTGCGCACCCAGGACATGGCCACGCCCGAAGACCTGCTTGCTCGCGCCGACAAGGCCCTGTACCACGCGAAATCGGGCGGGCGCGACAGGGTGGCGGCGGCGCGAAGCGACGGATGACACTTGAGGCCCCGGGCTGACCAGGAAGGCACTCCCACTCGGGAGGCGTTTGTCTCGGTTCGTGCAAACCTCGATATCCGTGTCGCTTGTAGCGGTCATCGAGCCATCCTTGAGGGCTACAACGCATGCCGACGAAACGGCGCGCTGGCGAGGAGCTGGCTGAGGCGCCGTGGCGCCACGTCCTTGAACCTAAAAACCGCAGTTGACCGCTCTTATGGCTTCGTAACGGCTCGATAATGCAAGAGATTTTGCCTCCGGTCATCCGCTCCCAGAGGGTGAACACGCGAACCGCCCGCCTTCGGTCTTGTACGCCCGTCTGGCTGCGTTGCTCCTCCTTGCAGGCAGCCCTCCCTGCGGCGTCGTCGCGCCTTGCCAGCCGGGCGTACAAGCCCGCTTTCGGGCGCGTTCAACTGCGGTTTTTAGGTTGAATGCGACTGAGTCAGAGGACGCCCGGCACCACCTGCTTGGTCACCGCCACGGCGACGATGTAGGCGAACACGCCCAGGGCGGCGATGAAGGCCTTGACCCGCACGGCCTTGGTACGGCCCCGCTTGAGGGCGACGGTGCCCAGGCCGATGTAGGCGAGCAAGCCCACGATCTTGGCGATGAGCCAGGGTTGATCGAGCGGGTTCATCCCGGCCACGACCAGCATGGCGATGGCAGAGGCGAGCAGCACGGTGTCGTTGACGTGCGGCAGCACCCGCACCCAGAGCCGTTTCAGACTGGGCGAATCGATCAGCATCCAGAAGCCGCGTAGCAGGAACAGGGCCAGGGTCACGTAGACCGTGCCGATATGCACTAGCCGCAGCAGGGTGTACTCCATGGACGGTGCTCCTGTGCTTCGGTCAGGGCTCTTCGCGCAGGCCCTTGCAGTAGTTGATAAGCCCGTTGGTGGAGGCGTCGTGGCCGCGCGCCGGCTCAGACGATTTGAGCTCGGGCAGGATGCTGCGGGCGAGCTGTTTGCCGAGCTCCACCCCCCACTGGTCGAAGGCGTTGATGTCCCAGATCACGCTTTGTACGAAGACCTTGTGTTCGTACAGGGCGATGAGCCGGCCCAGGGTGCGCGGGTTGAGGCGGTGGTAGAGCAGGGTGTTGCTCGGGCGGTTGCCGGGGAAGACGCGGTGCGGCAGAAGCCGGGCGATCTCCTTCTTCGTGAGCCCTTGGGCCTTGAGCTCGGCGCGGACCTCGGCGGCGGTCTTGCCGCGCATGAGGGCCTCGGATTGGGCGAAGCAGTTGGCCAGCAGCATCTCGTGCTGGTCGTCCAGCGGGTTGTGCGACTCGGCGGCGATCAGGAAGTCGCAGGGGACGAGCCGGGTGCCCTGGTGGATGAGCTGATAGAAGGCGTGCTGGCCGTTGGTGCCGGGTTCGCCGAAGACGATGGGGCCGGTGGCGTGTTTGACCGGCCGGCCGTCGCGCGTGACCGACTTGCCGTTCGACTCCATGTCGAGCTGCTGCAGGTAGGCCGGCAGCCGCGCGAGATACTGGTCATAGGGCAGCACGGCGTGGGTCTGCGCGTCCCAGAAGTCGATGTACCAGATGCCCAGCAGGCCGAGGATCACCGGCATGTTGGCGGCGAGCGGCGCGCTGAGGAAGTGCTGGTCCATGTCGTGCGCGCCGGCGAGCAGCTCGTCGAAGTGCTCCATGCCCAGATACAGGGCGATGGGCAGGCCGATGGCCGACCACAGCGAGTAGCGGCCGCCGACCCAGTCCCAGAATTCGAACATGTTGTCCGGGTCGATGCCGAAGTTCACCACCGCCTCGCGGTTGGTGGAGACGGCGACGAAATGACGCGCCACGGCGCGGCCGTCCTTGGCGTGCTGCAGCAGCCAGGCGCGCGCGGCGGCGGCATTGGCCAGGGTCTCCTGGGTGGTGAAGGTCTTGGAGGCGACCACGAACAGGGTGGTGTCGGGGCTCAAGCGCTTGAGCGTCTCGGTCAGGTGGGTGGGATCGACGTTGGAGACGAAATGCGCGTTGATGCCGGGCCGGGCGTAGGGGGTGAGGGCCTGGCAGACCATGGCCGGGCCCAGGTCCGAGCCGCCGATGCCGATGTTGACGATGTCGCGGATGGGCTGGCCGCTGTAGCCCTTCCATCGGCCCTGGTGCACCTTGTCGACGAAGGCCGCCATCTGTTTGAGCACCCGACGCACGTCGATCATCACGTTGCGGCCGTCCACCATCAGGCTGAGTTCGGCCGGCGCTCGCAGCGCCGTATGCAGCACCGCCCGGTCCTCGGTAACGTTGATGTGGCGGCCGCTGAACATGGCCGCGCGCGCCTCCTTGAGCTCGGCGGCCTTGGCCAGGCGCAGGAGCAGTCGCACGGTGTCCTGGGTGATGAGGTTCTTGGAATAGTCGAGCAGGAGGTCGTTCAGCCGCAGCGAGAAGCGCTCGAAGCGGCGCTTGTCGGCGCGGAACAGCTCGCGCAGGTGCAGTCCCTTCCACTCCTTGCGATGGGCGCGCAGGGCCTGCCAGGCGGCATCCAGTTCGGGCCGTTTCATGGATGTCCTTTTTCGGATGCGGGTATCCGCGGATTATAGCCGCTTCCCGTCAGGTCAGCCGGGCCGAGAGCAGGAGATTGCGCGGGGTGACCGATTCGGGGCAGAAGGTGGCGAGCGCGACCCGGTAGCCCTGGCGCTCAAGATGCAGGGCGAGGTCGGACACCAGCCACACCTCCAGGGCGCGGCGAAAGGCGAGCCGCACCAGCTCCAGGCGCCGCACGCGGACGGCGAGCGCGCGGCCTTCTCCCTCCAGGGCCGGCCAGTCGACTGCGGCGGGCAGCGGCAGACCCTCGCGGTCGGCCAGGCGCCGGCACCAGGCCTCGAAGCCAGCGGCGAGCCAGGCCTCAGGCACCGGCTTGAGGGGGTGATAGGGCTGGCCCGTGAGATCCTGGGCCAGGCGCTGAAAGGCGAGCTTCCAGGCCATGGCCTGCCGGCTGCGCTGCCGCTGTCGGGGCGTGGCCGTGGCGGTGTCGGTCACGGCCAGGCGCAGGTCGTCGTGGTCGAGGGGGAGGGCGCCGCCGGTGAGCGGCCGATAGACCGGCTGCGCCGTGCGGTAATAGCAGCAGGGGGCGAGGTCCAGGGCGGGGCAGCGCCGCTCGCCCGCCGCGATCACCAGGCGGCGGTGCAGGTCGCCGCAGGCGTGCAGGGCCACGGTGTGGCGATCTTCGATGTGACGGTCGCTCGCCGGGTCGAGGACATCGGCCTGGAGGAAGTGCTGGTCGTGACCGTGGCTCAGATTCGCGCCGCGCGCACACAGGGCGGGGTCGATCTCCAGGCTCAACACCGGGCGTTGCCAGGCGGCGGCCAGGCGGCGGCCCAGGTGGCCGAGGCCGGCACACCATTCCAACACCGGGGCGCGGGGCGCGCCGATTGCGGCGGCGAAGGCCTCGATCTGGACCTGCTTGCGCCCCGGCACGTGGGTGTGGACGTGGGGCGTGACGGGGGGGAGGGGGCGCCGTGCGGCGGCCGGCAGGGCGGTGAGGGGGAGCAGGGCAGCGAGCTCGGGCTGGTGGCGCGCCAGCCAGCGGATCAACCCCGGCGTATCGGCGGCGCGGGCCTCGAGCGCTGCCTCCGGCACGGCCAGGGCCTCGGCGGCGAGCCGCGGATATTGCTCGCACCAGGCCGGGGTGGCCGCCTTGAACGGCTGGGGGCGCCACAACCCGGCATGCGCCAGGAGCAGGGCCTCCAGTTCGGCCTTGCGGGTCTGCAAATTCATGCCGATCTGGGCAGGCGCAGCTCGAAGCGCGTCATACCCGGGACGGACTCCACCCGCACACTGCCGCCGTGCGCCTCGGCGATCGACTTGACGATGGCCAGGCCTAGGCCCGTGTGCAGCCCGTCCGCGCGTTGGCCGGGGTCCACGCGGTAAAAGCGCTCGAACAGGCGTGGCAAGTGCTCCGGCGGTATGGCGGGGCCAGGGTTGACCACAGCGATCACCACCGCCTCGGCCGACTCGCTGAGTTCGAGGCGGATCTGCCCGCCGCGCGGGGTGTGGCGCACGGCGTTGGAGAGCAGGTTGGCGATGGCACGCTCCAGCATCAGCCGGTCGCCCGCCACACGCGCGCTGCCGGACACGGCAATCTGCACGCCGGCCTCGTCCGCCAGGGCCTCGTAGAATTCGGCGAGCCGCCGGGCCGCCGCCCCGAGGTCGATCGTCTCGGTTTGTGGTACGAGCAGGCGGTTGTCCGCCCTGGCGAGCCACAGCATGTCGTCGATCATGCGTGCAAGCCGCTCGTATTCCTCCAGGGCGGATTCGAGCGCCTCGCGATAGGTCGCGGCCTCACGCGGCTGGCTGAGGACCACCTGGGTCTGGGTCATCAGGTTTGACAGCGGGGTGCGCAGCTCATGGGCGAGGTCGGCGGCGAAATCGGCCAGGCGCTGGAAGGCTTCCTGTAGCCGGGCGAACATCCGGTTGAAGGCAGCGCCGAGTTCCACCAGCTCGGCCGGCGCGCCGGCCTCGGGCAGGCGCGCGTCGAGCCGCTGGGCGGAGATGGACAGGGCGGTGGCCCCCATCTGCCGGAGCGGTTTCAGGCCCTGGCGGGTCACCGCCCAGCCCAGGGCGGCGGTGGTCAGTGCGGCGAGGAGCATGGCCAACACCAGAGAGCGCCGGAAACCGGCCATGAAGTGGTCGTGATGGCGGATGTCGTAGGCCACGGCCACGGTGTAGGGTCCGCCGACGGCCACAGGGATCTCGACCCGGCTGACCATGCCGCGCAGGCGATGACCGTCCTCGCGCCAGGTGGTGAGCGCCACCGGCCCGCGCCGCGCCTGGTCGATGAGGCCGGCGGGGAAGGGCCCCTCGCGGCTGGCGAACCAGATGCGGCCCTCGGCATCCAGCACGGCCAGCGACAGACCGTGGTGCCCGACCAGGGCGTCGTCGAGCTGCTGCGGCAGGGCATCCAGCGCTGCGCGGTCCCCAGCCTTCAGCAGCAGATTGCGCACGAGCTCGACCTTGCCGGCGAGCATCTGGCGGTCCATGTCGCGAAAGTGGGCATCCACCGCCCGGTCGATGGCGATGCCCAGTGCCCCCAGGACGACGGCGATGACCCCAGAGAAGAGCAGGGCGATGCGGTTGGTGAGCGACAGCGACCGGCTCACTCGGGCGGGGCCTCCAGGACGTAGCCCATGCCGCGTACGGTGCGGATGAGCTTCACCTCGAAGCCCTCGTCGATCTTGGCGCGCAGCCGCTTGACGGCGACGTCGATGACGTTGGTGTCGGAGTCGAAATTCATGTCCCAGACCTGCGAGGCGATGAGCGCCCGCGGCAGGACCTCGCCGCGCCGCCTGAGGAAGAGCTCCAACAGGGCGAACTCCTTGGCGGTGAGATCGATGCGGCGGCCGCCGCGCGTGGCCCGGCGGCGAATGGGGTCTAGCTCCAGGTCACCGGCGCGCAAGACCGCCGGCGTCGGCTGTTGCCGACCGCGCCGCAGCAGGCTTCGCACCCGCGCGAGCAGCTCGGCGAAGGCGAAGGGCTTCACGAGGTAGTCGTCCGCCCCCAGCTCCAGGCCGCGCACGCGGTCATCCACGGCATCGCGCGCGGTGAGGAAGAGCACCGGCAGCTCCCGCCCGGCGGCGCGCCAGGCGGCCAGCACCTGCCAGCCGTCCATGCCCGGCAGCATCACGTCCAGGATGGCAAGGTCGTAGTCCTCGGTGAGCCCCTGGTGCAGACCATCGCTGCCGCTTCGGGCGAGGTCCACGACGAAGCCCGCCTCGGTGAGGCCCTGCAGGAGATAGGTGCCGGTCTTGGGCTCGTCCTCGACGATCAGGATCTTCATTCCGGATTTCCCATGCGCTCGGATTCTGGCCCCGAACAACATACAACAGGCGCCATTGTTGTAGGAGCGACGAAAGTCGCGACCCAAGAGCACCTGCAACCGAAGGTCGCGGCTTTAGCTGCGCTGAAACTTCGCCTCCGGCTCGTTTTCGCCGCTCCTACATGACTGCGCGGGGCACAGCGGGCAGGCCCGGATGACGAAATTGTAATCTCACCGTCAGCCTGGTCTCAGCAAGCACCGGTTAGGATTCGCGCCATGCTGACAAATCGTCTGCCCAGGCGCGCGACCCTGGTCCTGTCCACCTTGCTACCCCTGCTGGCACAGGCGCAGGGCGAGCCCGCGTCCCCCCGTCTGGAATACCGCTCGGTCCTGGCCGACTACGTGCCCTACCGTGAGGCCGAGATGGCCGACTGGCGCACGGCCAACGATACGGTAGGCCGCTTGGGCGGGCACATGGGTCACGTCGAGCCGCAGGTTCAGGAACCGAAACGTGCGCCGGATGCGGATACGGCGGGTGTGCGGCCGACCGGACCGGGGGGGCGACAGCCGTGAGGGGAGGCCTGCTGCTGGCGGGGCTCGCCCTGCTCTCGGGCTGTGCCAGCTTCAGCCCGGACGGCGGCTTCGACCGCGTGCAGGCGATCGCCCAAGAGCGGGTTGGAGTGCAGCCACAGCGCATCGCCGACGAAGACAAGGCCGACCGAGTGGCGGCCGAGGTCAGGCGTCTGCTGGCGGCGCCGCTCACGGCCGACACAGCGGTGCGCATCGCCCTCATGAACAACCGCGGTCTGCAGGCCCAGTTCGCCGAGCTCGGCATCGCCGAGGCGGAGCTGGTGCAGGCCGGTCGGCCGCGCAACCCGGGCTTCACCTACGGCCGTTTCACCCAGGGGGACGAGCGCGAGTACGAGCGCGGCTTCCTGTTCGACCTGATGTGGCTCCTCACCCTGCCCGCGCGCAGCGAGATCGAGCAAAGGCGCTTTGCCCAGACCCAACTCCAGGTCGCCGGCGAGGTCCTGAGCCTCGCACAGGCCACGCGGCAGGCGTGGTTCTCAGCGGTGGCGGCACAGCAGACGGTGCGCCAACTGGAGGAGGCCGTCGCCGCCGCCCGCGCCGGGGCGGAATTGGCAACGCGCATGGCCGAAACGGGCAATTTCAGCCGTCTGCGCCAGCAGCGCGAACAGCTCCTGTACGCCGAGCTCGCCGCCGAGCTGGCGCGCGCCCATCTCACGGCGGTGCGTGAACGCGAGGCACTCACGCGGCTGTTGGGGCTGACCGGTGGTCAACGCGATTACGTCCTGCCGGAGCGTCTGCCCGAGCTGCCGGCGGCGCCGCGCGACGAGCCGGAGATCGTGCGCCTGGCGATGGAAAGCCGCCTGGACGTGCGCATGGCGCGCGAGGCGCTGGCCGGGCTGGCCCGCAACCTGGGGCTCACCCGCAGCACGGGCTTCATCAATGTGCTGGAGGTGGGCTGGCTCAACACGACCTCCAACGAGGCCCCGGTCAAACGTGGCTATGAGATCGAGCTGAGGCTACCCATCTTCGACTGGGGACAGGCCCGCACGGCCCGCGCCGAGGCCCTGTACACGCAGGCCCTGCATCGCGTGGCGGCCATCGCCGTGGAGGCGCAGACCGAGGTGGTGGTGGCCTACACGACCTATCGCACCGCCTATGACCTGGCGCGGCACTACCGCGACGAGATCCTGCCCCTGCGGCAACGCATCGCCGAGGAGGGGCTGCTGCGCTACAACGGCATGCTCGCGAGCGTGTGGGATCTGCTGGCGGACGCCCGCCAGCGCATCCAGGGCGAGCAGGCGGCCACCCTCGCGCTGCGGGATTTCTGGCTGGCCGAAACACAGTTGCAGATGGCGATGAACGGCAAGGGCGCGAGCGGCTTCGTCTTGAGCGGCGGGATGCCCGCTGCCGAGCCGGCGGGCAAGGGACATTGACAAAGGGCATCGAGCGATGAATCGACGCGGATTTTTGACGGCTTCGGCCGCCGCCCTGGGCGCCGGTGTGGTCTCGCGCGCCAGTGCGGCAGCACTGCCCGAGGTGGTGAGCGTGACCGACCCGGCCACGCGGCCGCCGCTCAGCCCGCCCAACGGTCGCCCCTACCGGCCGGTGGTGACCCTGAACGGCTGGTCGCTGCCTTGGCGCATGAAGAATGGCTGGAAGGAGTTCCACCTGGTGGCCGAGCCGGTCGTGCGCGAGCTTGCGCCCGGCATGGTGGCGCGGCTGTGGGGCTACAACGGCTCGAGCCCCGGCCCCACCATCGAGTGCGTGGAGGGCGACCGGGTGCGCATCTTCGTCACCAACCGGCTGCCGGAACACACCAGCATCCATTGGCACGGCATCCTGTTGCCCAACGGCATGGACGGGGTCGGCGGGCTCAACCAGCCGCAGATCAAGCCGGGCAAGACCTTCGTCTACGAGTTCGAGATGGTCAAGTCCGGTACCTTCATGTACCACCCGCACGCCGACGAGATGGTGCAGATGGCGATGGGCATGATGGGCTTCCTGGTGGTGCACCCCAAAGACCCGGACTTCATGCGCGTGGACCGCGACTACGTCTTCCTGCTCAACGCCTTCGACATCGAACCGGGCAGCTACACCCCCAAGGTCAACACCATGCTGGACTTCAACCTCTGGTGCTGGAACAGCCGCGTCTTCCCGGGCATCCAGCACCTGGTGGCGCGCACCGGCGAGCGGGTGCGCATCCGTGCCGGCAATCTGACCATGACCAACCACCCGCTGCATGTGCACGGGGTGGAATTCGAGGTCACCGGCACCGACGGCGGCTGGGTGCCGAAGTCGGCGCGCTGGCCCGAGGTGACGGTGGACGTGGCGGTGGGGCAGATGCGCGCCATCGAGTTCGTGGCGATGCGGCCGGGCGACTGGGCCTTCCACTGCCACAAGTCGCACCACACCATGAACCCCATGGGTCACGACGTGCCGACCATGATCGGGGTGGACCACCGGGGCCTGGTCGAGACGATCCAGCGGGTCGCCCCCGGCTACATGGTCATGGGCGAGCGTGGCATGGCCGACATGGGCGAGATGGAGATGGCCCTGCCCGAGAACACCCTGCCCATGATGACCGGCTGGGGCCAGTACGGGCCGATCGAGATGGGGGGCATGTTCACCGTGTTGAAGGTTCGCGACGACCAGCGGCCGGACGATTACTCCGACCCCGGCTGGTATCGCCACCCGCCGGGCACGGTGGCTTACGAATGGACGGGCGCGCCGCCCGAGACCGAGCGCCGGCCTGAACCGGGCACTGGCGAGCCGACCTTGAGGGCGGTCAAACCCACCCATCACCATCATTGAGGCGTTTCGACACACATGCAGCGGATACTGACCCTCGTCGCTTTGTTCGGCACGCTTGCCCTGTCCGGCGGAGGACTTCACGCACACGGCCCCGGCGGCCATGCCAAACCGGCGCCCGCGGCCGCCGAGCAACAACCCTGGGGCATTGCCGGCGACCCCGGCAAGGTAAGCCGCACCGTCGTCGTGCGCATGCGCGACAGCATGCGCTTCCATCCCGATCACCTCCGCGTGCGGCTGGGCGAGACCATCCGCTTCGTCGTGCGCAACGAGGGTCGCATGCTGCACGAGATGGTGATCGGCACGCCCGCCGTGCTCAAGGAACACGCCGAGCTGATGCGCCGCTACCCCGACATGGAACACGACGAGCCCTGGATGGTCCACGTCGAGCCGGGGGCCGTGGGCGAGATCGTCTGGCACTTCAACCGGCCCGGGGTGTTCCAATACGCCTGCCTGATCCCCGGCCACTACGAGGCGGGCATGGTCGGCCGCATCGAGGTTGTGGATCGCGGCCGCTGAGGCGGGTCTTGGGACACAGGAGGAATGCCCATGTCAGTGCGTGGATGGATTGCATCGATGTCCATGCTCGCGGCCGCAACGGTGATGGCCGCCGATCTGCCGGTGGTGGACGTGTACAAAAGCCCCAGCTGCGGCTGCTGCAACGACTGGATCAAACACCTCGAGGCCCATGGCTTCAAGGTGCGGGCGCACAACACCGATGACGTGGTCAGACACAAGTACCGGCTCGGTGTGCCTCCGGGTTACGGGTCCTGTCACACCGCCGAGGTGGCGGGCTATCTCATCGAGGGCCATGTGCCGGCCCGCGAGATCAAGCGCCTGCTGAAAGACAGACCCAAGGCGCGCGGCCTCACGGTGCCCGGCATGCCGATCGGTTCGCCTGGCATGGAACAGGGCAAGCGGCGTGACCCCTACGAAGTCCTGCTCGTCACGCGCGACGGCGCAACCCACGTCTATGCCCGCTACTGAGCCAGCGCTTTCCTTGACAACCCCTTTGCAGCACACAATGTGGAGGAAAACATGAAGACCTGTATCTCTGTCTTCGCCGCAATTCTCTTCGTCATCCCCGCCTGGGCTGGCGACGGCCATGTGCCGAGCCACATGGCTGGGGCGCACATCGCCTCGGGCGCCGTCGGCTGGGCAGAGGGCGAGGTCAGGCGGGTGGACCGTGCGCAGGGTCGGGTCACGCTGCGCCATGGCCCGATCGACAGCCTCAACATGCCGCCCATGACCATGGTCTTCCGCGTGCAGGACTCGGCCTGGCTGGAGGGATTGCAGCCTGGCGACAAGGTCCGCTTTCAAGCAGCGCGGAACAATGGGGCATACACGGTGACCCGTTTGGAAAGGGCATCAGAAGCCAGCCCATCGGCAACGCCATGACCCTCAAGCGCGCCCAACCAGATTCAGCTCGCGCGTGAGCTCGTTGTTGAAGTCAACTTTTTCAGGAGACGACTATGCCAAGCCGCAAGCACGCTGTTCTCATCTTGGCCCTGGCCAGCACCGCTACACTCCCAGCCTTGGCCGTCGAGACGGTCAAGGACGAGCACACCAGTCATCACCCCCAAGCGACACAGACGACCCCGGCGCAACCTCAGGCCGCCGCCCCGTCGGTCCAGGATCGGCGTCAGGTCATGCGCCAGCGCATGCAGGAGATACGCGCTACACAGGATACGGACAAGCGCCGCCAACTGCTCGAGGCGCAGATGAAGGACATCGAGGCCATGCTCGACGAAGGCGTCTGCCCCATGCCAGGGGGCGGCATGATGGGGCCAGGGATGATGGGCGGCAGCATGAAGGGGCCGGGCATGATGGGCCAGGGCGGCATGATGGGGCGCGGCACACCGCAGCAAGGCATGGGTGGCGGTGTGGGCATGCAGAGGGGCATGGCCTGCGGTATGGGCGGTTGTGCCATGCAGCCTGGCACCGTCGGACAGAGGCAGGCCGACGTGGATGACGCCGTGGTCAAGCGGCTGGAGGCCCTCGAAAAACGGGTCGACCTGATCCAGACGATGCTGCAGATGCAGGCACGCTGACTGCTTGGTGCCGAGGTTCATGCCGAGTTCGACATGAAACGCTCGCCACTACCCGGCGTATGACGCTCGCACAGACGAGCGTGGTCGTACCGATCCAGATCAGTCCTGCAGCAGGATCACCCCGGCGAGCGGCGGCAGGGTGATCGTCAGCGAGTACGGGTAGCCCATCCAGGGCGTGTCCCCGGCCACCAGCCCCGCCCCGTTGCCGAGGTTGCTGCCGCCATAGTAGGCCGAATCGCTGTTGAAGACCTCGCGCCAGAAGCCGGGCGCCGGGCAGCCGATGCGGTAGCTGCTGCGCGGCACGGGGGTGAAGTTGAGCGCGACGACCACGGCGCGGCCCTGGCGGTCCTTGCGGATGTAGGACAGGACCGACTGGTCGGCGTCGTGGCAATCGATCCAGGCGAAGCCCTCGTGCTCGAAGTCGAGCTCGTGCAACTGCGGCAGGCTGCGGTAGAGGCGGTTCAGGTCGCGCATGAGGGTCTGGATCTGGGCGTGCCAGGGGACCTCGAGGAGTTCCCAGTCGAGCTGCCCGCCCGAGTTCCACTCGCGGCCCTGGCCGAACTCGTTGCCCATGAAGTTGAGTTTCTTACCCGGCGTGGTCATCTGGTAGGTGAGCAGCAGACGCAGATTGGCGAACTGCTGCCAGGCATCCCCCGGCATGCGCCCCAAGAGCGAGCGTTTGCCGTGCACCACCTCGTCGTGCGAGAAGGGCAACACGAAGTTTTCCGTGTAGGCGTAGAGCTGGCCGAAGGTCAGGTTGGTGTGGTGATAGCGCCGGTAGACCGGGTCGAGCTGGAAATAGGCCAGGGTGTCGTTCATCCAGCCCATGTTCCACTTCATGGAAAAGCCCAGGCCGCCGACGTAGGTGGGCCGCGAGACCATGGGCCAGGCGGTGGATTCCTCGGCCAGCGTGAGCGCGCCGGGGAAGTGCTCGTGCACCATGGCGTTCATCTCGCGCAGGAAGTCTATGGCCTCGAGGTTCTCGCGCCCTCCATAGCGGTTGGGTAGCCACTCGCCCTCGCGGCGCGAGTAGTCGAGATAGAGCATGGAGGCGACCGCATCGACGCGCAGCCCGTCGAAGTGGAATTCGTTCAGCCAGTAATGCGCGCTGGCGAGCAGGAACCCCTTCACCTCGTTACGGCCGTAGTTGAAGATGTGGGTGCCCCAATCCTTGTGCAGCCCCAGGCGCGGGTCTTCGTGCTCGTAGAGGGCCGTGCCGTCGAAGCGGGCGAGCGCCCAGGCGTCCATGGGGAAGTGCGCCGGCACCCAGTCTAGGATCACGCCGATGCCGGCGCGGTGGCAGGCGTCGATCAGGTATTTGAGGTCGTCGGCGCTGCCGAAGCGCGAGGTCGGGGCGAAATAACCGGTGGTCTGATAGCCCCAGGACTCGTCGAGCGGGTGTTCGGTGAGCGGCAGGAACTCGATGTGGGTGAAGCCCATGTCCAGCACATAGGGGATCAGGGCGTCGGCGAGCTCCCGATAGGTGTAGAAGCGCCCGTCCGGGTGCCTGCGCCAGGAGCCGGCATGCACCTCGTAGATGTTCATGGGCGTGTGCAGCCAGTCGTGCCGGGCGCGGGCGGCCAGCCAGTCGGCATCCTGCCAGACGTGGGTCGGGGGGGGGTGGACCACGGCGGCGGTGCCGGGGCGCAGCTCATAGCCCTGCGCGTAGGGATCGGTCTTGACCAGGATCTCGCCGCTGTCGCGGTTGCGGATCTCGAACTTGTAGAGGTCGCCCGGCTTGAGCCCTGGGATGAAGAGCTCCCACACCCCGCTCGAGCCGCGCACCCGCATGGGGTGCACCCGGCCATCCCAGCGGTTGAAGTCGCCCACCACGCTCACCCGTTCGGCATTGGGCGCCCAGACCGCGAAGCGCACACCCTCCACCCCCTCGTGCGGGGTGTAGTGCGCACCCAGTGTGTGGTAGGCCTGCAGCAGCCGCCCCTCGTTGAAGAGGTAGAGCTCCTGATCGGTCAGGAAGGGTAGGAAGGCATAGGGGTCGACGATCTCGTATTCGCTCTCGGGCTCGATCACACGCAGCCGCCAGGGGCGCGCCGGCGGGGTGTGCCCGTGCCACTCGAAGAGGCCCGCCGCGTGGGCGCGGCTGAGTTCCACCTCGCCCACGTCGGTGAGCAGGAACACGCGCTCGGCGTGCGGGCGGAAGACGCGCAAGACATGACCGCCTTCGGCCGGGTGTAGGCCGAGGACGGTGAACGGGTCGTGCAAGCGGGCTTCGAGCAGGCGTTCGATGGCAGTCGCGGGCATGGTGTCATCATGGTTTATCAACACACGCTAATGATGGCGGTCTGACCGGCCGATGTCCAATCCAATGCCCGTCGATGCGCTACCGCCAGTCACGAGGTTTTATTCAGACCCCTGTGTCTGATAACATGCGTGCGTTTGGGGCATGGACCCCGCATACAGGCTTCCAGAGGGGGAGGACGTCTTGGTCAAGGAATTTCCGCGTTTCGTCAGCCTGCTGACGAAGAACACCGTGGCGCTGATCCTGGCGGGCGGCCGCGGCAGCCGTCTGAAACATCTCACCGACTGGCGCGCCAAGCCGGCCGTGCCCTTCGGCGGCAAGTTCCGCATCATCGACTTCCCGCTGTCGAACTGCATCAACTCCGGCATCCGCCGCATCGGCGTGATCACCCAATACAAGGCGCACAGCCTGATCAAGCACATCCAGCGCGGCTGGGGCTTCCTGCGCGGCGAGTTCAACGAGTTCGTCGAGCTGCTGCCGGCGCAGCAGCGGGTCGACGAGCATAGCTGGTACAAGGGCACGGCCGACGCCGTCTATCAAAACCTGGACATCCTGCGCATCTACAAGCCGGAATACGTCCTGATCCTGGCCGGCGACCACATCTACAAGATGGACTACGGCGAGATGCTCGCCTCGCACGTGCACAACGAGGCAGACATGACGGTCGCCTGCATCGAGGTGCCCCGGCAGGACGCCTCCGCCTTCGGCGTGATGCAGGTGGACGCCGACGACCGGGTGGTCGCCTTCATGGAAAAGCCGGCCGATCCGCCCTCCATACCCGGCCGGCCCGACACCTCGCTGTGCTCCATGGGCATCTACGTCTTCAACGCCGCCTTCCTGTTCGAGCAGTTGGTGCGCGATGCCGACGAGCCCCGCTCCGAACACGACTTCGGCAAGGACGTCATCCCCCACCTCATCAGCGCCGGTTACCGGGTCTATGCCCACCGCTTCACCGACAGCTGCGTGCACGGCGAGGGTGAGCCCGCCTATTGGCGCGACGTCGGTACGGTGGACGCCTATTGGGCGGCCAACCTCGACCTGGCCAGCGTCACCCCGGAGTTGAACCTCTACGACCCGAACTGGCCCATCTGGACCTATCAGGAACAGCTGCCGCCGGCCAAGTTCGTGTTCGACGAGGATGGCCGGCGCGGGATGGCCATCGACTCCATGGTCTCCGGCGGCTGCATCATCAGCGGGGCGACGGTGCGCCGCTCGGTGCTGTTCTCCAACGTCAGCGTGGCCGAGGGGGCCTATCTGGAGGAGGCGGTGATCCTGCCCGATGTGCGCATCGGCCAGGGCGCGATCCTGAAAAAGGTGGTGGTCGACCGCGGCTGCAAGATCCCCGCGGGCATGGCCATCGGCGTCAACCCGGCCGAGGATGCGCGGCAGTTCCACGTCTCCGCCGGCGGCGTCACACTGGTGACCCCGGAGATGCTGGGGCAGAACATCCACCTGTTCAGGTGACAGGTTTCAGGAATCAGGGATCAGGAATCAGGGATCAGGTTGGGGCTGCGAGGTCTCCTGGCGTGTCGGGCGGTCGTGGTTGAAAATACCGTGCTGACGGGTCCTGACCCATGTTGAACCTGATCCTCTGCTGGCACTTCCACCAGCCGGACTACCGCACCGGCCAGGGCTATTTCCTGCCCTGGGCCTATCTGCACGCGCTGAAGGACTACAGCGACATGGCCGCCCATCTGGAGGCGCAGCCGGCCATGCGGGCGGTGGTCAACTTCGTGCCCACCCTGCTCGAGCAGCTCGACGACTATGCCACGCAGTTCGCCAGCGGCCATTTCACCGACCCGCTGCTCGCCCGGCTGGCCGAGCCCAAGCTCGGGCGGTTGTCTCGCGCCGACAAGCAGTTCTTGCTGGAGGCCTGTTTCCGCCTCCATCCCCCCACCATGCTCGAGCCCTTCCCGCCTTACCGCGAGCTACACGCGCTTTCCCAACAGGTGCAGTCCCAGGGCGAGGCAGGGCCCGACTACTTCTCCGCCCAGTACTTCGCCGACCTCCTGACCTGGTATCACCTCGTGTGGACGGGGGAGACGGTGCGCCGGCAGTACCCGCTGGTGCTCACACTCATGCAGAAGGGGCGGGGGTTCACGCCTGCCGACCGACGCGCCCTGCTCGATCTCATCGGCGAGGTCATCACCGGCCTCATCCCGCGCTACAAGGCCCTGGCCGAGCGCGGCCAGGTGGAGCTGTCCACCACGCCGCACAGCCATCCCATCGCCCCGCTGCTCATCGATTTCAAGGCTGCGCGCGAGGCCAAGCCGGGGTTGCCGCTCCCCCAGGCCCAGGCCTATCCGGGCGGCGCCGAGCGGGTCAAGGTCCACATCGACGCGGCCCGCGAGAGCCACCGCGCGCATTTCGGCGCGCCGCCGGTCGGGATGTGGCCGGCCGAGGGTGGGGTGTCGCAGGCCGCGCTGCGTCAGTTCTCGGACGCCGGCGTGCGTTGGATCGCCAGTGGCGAGGGGGTGCTGATGAACAGCATCAGGGCCTCGGGGCAGGACGCCAGCCGGCCCTGTCAGTGGCGGTGCCGACCCTATCGCCTCACCGGCACCGACACGGTCTGTTTCTTCCGCGACGACTACCTGTCGGACCTGATCGGCTTCGAATACAAGAACTGGTTCGCCCGCGATGCCGTGCGGCATTTCCTGCACAGCCTGGAGGACCGGTATCACTATACAAATTGTCAGGACCCCGTGGTGACCGTCATCCTCGACGGCGAGAACGCCTGGGACTACTACCCCTACAACGGCTGGTATTTCCTGTCCGAGCTCTACAGCGCCCTGGTCGAGCACCCGGACATCCACCTGACCACCTTTGCGGACTATCTCGCGCAACACCCCGGTAGCCCGATGACCCTGCCCAGGCTGGTGGCCGGCAGCTGGGTCTATGGCGACTTCACCACCTGGATGGGACACCCCGACAAGAACCGCGCCTGGGACCTGCTGTGTGCCGCCAAGACGGCCTACGACACGACCCTCGCTCAAGGCGCGTTGGATGCCGCGAGCGCCCAGGCCGCCGAGGCCCTGCTGAGATCGTGCGAGAGTTCCGACTGGTTCTGGTGGTTCGGCGACACCAACCCGGCCGCCAGCGTGCGTGCCTTCGACCGGCTCTACCGCGACAAGCTCAGACGCTTGTATCGGACCCTGGGCCTGACGCCGCCCGCCGATCTGGAACAGCCGATCAGCCAGGGCGGCGGACCGGCCGAGGCGGGCGGCGTCATGCGCCGCGGCAGCGGCTGACCGTCTCGGCCCAGCACACGCCCTCGGCCCTTGCTAAACTGCGATCTTTGCATGAGGAGTGCAGACATGAGCGATGAGGTCGTCCGCAAGGGCAAGGTGGTGTACATGACCTATTCGGTCCTGGATGAACACGGCCGCATCATGGGCCAGCAGGACCTGCCCACCGGGTATGTGCACGGGGCGGGCAGCGGCCTGTTCGAGGAGATCGAGCGGGCGCTGGAGGGGCATCGGGTCGGCGACCGGGTGGAGGCGCAGCTCACCCCCGAGGCGGCCTTCGGTCCGCACGATCCGAACCTGGTCATCGTCGAGGCCCTGGAGAACGTGCCGCCGCCTTTTCGCCGCCTGGGGGCCGAGGCCGAGTTCCAGAACGAACAGGGCGAGGTCCTGACCTTTCGCGTGGTGCAGATCAAGGACGGCCAGGTGACGTTGGACGGCAATCACCCGCTCGCCGGCCAGAACGCTACCTGTGTCGTCGACATCGTCTCCATCCGCGACGCCACGCCGGAGGAGATGGCCAGCGGCTTCCCGGCCGAGCAGGGGCCGCCGGTGCTACACTAACGGACATGACTTTGGACAGACATCCAGAAGCATGAAAGTCATGTCCCTTTCCCTCACCCCCAGCCCCTCCCCCGCTCGCGGGGGAGGGGAGCGTCGAGAGTCAATCGCGCGACTTATTTGTTGAAGGCATGAGCGTACCGCGCGAAAAACTCTCGCTCGAGGGCTTCCTCGCCTGGGAGGAGGGGCAAGCCGAACGCCATTACTTCTGGCGCGGCGAGGTCTTTGCCATGGTGGGGGCACGGCAGTCCCATGCCATCGTCGCAGGCAATCTCTTCGCTGGTTTGAAGTCTGGACTGCGCGGCACCCCCTGCCGCACCTTCATCGCCGACATGCGGCTGCGCATCGACGC
The DNA here is from genome assembly GCA_021826065.1 of Pseudomonadota bacterium. Lineage (GTDB taxonomy): Bacteria > Pseudomonadota > Gammaproteobacteria > Burkholderiales > Thiobacillaceae > JANWZL01. The sequence goes on from JAKADY010000019.1 coordinate 32,019, forward strand.
GGCCGAGGCGGTCTTCTACCCGGACGTGATGGTCAGCTGCGATCCGCGCGACCGGACCACGCCGACCTGCCTATCCCACCCCAAACTGGTCGTGGAGGTCCTCTCCCCCGCCACGGCCGACTTCGACCGCGGGGCGAAGTTCGCCGCCTATCGCCTGATCGATACCCTGCAGGAATACGCCTTGATCGACGTCGATGCGCGGCGCGCCGAGCTGTTCCGGCGTAATGCCGCCGGGCGCTGGGAACTCTTCGAGTTCGCTGGTGGCCAGGCCGTCGAGTTCGCCAGTGTCGGCCTGAGCCTGGGCCCAGAGGTCCTGTACGAGAACGTCGAGCCCGGAGAGTGAGAGCCCGCCCAGGCCGCCCGCGGGTGCCAGTGAAAAGGCCCGCACGAGGCGGGCCTGCATCGCGACGTATTACGCGGCTCAGCGCGGGCAGGCGTCCTCGCCAGGGATCTTGCCGGGCAACAGCAGGAACTGCTCGAACGGCCCCATCACGCGCATGGCTTCGGCCTTTGGGCCCTCGAATTTGAGCCGCCCGAACATCATGGCGCGCATGGGGCCGTACTCGCCGGCCCCCATCTCACGCCAGCGTTTGGTCTCGGCGTGCATGACGTAGTCCATGTCCATGTTCAGGTTGGTGGTCTGCACCCGGCCGCCGTAGGCGCAGATGGCCTTGCCGCCCTGCGGCACGATCTTCATCTCCACCTTGGTGGCCTCGCCGCAGTCGGTGCGGTACATGTGGATGACCTTGTAGCCGCGGCCGCCGTCGTTCTTGATCCAGCGCTCGGCCAGCTCGTCGGTGAGGATGGGGTTCTTGTTCCACGCCTCGCAGGCGCGCGCGGCCCACTCGGCCGACATGAGCGGCGTGGCGAGGGCGGGGGTGGCGACGAGTGTGGCGGCGAGGGCGATGGGATAAAGACTGGTATGCAGGCGCATGGTGTTCTCCTCGAAAGTCCGTTGCATCGTTATGGAAAAACAACGGGCGCAAGGGTAGACCCTTGCGCCCGTGCTGTCAAAGCCCGGACACCGATGGCGTCAATGCGGCAGATGTTGCTTGAGGGCGCCGTAGAGCCAGGTGCCGTGCAGCGCGCCGGCCAGGACGACCAGGGCGCCGAGTGATCCTGTGCCGACCAGGGCGAAGATGGGGCCCGGGCACAACCCGATCAGTCCCCAGCCCAGGCCGAAGATCAGCCCGCCGGCGATGTAGCTCACCTTGCCCGGCGGTTTGCTCGGGATCTCGATCGGCATACCCTCGAGCGAACGCTTCTCGCCCATGCGCTTGACGAGCTGGATGCTGAGCATCCCCGTGGCGATGGCCGAGAACAAGATGCCGAACATGTGGAAGTTCTGGAAATGGAACATCTCCTGGATGCGGTACCAGGAGGCGGCCTCGGACTTGATCAGGACGAAGCCGAACAGGGTGCCGGCGAGCAGATAGGGCAGATAGCGCAGCATGGCCTCGGTCCTATTTCAACATCCAAGGCACCAGCAGCCAGGAAGATATCAGCCCGCCGCCGAAGATGCCCAGGATGGCATAGACCGAGGGCAGCTGCAGGGTCGACAGCCCGGTGATGGCGTGCCCCGAGGTGCAGCCGGCGGCATAACGGGTGCCAAAGCCCACCAACACGCCGCAGGCGAACAGCAGGGTAAAGTTGCGCACGCTGGGGTGGAACAGCTCCTCCGGGACCAGGCTGCCCCCCGGCTGGGTGAAGCCCCAGTCGGTCAGCATCTCCTGCGCGGCGAGGCTCAGCTTGACCGGTTCCGGATTGGCGAACACCACACCGGCCAGAAAGCCGCCCAGCGCGGTGCCGATGACGAACATCAGGCTCCAGGTGTGCTCCTTCCAGTCGTATTTGAAGAAGTCGACGCCAACCTGCGGCGGCTGGGTGATGGCGCACAGATGGCGCAGGTTGCTGGAGATGCCGAAGGAGCGGTTGCCGATGAACAGCATCAACGGCACCATGAGCCCGATGATGGGGCCGGCCACGTACCAGGGCCAGGGGGCGTAGAGCCAGGCGATCAAGGTGTCCATATCCCCTCCGACGTCAAGATTCGCGCGATTATATTAGAGAATGCTAATATACAGTTGATACATCCGTACCAAACTGTCATGGGGGGGCGCTGCGTCCCGCCAGTGAACCCTGGACCAGTTCGATGCGCCGGCGTATGAGTTCGAGTCCGGCCCGATCACCGGCGGCCTCGGCACGCTTGGCCTGCACCTCCAGCCAGGCCAGCAGCGGGCGCCGCCAGCCCTGGTCGGAGGCGGTGCGTGTGGCCAGGGCGATGACCTCGGGCGCGGCGCGTCCCGCCCGGAACAGGGCGCCGGCGGCGATGGCACGCGGGAGGGGCTCCTTGATCTCCTCGAGCGCGCGCAGGCGTGCCGGCTCTTCTCTGGCCGCAAGCAGACCGCGATAGTGTGCCGGTAGGCGGCTGGCATCGAGCCCTTGCCAATCACCCGTCAGGAAGCGCGCATAGGCCTGGTCCTCCTCGCCGGCATGCGCGGCCAGCCGTTCAAAGGCGGTGCAGGGCCCGGTTTCCAGCGCGGCCAGCCGCACCGCACAGCGGGTGAGCTCCGCGCGCGCCACCAGATCCAGCCGCCCCGTGCGTGCGATCTCTGCCCGGGCGCGCTCGAAGTGCCGCTCGGCCAGCAGGGTTTCGCCGTCGAGGTAGTGCTTGCCATAGCTCTCCAGCAAGCTGTGGGCATTGAGCTTCCAGTCGGCCGGCGGTGGCCCGCTGGCGCAACCGGTCAGCAGCGCGAGCAGGCAGGCAGCGGCCGCCCGCCGTAAGGCCTGGCCGCCTCGCCCCGATCGCCCCATCGCGCCCCCCGTCATGGCAGTTTGAGCTCCACATCGCGCCGGAAAGGCCATTTGCGGTTGATCTCGTTGATAAGGTGGTTGACCTTGCGGATGCTGTCGTCGACTTCGACGCGCAGGATGGTGAGATCGGTGGTCGCGCCTTTCACGTCGGCGGTGATGGCATTGACGTTATCAGCCGCACCCTGGGCGGCGAGCAGGATGGCATCGGCCCGCTTCAGGCTCTCCCGCACCTCGGTGAGGATGGCGTTGACCTGAGCGAGCGAGCGGTCGGTCTGGTCCATCACCCCGCCGCTGCCGAACACGCGCTGGTCGGCCTTGGCCAGGGTCTGGTCCACGCGCAGGGAGATGCCGTTCAAGCTCGTGAGCAGGGTGTTGGCGCGGTCTAGGGCCTCGACCACCTTGCGCGCCTTGTCCGGCCCGCCCAGCACCCCCTCCAGCACGCCATAGTCGCCGGTCATACGGCCGGTGACCGTGTCGACATGGGCCAGCGCGCGGTTGATGCTGGAATCGGCCGCGGTCATGGCCTCGACGTTGCTGAGGATGGCCTTGACGCGGGCCATGATGACGGGGATGTCCTCGGTGGCGTCGCCGGTGATGAGCTCGCGCTCGGCCCCGTCGGGCAGGGGCGGATCGGACAGGACAGCGCTGAAGGCGCGGATGCGGGCGCCGCCGACGAGCCCCTTTTCCAGAGTGAACTGGCTGGAGGTGCGCAGCCAGCGGGCATCCTTCTCGGGCACGGCGATATGGATGCGCACCCGGCCATCCTCGGTGAGATCGAGGCGTTTGACCTGGCCGATGGGGAAGCCGGAGAAGGTGAGCGGCATGCCGATGGTCACCCCCTCGGCGTTGTTGGCGAGCAGGATCAGGTCCTGGGTGGGCTGGAAGGTGCCGCGTGCATACAAGACATAGACGATAAAGGCCAGGGCCAGGACGCCGGTGGTAGCGAGCAGCAGGCCGACCTTCAGCTCCAGATTCTTGATCAGCGGGGCGCGTACAGGGGCGCGTTCCATGCGTAGTCCAGGATCCGGCAGTCTTCGTATTCGCCTTCCAGGGCCTGCAGGGTCGCGGCCAGGAAGGGGGGATAGTGGACGTCCGGCAGCAACATCGCCGGCCGATCGATCAGGATTATAGGCGGTTGCAGGATCACCGCCCGTAACAATTTGGCGACGAAGCGCTCAACACAGTTCAGGCTGGGGTCGCGCTTGAAGGCGCAGTCCGTCTGGTTGAGGCGGGCGAGCAGGGCCCAGGCCTGGTCGGCGGCCACGTCATAGGAGAGGTTTTGCCGGTACTGCGGCACGATGGCGATGTTCTCCAGCACCGAAAGATTCGCCCTTAGGGGGAGCTCGACCGAAACCAGGGCGGCCTCGGGCTGTGATTCGATCATGGCCTCTCGCTCCGCAGCGTCGTTGAGCCAGATCACATGTAGACCAGTGCCAATGATGCCACCTCGATGAACATGATGACGAAGAATAGCCGCACCATGCCGCGCAGCACGGCGATGGGGGCGAAAAACAGCATGCGCGGCGCCTCCAGTCCGGCGCGGATGGGGATCAGGGTCACCGCCAGGCCGAACAGCAGGCTCTTGACGGTGAGGGTGAGAAAGGCGGTGGGCGTGAAGATCTTGGCGATGACGCGGCTGAAGTCGCTGAGGCTCCAGGGCTGAAAGCCGTAGACCGCGATGTAGGCCAGGATGAGCGCCAGGATGCAGGACAGCAGGGTGAGGGCATAGACCGAGATGGCGCCGCCGATCACCCGCGGGGTGAACTCGAAGCGCATGGGGTCCACCCCCACGTCCTCCAGGGCGCGGATCTCGTTGTTGATGTTCATGAGCGCCACTTCGGTGTTGATGGCCGCTCCCGAGCGTAAGGCCACGAACAGGACCGTCAGTAGCGGCAGGGTCTCCAGCACCACCACCCGCACCGAGACCTCCAGGGCGAATTCCGACAGACCGAAGTCGCGCGCGGTGGTGACCACGATCTGGATGATCACGTAGGACAGCAGGGCCGCGAACAAAAGAAAGCCGGGCAGGATCTGCCAGGCGGTGAAATAGATCTGCTTGAGCACCACGGAGCGCGTGGCGCTGTTGTAAACGGCCGGGGTGAAGGTCTCCACCAGGGCGCGGGCGCCGAAGGTGAGCAGTCGCCCCCAGGCCTGTAACCAGCCGAGCGCGCCGCCGCCGATGCGGGTGAGGAACCTGAGGGCCGTGTGCATGCCCTTATGATAATGCCGCCGACGACCCACCAGGCGGCAGCCGATGTTGTAGGATAGCCTATCGTCATGAGGGCGAACGGATGACACGCTTACGATACATCGCGACGGTCCTGCTCGGCTGGCTGCTCGCCTGGGCCACGCCGGTCTGGGCCAACACCGGGACCATGCTGCGCGACGACCAACTGCGCGCCGCCGCCTCGGCCACCGCGCCGGTGCTCGCTCCGGTGGCGCGCGGCACCAATGTGGAGGTACTGGCCCGCCAGGGCGGCTGGACCCAGATCCGGGCGGGCGGCCGCACGGGCTGGGTGCGCATGCTGTCGGTGCGCACCAGCGATACCGCCCAGCGCGACGTCGGCGGTGAGCTCGCCGGCGTGATCGGCATGGGCACGCGTCAGGCCGATCCCGGCCGTGTGGTCGCGGTGGCCGGGGTGCGTGGGCTCACCCTCACCGAACAAGTCCTCAAGGAGGCGCGCTTCAACGCCCAGGAACTCGAACGCCTGGAGCGCTATGCGGTGAGCCGCGCCGAGGCCCAGGCCTTCGCCCGCGAGGGGGGGCTGGTCGCGCGCGCGGTCGACTACATCCCGGCCCCCGCCCAGGCGCGGCGTCAATCCAGCCCTTGGGAGGAATCGCAATGGTGAGCAAACCCCTGCTCCTGGCCTTGCTCGCCGTGGCCAGCCTGGCCCACGCCACTGACCTCAACCGCACCCTGCGCGACGTGTTGTTCGGTCGCCCGCCTGTGACGACGCAGCCGGCGCCCTCCGCCATGGGGACTGCGCCGCAGCAGGCGCCGCAAAGCCAGCAAACCACGCAGACGCAGACCGAGCGCCGGCCGCGCACCGCTGAGCTGCTGGGCGGTCTGCTAAGCCTCGTCGGCGAGCCGCCGCAGACCCTGGAGGAGGAGCGCAACATCGGCCGCACCGTCGCCGGCAGTCTGCTGGGGGCCGTGCCCCTGGTACGTGACGACGAGCTGCAGCGCTACGTGAACCGCGTCGGCCGCTGGCTGGCGCTGCAGAGCGAACGGCCGGACCTCAACTGGCATTTTGGCGTGCTCGACACCGAGGACATCAACGCTTTTGCCATGCCCGGCGGCTACATCTTCGTCACCAAGGGGCTGTACCGTCAGCTCAACAGCGAGGCTGAGCTCGCCGGGGTGCTAGGGCACGAGATCGGCCACGTGATCCGCAAGCACCACCTGCGCATGATGCAGAAGAGCCGGGCGCTGGCCGACTTGGGCGCCGCGGTGGGCCGGCGCATGGAGGGTGGCTCACCCATCGCCGCCAACTTCATGGGCAACTTCTGGGAGGCCTTCGCGCGCGGCCTGGACAAGGAGACGGAATACGAGGCCGACCGCATCGGCATGGTGCTCGCCGCCCGCGCCGGCTACGATGCCTACGGCCTGCCCACCGTGCTGCAGGCGATCGGGCACGTCTCCGCCAACGACAGCCGGGTGGCTTTCCTGTTCAAGACCCATCCTCACCCCGATGATCGCTTCGCCACCCTTTCGGAGGCGGTCGGCAGCCGCCTCGACAACCTGCCCGAGGGCAAGACCCTCAGCAACCGTTTCTACCGCCTGCGCTGATTGACGGTCCCCCGTCCACCGTCTCCGGCCCACTGACGACATGACCCTGCGTTTGCGTCGCTTCATCGGTCAGATGGGCCTGAGCCTGCTCCTGCTCGTGATCCTGCTCGCCGAGGTCGCGCGACTGAGCGATTTCCAGCTCATCGGCCGTCTGGACGCCATCTTCTACGACCTCAAGGTGCGGCTGTTCCGCCCGCAGGGCGTGGACGAGCGCATCGCCATCGTCGACATCGATGAGCGATCGCTGCGCGAGGTGGGGCGCTGGCCCTGGTCGCGCGACAAGACCGCGCAGCTCACCCGCACCCTGTTCGAGCAGTATGGGGCGGCCGCCGTGGGCTTCGACGTGCTCTTCGCCGAGCCCGACCAGAGCTCCGGCCTGCCGGTGCTGGAACGGCTGGCGCGCACCGAGCTGGCCGGTGAAGGTGGCTTCCTCGCCATGCTCGAACGGCTGCGTCCGAAACTCGACTACGACGCCCAGCTCGCCGATGCCCTGGGCGCCGGCCCTGCCGTTCTCGGTTACTACTTCCATGCCCCGGGTGACCGGGAGCAGGTCGGGCGTCTGCCGGGGCCGCTGCTGGAATGCCGCGCCCTGCACCCGCACGGTGTGCGTCCGGAGCGCCTGGAGGGCTATCACGGCAACCTGGCACGCCTGCAGGACAGGGCGCATGCGGCCGGCTTCTTCAACGCCTATCCCGACTTCGACGGGGTCATGCGCCGCATGCCGGTGTTGATCGACCATCTCGGACAGTGTTATGGCTCGCTCGCCCTACTCACCGCCCAGGCGGCGATGGGCAGCGAGGGCGTGGAGGTGCGCCCGCCCAGCGGGCTGCGACCGGCGGCGCTGGCGCTTGAGGGGCTCACCATCCCGCTCGATGCGCAGGGGCGCGCGCTGGTGCCCTATCGCAGCCCTGGCGCCTACCGCTACATCCCCGCCGTCGATGTGCTCAAGGGTGACGCCCCGGCCGCCGAGCTGGAGGGACGCGTGGTGCTCATCGGCTCGACGGCGCCGGGCATCATGGACCTGCGCGTCACCCCCACGGCGAAGGCCTTTCCGGGCGTCGAGATCCACGCCAGCCTGATCTCCGGCATGCTCGACGGCACCGTGCCCTGGGAACCGCGCTTCGTGCGGCAGTACGAGGCCGCACTGGTGATCGGTCTGGGCCTCGTCCTGGCCGGTGTGCTGCCCCTGCTCTCGCCGCTCACGGCCGCCGCCCTCACCCTGCTCCTGACGGCGCTGCTTGTCGGTGTGGACTTGTATGCCTGGTCGGCGTTGCACATGCAGCTGCCGATTGCCGCCGGCCTGCTCACCGTGGTGGGGCTGTTCGTCCTCAACATGACCTACGGCTTTTTCGTCGAGGCCCGCTCCAAGGCACAGATCACCCGGCTGTTCGGGCAGTATGTCCCGCCCGAGCTGGTGGACGAGATGGCCAAGGACCCGGCCCGTTACAGCCTGCGCGGCGAATCAAGGGTGATGACGGTGCTGTTCTCCGACATCCGCGACTTCACCAGCATCTCCGAGGGCCTGGAGGCGGCCGAGTTGGCGGAGATGCTCAACGTCTACCTCTCGCACATGACGCGGCTGATCCAGGCGCACCGGGGGACCATCGACAAATACATCGGCGACGCCATCATGGCCTTTTGGGGGGCGCCCATGAGCGACGAACAGCATGCCCGCGATGGCGTGTTGACGGCGCTGGAGATGCAGGCCACCCTGGCCGAGCTCAATCCCAAGCTCCAGGCGCACGGCTGGCCGGCGGTGAGGATAGGCGTGGGGGTCAACACGGGCCGCATGAGCGTGGGCAACATGGGCTCAGAGTTCCGCATGGCCTATACGGTGATGGCCGACGCGGTGAACCTCGCCTCGCGCCTGGAGGGGCTGACCAAGCAGTACGGGGTCGGCATCCTGGCGGGGGAGGCGACGCGTGCCGCCTGTCCGGACATCAGTTTCATGCTGGTCGACCGTGTGCGCGTCAAGGGCAAGGCGCAGCCGGTGGCGATCTACGAGCCGCTGGGCATCACCGCCGAGCTGCCGGCCGACCGCCTGGCCAGCGCCCAGGCCTTCGAGGCGGCCCTGGAGGACTATCAGGCACGGCGTTGGGACGAGGCGCAGCGCCGCCTGCTGGCCTTGCGCGAGCGCCAGGCCCACAAGCTGTATGATGTCTATCTCGAGCGCATCGCCCACTTTCGCGAGTACCCCCCGCCCGAGGACTGGGACGGGGTCTTCACCTTCACCACCAAATAGAGGGCGTCATGCAGCTGCGGGTCCTGGGTTGTTCCGGCGGCATTGGCGATGGGCGGCACACCACCTCGCTGCTGGTGGATGCCGACATCCTCATCGACGCCGGCAGCGGGCTCACCCAGCTCGACCGCGAGGCGCTCGCCCGTATCGACCATCTGTTCCTCACCCATGCGCACCTCGACCACATCCTCGCCCTGCCGCCCATGCTGGACAGCGTGGCCGGCGAGCGGGACAGGCCGCTCATGGTGCACGCCCTGCCCGAGGTCATCCAGGTGTTGAAGGATTGCATCTTCAACTGGCAGGTCTGGCCCGACTTCACCCGCATCCCGTCGCCGGAGTCGCCCTTCATGCGCTATGCCCCGGTCGCGCAGGGCGCTACGGTCGAACTGGATGGGCGCCGCATCACCGCCATCCCCGCCCACCACACCGTGCCGGCGGCCGGTTATCACCTGCGCGGGGCTAAGGGCAGCCTGATCTTTTCCGGCGACACCGACAGCCATGACGCCCTTTGGGAGCTCGCCAACGCAACCGACGACCTGCGCCACCTGATCGTCGAGACCTCCTTCCCCAACCGCATGCAGGCCGTCGCCCGGGCCTCGCGGCACTACTGCCCGGATGGCCTGGCACGCGATCTCGCCCGCTACCGGGGCCATGCGCCGGTCTGGATCACCCATCTCAAGCCGGGCGGCGAGGCGGAGATCATGCAGGAGATCGCCCAAAGCGCGCCGGCCGGCCTGGCCGTGGCGGCACTCAGGCAGGGTCAGGTGCTGGACGATTTGTAGAGCGGGTCAGTCGAGGCCCAGTTGTTCGACCCAGGCTAGGGCCTTGAGATGGGCGGCATTGACCTGTTCCGGCGAGAGGAAAAGGGCCTCCGCCAACCGGTCGATGCGGTTGGCGTCGTCGCTCTCGCAGGCCTCGGCCAGTGCGAGGATGGGCCCGTAGATGCCCGTGCGGTGCAACAAGGCATCGGTCACACTCTCGGGCAGGGTGAGCCGTTCCATGATCTGTGCCATCGGAGTCTCCAGCAGCGCATCCAGCAGGGAGAAGACCCCGGTGATGAAGAGGTTGTCCTGCTCGGCCTTGGGCAGATGGTAGGCCCCGAGCAGCTCGCAGAGGCGGCCACGGGTCACGGCGGTACGGGTGAGGACCGGGGCCATGGGCGAGGGGCTGGCGGTGGCGAGCAGTAGCGTCAGCCATTTGTACAGCGGGCGGTAGCCGAGGATGCTCACCGCGTGGCGGATCGACTGGATCTCACAGGAGAGCCCGAAGGCGGCGGAGTTGATGTAGCGCAACAGCTTGAAGGTGAGTGCGACGTCGCGCTTGAAGCCCTCCTCGATGTGCTTGATATCGGCCTCTTGGCGCACCTTGTCCATGAGCTGCAGCACGGCGGCCTGGCTGGGGTTGACCACCTTGATGGTGAGGTTCTCGGGGCGCGCGAAGTAATAGCCCTGGAAATACTGAAAGCCCAGCTTCTTGTACTGCTCGAACTGCTCGCGTTTTTCCACCTTCTCGGCCAGGAGCCGGGTGCCATGCTGGCGCGCGGCCTTGACGGTGTCGCTGATGCTGTCCGGGCTGTGGGCGAGCACGTCGAGCTTGACATAATCGGCCAGCGGCAGCAGATCCGCGCGCTCTGGCGTGTGGACATAATCGTCCAGGGCGATCCTGAACCCCGCCTGCCTGTATGCCCGGAGCCGATCGAGGATCTCGGCGTTGACCTCCACCGTCTCCAAGACCTCCAGCACCACCTTGTCGGGCGGCAGCAAGGCGGCGAAATCGCCCATCAGCATCGAGGCGTCCATGTTGATGAAGGCGAGCTTGCCCTCGAGCAGCCAGTCCGTGCCCATGTTGCAGAGCGTGTTGGAGATCACGTCGATCCCTGCCGCGGCGGCGTCGACGATGCGGGCGCTGGACGCCTGGCCGGTGTCGCGGAACAGCAGCTCGTAGGCGACGAGCCTGTGCTGGGCGTCGACGATGGGCTGGCGGGCGAGGTAGGCGTTTGGTGGCATAGGCGTCTTAGGCGCTGGCGAACAGGCTGCTGGGGGTGTCGGCCGGGGCGTTGGAGAGCAGCTCCTCCATGTCCAGCACCAGCACGATGGAACCGTCCCCGGACAGGGTCGCCCCGGCGATGCCCTTGGGCTTGATGTCGGCGAGCGGCTTGATCACCACGTCGTCGCGGCCGACGAAGCCGTCCACGGCGAGGATGAAGGTCGACTCCGCCGCGTGCATGAGCACCCCATAGGCCGGGGGCTGACGCGCCTCCCAGCCGATCAGCTTGGCCAGGCTGCGGACCGGCAGTACCTCGTCGCGCACCACCAGGGTGGCGCGTCCCGACACCCGCTGCACCTCTTCCGGTTTGATGGGGATGATCTCCCGCACCAGGGACAGCGGCACGGCGAAGGACTGGTCGTTGAGCCGCACCACCAGGACCGGCAGGATGGCCAGCGTGAGCGGCAGCGAGATGGTGAAGGTGGTGCCCTGGCCGGGTACGGACAGGACGTCGATCTTGCCGTTCAACTTGGTGATGTTGGTCTTCACCACATCCATGCCCACACCGCGGCCGGAGACGCTGGAGATCTGGTCCTTGGTGGAAAAGCCGGGCAGGAAGATGAGCTGCAGGGCCTGGCGGTCGTCCAGGCTGTTGGCCGCCTCGGCATCGATCACCCCTTTTTCCACCGCCTTCTGGCGGATCACATCAGGCCGCATGCCGCGCCCGTCGTCGGCGATCTCGATGAAGACGTGGTCGCCCACCTGGCTGGCCGACAGGGTGACCAAGGCCTTGGCCGGCTTGTTGGCGGCAATGCGTTCCTCGGGGGACTCGATGCCGTGATCCACGGCGTTGCGCACCAGGTGGACCAGGGGGTCGTTCAAGTCCTCGATCATGGTCTTGTCGAGCTCGGTCTCCTCGCCCGACAGGACGAGCTCCACATCCTTGCCGAGCTGGCGGGCGAGATCGCGCGCCAGCCGCGGATACTTTTGGAACAGCCGGCCGATGGGCTGCATGCGCGTCTTCATCACCGCGTTCTGCAGGTCGGAGACCAGGAGGTCGAGCTGGTTGACGGCGAGGTCCAGCGCCTTGAGCGTCTCCGGGTCCTGGCGGCCGTGCAGGATCTGGCTCTTGAGATTGGCGATGCGGTTCTTGGTCAGACCGATCTCGCCGGAGAGGTTGAGCACCTGATCGAGACGGGCCGTGTCCACGCGGATGGTGGTCTCTTTCTGCAGACTCTGCTGCGGGCCGGGGTTGGCCGCAGCCCGGCTGGGTGCGGGTAGGTCTTGGCTGGGGGGGACGGCAGGCTTGGCGGCGGTCTGTGGGCCGTCGGCGGCTGCGACTACAGGGGCGGCCGGCGCGGGCGTAGCGGCGCTCGGCGCGCTGAGGGGCCTGCCGGTGAGGGCCGCATGCAGGACATCCCAGTTGATGCCGTCCAAGCCCTCTGCGGCGGCAGGGGGTTGCGCGGTTGGCTCGCTCTGCACAACGCGCTGCGCTGGCGCCACCGCCTCACCTGCGGGGGCGGCAAGCTTGCCGGCCAGGGCAGCATCCAGTGAGGCCAGCAGGCCGGGGTCGGCGGCCTGGGGTTGCACGCTCTGGGCCAGGGTGTCGAACATGTCGCGCACGGTCGCGGTGGCGGCCATGATGATGTCCATCAGCTCCGGCGTCAGGGCGATCTCGCTGTTGCGCAGCTTGTCGAACAGGTTCTCGGTGCGGTGGCAGAGGGTGACCATGTTGTCGACGTTGAGGAAGCCGGCCCCCCCCTTGATGGTGTGAAAGCCGCGGAAGATGTCGTTGAGCAGCTCCTTGTCGTCCGGGCGCTTCTCCAGCTCCACCAGCTTGTTGTCGACCTGGCTCAACAGCTCCCCGGCCTCCATCAGGAAGTCCTTCAACAATTCCTCCATCCCGGCGAAGTCACTCATGATTCACTCCTCTTTGGATACCGGTCGCGTGGACGCACGGCCTCGGCCGGTGGCTTGCCGCGTGCCCTGTGCACCGCGCGTGGTCAGAAACCCAGACTCTCCAGTAATTCGTCGACCTGCTCTTGGTTGGTGACGACGTCGTCTCGCCCCTGCGCGCTGATGACCGGGCCTTCCAGCAGATCGGGCCGCACGGCCTGGCGCTTTTCCTCCGGCGTGGTCTCGATGAGCAGGCCGAGCAGTTGTTTTTCCAGGGTCTGGGCGGCGTCCAGGACCTTTTTGATCACCTGGCCGGTCAGGTCCTGGAAGTCCTGGGCCATGATGATCTCCATGAGCTGGGCGTTGGTGGCCTCGGTCTGCTCCGGCACCTGTTTGAGATAGGCGTGGGTGTCCCGCACCAGGGCCTTGAACTCGTCCACCCCCAGCTCCTTGTTGAGCAGACGGTCCCACTGGCCCGCCAGCGCACGTGCGCCTTCGCCCAGGCGCTGTTGGATGGGTTGTGCGGTCTCGGCGGCGTTCAGGGTGCGCTCGGCCGCCTGGGCGGTCATGGCGGCGATGTAGTTGAGGCGGTCGCGGTTGTCGGGGATCTCCTTGGCCACCTTCTGCAGCGCGCTGTCCAGGCCCAGCTCCCTGAGCAGGTTGTGCAGGTTGCGCGTCATCTGGCCGAGCTGCGAGAAAACCCGTTCGGGACAGATGCCGCTGTCGCCCTCCCGGGGCTCGCCGGCATGGCTGACCGCCTCAGCGATGCTGTCGAACAAGGCCTCCAGCTCGGGGGTATCGCCACTGGCCGGCTTCTCTTGCTTGGCCTTTTCGCTTTGGCCGTAGGCGATGCTGTCGAACAGCGCCTCCAGTTCCGGTGAATCGCCACTCATTCTTCGCTCCTAGTTGTAGCCCATCGCTGAGGCAAGAGATCAGACAGCGCCGGGTCGGGCATGTCTGGGCTCGTCGTCACGGGACGCTCGCTTGTGACGCGGGTCGAGCATCTACGGTTACTGACCAGCATCTGCATCACATACCGTATTTTTCAAAGATCTTGTTCAGCTTCTCTTCAAGGACCGCCGCGGTGAAGGGCTTGACGATGTAGCCCGAGGCGCCGCTCTGGGCCGCCTCGATGATGTTTTCCTTTTTGGCCTCGGCGGTGATCATCAGGACCGGCAGCCCCTTGAGCGCGGCATCGGCGCGGATGTTCTTGAGCAGATCGATGCCGGTCATGTTCGGCATGTTCCAGTCGGTGATGACGAAGTCGATGTTGCCATTCTTGAGCTTCTGCAGGGCGATCACGCCATCCTCGGCCTCGTCCACGTTGGTGAAGCCCAATTCCTTCAGCAGGTTGCGAACGATGCGGCGCATGGTGGAGAAATCGTCCACCACCAGGAACTTCAGGTTCTTGTCGGGCATGCTTTCCTCGTCCGGTCGGTCATGGGTGTGCGTCCTTGGAAGGGGTGTTCAGCGCTTGAGAAAGGTGATCAGGGTGTCGGCCAGCACCGCCGGGTCGAACTTCGCGACATAGGCATCGACACCGACACGCTGGCCCATCGTCTTGTTGGCCTCCGATGACAGCGAGGAGTGCATGATCACGGGGATGCCGGCGAAACGCGAATCGGTCTTGATGTTCTTGGTGAGCACGTAGCCGTCCATCTCCGGCATCTCCGCATCCACCAGGATGAGCTGGATCTGCTCGCGCAGCGGTCTGCCCTCCGTCCCCGCCCGTTTGGCCAGATTCGCGAGCTTGTCCCAGGCCTCCTTGCCATCGTTGGCCTGGATGTAGTTCAGGCCCAGCTTGTCGAGCACCATGACGATCTCTTTGCGGGCCACGGCGGAGTCGTCGGCGAAGAAGACCGTCACCTCACGTGCATGTTCCATCTGCGGCATGAGCGGCAGGGGTTTCTCGCCGAGGACCTCGGCCAGGACCCGTTCGACGTCGAGGATGGACACCAGACGTCCGTCGTCCAGCTCGGTGATGGCGGTGATCAGGCCCTCCTGCCCGGCCAGCATGTTCTCCGGCGGTTTCACCCGGTCCCAGTCCACCCGGATGATGCGGTCCACGTCCTGCACCAGGAAACCCTGGGTGTGACGGGAGAACTCGGTCACGATCATGGTCTGTCCCAGCCCCTCAGGGACCTTCTCCAGCTTGATGAACTTTGCCAGCGAGATCACCGGGATGATGCTGCCGCGCAGGCTGATCACCCCCTCGGCGCCGTAGGGCATGTTGGGGGTGAGGGTGATGGGCGGGGTCGGGCAGACCTCGCGCACCTTGAAGACGTTGATGCCAAAGGTCTCGTGTGTGCCCAGGGTGAAGAGCAACAGTTCCATCTTGTTGGAGCCGGCCAGCTTGGTGCGGGCGTCGACGTTGTCGATCAGTTGGGGCGAATCCAGGGGGTTCATGGCGGGCTCCCATTCACTTCAGCAGGCGGGCGAGCACTTCGGCCAGCCGGTGGGGTTCGAACTTGGGGACGTACTCATCCACGCCTACCGACAGGCCCAGATGCCGGTTGGCCTCCGAGGACAGCGAGGAGTGCATCAGCACGGGGATGCCGGCGAAGCGCGGGTCGGACTTGACCTGTTTGGTCAGCACATAGCCGTCCATCTCGGGCATCTCCACGTCGGTGAGGATGACCTGGACGTAGTCGCGCACCGGCCGCCCGGCCACCTCGGCCTGGGCGGCGATCTTCTGCAGTTCCTCCCAGGCCAGGCGGCCGTTCATCGCCGAGATGCCGTTCACACCCAGTGCCTCCAGGGTGCGCGCCACCTGCCGCCGCGCCACCGACGAGTCGTCGGTATAGAACACCGTGCGATTCGGACAGTCGAGCGGGGTGAGGTTGGCATAGATGTGGCTGTCGTCGTAGTTGGTGGTGTCCGACAGGATCTTTTCCACGTCCAGCATCATCACCAGCTGCTTGTCGGGCAGCTCGGTCACCGCGGTGACCAGTCCGCCCATCTTTGCCGTGAGCATGGCCGGCGGCACCTTCATGTCGGCCCAGTCGATGCGCAGAATGGTGTCCACCTCGCCCACCAGGAACCCCTGGGTCTGGCGGTTGTACTCCGTCACGATCATGATCGAGGGCGGGGCGTCAGTCTGGATGCCGATGTATTTGGCCAGGTCGACCACCGGCACCAGCACCCCGCGCAAGCTGACCATGCCCTCCACGGCAGGGGGCATGTCCGGCGCCCGCGTGATCTCGGGGATGCGCATCACCTCGCGCACCTTGAAGACGTTGATGCCGAAGATCTCCTTGCGCTGGGTGCCCACGTCCACGCCCAGCGTGAACAGCAGGATCTCCAGCTTGTTCGCCCCGGCCAGCTTGGTCCGGGCGTCGATACGGCGCAGCAGTTCAGACATGGGGTCCTCACAGGGTGTTGGCCAGCTTGAACCGGCTGACCGATTCGCGCAGGCGCTCGGCCAGGTCCGTCAGTTCACGCGCGGCCTGGGCCGATTGATCGGATACGGTGCGGTTGTCCCCGGCCATGGTGTGGATCTCCTCCACCCGGCCGGCGATGGAGCGGCTGGCGAGCTCCTGTTCGGCGCGGATGCGGTCGATGGTGTGGATCATCTCCGACAGGCTCACGACCGCCTCGTTGATCGAGCCGATCGCCTCGCCGACCTGTTGGGCCATGTCCACGCCCTGCGCCACCTCCTGGCTGCCCTGTTCCATGGAGGCGACGGCGCGCGCCGTCTCCTGCTGGATGTTCTTGATCGTGGTGGAGATCTCGCTGGTGGCGGAGGAGGTCCGTTCGGCGAGCTTCCTGACCTCGTCGGCCACCACGGCGAAGCCGCGGCCCTGCTCACCGGCGCGGGCCGCCTCGATGGCGGCATTGAGGGCGAGCAGGTTGGTCTGGTCGGCGATGTCCTTGATCACGCTGACGATGCGGCCGATCTCCTCCGACTGCCGTCCCAGGGTGCTCACCACCTGGGAGGTCTCCAGCACGGTGCGGGAGATGGCGCGGATGCCCTCGGTGGCGGTGTTCACCACGGCCTGGCCGTGGGCGGCCCGCTGGCTGGCCTGGTCGGCCGCGGCCACCATGCTGGCGATGTTGTCGCCGACGCGGGCGATGGTGTCGGCCATCTCCTGAGCGGCGCGGGCCGTGTCCTGCGAAAGCAGGGCCTGGCGGTTGGAGTTCTCCGCCACCGACAGGCTGTTGCTGGCCGTGCCCTGGGCGGCGCGGGTCACCGCCTCGGCGGAGCGCCGGATCTCGCCGATCAGTCGGGAGAATTCGATCGCCATCTCGTTGAAGCTGCGGCCGACCTGAGCGAGTTCGTCGCGCCCGGGCAGCCGGGCCTGGTCGCTCAGATCCCCCTTGGCGAACTGCTGCGCGGCGCGTTCCAGCTCGCTGGCGCTGACGACGATGGAGCGGCGGATGGCCAGGCTCAGCAGTACAGAGAGGATGAGGCCCACGGCCATGACCCCCAGGGAGACGGCCTGCAGCAGCTCGCTTTGCCCGGCGATGCGGTCGCGGGCGGCCTGCGCCTCCTTCTTGAGGTGGCCGATGAGGGCCTCCGTGGCCTCGTCGAGTTGGACGGTCGCCGGCTGGATGATGTCCTTGTGGTGTGCGGCGGCGCGCTCGAAATCCTCCGCCAGCAGCATGTCGCGGATGGGGGCGATCCCCTCCTGGCCGTACTTCATGCGCGTGGCCATGTAGCGGTCATAGAATTGTTTGGCCTCCGGTGTCATGGGCCGCTGGCCGAAGGCCTGCAGGGACTCGCTGATCACCCGGATCTGCTTGTCGACCTTGTCGAACCACTCCTGCGCGGCGAAGGCGTCACCGGACATGCGCGCCTCCTGCACCAGGTTGCGCACGTTGGCCTGGCGGTAGCGGACCTCCTGTAGTTGGTCGATGGCGGCCTGGCTGCCCTCGTAGGCATCCGCCAGGGTCACGGTGGCCTGGCGTATGCCCCACAGCCCGCTCAGGCCGGTGATCAGCATCATGGCCGAGAGGAACAGGGTCAGGCCCAAAAGCCGGGTGCCGATGGTGTACTGGTTCAGCAGTCTCATGGTATCCATCCGTTGGTGGTTGGGTGTATCCCCTGATGCACTACGGCATGGATGAACGGCACGACGCGGGAAAACTTTAGCGTTGCTATCATCCTAAAAACCGCAGTTGACCGCTCTTATGGCTTCGTAACAGCTCGATGATGCAAGAGATTTTGCCTCCGGTCATCCACTCCCAGAGGGTGAACACGCTACGCGCCCGCCTTCGGTCTTGTACGCCCGTCTGGCTGCGTTGCTCCTCCTTGCAGGGAGCCACCCTGCGGCGTCGTCGCGCCTTGCCAGCCGGGCGTA
>JAKADY010000020.1 GCA_021826065.1 Pseudomonadota bacterium
CTCGGCTATCAGGGCTTTGAGGTTGCTCACCCCGTGCCGGCGCAGGAAGCCGCAGGGCCGAGCGGGAGGCTTGTGTCAATGAACTCACGGGTGATGACCAGCAGGTCATCCAAGGGCAACGGTAGGCAACAGTGCAGCTCGACGACTATTGGCCTGCCTCAAGCCGGGGTCAGTGTGGTGCGCAGGTTGTGCGGTCGGTGGGATCGGTCGCAGACGTCCTCGCGGTATTTCCACTTACGCACCGTGCTGCGGGAGGTGCCTGACAGGGTCGCAAGCTTGCGCTCGGAGAGCGTGCTGTTCTGCAGCTCGGCGCGGATGGCAGGGGTGGTGCGGGCCTTTTTGTGCAGACGTACGAGCATGACAGTACCCTCCTTGACATTCGGTTGCCCCTACGGCGCCGGCGCCGCTGGCTTGACTACGGTCGCCCTTCGGGCTCGCCTCAATCAGCTTAAGCCAGCAAGGTGCGCACGACCTCGCGGGCAGTGAACAAAGGGTAACTCCTTACAGGTATGCTATCAAGCGGGACTTAACAGGGTGACTTTGCTTCAGCGACGTTTTTTCTTCTTGCGGCGATCGCCACCGCTGCGGTGGCTTGGCGTCGATGGAGTGTCCTCGTCCGTAAACATGGCCGTGACGAGCTCGCCGAAACCCATCTCTTCCTCGAAGGCGCGCAGCTCGGCGACGATGGCGTCGATGGCTTGGGTCTGGCGGGTGGGATCGGCGAGGGCGGCGGCGCGTTGCTTGATCGCCTCGCATTCGGCGCGCGCGTCGTCGAGGCGTTTGTCGAAGAGGGCGTCGAGGGCGTCGGGGCCGACCCGGGCGATGAACCTGGGACTGTCGTTTAGGCCGGCGGCGATGTGGTCGATGATTTCCTGCTTTTCGGCGTCCAGGGCGCGAACCTGCTCGCGCAGGGCGTGGTTGAAGCGCTCGATGCGGGCCTCGGGAAGTTCCGCCAGGCGGTCGGCGTCGAGTTGTTCGCATTCGAGCTGTAGCGTGAGCAGGGTGAGCAGGTCGTTCTTGGCATAGGCCTCGTTGGCGCGTTGCATGAGAGCGGTCTTGCGCTGCCGCTCGTCTTCGTCCATCTCGCGGTCGGGGTGGAGCTGGCTCGCCAGCTTGCGGTAGGTCTCGCGTACGGCGCGGTCGGCCTCCTGTTGTGCCTCGGCGAGTTGCTGGGCCTTGCGGCTGGGCCGCCGCGCTTTGGCCGCCTTTTGTTGGGCGGACTGCTTCTCGGCCATGCGTGCCTGGGCGTTTGCGAGCATGTCCTCCAGGGTATCGCCCTCGAGACCGTCGAGCACCTCGTCGCCAAACATCTCTCCGAGCATGGCGCGGGCCATCTCGCGCTCGAGCTCGGCTTCTTCCTCGTTGGTGAGCGCGCTGTGGCGGTCGCGGATGGCCTTGAGCTCGGGGTCGTCGGTCTGGGCGAGCAGGGGTTCGAGCAGCCACAAAAGATATTCGCCCAGGGCGTTGCGGCGTTTTTGCGACAGTCGCTTGCCACCGGACGGTTTGCTGAGCAGGGCGTCGAGGTGCTTGACCAGGTCAGTCTGGGCGCGTTGTGTCTCTTCAAGCAGCGGCATCATTTCGCTAAGCGCGCGCTGGTGTAGGTGGTCGAACTGCGCCTTCCAGCGGGCGACTGTCTCGCGTTTCTCGCGCACCTGATCGGTCAGACGGTTGAAGGTGCGCTGCGCCGGGTCGAGCTGTTTGCTGGAGCCGGCGATCTTGACGACGTTTGTTAGGCCCTCGGGCAGGGGGAGGTCATCGAACAGGCGGCCTTGTTGCTTGGTCACGACGGGGTCCTTCTGGGTGAGGCGACATTTGCGTGAAGGCGCGGGGCCTTCGGCGGGCGCCAAAGGGCAAAGACGCAGGGACGGTCTGCTATTGATCCGGCACGCAAATACTGTACCGCCGTCATTCCGGCGCAGACCGAAATCCGGTGTTGTTCATGGGCGCCGGCCTGCGCCGGAGCGACGGAATCATTTTGCCGGGTTGATCGCATCATCGTGCTATCTCGCCACTGCGCAATCGTTTGGGTGAGCAGGGTCTCGCTGGGAGTCGTGAGGTCGCAGGCCACGCTGAGCCAGCTGTCCTCCCGGCAGGTCTCGAGGACGGCCGCGAACAGGGCCTGGCTGCGGTAGGGGGTCTCGATGAAGAGCTGGGCCTCGTCGTTCGCCTCGGCGCGCCGCTCCAGGGCACGTAGGGCCTCGGCGCGCGCCTGCGGCTTGGCGGGGAGGTAGCCGTGGAAGGCGAAGCGCTGGCCGCTGAGGCCCGAGCCCATGAGGGCGAGCAGGAGGGCCGAGGGACCCACCAGGGGGCGCACACGGATGCCGTGCGCGTGCGCCAGGCGCACGAGCGGCGCGCCAGGGTCGGCCACGGCGGGGCAGCCGGCCTCGGACAGGAGCCCGACGTCCTCGCCGCTGAGCAGGGGTTCGAGCAGCCGTGGCAGGGCATCGGCTGGGGTGTGTTCGTTGAGCTCCAGCAGGCGGATCGCCTGCAGCGGTTGGCGGGTGTCGAGCCGCTTGAGGAAGGCGCGGGCGGTCTTGGCGCGCTCGACGATGAAGACTTCCAGGCCGGCGGCGATGCGGCGCGTCTCCTCGGGCAGGACCCATTCCAACGGGGTGTCGCCCAGGGGCGTGGGGATGAGGTAGAGGGTCCCCGGCATCCCCCTTACGCCTCACCCCTCACCCCCATGGGTGAGCACGTCCAACCCCTCGTTGGCCAGCATCTCGGTCAACTTGATGAGCGGCAGGCCCACCAGGGCGTTGGGGTCTTCGGTCTCGTAGCGGGCGATCAGCGCGATGCCCAGGGACTCGCTCTTCGCGGAGCCGCAGCAGTTGTAGGGCTGGTCCTTGCGCAGATAGGCCTCGATCTGGGCGTCGGTGTAGTTACGCATGATGAGGCGCACGGGGACCACGGCGGTCTGTACGCGCCCGGTGCGGGCGTTGAGCAGGGCCAGCGCGGTGTGGAACTCCAGGGTCTTGCCGCGCATGCGCCTGAGTTGCTCGACGGCCTTGTCATGGGTGCCGGGCTTGCCGAGCTGTGCACCCTCGAGCAGGGCCACCTGGTCGGAACCGATGATCAGGGCGTCGGGGAACTGGTCGGCCACCGCCCGGGCCTTGGCCACGGCCAGGCGCAGCGCCGTGTCGTCCGGGCGCTCGCCGGGCAGTGGAGTCTCGTCCACGCGGGGGGCGGCGGCCTCGAACGGGACTTGCAGGCGCGCCAGCAGCTCGCGCCGATAGGGGGAGGTGGAGGCGAGGACGAGGCGCATGGACTTCAGAGGATGAGAAGCGAGAGATGAGAGAAGAGTGCAGTAGAGCTGGCTATGGCCTTGCTTTTCTCTCCCATATCATCCTAAAAACCGCGGTTGAACGCGCCCGAAAGCGGGCTTGTACGACCGGCTGGCAAGGCGCGAGGACGCCGCAGGGTGGATCCTTGCAAGGAGGAGCAACGCAGCCAGACGGGCGTACAAGACCGAAGGCGGGCGGTTCGCGTGTTCACCCTCTGGGAGCGGATGACCGGAGGCAAAATCTCTTGCGTCATCGAGCTGTTACGAAGCCATAAGAGCGGTCAACTGCGGTTTTTAGGATCATCCCTTTTCCCTGCCCTTCATTCCGGCTGTATCTCGACCAGGACCTGATCCGGCGTGACGGCGTCGCCCTTGGCCACAAAGATGGCAATGACCGTGCCGGCCACCGGGGCCTGGATCTCGTTTTCCATCTTCATCGCCTCGATGACCAGCACGCCGTCACCGGCGTTGACCCTCTGCCCGGTCTTGACCAGGACGTCGACGATGGTGCCGGGCATGGCCGTGGTGACGTGGCCGGGATGCGAGGGTTTGGGGCGCTGCCGCGAGGGGGCGGCCGGTGCCGTGGTGCCCGCTTTGCGCACGGGTTCGACACCCGGCGTGACCTCGATCTCACTCAGGGTCTCGACAAGGACCTCCTCGGCCACGCCATCGACATGCACATAGAAGGGCCGCTTGTCCTCGTCGCGGCGGCCGGTGCCGGTGACCCGCACATGGTAGGTCTCGCCGTGCAGGGTGATGCGGAACTCGTTCGGTGCATATTGCGCGGGCTGCTCGCCGGCGTGTTTCGCCTCGGGGGGCAGCAGGGGCTCGGGGGTGAGGGTGCCGGCGGCGCGCTCCTGCAGGAAGGTGCGGCCGAGCTCCGGGAACATGGCATAGGTGAGCACGTCCTCGTCGGACTTGGCCAAACCCTCGACCTCGCCGCGCAGCTTGTCGAGCTCCTCCGGGATCAGGTCGGCCGGCCGGCAGGTGATGACATCGAGGTCGCCGACGGCGAGCTTGCGCACCTCCTCGTTCACCTTGCCGGGCGCGCGCCCGTAGCGGCCGAGCAGATAGTTCTTGACCTCGTTGGTGACGGTCTTGTAGCGCCCGCCGGTGAGCACGTTGAGCACCGCCTGCGTGCCGACGATCTGCGAGGTGGGGGTGACCAGCGGCGGGTAGCCGAGGTCTTCGCGCACGTGCGGGATCTCGGCGAGGACCTCGTCCATGCGCGCGAGCGCCCCCTGTTCCTTCAACTGGTTGTAGAGGTTGGAGAGCATCCCGCCGGGGACCTGGGCGGTGAGGATGCGGGTGTCGGTGCCGGTGAAGTCGGACTCGAACTGCCAGTATTTCTTGCGCACCTCGCGGAAATAGGCGGCGATCTCCTGCAGCAGGTGCAGGTTTAGCCCCGTGTCGTGCTCGGTGCCGGCGAGCGCCGCCACCAGGCTCTCTGTGGCGGCGTGGCTGGCGCCATTGGCAAAGCTGGAGATGCAGCAGTCGATGATGTCCACGCCGGCCTCGACGGCCTTCAGGTGCACCATGGCGGACAGCCCCGCGGTGTCGTGGCTGTGCATGTTGACCGGCAGGCCGGTGGCCGCCTTGATCCTCTTGACCAGATCATAGGCGACGTAAGGGGTGAGCAGCCCGGCCATGTCCTTGATGGCGATGGAATCGACGCCCAGCTCGGCGAGTTCCTTGGCCAGCTCGACGAAGTAACTGACGTCGTGCACGGGGCTCACGGTGTAGCAGACCGTGCCCTGGGCGTGCTTGCCGCTCTTTTTGACCGCCTCGAGGGCGACGCGCAGGTTGCGCGTGTCGTTCATGGCATCGAACACGCGGAAGACGTCCACCCCGTTGTCGGCGGCCTTGCGCACGAATTCGCGCACCACGTCGTCGGCATAGTGGCGGTAGCCGAGCAGGTTTTGCCCCCTGAGCAGCATGTTGATGCGCGTGTTGGGCAGGGCCCGGCGCAGCTTGCGCAGCCGCTCCCAGGGGTCCTCCTTGAGGAAGCGCACGCAGGCGTCGAAGGTGGCCCCACCCCAGGCCTCGAGCGACCAGTAGCCCACCTGGTCGAGTTTCGGGCAGATCGGCAGCATGTCTTCGGTGCGCAGCCGGGTGGCGATGAGCGACTGGTGGCCGTCGCGCAGGACGAGGTCGGTGACGTGTACTTTCGCCATGGTCGTGAGTGTCAAATCCCGAGGTGGGCGGCAATGGCGGCCGAGATGGCCGCGGCGACGTGCTCCGGCGGACGGCGCACCGCATAGTCGAGCAGCTCCGGGTGGGCGTCGACGAAACCGGTGTTGAAGCGTCCGCTCGCGAAATCGGGGCTCGCGAGGATCTGCCGGTAATAGGGGATGGTGGTCTTGACCCCATAGACGATCATGTCGTCGAGGGCGCGGATGGCGCGCTGGATGAGGCCTTCCCAACTGAGGTTCCAGACCACCAGCTTGGCGATCATGGAGTCGTAGTAGGGGGGGATGACGTAGCCGGAATACATGGCCGCGTCTATGCGTACCCCCGGCCCCCCCGGCGCGTAATAGCGGGTGATGCGGCCGAAGCTGGGCAGGAAACTGTTCTTGGGGTCCTCGGCATTGATGCGGAACTCCATGGCATAGCCGGTGTGACGGATGTCCTCCTGCCGGTACTGCAGCGGCAGGCCATCGGCGATACGGATCTGCTCCTGGACGATATCGATGCCGGTGATCTGCTCGGTGACGCAGTGCTCGACCTGCAGCCGGGTGTTCATCTCCATGAAGTAGAACTGGTTGTCCTGGTCGAGCAGGAATTCGACGGTGCCGGCGTTGACGTACTTGACCGCGCGCGCCGCGCGCACCGCCAGCTTGCCGATGTATTCGCGCTGCGCCTCGGTCAGTTGCGGCGAGGGGGCGATCTCGATCAGCTTCTGGTTGCGGCGCTGGATGGAGCAGTCACGCTCGAACAGGTGGATGCAGTTGCCCTGGCTGTCGCCCAGGACCTGCACCTCGATGTGCTTGGGGTTGACCACGCATTTTTCCAGAAAGACCTCCGGCTTGCCGAAGGCCTTGCCCGCCTCGGAGACGACGCGCTCGTAGTTCTTGAGCAGGTCGGCCTCGGAGTCGCAGCGGCGGATGCCACGCCCACCGCCGCCGTTGGTGGCCTTGAGCATCACCGGATAGCCGATCTTGGCGGCCAGGGCGCGCGCCTCCTCGACGCTCTCCAGGTTGTGGTCGGAACCGGGCACCACCGGGATGCCGGCACGGATCATGGCCTGGCGCGCCTGGATCTTGTCGCCCATCTGCCGGATGACCTGGGCGGACGGGCCGATGAACTTGACGCCGCGCCGCGCGCAGACCTCGGCCAGAACCGGGTTTTCGGAGAGGAAGCCGTAGCCGGGGTGCACGGCGTCGCAACCGGAGGCGACCGCCAGATTGACGATGTTGTGCGCGTTGAGATAGCCCAGGACCGGGTCCGAGCCGATGTTGTAGGCCTCGTCGGCCTTTTTCACGTGCAGGGCGTTGCGGTCGGCATCGGTGTAGATCGCCACCGACTTGATGCCGAGCTCCTTGCAGGCCCGGACGATACGTACCGCGATTTCACCGCGGTTGGCGACGAGTATCTTTCGTATCATGGACGCGTGGGGGGTTCAGGGCGTGACGCGGACGGGCCGTGCCACCGGGTGCGGCGTCGTCCTGCTCAAGACCGTATCCTACCATGCCGCCCGGCACCGGTAATTTTGACACGCGGGCGCTGCAACTATATGATTCACCGTTTATGTCTGTGCCGTCTGAGATCGACACCCTGCGTTTCGCCCTGAACGCATCGCGCCTGTCCGGTGCGATCGAGCTGCGCGACATGACACGACTGCACGACCTGTTGTCCAGCCAGGTCGGGGTGGTGCGCTGGTGGATCGAGGGGGGCGTGGAGGCCGGGCGGCCTGTCCTGCGTCTGGGTATCGATGCGCAGTTGAGCCTGATCTGCCAGCGTTGCCTCGGTCCTTGCAGTCACAGCCTGCACAGCGAGACGGCCCTGCCGATCGCGCGTGACGAGGCGGAGCTCAGGCAGTGGGAGAGCGAGGACCCCCTGCTCGACGGCCTTGTCGCCGAGCCGCATCAGAGCGTGCATGATCTGATCGAGGACGAGGTCCTCTTGAGCCTACCGGTGATCGCCATGCACGACGAGGGGGCCTGCCAGCCGGTGCAGGCACATTGATGGACCCATTTGACTGTTGGAGTACTCGAAATGGCTGTACAGCAAAACAAAAAGTCGCCGTCCAAGCGGGGCATGCATCGCTCGCACGACGCCCTGAGCAACCCGCCCACCGCAGTGGAACCGACGACGGGCGAGCTGCACCTGCGTCACCACATCAGCCCGAGCGGCTATTATCGCGGGCGCAAGGTGATCACGCCCAAGGGCGAGGAATCCTGAGCGCAGACGGCAAGGCCGTCGCAGGTGGCCGCTGTCGGCTCGCCTGCGCCCAGTGGCAGTCGGTCTAGCCATCAGCCCCATGCGTGAGGTCACCATCGCCATCGACGCGATGGGCGGCGATCATGGGCCGCACGTCACGGTCAAGGCCGCCCTCGACCTGGTCCACCAAACTGATGCGACCAACGTCGTCCTCGTCGGCCTGCAGGACGTGATCGCCGCCGAGCTCAAGGCCCGCAAGGCGTCCACGGGCACACGGCTGCGCATCCATCACGCCAGCGAGGTCGTCAAGATGGACGACCCGCCGGCCCAGGCCCTGCGCTACAAAAAGGATTCCTCCATGCGGGTCATGGCCGAACTCGTCAAGCGCGGCGAGGCCGACGCCGGCGTGTCGGCCGGCAACACCGGGGCGCTCATGGCCGTCTCCCGCTTCGTGTTGAAGACCCTGCCGGGCATCGACCGGCCAGCCATCGCCACCACCTTGCCCTCCTGCACGGGGCGGACCTACATGCTCGACCTGGGCGCCAACGTCGACTGCACGGCCGAACACCTGTTGCAGTTCGGCATCATGGGCGCGGCCCTGGTCTCCGCCGTCGAGCACCGCGAGCAGCCGCGTGTGGGGCTACTCAACATCGGCGAGGAAGACATCAAGGGCAACGATGTGGTCAAACAGGCCGCCGAGCTGCTCAAGGCCAGCGGGCTCAACTTCCACGGCAACGTCGAGGGCGACGACATCTACAACGGCACCGTGGACGTGGTGGTGTGCGATGGCTTCGTCGGCAACGTGGCCCTCAAGGCCTCGGAGGGCGTGGCACGGCTCATCGCCGAGGAGCTGCGCCGCGAATTCAAACGCAACCCGCTCACGCGGCTGTCCGGGATCATCGCCCTGCCGGTGATCCGCGCCTTCAAACGCAAGATGGACCCCCGCCGCTACAACGGCGCCAGCTTGCTCGGGCTCAACGGGGTGATCATCAAGAGCCATGGCTCGGCGGATGATTTCGCCTTCCTACAGGCCCTGCTGCGGGCAGTGGAGGAGGTGCGGGGCGGGCTGCTGCGCCGCATCGCCGACCAGGTCGGCGCCTACCAGGCCAGCATCGCCGCCCCGGTGGTCAAGCTGGCCGGCGGGGGGGCGTGATGGCCTACGCCCGCATCATCGGCACCGGCAGCTATCTGCCCGCGCGCATCACCACCAACGCCGACCTCGAGAAGATCGTCGACACCACCGACGCCTGGATCGTCGAGCGCACCGGCATCCGGCAGCGGCACCACGCCGAGGAGGGCGAGCTCACCAGCGACCTCGCCCTCAAGGCGGCAGAGCGGGCCATCGAGGCGGCCGGCATCGACAGCGGCGAGATCGACCTGATCATCGTCGCCACCACCACGCCGGACCGGGTCTTCCCCAGCACCGCCTGCATCCTCCAGGCCAAGCTCGGCATCGCCAATGCCTGCCCGGCCTTCGACGTACAGGCGGTGTGCAGCGGCTTCATCTACGCCCTGGCCGTGGCCGACAACTTCGTGCGCGCCGGCCAGGCGCGCACGGTCCTTGTGGTGGGGGCCGAGACCCTGTCGCGCATCACCGACTGGACCGATCGCAGCAACTGCATCCTTTGGGGCGATGGGGCGGGTGCGGTGGTCCTGCGCGCCGCCGAGGAGGCGGGCATCATCGCCACCCATTTGCACGCCGACGGCCGCTACACCGATCTCCTCTTCGTCGACGGCGGGGTCTCGCTCAAGAAGGAGGGGGCCTGCTACATGCGCATGTCCGGCAACGCCGTGTTCAAGATGGCGGTCAACACGCTGGACGCCATCGTCGACGAGACCCTGGAGGCCAACGGCCTGGCCAAGTCCGACATCGACTGGTTGGTGCCGCATCAGGCCAACATTCGCATCATCCAGGCCACGGCGAAAAAGCTGGGCATGGGCATGGAGCGGGTGGTGGTGACGGTCGACCGCCACGGCAACACCTCGGCCGCCTCCATCCCGCTCGCCTTCGACACGGCGGTGCGCGACGGCCGCATCAAACGCGGTGAGCTAGTGCTGATGGAGGCCTTTGGCGGCGGCTTCACCTGGGGCTCGGTCCTGCTGCGGTACTGAGCACCGGCAGAAAATGAAGTAAAATATGAACAAATAAACGGAACACATTGATGAATTTAGCTTTTACATTCCCTGGGCAGGGCTCGCAATCGGTCGGGATGATGGCCGCGTATGGGGATCACACCGTCATCCGTGCGACCTTCGAGGAGGCGGGCGACGTCCTCGGGACCGATCTCTGGGCCCTGGTCGACGTGGGGCCGGCCGAGCAGCTCAACCTGACCACCAACACCCAACCGGCCATGCTCGCCGCGGGGGTGGCCGTCTACCGCCTGTGGCGCGAGCTGGGCGGGCCGCAGCCGCAGGTGATGGCTGGGCACAGCCTGGGCGAATACACCGCCCTGACCTGTGCCGGCGCCCTCGACTTCGCCGACGCCCTGCGCCTGGTGCGCACCCGGGCCGAGGCCATGCAGGCAGCGGTACCGGAGGGGCAGGGGGGGATGGCCGCCATCCTGGGTCTGGACGACGCCGTCGTCGAGGAACTCTGCCGTCAGGCGGCACAGGGGCAGGTGGTGGCGGCGGTCAATTTCAACTGCCCGGGCCAGGTGGTGATCGCCGGCGAGCGTCCGGCGGTGGAGCGTGCCATGGCGCTCGCCAAGGCGCATGGTGCGAAGCGGGCGCTGATGCTGCCGGTGTCGGTGCCCTCGCATTGCGCCCTGATGCAGCCAGCGGCCGAGGCGTTGAGGCAGGCCCTCGCCGCGGTGGAGATCCGCAGCCCCCGCGTCCCGGTGCTGCACAACGTGGACGTCGCGGCACACGCGGCGCCGGAGGCCATCCGAACGGCCCTCACACAGCAGCTCTACAGCCCGGTGCGCTGGGTGGAGACGGTGCTGGCGATGCGGGACATGGGCGTGGCACTTGTGGCCGAATGTGGCCCTGGCAAGGTGCTGGCGGGGCTCAACAAACGCATCCTCGGCGACGTTGCCACGCCGGCCCTGGCCGATGCGGCGAGCCTGGCCGAGACCCTGGCACGCGTGAACAACTGAGGAGACCCTATGGAAGGCAGAGTCGCTTTAGTCACCGGGGCGAGCCGTGGCATCGGCCAGGCCATCCTGCACGCGCTCGCCCGGCAGGGGGCCACCGTCATCGGCACGGCCACCCGTGAGCAGGGTGCGGCCGAGATCGGCGCCGCACTGACTGCCGCCGGGCTCAAAGGCGAGGGATTGGCGCTCGACGTGACCGACCCGGGCCAGATCGAGCGCACGATCGAACACATTCTGGGCCGCCACGGGCGCATCGACATCCTCGTCAACAACGCCGGCATCACCCGCGACAACCTGCTCATGCGCATGAAAGACGAGGAGTGGGCGGCCATCATCGACACCAATCTCACCTCGGTCTTCCGCCTAAGCCGGGCCGTGCTCAAACCCATGATGAAGGCGAGATACGGCCGCATCATCAGCATCGCCTCCGTCGTCGGGGTATCGGGCAACGCCGGGCAGACCAACTATGCCGCCGCCAAGGCCGGCATGATCGGGTTTTCCAAGTCGCTGGCGCAGGAGGTGGGCAGCCGAGGGATCACCGTCAACTGCGTCGCGCCCGGCTTCATCGACACCGACATGACACGGGCGCTGCCCGAGGCGCAGCGGCAGAAGCTGCTGGAACGCATCCCGCTGGGCCGCCTGGGCAGCCCCGAGGACATCGCCCACGCCGTCGCCTTCCTGGCCTCGGATGCGGCCGGCTACATCACCGGCGCCACCCTGCACGTGAACGGCGGCATGTATATGGACTAGGGGGTTTTTGCTAGAATCCCGCCACCTTTTCGTTACCTCTGGCCGGCCAAGCCGACTACCGTCCGGGCCCTCCCGGTCGACCTTCCCATCCACCCTTTAGGGAGCAGAAGCAGATGAGCGATATCGAACAGCGTGTCAAGAAGATTGTTGCCGAACAACTGGGCGTCAACGAGGCGGACATCAAGATGGAGTCGTCCTTCGTCGACGACCTCGGCGCCGATTCCCTCGACACCGTGGAACTGGTGATGGCCCTGGAAGAGGAGTTCGAGTGCGAAATCCCCGACGAGGAAGCCGAAAAGATCACCACCGTGCAGCAGGCTGTCGATTACATCAAGGCCCACCAGGCCGGTTGAGGCAGACCGCTCATGGCCGATGAGCCGCCCCCGCCGATGAAAAAGCGCCTGCCGGCCATGAACGGTTCCCTCACCCCCAACCCCTCTCCCGCTTGCGGGAGGGGGGGGCGTCGTGATCGGCTACGCCGATTTCCACGATAATCCTGCCGACCTGGAGGATAGAGTTGTCCAAACGCAGAGTCGTCGTGACCGGTCTGGGGATCATCTCCCCGATCGGCAACACGGTCGAGGCTGCCTGGAGCAGCCTGATGGCCGGCACCAGCGGGATCACCCGCATCAGCCGCTTCGACCCATCCGCCTTCGCCTCGCAGATCGCCGGCGAGGTCAAGGGTTTCGATGTCACGGCCTACATCAGTGCCAAGGATGCCCGCCGCATGGATGTCTTCATCCACTACGGCCTGGCGGCCGGCATCGATGCCATCCGCGATTCCGGCATCGAGGTCACGGATGCCAATCGCGAGCGCATCGGTGTGAACATCGGCTCCGGCATCGGTGGCCTGCCGATGATCGAGACGACGCACAAGACCTATCTCGACGACGGTCCCCGTAAGATCTCCCCCTTCTTCATCCCGAGCTCGATCATCAACATGATCTCGGGGCACCTGTCCATCCTCTACGGCCTGCAGGGGCCCAATCTAGCCATGGTCACCGCCTGCACCACCGGCACGCACGCGATCGGCGAGTCGGCGCGGCTCATCGAGCGCGGCGACGCCGACGTGATGATCGCCGGCGGGGCGGAATCGACCGTCTGCCCGCTGGCCATCGGCGGCTTCGGTGCGGCGCGGGCGCTGTCCACCCGCAACGACGACCCGGCAGGCGCCAGCCGCCCCTGGGACAAGGGGCGCGACGGCTTCGTCCTGGGGGAGGGGGCCGGCGTGCTGGTCCTGGAGGAATACGAGCACGCCAAGGCGCGGGGGGCCCGCATCTACTGTGAGCTGATCGGCTACGGCCGGGGGGCCGACGCCCATCACATGACCGCCCCCACCGAGGACGGCTCCGGAGCCGCGCGCTGCATGAACGCGGCACTACGCGACGCGGGCCTCAATCCCGACCAGGTCGACTACATCAACGCCCACGGGACCTCGACCCCCCTGGGCGACGTGGCGGAGACCAAGGCCATCAAGCTCTCTTTCGGCGCGCATGCCCGCCGCCTCATGGTCAGCTCCACCAAGTCGATGACCGGACACCTGCTCGGCGCCGCCGGTGGGGTGGAGGCGGTGTTTACCGCACTGGCCCTGGCCCGCAATGCGGTCCCGCCCACCATCAACCTGATCGAACCCGACCCGGAGTGCGACCTGGATTACGTGCCCAACACGGCACGCGAGGCGCGCATCCAGGTGGCCTTGTCCAACTCCTTCGGTTTCGGCGGCACCAACGGGACCCTGATCTTCCGGCGGGTCTGAGACCGCGCCGGGGCCGCCGTCTGCCAGCGGCTGCGCGCCAGGATGATGCCGTCTGCCCCCCTCACGCTGGTGAACGGCGCTGTGCAGGATACACTGCCGGGCCTCGACCGCGGCCTGCAGTACGGGGACGGGGTGTTCCGCACCGTGCGCGTGCACCGGGGCCGTCCGCAGTGGTGGGCGACACACATGTGCAAGCTGGCCGAGGATGCCGATCGGCTGGCGATCCCCGCACCCCCATCTGCCGTATGGGAACGCGAGGTCGACACCCTGCTCGCCACCGCGCCGGCCGAGTGCGTGCTCAAGCTCATCCTCACGCGCGGCACCGGCCCGCGCGGCTACCGTCCTGCCGCGCAGCCCGAGCCGACGCGCATCGTCCAGGTCTCGGACTGGCCCGCAAACATCGAGGCCGTGGCGGCGCGCGGCGCCGTCGTCCATCTGTGCGCACTGCGTCTGGCGGAACAGCCACGCCTGGCCGGCATCAAACACCTGAACCGCTTGGAGAACGTCCTGGCGACCCTGGAGTGGCCGCCGGGGGAGGCCGACGAGGGTCTCATGCTCGACCCGAGCGGCCGGGTCGTCTGCGGTGTCAGCAGCAATGTCTTTCTCGTCCGCCAGGGTCGGCTCCTCACCCCCAGGCTCAGCCGCTGCGGTGTGGCCGGTGTGGCCCGCCAGCAGGTCCTGGCGCTGGCCGCCCAACTCAAGCTGCCGGCATCGGAGTCCGATATCGGTCTGGATGAACTTTTGACGGCCGACGAGGTGTTTTTGACCAACAGCCTGATCCGTCTCTGGCCGGTCGCCCGCCTGGGCGAGCGTCATTGGGGCGAGCCGCGGCTGGCCGCCGAGCTGCGTCGGCTTCTCGACGATGCTGCGTAAGCTTGCACCATGGGCTGGCATCGCGCTCGCGCTGGCAATGGGCTGGTTGGGCTGGCTGGCCTGGTATGCCTACTCCCCCACCGGACGCGGACCTTTCCCGGTGGAGGTCCACATCGAGCCGGGCAGTGCCTTCAAAACAGTGGCCGACCAGCTCCACGCCCTTGGGGTCGTCGACCATCCGCTCGCCTTCACCCTGATCGCGCGCCTGAGCGGTCAGGCCACACAGGTGAAGGCCGGCAGCTATCTGTTCGAGGCGGCCGTCCCGCCCACAGCGCTCTTGCGCAAGCTCACCCAGGGCGAGATCCTGCTCGGCAAGATCACCTTCATCGAGGGATGGACCTTTCGCCAGATGCGCGAGGCGATCGACCGGCACCCCCGTCTGCGGCACGACACCGCCGCGCTAAGCGATGCCGAGCTCCTGGCCGAACTGGGCATCGAGGCCTCGCATCCGGAGGGCCTGTTCTTTCCCGACACCTACTACTTCGACATCGGCAGCTCCGACAAGGCCCTCTACCTGCGTGCCTATCACGCCATGCAACAGGTCTTGCAGTAGGCCTGGGAGACACGCGCCGAGGGATTGCCCTACCGCTCGCCCTATGAGGTGCTGATCATGGCCTCGATCATCGAAAAGGAGACCGGGGTACCGGAGGAGCGCCCGCTCATCGCCGCCGTGTTCGTGAACCGGCTGCGGCTGGGCATGCGCCTGCAGACCGACCCCACGGTGATCTATGGCATGGGTGAGCAGTTCGACGGCAACCTGCGCAAGATCGATCTCCAGACGGACACCCCCTACAATACCTACACCCGCGCCGGCCTGCCGCCCACGCCCATCGCCTTGCCGGGCGCCGCCTCCATCCGCGCCGCGGTCAATCCCGAGGCGAGCCGGGTCCTGTATTTCGTGTCCAAGGGCAACGGCCGGCATCACTTTTCCGAGACCCTGGACGAGCACAACCGGGCTGTGGCGCGTTATCAGAGGAACCGACCGTGAGCCGTGGACTGTTCATCACCCTCGAAGGCGTCGATGGGGCCGGCAAGAGCACCCACATCGACTGGATGGCCGAGCGCTTCCGCGCGCGGGGACGGGTGGTGCGTTGCACCCGTGAGCCGGGTGGCACACCGCTGGGCGAGAGGCTGCGCGCGCTGCTCCTCAACGAGGCCATGCACCCGGACACGGAGGCGCTGCTCATGTTCGCCGCCCGGCGCGAGCATCTGGTGCGGGTGATCGAACCCGCCCTCGCGGCCGGTGAGGTGGTCATCTCGGATCGTTTCACCGACGCGAGCTTCGCCTATCAGTGCGGTGGCCGTGGGCTGCCGGAGGCGCGTCTTGAGGTCCTGGAGTCCTGGGTGCAGGGCGCCCTGCAGCCGGATCTGACCCTGCTCTTCGATGTCGACCACGAAATAGCCCAGGCCCGTCGCGACGCCGTGCGCGATCCCGACCGCTTCGAGCGCGAGGATCCGCAGTTCCACGCCCGTGTGCGCGCCGCCTACCTGCGCCGAGCCGAGCGCTTTCCCGAGCGCATCCGCCGCGTCGATGCCAACCAGCCGGTGGAGGCGGTGCGCCGGCAGATCGAGACCCTGATCGCGCCCTGGCTATGAGCGTGCACCCCTGGAACCTGGCGGTCTGGCAGCGGCTCACGCGCGAGCCCGAGCGTCTGCCGCACGCCCTCCTGCTGCATGGCATGCCGGGCGTGGGCAAATATGCACTTGCCCGCGCCCTGGCCCAATGGCTGCTGTGTCTGACACCAACGTCCCAGGGGGGGTGCGGCCGCTGTCAGTCCTGCGCCTGGCTTATGCAGGATGCCCATCCCGACCTGCACCTGATCGAGCCCCTGGCTGACCCCGACGAAGCGGAGAAGGGCAGGCGCGGCGGGGCGGTGATCAAGATCGGCCAGCTGCGCGAGGTCATTGAGGCGCTGAGTCTCTCCGCGCACCAGGGGGGCTGGCGCGTGGCCATCATCCGGCCGGCCGAGGCCATGAACGCAGCGGCGGCCAACGCCCTGCTCAAAACCCTGGAAGAGCCGCCGCCCGGCGTGCTGCTGATCCTGGTCAGCCATCATCCACGACGGCTGCTGCCCACGGTGCGTTCGCGCTGTCGCGCCGTCGCCATTCCGCGGCCGTCACAGCCTCAGGCGCTCGACTGGCTCGCCGCGCAAGGCGTGACCGGGGCCGAGGCCGAGACGGCGCTGCGCGAGGCGGGCGGGGCGCCCCTGCTGGCGCTCGAGTTCGCCGACCCCGAGCGCAGCGCCCGGCGCGAAGGTCTGCTCCAGGCGCTGGCTGAGCCGGCAAAACAGGACTGGTGTGCCCTGGCCCAGGCCCTGCAGGGGGCGGTGGCCGAGACCTGGGGCTGGCTCACGCGTTGGGTGAGCGACCTGATCGCCTGCAAAAGCGGCGCACCCATCCGTTATTTCCCACAGCACACGCCCCGACTGCAATCCCTGGCGGCCCGTGCCAACCCGGTGCAGCTCTGGGCGCTCTACGAGACCCTGCTCATGGCAGGCCGCCATCTGCAGCATCCGCTCAACCCGCAGCTGTTGCTAGAATCCTGGCTGCTGCGCTATGCCCGCATGGAGGATCGAGCATGACCGACGACGGCAAGATCGCACGACACCCCGCCCGCCCCGGTGTCCTCTCCCTGACCATACGCGAGCGGTCGGCCCTTTACGCCGCCTACATGCCCTACATCAAAGGCGGTGGTCTGTTCATCCCGACCAACCGCACCTACCAGATGGGCGACCAGGTCTACATGCTGCTGTCGCTGATGGACGAACCCAGCAAGTATTCGCTGTCCGGCAAGGTGGTCTGGCTCACGCCGGCCGGTGCGCAGGGCAACCGGCAGCAGGGCATCGGCGTGCAATTCGAGGACAGCGACAGCGGCCGCGCGGTGCGCAACAAGATCGAGAGCATCCTCGGCAATGCGATGAAATCGACCCGGCCGACGCACACGATCTGAACCACACCCTGCCGGTTGCGCATGAACGCCCTGGTCGATTCCCACTGTCACCTCGATTTTCCGGACTACACCGAGGGGGTCGAGCCCCTGCTCGCCAACATGGCGCAGGCGGGCGTCTCACACGCCCTTTGCGTGTCGGTCAGCCTGAAGCGCTTCCCGGGTGTGCTGGCCCTGGCCGAGCGATATGACAACCTGTACGCCTCGGTCGGGGTGCATCCCGATCACGAGGATGCGCAGGAGCCCAGTGTCGAGGAACTGGTCCGTCTGGCAGACCACCCCCGGATCATCGCCATCGGCGAGACCGGACTGGACTACTACAGGAGTCCCCGGGAGGCGGTGGCCTGGCAGCGCGAGCGCTTCCGCACCCACATCCGCGCCGCGCGAGCCGCGGGTAAGCCCTTGATCATCCACACCCGCAACGCCGCCGAGGACACCCTGGCGATCATGGCGGAGGAGGGGGCCGACGCGGTCGGCGGGGTGATGCACTGCTTCACCGAGTCGCTGGCGGTGGCGGAGCAGGCGATGGCCATGGGGTTCTACATCTCTTTCTCCGGCATCGTCACCTTCAAGAATGCCGCCAGCCTGCGCGAAGTGGCCGCCGCCGTGCCGCTCGACCGGCTGCTGGTGGAGACCGATGCCCCCTACCTCGCCCCGGTGCCGCACCGGGGCAAGCGCAACGAGCCGGCCTACGTGGTGCACGTGGCCGAGACCATCGCGCGCATCAAGGGGATAGGGCTGGAGGAGGTGGCCCGGGCGAGCCGGGAGAACTTCTTCCGCCTGTTCGCCTGCCCGGCCGTCTGATCATGTAGGAGCGGCGAGAGCCGCGACCCAACAGCGCTTGCAGCCGCAGGTCGCGACTTTTTTCGCGCCTAAGGCACGGCTCATTACGCTGGCTGCAGGTCCTCGCTCTCGTTCGCGGTGTCGAACAGCAGCCGCACCGAGCCGTCGTCGTCCACGTCCACCGTGACCTCGCCGCCCTCGGCCAGACGCCCGAACAGCAGCTCGTCGGCCAGGGCCTTGCGTATGGTGTCCTGGATGAGCCGCGCCATCGGCCGCGCCCCCATGAGCGGATCGAAGCCCTTCTTGGCCAGATGGGCACGCAGCCGGTCGGTGAAGTGGGCCTCGACCTTCTTGGCGTGCAGATGGTCCTCGAGCTGCATGAGGAACTTGTCCACCACCTTGAGGATGATCGTCTCGTCGAGCGGGGCGAAGGAGATGATGGCGTCCAGGCGGTTACGGAACTCGGGGCTGAACAGCCGCTTGATCTCGGCCATCTCGTCGCCCTTCTTCTCCGCAAGCGTAAAGCCGATGCCGGACTTGTTGAGCGACTCTGCGCCGGCGTTGGTGGTCATGATGATGATGACGTTGCGGAAGTCGGCACGGCGCCCGTTGTTGTCGGTGAGCGTGCCGTGGTCCATCACCTGCAGCAGGATGTTGAAGATGTCCGGGTGCGCCTTCTCGATCTCGTCGAGCAGCAGCACGCAATAGGGATGCTTGGTGATGGCCTCGGTCAGCAGCCCGCCCTGTTCGAAGCCGACATAGCCCGGCGGCGCGCCGATCAGGCGTGACACGGCATGCCGCTCCATGTATTCCGACATGTCGAAGCGTATCAGCTCCACCCCCAGGGTGTAGGCGAGCTGGCGCGCCACCTCGGTCTTGCCGACGCCCGTCGGCCCGGAGAAGAGGAAGCTGCCGATCGGCTTTTGCGGGTTGCCCAGACCCGAGCGCGACATCTTGATGGCCGCGGCCAGGGCCTCGATGGCCTTGTCCTGGCCGAAGACCACGGCCTTGAGGTCGCGCTCCAGGTTCTTGAGCGCGTTGCGCTCGTCCACGGCCACGGTCTTGGCCGGGATGCGGGCGATCTTGGCGACGATGTCCTCGATCTCCTTGTTGGTGATGACCTTCTTCTGTTTGGACTTGGGTTGGATGCGCTGCGCCGCCCCCGCCTCGTCGATCACGTCGATCGCCTTGTCAGGCAGGTGGCGGTCGTTGATGAAGCGGGCCGAGAGCTCGGCGGCGGTGGACAGGGCCGATTGCGTGTAACGCACGCCGTGGTGGGCCTCGAAGCGGGACTTGAGCCCGCGCAGGATGGCCACCGTCTCCTCGACGCTGGGCTCGACCACGTCGATCTTCTGGAAGCGGCGCGACAGCGCATGGTCCTTCTCGAACACACCGCGGTATTCATTGTAGGTGGTGGCGCCGATGCAGCGCAGCTGGCCGCTCGCCAGCGCCGGCTTGAGCAGGTTCGAGGCGTCCAGGGTCCCGCCCGAGGCGGCACCGGCGCCGATCAGGGTATGGATCTCGTCGATGAACAGGATGGCCTTGGGGTTGCCAGAGAGCTGCTTGAGCACGGCCTTGAGCCGCTGCTCGAAGTCGCCGCGGTACTTGGTGCCGGCCAGCAGGGCCCCCATGTCGAGGGCATAGACGGTGGCGCCAGCCAGGATCTCGGGCACCTCGCCCTCGACGATGCGGCGCGCCAGGCCCTCGGCGATGGCGGTCTTGCCCACGCCCGCCTCCCCGACCAGCAGGGGGTTGTTCTTGCGGCGCCGGCACAGCGTCTGGATCACCCGCTCGAGCTCGCGCTCGCGGCCGATGAGCGGATCGATGCGGCCGGACAAGGCCTGGGTGTTCAGGTTGACCGTGAAGGACTCGAGCGCCGAGGCGTTGCTGGTCTCGCCCTCCTGCTCCTGACCACCGCTATCCGTCCGGCCGGAGGCGGTGTTCTCCTGCGGGGTCTTGGTGATGCCGTGCGAGATGTAGTTGACCACATCGAGCCGGGTGATGCCCTGCTGGGTGAGGAAATGCAGCGCGTGCGAATCCTTCTCGCCGAAGATGGCGACCAGTACATTGGCCCCCGTCACCTCTTTCTTGCCGGAGGACTGCACGTGCAGGATGGCGCGCTGGATCACGCGCTGGAAACCGAGGGTGGGCTGGGTGTCGACCTCGCCGTCGCCGGCCACCTTGGGCGTGTGTTTGTCGATGAAGTCGGTCAGCTTGCGCCGTAGCTCGTCCATGTTGGCGGCGCAGGCGCGCAGCACGTCGGCGGCCGACGGATTGTCGAGCATCGCCAGTAGGAGGTGTTCCACCGTGATGAACTCATGGCGTTTCTGGCGCGCCTCCATGAACGCCATATGCAGGCTGACTTCCAACTCCTGGGCAATCATCGGTTTTCCTCCATGACACATTGCAGGGGGTGCTGGTGGCTGCGGGCGAACTCGAGCACCTGGTGCACCTTGGTCTCGGCGATGTCACGCGGGTAGACACCAGCCACCCCCACCCCCTCATTATGCACTTTGAGCATGATCACAGTCGCGCGTTCGCGGTCCATCCCGAAAAAACGCTGGAGCACATGGACGACGAACTCCATCGGCGTGTAGTCGTCGTTGAGCAGCAGCACCTTGTACAGCGGGGGCTGCGCGGTGCCGGCCCGCTGAGAGATAACGGCCTGCTCGTCCTGGTGCTTGACCGGCATGACTGCGAGAGGGTGGTTCATCCAGCCCTAATTTTGATGACTCAACTTTTTTTTTCAAGACGTGTTGACGCTGGCCGGGAAGCCGCGTAAAAAGCGCTCGTTTGGTTCGAGTCGTACCTGAGTAGCGGCTTGTGGCCAAGCAGTGCGTGTGTTCGTTTTTCAGCAAGGAGTTTTTGCATGGCTACTGGTACCGTGAAATGGTTCAACGACTCGAAGGGCTTCGGCTTCATCACCCCGGACGGCGGCGGTGAGGACGTCTTCGCCCACTTCTCCGCCATCAACATGAAGGGCTTCAAGTCCCTCAAGGAGGGGCAGCGCGTCTCCTTCGATGTGGCCGAGGGCCCCAAGGGCAAGCAGGCGGCCAATATCCAGACGCTCTGAGTCGTACCATCCATGCCGGGGGTTGGCGGCGGCACGCCGCTCGTCCCCTCGTCGAGGCGCCGCCGACCTGATACAGCGGCGCATCGCGCGAATTTCAATGGCCTGAACCGCCGTTCGGGCCTTTTTTATTTCCGGGCCTGTGCTATACGTCAATCAGGATGACGGTGCAGGAGGGCACCATGAGCGACGCGGGATCGACGCGGAACGACCCGGATCCCCCTCCGTTACTGAAGGGCGATCTGGCTCAGCTGCTGGCCGGACTGGAGCGGCAGCGGGAAGACTTGGGGCCCATCGCCGACGAGCTGCTGGACCTGTTGCGCCGGCCGCCCGCCAATCCCTCTAATCCATCCAGCGGATGACCTCGCGGCCGAAGGCCGAGCAGCTCACCTGGGTGGCCCCCTCCATCAGGCGCGCAAAGTCATAGGTCACGGTCTTGGCGCGGATGGCGCCGTCCATTCCCTTGATCACCAGGTCCGCGGCCTCGGTCCAGCCGAGGTGGCGCAGCATCATCTCGCCGGAGAGGATGATGGAGCCCGGGTTGACGTAGTCCTGGCCGGCATACTTGGGCGCCGTACCGTGGGTGGCCTCGAACAGGGCGACCGAGTCGGACAGGTTGGCGCCGGGGGCGATGCCGATGCCGCCCACCTCGGCGGCCAGGGCGTCGGAGATGTAGTCGCCGTTGAGATTCAACGTGGCGATCACGTCGTATTCCTCCGGCCGCAGCAGGATCTGCTGCAGGAAGGCGTCGGCGATCACGTCCTTGATGACGATGCCGCCGTACTCGTCCGCCAGGCGCATCCAGGGGCCGCCGTCGATGGGTGTGGCGCCGAACTCGCGCGCCGCCAGCTCGTAGCCCCACTTCTTGAAGCCGCCCTCGGTGAACTTCATGATGTTGCCCTTGTGCACCAGGGTGACCGACTTGCGGCCGTTGGCGATGGCGTATTGGATGGCACGGCGGATGAGCCGCTCCGAGCCCTCGATGGAGACGGGTTTGACACCGATGGC
This sequence comes from Pseudomonadota bacterium, assembly GCA_021826065.1. Lineage (GTDB taxonomy): Bacteria > Pseudomonadota > Gammaproteobacteria > Burkholderiales > Thiobacillaceae > JANWZL01. The sequence goes on from JAKADY010000020.1 coordinate 21,940, forward strand.
CGAGGTCTCGGGGAAGCGGATCTTGGCTATGCCCATCTCCCGCTGCAGGAACTCGATGACCCGCCGCGCGCCCTCGGACTTCGCCTCCCATTCGATGCCGGCGTAGATGTCCTCGGTGTTCTCGCGGAAGATCACCATGTCCACCTTCTCCGGTGCCTTGAGGGGCGAGGGGACCCCCTGGAAGTAGCGCACCGGGCGCAGACAGACATAGAGGTCGAGCAGCTGCCGCAGCGCCACGTTGAGTGAGCGGATGCCGCCCGAGGTCGGCGTGGTCAGTGGACCCTTAATCGCGACCCCATATTGCCGAATGGCCTCGACCGTCTCGTCCGGCAGCCAGGTATCGGGCCCATAGAGGCGGGTCGCCTTCTCGCCGGCATAGATCTCCATCCAGGCGATGCGGCGGCGGCCGCCATAGGCCTTTTGCACCGCGGCGTCGAGCACCATGCGCATGACCGGTGTGATGTCCACCCCGGTGCCGTCGCCCTCGATGAAGGGGATAATGGGTGTATCCGGCACCTCGAGGGTGAAATCGGCGTTGACGCGGATCTTTTCACCGGCGGGGATCTCTATCGGGCTTTTCACGCATTCACCTGTACGAAAAAAGGACGTTTTGCGCCGTCTCATCCTGTTCAACAAACCTTATGGGGTGTTGAGCCAGTTCACCCCGGCGGATGGCCACCCGGGTCTGGCCGACTACATCCCGGTGCCGGGTGTCTACGCCGCCGGGCGACTGGATCGAGACAGCGAGGGATTGCTGATTTTAACCGACGACGGGCGGCTCCAGCACGCCCTGACCGACCCGCGCCGGCACAAGCCCAAGACCTACTGGGTCCAGGTGGAGGGTGTGCCGTCTGCCCAGGCCCTGGCGCAACTGCGGCAAGGCGTGGACCTGGGCGACTACGTCACCCGTCCGGCCAAGGTCCGCCGCATCCCCGAACCTACCGGCCTGTGGCCGCGCGACCCCCCCATCCGTTATCGCAAATCCATCCCCACGAGCTGGTTGGAGATCACCCTCACCGAGGGGAAGAACCGCCAGGTCCGGCGCATGACGGCCCGGGTCGGCCACCCGACCCTGCGCCTGATCCGCTGGGCCATCGATCGGTGGACCCTGGCGGGGCTGGCGCCGGGGGAGTGGAAAGAGGTGAGGGGTGAGGGGTGAGTTAGGGCCTGGCCAGACGGTCGTGCCAATGCCGGGCGCGGGCCAGGACCTCGGCGGGGTCCAGCGTCTGACACTGCCGTTCGCGCACGACCTCGCGACCGGCCACCCAGACGTGGGTCACGTCTTCGGGGCCGGCGCAGTAGACGAGCTGGGAGATGGGGTCGTAGCAGGGTTGGGCATGGGGAGCCGAGAGGTCGACCGCCACGCAATCGGCATGCTTACCCACCTCCAGCGAGCCGATCCGGTCCTCCAGGCCCAGGGCGCGGGCGCCGTCTAGGGTGGCCATGCGCAGCGCCGTGTGGGCGGGCAGCGCCTCGGGGCGTGCGCTATGCCCCTTGGCGAGCAGTGCGGCGAGCCGCATCTCCTGCCACAGGTCGAGACGGTTGTTGCTGGCCGGGCCGTCGGTCCCCAAGCCGAGGTTCACGCCACTGGCCAGTAGCGCCGCGCTGGGGGCGATGCCGCTGGCGAGCTTGAGATTGGAGGTCGGGCAGTGCGCGACGTGGCAGCCGTGCTCGGCCAAGAGCGCCATCTCCGCCGCCTCCAGGTGTACCGCGTGCACGGCGATGAAGTCCGGTCCCAGCATGCCCAACCCTTGCAGTCGCGCCAGCGGCCGCACACCGTACTGGGCGAGGCTGCCCTGGATCTCGTCCGCGGTCTCGTGGACATGGATGTGGATGGGCAGGTCGAGCTGCTTGGCGTAGGTCAGGACCTTCTCCAGGCTGCGGTCGCCGACCGAGTAGGGGGCGTGCGGGGCCATGCAGAAGGACACCAGGGGATGGTGACGCATCGCATCGCGCAGCGCCAGGCCCTTTTGCAGATAGCCGTCGGGGTCGGCGGCGTAGTTGGAGGCGAAGTCGATGACGATGATGCCCGCGGCGATGCGCTGTCCCGCCGCGGTGGCAGCCTCGACGGCGGCCTCCGGGAAGAAGTACATGTCGTTGAAGCAGGTGACGCCGCCCTTGAGCATCTCCAGACAGGCCAGGCGCGTGCCGTCGAGGACGAACTCGGCGGATACCCACTGCCGCTCGGCCGGCCAGATGTAGTCATTGAGCCAGGCCATCAGCGGTAGATCGTCGGCGTAGCCGCGCAACAGGGTCATCGCCGCATGTGTGTGCAGGTTGACGAGCCCCGGGATGAGCGCATGATCAGGCAGCCGGCGGTGCTGTGCCGCCTCATAACGGGCATCGGCCTCGGCGCAGGGCAGGATGTCGAGGATTCGTCCATCCCTCACGACTAGGGCATGGTCGGTCAACACCAGACCCTCGGGCCGCACCGGGATGATCCAGGTGGGATCGAGACGGAGATCGACGGGCTGCGGCGCTTGCATGGCCGGATCGTAAGAGTCGGCCGCGGCGCTGACAAGCCCGTGTTCTATAACTTGAACATCAAGGTCGAGGGCTGAAAACCGAGGAGGATGCGATGAACGGTGAAACCCGCGTGAACGATCTGCCAGCCATCGATGCGGATGGCTTTTTGATCGACCCCAATGCCTGGGACGAGGCGCTCGCCCAACGTCTGGCCGAGGCCGATGGCCTGGGCAGGCTGAGCCCCGGGCAGATGGAGATCCTGCAGTGCCTGCGTGAGTTGTTTTTCCGCACCGGCGGCCTGCCGGCGCTACCGCATGTCTGCCATCTGACGGGGCGCTCGCCCGTCTGCCTGACCGAATTGTTCCCGAGTGCGCGTGAGGCGTGGCGCCTGGCCGGCCTGCCCAATCCCGGCGAGGAGGCCAAGGCCTATATGTGAATCTGCGCGGCCCCGGTTGCCGGGCCTGCCACGGAAGGTGGCGTCACACGCCCGGGGGTGGCCCTCTGGCAGGCAGCCGGGCGGGGAGGAGCGGCATGGTAAAATGCGGGATTCACACGCCTGCTGTCCGCTCCCATGGAATCTTTCGCCAAGGAAACCCTGCCCGTCAGCCTGGAAGAGGAGATGCGCCGCTCCTACCTCGATTACGCCATGAGCGTGATCGTCGGGCGGGCCCTGCCGGATGCGCGCGACGGACTCAAACCCGTGCACCGCCGCATCCTCTACGCGATGCACGAGTCCAACACGGTCTGGAACCGACCCTATGTGAAATGCGCGCGGGTGGTCGGTGACGTGCTCGGTAAGTATCACCCCCACGGCGATACCGCCACCTACGACGCGCTGGTGCGCATGGCCCAGGACTTCTCCATGCGCTACCCGCTCATCGACGGGCAGGGCAACTTCGGCTCCGTGGATGGCGACTCGCCCGCCGCCTACCGCTACACCGAATGCCGTCTGGAGAAGCTCGCCGGCGAGCTGCTCGCCGACATCGACAAGGAGACGGTGGACTTCGGGCCCAACTACGACGGCAAGGAGCTCGAGCCCCTGGTCCTGCCGGCCAAGGTGCCGAATCTCCTCATCAACGGCTCGTCCGGCATCGCCGTGGGCATGGCGACCAACATCCCGCCGCACAACCTCGGCGAGGTGGTGGATGCCTGCCTGGCCCTGCTGGCCGACCCGGATCTGGGCGTGGACGACCTGATCCGCCACCTACCGGCGCCGGACTTTCCCACCGCCGGCATCATCTACGGCCTCGACGGCGTGCGCGAGGGCTACCGCACCGGCCGCGGCCGTGTGGTCATGCGCGCCAAGTGCCACTTCGAGGACATCGAGAAGGGCGGCGGGCGCCAGGCCATCGTCATCGACGAGCTGCCCTACCAGGTGAACAAGGCCCAGCTCTGCGCCAAGATCGGCGAGCTGGTGCGCGAGAAGCAGATCGAGGGTATCACCGAGATCCGCGACGAGTCGGACAAGTCCGGCATGCGGGTGGTGATCGAATTGAAGCGCGGCGAGATGCCGGAGGTGATCCTCAACAACCTGTACAAACAGACGCAGATGCAGGACACCTTCGGTATGAACATGGTGGCCCTGCTCGACGGCCAGCCGCGGCTGCTCAACCTCAAACAGCTCATCGAGGCCTTCCTGCGCCACCGGCGCGAGGTGATCACCCGCCGCACCCAGTTCGAGCTCAAGAAGGCGCGCGAACGGGGCCACATCCTCGAGGGCCTGGCGGTGGCGCTCGCCAACGTGGACGAGATCATTGCGCTGATCAAGGCCTCACCCACCCCGGCCGAGGCGAAGACCGCCTTGATGGCGCGGCCCTGGCGCTCCGGCTTGGTGGAGGAGATGCTCTCGCGCGCCGGCGGCGACGTCTACCGGCCGCTCGACCTGGCGCCCGAATACGGCCTCAAGGCCGACGGCTATCACCTGTCCGACGTGCAGGCCCAGCGCATCCTGGAGATGCAGCTGCAGCGCCTGACCAACCTGGAGCAGGACAAGATCCTCAGCGAATACAAGGAGGTGATGGCGCGCATCACCGATCTCATCGACATCCTCGACAAGCCGGAGCGGGTGACCCAGATCATCGCCGACGAGCTGGCCGAGGTGAAGGCCCAATACGGCGACAAGCGGCGTAGCCAAATCGTCGGCGAGGCCCAGAGCTTCAGCCTGGAAGACCTGATCGCCCCGGAGGACGTGGTGGTGACCCTGTCGCACGCCGGCTACATCAAGGCCCAACCCCTGGACGACTACCGCACGCAGAAGCGCGGCGGCCGCGGCAAGCAGGCGGCCACCACCAAGGAAGAGGACTTCATCGAAAACCTCTTCATCGCCAACACGCACGACACCATCCTGTGTTTCAGCAACCGGGGCCGGCTGTTCTGGCTCAAGGTCTATGAGGTGCCACAAGGCAGCCGCACGAGCCGTGGCAAGCCCATCGTCAACCTGCTCAAGGTGGAGGAGGGCGAGAAGATCACCGCCATCCTACCGGTCAAGGAGTTCGCCGAGGACCGCTATGTCTTCATGGCGACCGCCCTGGGGACGGTCAAGAAGACGCCGCTGTCGGAGTTTTCGCGCCCGCGCCCCAGCGGCATCATCGCCGTGAACCTCGACGAGGGCGACTACCTGGTCGGGGTGGCCATCACCGACGGGCACCACGACGTCATGCTGTTCACCGACGAGGGCAAGGCCAATCGCTTCAACGAGGACGAGGTCCGGCCGATGGGGCGGGCCGCGCGTGGCGTGCGCGGCATCAAGCTGCCCGCCGAGGCCCGCGTCATCGCCCTGCTGGTGGCCGAGAACGAGCAGCAATACGTGCTCACCGCCACCGAGAACGGCTATGGCAAGCGCACCCCCATCACCGAATATACCCGCCACGGCCGCGGCGGCCAGGGCATCATCGCCATCCAGACCACCGCCCGGAACGGCAAGGTGGTCGCCGCCACCCTGGTGGACGAGGACGACGAGATCATGCTGATCACCACCGGTGGGGTGCTGATCCGCACCCGTGTGAAGGAGATCCGCAGCCTGGGCCGCTCCACCCAGGGGGTGACGCTGATCAGCCTGGGTGAGGGCGAGAAACTCTCCGGCCTGCAGAAGGTGGTGGAACAGGAGGACTGAGCGCCCCCCAGCGGAGAGATTGCAGAATCTCCGCGCGGCGGTCGATAGTGTCACGACGAGCCAGGAATCGCTGAAGCCATGACGACCGCACTCATCATCCTGGGCCTGCTATTGCTCCTGCTCATCTACGGTGTCTTCATCTACAACAGCCTGGTGCAGATCAAGCACAACGTCTCCCAGGCCTGGTCCAACATCGACATCCTGCTCAAACAGCGTCACGACGAGCTGCCCAAGCTGGTCGAGGCCTGTCGCCAGTACAAGGAATTCGAACAGACGACGCTGCAGCGCGTGACCGAGGCGCGGGCGCGGGTACAGCAGGCGCGCGAGGCGGGCGACATCCCCGCCCTGGGCCTGGCCGAGACCGCGCTGCGTGGCGGGCTGGGGCAGATCTTCGCCACCGTCGAGGCCTATCCGGAACTCAAGACGCACGAGCAGTTCATGCACCTGCTCAACCGCATCACCAGCCTGGAGAACGCCATCGCCGACCGGCGCGAGCTTTACAACGAGGCGGTCAACATCAACAACGTGCGCATCGAGCAGTTCCCGGACAACATCGTCGCCGGCATGTTCCACTTTCCAAGGCGTCCGCTGCTCACCTTCACCACCGGGGACAAGCGCGACGTGGACATGAGGGCGCTGTTCACCCCGAGCGCCTGAGCCGCCGTGCTCCACTGGCGCCTGCAGCCCGAGTGGACATCGCCCGCCGTCCTCCTCGCCCAGGCGGTCGCCCTGCTGGCGGCGCAATTTGTCGGCCAACGCAGCGGCTGGGTGCTCGCCCTGGCCGCGGTCGGACTGCTCGGCATCTGGGCCTGGCTGTCTCGTCTGCGCCGCGCCCGGGCGATACTCGACACACCCACGGCCCGGGTAGCCTCCGCCGCCCAGGGCATGGTCGAGCTGCTGGGCCGAGGCAGACCGCTGCCTGGGCGCCCGCTGCTGAGCCCCATGACGCACCTACCCTGCCTCTGGTACCGCTACGCCCTCTATCGGCGCGTCAACGACCGCTGGCATTTGGAGGAACGGGGCCAAAGCGATCAGCCATTTCTGCTGGAGGACGACTCCGGCGTCTGCGAGATCGACCCCGAAGGGGCCGAGATCCACTCCAACCGGACGGAGAGCCGACGCACCAGCGACCGCAAATACACCGAGACCTTGCTGATCGAGGGCGATCCGCTCTATGCGCTGGGTGAATTCCGTACCCACGGCGGCGCCCATTTGGCCCTGGACCCCCGCGCCGATCTGGACGCCCTGCTGAACGAGTGGAAAAGCGACCCCGAGGGGTTACGCGCCCGTTTCGACCGGGACGGCGACCGGCAGATCAGCCAGGCGGAATGGCAACAGGCCGTGCAAACCGCAAGCGATGAGGTGCGCGAGCGTCATCTCGCGCTGCGCCGTCTGCCGCCCCGGCACTCTATGCGCAAACCCAGCCGTGGCGGCATCTATCTGATCTCCAACCTCGACCCCCAACGTCTGGGCAGACGCTTCGCCGGCCTGGCCTGGCTGCACCTGGCCAGCAGCCTGGGGGCCTGGTTCGGTCTGGTCTGGCTGTTACGCCAGCCCGGCTGAGGCGGGCACTCGCCCCGGTCTATGCCTCGGATTTCGCCGCCCGAGGCTGCAGGCTGACCTGACGCATGGGCGAGACGGTCGAGATGGCGTGCTTGAAGATCGCCTGCACGGCCTGATCGTTGCCGCGCAGCAATACCATGTACTGGTCGAAGGATTCGATCTTGCCGACCAGCTTGATCCCGTTGACCAGAAAGACGGCGCAGGGGATGTGCTCTTTGCGCAGCGTGTTGAGGAACATATCCTGGAGGTTGTGTCGTTCTTTCTCGCTCATCTGGGTCCACGGGCTATATTTTTCGGATTGATGAATACTAGCACAGCCGATCCGTCCGCATCAGAACCGGTCCGAGAGCGCGGCCCGGCCAATCAACAAGATGGCAGACGCCGCATCGAGCGACCTGCAGTTCGGGCATGGACTTGATCGACTATTACCGGGTACTGGGTGTGCCGCCGCAGGCGACTGGGGCCGAGATCAAACGGGCCTACTGGCGGCTGGCACAGCGTTGCCACCCGGATGTGTCCAAGGAGCCCGAGGCGGAGGAAAGGTTCAAAATCCTGAGCGAGGCCTATGCGACACTGGGCGACCCGGTCAAGCGCGAGGTCTATGACCACGCCTGGGCGCAGCGCCGGGGTGACGAAGCCGGCAGCGCCCCGCACGCAGGGAGCGAGCGGCCTCGCCGGCATGGCCATCAGGGGGCCGCAAAGGGGCTGACGACGCGTCCACCCCGCCGCCCGAGACCGACGAACGCGGCCCGAGGCCAGCCAAAACCGGCCGTTTCCGGCCGATCGAGCGCCTGGACCTGGAAACCAGCGTGATCCTCACAGTCGAGGAGGTCTGCCTCGGTGCCCGGCGCACCCTGGAGATCCCCGGACGCGGCGAGGTCGTCGTCGACATTCCGGCCGGCAGCCAGCCGGGGCAGTGTCTGCGACTCGCCGGCCTGGGACCGCTAGGGGCGGATGGCCGCGAGGGCGATCTCCACGTGCACGTCGAGCTCACGCCGCACGCCTATTACCGAATCAAGGGCAGGAGCATCGTGCTGGACCTGCCCATCACCCCTTGGGAGGCGGCCCTGGGCACCGCGCTGCGGGTACCAACGCCCTATGGCCCGGTGCGCATTCGGGTGCCGGCGGGCACCCAGGGCGGACATGCCCTGCGCCTGGCCTGGCGCGGGCTTCCTGCCCCGGATGGGACGGGCGATCTCCTGGTGCACGTGAAGATCGTGCTACCGCCGGAACCCGGTGCAGAAGAACTCGAACTCTACGGCAAGCTGGCCGCCGTGAGCCGCTTCGATCCGCGCGCGCACTTCAACACGGGGGACTAGGCGCGTCGCGCGCCACTCGCGTCGCCATGCGCGGTCACGGACAGGACGGCGTCACCGTGGGGTGGCCTCACTCCACCTTGGCCTTGGCGCCGAGCTCACGTACGAAGTTGCGCGCCGCGACCTGCTGCAGCTGCTGCACGATGCGGTCCCGGGCCTCATCGTAGGTCGGGAATTGCAGCTTGCGGGTGTCGTCGAGGCGGATGACGTGCCAGCCGAAGCGGGTCTGCACCGGGTTGTCGGCCAATTGGCCCTTCCTGAGCTTGGTCATCGCATTGGCGAACTCCGGCACCAGGTTGGCCGGCACCGTCCAGCCGAGGTCGCCGCCGTTGGCCCCTGACGGGTCCTGCGACTGGGCCTTGGCGATGTCCTCGAACTTCGCCCGCCTCGACTTGATGCGGGCGATGATGTCGCGCGCCTCGCGCTCGCTGGCCACCAGGATGTGGCGCACGCGGTATTCCTCGGTGCCGGCGCGTTCCTTGGCCTTTTCATATTCGGCGCGCACGGTCTCCTCGCTGATCGGGTTGCGGCGCAGGTGGTCCTCCAACAGGGCGCGGCCGAGGATCTCCGTGCGCTGAAAATCGATGAGGGCACTCACCCTTGGGTTCTTGTCCAGGCCGGCCTTGACGGCCTCCTGCGCCAGCAACTCGGCCACGATCAGGGCCTCGCGGATGGCGGCATCGCTCAGGAGCTCGGCCGACTGGCCCCTGGCCGCCCGGCTGTTGCGCAGGAATTCGGCATAGATGGGGGGGATGGCCACTCCGTTGACGGTGGCGATGGGTTTGTCGCTGTTGGCGGTGGCTGGCGTGCCCTGGGCACCGGCCAGGCCGGTGAAGCCAAGGGCGAGGGTCAGGGCGAGGGCTGGCAAGGGTCGTTTCATGTCTATCCTTGGGTCGTGTGGTCAGAGTTCACCAGGGGCATAAGCCTGGATGCTGAGGGCATGGATGCGGCTGCCCATCAGTCCACCCAGGGCCTGGTAGACCAGGCGGTGGCGGCTGAGGGCATCCAGGCCGGCGAAGTGTTTGGAGACGATGGTGAGCTGATAGTGCCCACCGCCGGCGCGGGCCCCGGCATGCCCGGCGTGCAGCGCGCTCTCATCGGCGATCTCGACCGCCTCGGGTTCGAGGCTGGCGAGACGCTGCCGCATCAGTGCCTCGGTGTCGGCGGCGCTCACGGCAACACCTTTTTGAAGGGTTTCACGCTGACGCGGGTATACACGCCGGCGGCGACGTAGGGATCGGCCTCTGCCCAGGCTTGCGCCGCCTCCAGACTGTCGAAGGCGGCGACGATCAGGCTGCCGCTGAAACCGGCCGGGCCTGGGTCCGGGCTGTCGATGGCGGGGAAGGGGCCGGCCAGCAGCAAACGACCCTCGTCCTGCAGGGTCTGCAGGCGCGCGAGGTGGGCGGGCCGCGCCGCCTGCCGCAGCGGCAGGCTGTCCGGCACATCCTCGCCGATGATCGCGTAGTACAGACTCATTCGCTCTCCTTGAGATGACGGGTGAGATAGAGCGTCTGACCGAGGATGAAGACCAACATCAGGCCCAGCGTGCCGAAGAGTTTGAAATTGACCCAGGTATCGGTCGAGTAGCGAAAGGCCACGAACAGGTTGGCCAACCCGAGAAAGGCGAAGAACCCGGCCCACCCCAGGTTGAGCCGGTCCCAGACCGCATCGGGCAGGCTCACCTGTTTCTCCATCAGCAGGCGGATGAGATTGCGCTCGAACAGCACCGGCGCCAGGCCGAGGGCGAGGGCGAACATCCAGTAGAGCACCGTCGGCTTCCACTTGATGAAGGCCTCGTCGTGCAGGAACAAGGTGGCGCCACCGAAGACCACGATCAACACGAGGGACACCCACAGCATGGTGTCCACCTTGCGATGCCGTGCCCAGACCCAGGCCACCTGGACGAGCGTGGCGGCGATCGCCACCAGGGTGGCCAGGAACACGCCTGGCTTGGTGGCGCTGGCCAGGTGGACCCCGAAGGCGTCGAGCAGCGACTGGGCGGTGGCGGGATTGGCCTCACCCCACTGGTATGCCAGGAAAAACAGGATGACGGGGAACAGGTCGAACAACAGTTTCATTGGCGAAGAAGCGGGTGTCTCTGGGGCGAAATGGCCGGCAGGCAGGCATTTTGCTATGATGCCCAGGCATCCCACAAGCGCGAGCATTGGTGATCTTCGACCTGCACTGCCACTCCACCGCATCGGATGGCGTCCTCAGTCCCGTGGCCCTGGTAACACGCGCCCATGAACAGGGGGTGGACGTGCTCGCACTCACCGACCACGACGATTTGCGCGGGCAGGCCGAGGCGGCGGCGACGGCGCAGCGGCTGGGCATGCGCTATGTGCCCGGCGTCGAGATCTCGGTGACCTGGGGCGGGCAGACGGTGCACGTGGTGGGGCTCAACATCGACCCCGAGAACCCGCAGCTCCTGGCCGGGCTGGCGGCGAATCGCAACGGCCGCGCCGAGCGCGCCCGGCAGATGGCCGAGGCCCTGGCGCGTCTGGGCATCGCTGGCGCCCTCGAGGGGGCCTATGCCTACGCGGAGAACAAGGAGCTGATCGGACGCACCCACTTCGCCCGTTTCCTAGTCGAGGAGGGCTATGTCAAGGACGTGAAGACCGTCTTCAAGAAATTCCTGGTCAAGGGCAAACCCGGCTATGTGCCGCACGAGTGGGCCAGCCTGCAGGCGGCGGTCGGGTGGATCAGGGCCGCGGGCGGCCAGGCCGTGCTGGCCCATCCGGGCCGTTACAACTTCGGCCGCGAAAAGATGCGCCTGCTCCTGCAAGAGTTCCGCGACCTGGGCGGGGTGGGTCTGGAGGTGGTCACCGGCAGCCACACCGAGGACCAGGTACCGGTCTACGCCGCGCTGGCGCAGGAATTCAGTCTCTACGCCTCGGTCGGCTCCGACTTCCACGCCCCCGGCGAGGGCGGCCGCGAGCTCGGCCGGCTCGCCCCGCTGCCGGCCGGCTGCCGGCCGCTCTGGGAAACCTGGTGACCGTGACCCCGTGGCCCAATTCTTCAGTATCCATCCGGAGAATCCGCAGCCGCGTCTCATCCGCGAGACCGTGCGTATCCTGCGCGCCGGCGGCATCATGGCCTACCCGACCGACTCTTGCTACGCCCTGGGCTGCATGATCGGCAACAAGGCGGGCATGGAGCGTATCCGCGCCATCCGCGGGGTGGACGACAAGCACCACTTCACCCTGGTGTGCCGCGACCTCTCGGAGATCGCGCACTACGCACGGGTGGACAACCGGCAATACCGGCTGCTCAAGGCGGCCACCCCCGGCGGTTACACCTTCATCCTCGAGGCCACACGCGAGGTGCCGCGCCGACTGTTGCACCCCAAGCGCAACACCATTGGGCTGCGCGTGCCCGACCACCCGGTGGTCTCGGCGCTGCTGGCCGAGCTGGGCGAACCGATCCTGTCCATGACCCTGAGCCTGCCGGATGAGGACCGCCCCCTGAACGATGCCTGGGAGATCCGCGAGCGGCTGGAAAAGCAGGTCGATGTCATCCTGGACGCCGGCGCCTGCAGCCTGGAGCCGACCACGGTGATCGACCTCACGGGCGAGACGCCCGAGGTGATCCGCCGCGGCCGGGGCGATCTCCGTCCCCTCGGCCTGGAGTAGGGAGGCGCAGGCGTGGAACTCAATCTGATCCAGAAGGTGGCCGTCTTTGCCCTGCCGGTGGTCTATGCCATCACCCTGCACGAGGCGGCGCACGGCTATGCGGCGCGCCGCTTCGGCGACCGCACGGCGGAACTGGCGGGCCGCATCAGCCTCAACCCCCTGCGGCATGTCGATCCCGTGGGCACCGTCATCGTCCCCCTGGGCATCCTGCTGCTGTCCAAGCTGGCGGGAGCAGGGGGCATCCTGTTCGGCTGGGCCAAGCCGGTACCGGTGAATTTCCACAACCTGCGCCGGCCCAAGCAGGACATGCTGTGGGTCGCGGCGGCCGGTCCCGGCGCCAACCTGCTGATGGCCCTGTTCTGGACGGCGATGATCAAGCTCGCCTTCGCCATCCAGGGCAGCAGCTTCGCCATGCCGCTCGCCCTCATGGGCGCGGCCGGCGTCTTTATCAACGCCATCCTGATGGCCCTGAACCTGTTGCCCGTGCCGCCGCTCGATGGCGGCCGCATCGCCGTGAGCCTGCTGCCGCCGCGCCTGGCCTATGGCCTGGCGCGGGTGGAGCCCTATGGGCTGTTCATCCTCTTGGCACTGATCTTCACCGGGCTGCTCGGGGTCTTCATCTGGCCGTTGATCCGGGCCGTCATCGCGCTGTGCGCCACGGTCTTCGGCATCCATTCCATCGAGCTCCTGAGCCTCATCCAAATCGTTCTGAACTGACCGCGCACCACCCATGTACGCCGATCGCGTCCTCTCCGGCATGCGCCCCACCGGCGCCCTGCACCTGGGGCACTACCACGGGGTGCTCAAGAACTGGCTGCGACTGCAACACGAATACGAGTGCCTGTTTTTCGTCGCCGACTGGCACGCCCTCACCACCCACTACGACGACCCGCTCGCCATCGAGGACAACACCTGGCAGATGGTCATCGACTGGCTCGCAGCCGGGGTGGACCCCTCCAAGGCCGTCCTGTTCATCCAGTCGCAGGTGATCGAGCACGCCGAGCTGCACCTGCTCATGTCCATGATGACGCCGCTCGCCTGGCTGGAGCGGGTGCCGACCTACAAAGACCAGCAGGAGAAGCTTACCGACAAGGACTTGTCCACCTACGGCTTTCTCGGCTACCCCCTGCTGCAGGCGGCCGACATCCTGATCTACCGCGCCAACAAGGTGCCGGTGGGCGAGGACCAGGTGCCGCACATCGAGTTCGCGCGCGAGATCGCCCGCCGCTTCAACCATCTCTACGGACGCGAGCCCGGCTACGAGGAGAAGGCCCAGGCGGCCATCAAGAAGCTGGGCGGCAAGAAGGGCAAGCTCTACGAGGAGCTGCGCACCCGCTATCAACAGGCCGGCGACCAGGAGGCGCTGGCGGCGGCGCGCGCACTGCTAGCGGAGACCCAGAACCTGAGCCTGGGCGACATGGAGCGGCTCTACGGTTATCTGGAGGGCGGCGGCAAGATGATCCTGACCGAGCCCGATGCCCTGCTCACGCCATCGTCCAAGATGCCGGGGCTGGACGGCCAGAAGATGTCGAAATCTTACAATAACACCATAGCCTTACGCGAGGATCCTGAAGTAATTCATAAGAAGATCCGCACCATGCCCACCGACCCGGCCCGCATCCGCCGCAGCGACCCCGGCAACCCGGAGCGCTGCCCCGTCTGGCAGCTCCACCAGGTCTATAGCGACGAGGCGCAAAAGGCTTGGGTGCGGGAGGGCTGCACCACGGCGGGCATCGGCTGCCTGGAGTGCAAGCAGCCCATCATCGACGCGGTGCTCAAGGAGCTCGCCCCCATCCAGGAACGCGCCCGCGCGCTGGCCGAGGACCCCGACAGCGTGCGCAACATCATCGCCGACGGCTGCGAGAAGGCCCGCGACCTCGCCCGCGAGACCATGCGCGACGTGCGCGAGGCGATGGGACTGGTGCAGCTCTGACCGGCCCCACGCCACCCGGTCTTGAAATCGGGCCAGTCCGGCCATACCCACAGGTCATCGACAGACCAGGGACAACCATGACCGAAGAACATCCGAAGCCCATCGAAGGCGAGGTCGTCCGCGAGGGCGAGCAGGCAGGGCAGGGCACCCCGCAGCTGCCGGCGAAAACCTTTCCGGCCACCATCCATCTGCTGCCGATGACCGAGAAGCCCTTCTTCCCGGCGCAGACCCTGCCGCTGCTGATGAACGAGGGGCCGTGGATGGAGACGGTCAAGCGCATCGGCGAGACGCCCCACCACCTGGTCGGCCTGGTGCTGGTGCGCGGCGACAAGTCGGACGATGCACGGCCCGAGGACTTCTACGAGGTCGGCACCCTGGTGCGCATGCACCACCCCATGCGCGCGGATGGCAAGATCCAGTTCGTGGCTGAAGGCATCACGCGCTTTCGCATCGCCGAATGGATCTCCGGCCAGCCGCCGTTCTACGCCCGCGTCGAGTACCCGCTCGAGGCGCGCCCGGAGGCCGGCAACGAGGAGATCAAGGCCTATGCGCTCGCCATCATCAACGCCATCAAGGAGCTGCTGCCCTTAAACCCGCTGTACTCGGAGGAGCTCAAGTTCTTCCTGAACCGCTTCTCGCCCAACGAGCCAGCGCTACTCGCCGACTTCGCCGCCAGCCTCACCACCGCCCCCAAGGAGAAGCTGCAGGAGGTCCTGGAGACCTTCAACCTGCGCCGGCGCATGCAAAAGGTCCTGCTGCTGGTCAAGAAGGAGCTGGAGGTCGCACGCCTGCAGACCAAGATCCGCGAGCGGGTGGAGGAGAAACTCACCAAGCAACAGCGCGAGTTCTTCCTGCGCCAGCAGCTGAAGGCGATCCAGCAGGAGCTGGGCATCGCCAAGGACGACCGGACGGCCGATATCGAGCTCTATCAGGGGCGCATCAAGAAGCTGAAGCTGCCGCCGCACGCGCAGAAGAAGATCGAGGAAGAACTCAACAAGCTCTCCGCCCTGGAACACGGCTCGCCCGAGTACACCGTCACTCGCAACTACCTCGAGTGGCTCACCAGCCTGCCCTGGGGCAAGCTGACGAAGGACAAGCTCGACCTCAAACGCGCCCGCCGCATCCTCGACCAGGACCACGACGGTCTCGACGACGTCAAGGAGCGCATCATCGAGTTCCTGGCCGTGGGGGCCATGAAGGGCGAGGTGGCCGGCTCCATCCTGCTGCTGGTCGGCCCGCCAGGGGTCGGCAAGACCTCGATCGGCCGCTCCATCGCCCGCGCCCTGGGTCGTAGGTTCTACCGCTTCTCAGTAGGCGGCATGCGCGACGAGGCCGAGATCAAGGGCCACCGCCGCACCTACATCGGCGCGCTGCCGGGCAAGTTCATCCAGGCCATCAAGGAGGCCGAGTCGCAGAACCCGGTGATCATGCTGGACGAGGTGGACAAGATCGGCGCCTCTTATCACGGCGACCCGGCCAGCGCGCTGCTGGAGGTCCTCGACCCGGAGCAAAACAGCGAATTCCTCGACCACTACCTGGACGTGCGCTTCGACCTGTCCAAGGTGCTGTTCATCTGCACCGCCAACCAGCTCGACACCATCCCGGGGCCGCTCCTGGACCGCATGGAGGTGATCCGCCTGGCCGGCTATCTCACCGAGGAGAAGCTGGCCATCGCCAAGCATCACCTCTGGCCCAAGCAGCTCAAGAAGGCGGGGCTCAAGCGCGGCCAGGTGACCATCACCGATGCCGCCATCCGCAAGCTCATCGAGGGCTATGCACGCGAGGCCGGCGTGCGCCAGCTCGAACAGGCGCTCGGGCGCGTGGTGCGCAAGGCGGTGGTGAAGCTGCTGCAGGGTGATGTCAAGGCGGTGCACGTGACCGCCGACGACATCGAGTCCTACATGGCCGAGCCGCCTCGATTGCCGGAGAAGCCGGCCAGTGGCGTGGGCGTGGTCACGGGCCTGGCCTGGACGCCGCTAGGCGGCGCCACGCTCACCATCGAGGCGACCAAGGTGCACACCCTGAACCGAGGCTTCAAGCTGACCGGCAAGCTGGGCGAGGTCATGAAGGAGTCGGCCGAGATCGCCTACAGCTACATCGCCAGTCACCTAAAGCCCTTCAAGGGCGACCCCGGCTTCTTCGACCAGGCCTTCGTGCACCTGCACGTGCCCGAGGGGGCCACGCCCAAGGACGGCCCCAGTGCCGGTATCACCATGGCCACCGCGCTGCTGTCGCTCGCGCGCAACGAGAGAATCGCCCGGCCGCTCGCCATGACCGGAGAGCTCACCCTCACCGGCCAGGTCCTGCCCGTGGGCGGCATCCGCGAAAAGGTCATCGCCGCCAAACGCGTGCACATCCACGAGCTGATCCTGCCGGCGGCCAACCGGCCCGATTTCGAGCGCCTGCCCGACTACGTGAAAGAGGGGCTCAACGTCCACTTCGTCAAACACTACAAGGAGGTGGCGCGGCTGGTCTTCGGAGGGTAGCCCAAGGCTGCGGCGGCGAAACGGCCCCACGCCCGGCTACCTTGAATTGACAACCCAGCCTGACTAAGATTGACCAAGGTTAGGATAGCAACGAGGCCATGTCGATCGTCAACATGCTGCAGGCCAAGACCCACTTGTCGAGGCTGGTCGAGGCCATCGAGTCTGGACGGGAGGCGGAGATCATCATCGCCCGTAATGGCCGCCCCGTGGCCAAATTGGTCCAGGTCGAGCGGCCAGTCCCTGAGCGCCGTATCGGTGTGGCCAAGGGACGCTTTCAAGTGCCGGATGACATCGATCGGTCGAATCCCGAGATCGCAGCGTTGTTCGGCCAGTGAACCTGCTTCTGGACACCCATGTCGCCCTCTGGGCTATTGCGGATGACCCCAGGTTGAGTGCACAAGGGCGGCAGCTCATTCTGGACCCTCATAATCATATCGTCGTCAGCGCTGCCACGGTTTGGGAGATCGCCATCAAGCACGGTCTGGGTAAGGGTGACATGCCTCTGTCCGGTGTCGAGGCCCTGGGCTACTTCGATCAAGCGGGCTACCAGCTGTTGCCGATTACAGCGCAACATGCCGCTGCCGTGGGGGCGCTGCCACCTATCCACCGCGACCCTTTCGACCGACTGCTCGCTGCCCAGGCGCTGATTGAACCCTTGCGTCTCGTGACCGACGACGCCACCTTGGCCAGTTACAGCGACACGAGCATCCTGATTTGACTGGGCACATGCTCACCAACGAAGCGGTGGCGGCCACTGTCGTCGATACGCCTGAATCCGCACCCACCGCCCGTGCCCGTGTCCTCGGCGAACCCTGGGCCGAGCTGCCGCAGGACCTCTACATCCCGCCCGACGCACTGGAGGTGATCCTGGAGGCCTTCGAGGGGCCGCTGGACCTTTTGCTCTGGCTCATCCGCCGCAACAACATCAACGTGCTCGACATCCCCATGGCGGAGCTGACGCGCCAGTACATCGAGTACGTCGAGGCCATGCGCCGGCACCGCCTAGAGCTGGCGGCGGAGTATCTGGTGATGGCGGCCATGCTGATCGAGATCAAGTCGCGTATGCTCCTGCCCAGGCCGCAGCCGGTGGAGGAGGGCGAGGCACACGACCCGCGCGCGGAGCTGGTGCGGCGTCTGTTGGAATATGAACAAATACGCGAGGCGGCCCGCCAACTGGATCGGCTGCCGCAACTCGGTCGCGACTTCATGCCGGTCACCGTGGCGGTGGAGCGCCTGGCCGTTGCGCGCCTGCCACAGGTGTCGCCGGCCGACCTGCTGGCGGCCTGGCACGACATCCTCAAGCGGGCGCGCATGACCCGTCATCACCGCGTCAGCCGCCAGGAGCTCTCGGTGCGCGACCACATGAGCCGCATCCTCAGGACGCTGCAGAGCCGGCCGCTCGCCCTGTTCGCCGAGCTTTTCCCACGCGAGGGCGGGCGTGCCGAGCTGGTGGTGACCCTGCTTGCCTTGCTCGAACTGGTGCGCGAGCGGCTGGTGGAGATCGTCCAGACCGCACCCTTCGCCCCCATCCACGCCCGACTGTGCCATGGCGAACCCACCCAGTAGCCTGGAAGACGTCAAGCGCGTCCTGGAGGCGGTGCTGCTGGCGCAGCAACAGCCGTTGTCGCTCGCCGAGCTGCGCAAGGTGTTCGAGGATGCCTTGCACCCCGATTTCCTGCGCCGCGCACTGGACGAGCTGCGGCAGGCGTGGGAGGGCAGGGCGGTGGAACTCGTTCAGGTGGCCGAGGGTTGGCGCTTCCGCACCCGTCCCGAATACCAGGCCTATCTCGACCGGCTGCACCCAGAGAAGCCGCCGCGTTATTCGCGCGCCGTGCTGGAGACCCTGGCCGTGATCGCCTACCGGCAGCCGGTCACCCGCGGCGACATCGAGGCGATCCGCGGGGTGGCGGTGAGCAGCCAGATCATCCGCACCCTGGAGGAGCGCGGCTGGATCGAGACGGTCGGGCACCGGGAGGTACCCGGCCGCCCGGTCCTCTATGCCACCACCAAGCGCTTCCTGAGCGACCTCAACCTGCGGGCCCTGTCCGAGCTGCCGCCCCTGCCGGAGATCACGCATGCGGAACTGCCGGTGACCGATGCACTCGATACCCAGGATACCACCGCCACTGCCTGAGTCCATGCCACGCTATTCTTTTTTGGGACGCCCGCTCAAGGCCATGCCGGACGATCCGGCCAGCCAGAGCGAAAAGCTGCACAAGATGCTGGCCGCGGCCGGGCTGGGCTCGCGCCGGGACATGGAACAGCTCATCGCCAGCGGGGCCGTGTCGATCAACGGACAGCCCGCCCAGGTAGGCGATCGGGTGGCTCCGACCGACGTGGTGCGGGTGCATGGACGCCCCGTACAACTCCCATGGCGCCGGCGGCTGCCGCGCGTGCTGCTCTATCACAAACCGGAGGGGGAGATTGTCTCCCGCGACGACCCCCAGGGACGCCCCAGCGTCTTCGACAAGCTGCCCCGGCTCAAGGGCCAGCGCTGGATCTCGGTCGGCCGTCTGGATTACAACACCGAGGGGCTGCTGATCTTCACCACCAATGGCGAGCTCGCCAACCGCCTGGCCCATCCCAGGTATGAGGTCGAACGCGAATATGCCGTGCGCGTGCTGGGCGGGCTCACCGCGGAACAGATCGCCCAGCTCACCGAGGGGATCGCCCTGGAGGATGGCCTCGCCCGCGTGGAGAGCCTGCAGCCGGCGGGCGGCGAGGGGGCCAATCAGTGGTACCGGCTGGTCATCAAGGAAGGCCGTAACCGCGAGGTGCGCAGGCTCATCGAGGCGCTGGGCCTGACCGTGAGCCGGCTCATCCGGGTGCGCTTCGGCCCCATCGTCATGCCCGCCCGTCTCAAGCGGGGGATGCTGCTCGATCTGGAAGAGCATGAGGTCATGGAACTGCTCAAGTGGTGCGGGCTCACCCGCCTGCTCCCGGCCGGGCATGGGGGTGCAGGGCGGGACGCCCGAGAGGCGGGCGCCCAGCCCCGGCGTGCGCGCGGCCGGCCGGCGGCGGCACGCCGGGCCAGCACGGGACAGCGGCATCCGTGAGACAGGCGACTGCGGGGAGGTACACGGTTTGCAGGGCGGGCGATGGGGCCCGCCGGCGGGCCGCCTATCGCAGCTTCTGTACTGGCTGGGGCGGCTGACATGGCCAAGTGGTTGATCACCCTGGGGATCGTCCTCATCGCCCTGGGCCTGCTGTGGCCCCTGCTCAGCAAGCTGGGGTTCGGCAACCTGCCGGGTGACATCCGCATCGAGCGCAAGGGCTTCACCTTCTATTTCCCCTTCACCAGCGGCCTGGTCTTGTCCCTGGTGCTCACCCTGATCCTCTGGATCTTCCGGCGCTAGGGCGAAACGACCCCCGACTCACTGCGTTCGTCGCCCCCCGCGGGGGCGGTCAGTACGCTTGGGGCGGCCCGGCGCGTACTGACATGGCCGGTTCGCAGGATTTGCCAGCACAGTGTAGAATGTTCCGGAAACGGAACCGTATCCGGATGCTCATATGAAAACCACACGCATCGAATTCGTTGCCACGCCTGAGTTCAAGGCCACTCTGCATGCCCAGGCGGCGGCCGCCGGCACCAGCGTGGCGGAGCTGATCCGCCGCAAATTCACCCCGGCCGGCGAGGAGGAGGCCGAGTTGCGCGCGCTCATCGACGAGCTCAAACAGGCCACCGCCGAGGCCCGCGCCGCACTGGCCCAGGCGAGCCTACAGCTCGAGGCCGTGCTCACGGACCTGCGCGCGCGACATCGCAGCCGGGACAAGCTCGCGGCATGAGTGCCGGCTGGAACGAGCGTGTGACATGAGCTCGCTCAGGGACGCGCTTGAGGCCGTCCGCGAGGCCCTGCGTCTGGTCGACGAGGTCCGTCGTGTGGCCGATCGCATCGGTGAGCTCACCCAGGAGGTGCGTGAGCTCGACCGCCGTGTCTCCCGTCTCGAAGGCAAGTGGGAGGCGGCGATGGATTTCGGCCGGGTCAGCGCTGTGCGGCGCCTGCCGCGCAAGACAACGAGTAAGAACGAAGACTGAATCCGGCGGGTCCGCCGCTGGGGCCATCCATCGTCAGGGATGGCCGCGCGGCTTTGAGGCACACAACGATCCGATCATGGTCCGGTTTCCGTCACCGGGGTACTGAAAGGGATGAGCGCTACGCCACACCGCAAACCAAACGCATAGGCGTCGATCGGTTAACCCACTTTATTTGACATAATATACATTGTACGTTTTTCGTCTGAGGGGAGGTGAGTGGCTGCCGCCCGACGTTAGTCGGCCGCCGCGCTTTCCCTTATAGTTCGCGCCATGTTTCGCAAGCCAAAAAAACGCGCACTGGCTCGACCGATGCGCAAACCTCTCGCGCCGAGGGCCGCAGCCTTACTCAGGGAGATCTGGTGGCTGACCGCCGTGGCCTTGGCGCTCTACCTGGGCATGATCCTGGTGACCTACAGCCCGCTCGACCCGGGTTGGTCCAAGTCGGCCGAGACCGACACCATCCACAACGCCGGCGGCCACTTCGGCGCCTGGCTCGCCGACCTGCTCCTGTACCTGTTCGGGCTGTCGGCCTATGGCCTGATCGCGCTCGCGCTGTTCCTGGTCTGGTGGGGTTACCGGCGCATCGGTAATCCGGAGGCCGGCCACCAGCACGGCCCGGGCCTGGCCACGTTGGGCTTCGTGATGCTGCTGCTGTCCAGCAGCGCGCTGGAGTCGCTGCGTTTCCACGACCACGGCAGGCATCTGCCGCTGACCCCCGGTGGCGCCCTGGGTGACGGCCTGGGCCGGCTGACCCATGCCGCGCTCGGCTTCGACGGCGGCACCGTGCTGCTGTTGCTGACCTGGGGCGTGGGGCTGAGCCTGTTCACGGGATTGTCCTGGCTGGGTCTGAGCGAACGCATCGGGCTGCTGCTGGAGCGCCTGGCCATGGCGCTTGTTGGGGCCTGGCAGGCACGCCAGGACCGCCTGGCTGGTCAGAAGGCCCTGCAGGTCCGCGAGGAGACCGTGCAAAAGGCCCAGGAGCGGTTCAAGCAGGCCGCACCCTTGCGCATCGAAACCCCGGCGGTCGAGGTGGTGCGCTCGGAACGCGTCGAGCAGGAAAAACAGCCTTTCCTCTTCAAGGACCTGCCCGATGCGCAGATCCCCCCGCTGCGTCTGCTCGACGAACCGCCCAAGGCCGCCCAGCTGGTCGACAACGCCTCGCTCGAGGCGACCTCGCGCCTGATCGAACGCAAACTGGCCGAGTTCGGCGTGGAGGTGAAGGTGCTGGCCGCCTATCCCGGCCCGGTCATCACCCGCTACGAGGTCGAACCCGCCTCCGGCGTCAAGGGCAGCCAGATCGTCAACCTGGCCAAGGACCTGGCGCGCTCGCTCTCCGTCGTGAGCATCCGTGTCGTGGAGACCATCCCCGGCAAGAGCTGCATGGGCCTGGAACTGCCCAACAACCAGCGTCAGGTGGTGCGTCTGGCCGAGATCCTGGGCGCCAAGGTCTACAACGACATGGCCTCGCCGCTCACCCTGGCCCTGGGCAAGGACATCAGCGGCAACCCGGTGGTGGCCGACCTCGCGAAGATGCCCCACCTGCTGGTGGCCGGCGCCACCGGCTCGGGCAAGTCCGTGGCCATCAACGCCATGATCTTGTCGCTGCTCTACAAGGCCACGCCGGCGGACGTGCGCCTGATCATGGTCGATCCCAAGATGCTGGAGCTCTCCGCCTATGAGGGCATTCCCCATCTGCTGGCCCCGGTCGTCACCGACATGAAGCTCGCCGCCTCGGCCCTCAACTGGTGCGTGGGCGAGATGGAGAAGCGCTACAAACTGATGTCCGCCCTGGGGGTGCGCAACATCGCCGGCCTCAACCAGAAGATCCACGACGCGCGCAAGGCAGGCGAGCCCATCACCCACCCCTTCTCGCTCACGCCGGAAAATCCCGAGCGCCTGGAGCCCCTACCCTACATCGTCGTGCTGATCGACGAGCTGGCCGACCTCATGATGGTGGCCGGCAAGAAGGTGGAGGAGCTCATCGCCCGCCTGGCGCAGAAGGCGCGCGCCTCCGGCATCCATCTGGTCCTGGCCACCCAGCGCCCGTCGGTGGACGTCATCACCGGGCTCATCAAGGCCAACATCCCCACGCGCATCGCCTTCCAGGTCGCCAGCCGTATCGACTCGCGCACCATCCTCGACCAGCAGGGGGCCGAGTCGCTGCTGGGTCAGGGCGACATGCTCTACCTGCCGCCCGGTCACGGCTACCCCATGCGCGTGCACGGAGCCTTCGTCTCCGACGACGAGGTGCATCGCGTGACCAGCTGGCTCAAGGAGCTGGGCCCGCCCGCCTACGACGAGAGCGTCTTGGTCGAGGAAAGCACCGAGGATGGCGAGGGAACCGGCACCGGGGATGCCGAGTCCGACCCGCTGTATGATGAGGCGGTCGCCCTCGTGGTGCGCACCCGTCGGGCCTCCATCTCCGCGGTCCAGCGACACCTGCGCATCGGCTACAATCGGGCCGCCCGTCTTATCGAGGCCATGGAACGCGCCGGCCTGGTCTCCCCCATGCAGAGCAACGGCAATCGCGAGGTGATCGCCCCGCGCCGAGAATGAGCGGATTGTTCATGAGAAAACACTTAACATTCATATTACTGCTGCTGGGTCTTAATCTTCTTTCTAGACCCCTGCTTGCCGACAGCCGGCTGCAGTCCTTCATCTCCGGCACCCGCACCCTGAGCGCCCAGTTCACCCAGGTCGTCACCGACCGGACCGGGCGCAAGGTGCAGGAGAGCCAGGGCAGCCTGCATCTGTCGCGACCGGGCAAGTTCCGCTGGGTCTACTCCAAGCCCTACAGCCAGATCGTGGTGGGCGACGGCAGCCGGCTATGGATCTACGACCAGGATCTCGAACAGGTCACCGTGCGCAAGCTCGACCAGGCCCTGGGCGAGAGCCCCGCCGCCCTGCTGGCGGGCAGCAACGAGGTGGAGCGGCTGTTCAGCTTCCGCGACGTCGGCGAGGCCGATGGCCTGTCCTGGCTGGAGGCCACGCCGCGCAGCAAGGAGGGCAGTTTCGAGGCGGTGCGCATGGGTTTCCGCGGCAACGACATCGTCGCCATGGAGGTGCGCGACAGCTTCGGTCAGGTCACGCGGCTGCGCTTCAGCGGCATCCGCCGCAACCCGACCCTCCCGGCCGATCTCTTCCGCTTCACCCCGCCCAAAGGGGTCGATGTGATCGGCGACCGCTGATCCCCCCATGCGCCAGCAACCCCGTGACGGCCGCGCCTGAGACACGGGACCTCTTCGCCGGCAGCGCCGCCCTCCCCGCCTCTGTCCCCCTGGCGGAACGGTTGCGACCCACCACGATCGATGAGGTCATCGGCCAGACCCACTTGCTCGGGCCGGGCAAACCGCTGCGCCTGGCCTTCGACGCACGGCGTCTGCACTCGATGATCCTGTGGGGGCCGCCGGGTGTGGGCAAGACCACCCTGGCGCGGCTGGCCGCGCAACACTTCAACGCCGACTTCATCCAGATCTCCGCGGTGCTCGACGGGGTCAAGGAGATCCGCGAGGCGGTGGAGCGCGCGCGGCTGAATCGTCAGGCCGGGCGCGACACCATCCTTTTCGTCGACGAGGTCCACCGCTTCAACAAGGCCCAGCAGGACGCCTTTCTCCCGCACGTGGAGTCGGGCCTCATCACCTTCATCGGCGCCACCACGGAAAACCCCTCCTTCGAGGTCGTCGGTGCCCTCCTCTCCCGCGCCCAGGTCTACGTCCTGCGTCCCCTCGACGAGACCGAGCTCGCCGCCCTGCTCGAGCGCGCGCTCACCAAGGGCGGCCTGGACATGCACCTGGATGATGCCGCCCGCCGGTTGCTCATCGCCTATGCCGACGGCGACGGCCGGCGCCTGCTGAACCTACTCGAACAACTCGCCATCGCCGCGCACACGGCGGGGCGTCGTGAGGTGGACGCCGATTTCGCCGCCGAGGCCCTGGCGCCCGCCCGACGCCGCTTCGACAAGGGCGGCGAGGCCTTCTACGACCAGATCTCGGCCCTGCACAAATCGGTGCGCGGCTCAAGCCCCGACGCCGCCCTCTACTGGCTCGCCCGCATGCTCGACGGCGGCGCCGACCCGCTCTATCTGGGCCGCCGCATCATCCGCATGGCCAGCGAGGACGTCGGCCTCGCCGACCCGCGGGCGCTAGCCATCGCGTTGGACGCGGTGGCCACCTACGAGCGCCTGGGTTCCCCCGAGGGCGAGCTGGCCCTGGCCGAGGCGGTGGTCTACCTCGCCTGTGCCCCCAAGAGCAACGCCGTGTACACGGCCTGGAACGCCGTACAAGACTTCATCCAGCGCGACGGCTCGCGCGAGGTGCCCTTGCACCTGCGCAACGCCCCCACCCGCCTGATGCAAAAGCTCGGCTACGGCCGCGCCTATCGCTACGCCCACGACGAGCCCGAGGCCTATGCCGCCGGCGAGAACTACTTTCCCGACGGCATGCCCCCCGTCAGTTTCTACAAACCCACCGATCGGGGTCTGGAGGCGAAGATCGCGGAGCGCCTGGCGCATCTCAAGGCGCTCGACGCTCAGGCCACAGCCGCCGACCCGAAAAAGGAATAGGCCGCCAAACGAGGCATAGTGACCTCCAGAGCGGCTTATATAGGGCAGCTCAAACAGGCCGCAGCCCGGTCAGCCGCACCCAGGCGGTGACGCCCTCCCATTCGCGCAGCTCGGCCTCCAGGGCCGCCTGAGTGAGCGGGTTGGCCTCCAGCCAGGCGGCGGACACACGCAGGACACAACGCCCCGCCTGGCACTCCAGGCCGAGCTGACCCGGTCGGGCGTCGGTGCGGCTCAAGTTGAACAACACGGCCAGGCGCAGACAGACGATCAGGGGCCAGAGCGGGTCGTCGTTGGCGAGGGTGAGTTTGTTAAGCCCGCCGCGGCTCGCGCGCACGAGGCTGGCCAGCGCGGCCTGGTCCTGCCGGGAGAAGCCCGGCATGTCGGCGTTTTCCAGGATGTAGGCGCCGTGCTTGTGAAAGCCGGAATGGGCGATGGAGATGCCGATCTCGTGCAGCAGGGCAGCCCAGGACAGCAGGTGCAGCGCCTCGGCGCCAAGGCCGCGCACACCGGGCCGGAGAGATTGCGCCAGCTCTTGAGCCAGCCGCTCGACCCGGCGGGCCTGGCGGCCGTCGACGTGGTAGCGGCGCATGAACTGGGCGACGGTGACATCGCGCATGTCGCGGTCGTGCACGCGGCCGAGCAGGTCCCACAGGATGCCCTCGCGCATCGCACCCTGGGCCACGGTCATGGAATCGATGCCTAGTTCCTGAAAGATCGCCAACATGATGCTGAAACCGCCGGCGATGACCGGGCGCCGGTCGGACTTGAGCCCGGCGAGCTCCAGCGCGGGGAGGCTGCCGGCCTTGATGAGACGCTCGCGCAGCCAGACGAGCCCATCGAGCGTGATACTGCCGTCGCTGCGCCCGTTCGCCCGCAGGATCTCGCCCAGTGCCCGCGCGGTGCCGGAGGAGCCGACCGCCTCGCTCCAATGCCCTCGCCGGAAACCGTGCGCGGCGGTCTGGATCTCGATGCGGGCCGCTGTCTCCGCCGCCCGGAATGCCTGCCGGTCGAGCACGCCGTCGGGGAAGTAGCGCTGGGTGTAGACCACGCAGCCCATGCGCAGGCTCTCGCGTTCGTGGGGCTCGTAGCCGACGCCGAGGATGCATTCGGTGGACCCGCCGCCGATGTCCACAACCAGGCGTTTGTCCTTGTTGAGCGGTAGCGAATGGGCGACCCCGAGGTAGATCAAGCGCGCCTCCTCGCGTCCGGACACGACCTCGATATCGAAACCGAGGGCCGCGCGCGCCTGCTGCATGAATTCCGGGGCATTCTTGGCCACGCGCAGCGCGCTGGTGCCGACCGCGCGCACCGCCCCGGCCGGCATGCCCTTCAGTCGCTCACCGAAGCGCGACAGGCAGTCGAGCGCGCGTCGCTGCGAGGCCGCGTCCAAGGTCTTGTCGGCCGTCAGACCGGCGGCCAGCCGGACCGCCTCTTTGTGCGCATCCAGGTAGAACAGCTGCTCGCCCTCCACACGCGCGACTTGCAGGTGGAAGGAGTTGGAGCCGAGATCGACGGCGGCGAGGGTGGGATATTCCTGCATGGAGGATTTCTTTGAGCTGATCGGGATATTCGTACCCTGATTTTACCGGCCGATGAAGATAGCGTTCGCCCAACCGTGCGTCGGGTTTTCGGCATGCCAGTTCAGTGCGGCCGCGCCGAAGGAACTGAATCCATCAGGGGGAACGCGGGTAGCGAGTCAGGAGGACGTTTCATTCGGCAGTGGCGCCGAAGAAAAGATAGGCAGAGGCCACCGCCGCGGCGAAACCCGCCACGTCGGCCACCAGGCCGCCGGCCACGGCATGGCGCACGCGCTTGATCCCCACCGCGCCAAAATAGACCGCCAGGACGTAGAAGGTGGTCTCCGTGCTGCCCTGCACGATGCTGGCCAGCCGGCCAGCGAAGCTATCGGCGCCGTGCGTCTGCATGGTCTCGATCATCATGGCGCGGGCCCCGGAACCCGACAGGGGCTTCATCAGCATGGTGGGCAGGGCCTCGACCCAGGCGGCATCGAAACCCAGGGACTGGACCAGGGTGCGGGCGCCGTCCACCAGAAGCCCCAACAGGCCGCTGGCGCGCATCAGGCCAATGGCCACCAGCATGGCCACGAGATAGGGGATGATGGTCACCGCCACCTGGAAGCCGTCCTTTGCCCCGTCGATGAAGGCCTCGTAGGCGTTGACCCGCTTGACCACCGCACCGAGCAGGAACAGGACGATCAGGGCGAGCAGCAGAAAGTTGCTGAGCAGGGCCGACTTGGGGGCGATCTCCTCGGCGGGCAGGCTGGCGAAACCGGCGGCAAGCCCGCCCACGGTAAGGCTCAGGGCGAACAGCCAGCCCAGGACCACGGGGTCGATCAGGCGAATGCGCTGCACCGCGGCGACGAAGGCGAGCCCGGCCAGGGTGGAGCAGTAGGTCGCCATGAGGATGGGGATGAACACATCGGTGGGGTCGGCCGCCCCCAGCTGCGCCCGGTAGGTGAAGATGGTGACCGGCAGCAACGTCACCGAGGAGGCGTTGAGGACCAGGAAGAGGATCTGGGCGTTGCTGGCGGTGTCCTTGTCCGGGTTCAGCGCCTGCAGCTCGCGCATGGCCTTGAGCCCCATGGGCGTGGCGGCGTTGTCCAGGCCCAGCACGTTGGCCGAGAGGTTCATGGTGATCGAGCCCAGGGCGGGGTGGCCGCGCGGCACGTCGGGGAACAGCCGCGCGAAGAGCGGTGCGAGTAGGCGGGCGAGGAGATCGAGGAAGCCGGCGCGCTCGCCGATCTTCATCACCCCCAGCCACAGGCACATGACCCCCGTGAGCCCCAGGGCGATCTCGAAGGCAATCTTGGCGTTGTCGAAGCCGGCCTGCATGAGGGCGGCGAAGATGCCCTGGTTGCCGTGGAGATCGGAA
>JAKADY010000021.1 GCA_021826065.1 Pseudomonadota bacterium
TGCTAAGAGGCGGGCTACCAACAGCGTCTGAAGTTGCGTAGCCGCATCGAGGAGGCCTTCGGTTGGGCGAAGACTGTCGGGGTGGCGCAAGACGCGTTTCGTGGGCTTGGAGAAGGTGTCGACACAGGCGGTGTTCACCTTCGCGGCGTACAACCTGACGCGACTGATGACGATTCTGGGATGGCGATGGTCGCGGGCAGGGGGCATAGTGCGCCCGAAAACCGCCAAATGGCGGTGAAAACCCCGGTTTTGGGGCCCAAAACCGGCCCGTAGCCGGTTTCCAAGACCGACAAGGGGTCGGTGACGAAAAATTTGCCCGTTTCAGGGGCAGGAGGCCGGAGGCGTGCATGCGATTTTCAACACCCTGGTAATTACGGCACAGACACGCCGGTTCTGAACCCCTTGCGGTTTGGGGTCAATCGAATTCGACGGTGTACATGAGGTCGAGCGTGTTCTCGCGCCCGGTCTGTGCCTTGAGACTCCAACGCCGGCTCAGGCGATAGGTCAGCCGCACCAGCTGTTCGAGGCCGGTGAGGCCGCGCTCATAGCTGAGGTAGGCACGCTCCGACAGCCGCTTGCCCAGGGTGAGCACGCTGCCTTCCAGGGTGCCGACCCCCTTGAGCCCAATCTCGTCCAGCCCGGCCGCCTCGGCGAGCTGTGCCTGCAGGCTGACTGACTGGCCCGCGGAGAACAGGGCATCGGCGGCCAGGCTGAGCAACTGCAGGTCGGCGGGCTGGCCCGCCTCGAGGCCGCGCCCAAGCAGGAGCCAGGAGAGTTTCTCGCTGTCCGGCACCTCGGGGCGCGAGACGAGACGTGCCTGCGGCGCCAGCGCCGTGCCGCCGACGGCCACCCCGGCCTCGACCGGCAGGCCGGTTCGCACGGCGACGATGTCCAGGCCGGGGTTGTCGATCGGCCCCTGAAAGTCGAGGATGCCGCGCTCGATGCTAAGCCGCCGCCCGTAGGCCGAGTAGCTGCCCTGCGCCACGCGCACGCTGCCGCTGAGGTGGGGCGAGGCGTCGGGACCTGTTTTGAGGCGCAGGGTGCCGGCCAGGCGCACGTCCAAACCACGCCCCTGCAGATAGAAGCGCGGCCCCAGGCCCAGTTCCAGGTCGAGCAGTATCGGCCGCGGAGGGCGCCGGCGCGGGGGGAGCGCACGGCCCAGGACGACGACGTCCGCGCTGACCGCAGGGGCATCCTCGCGGGGCAGCAGGATGCGTGCCTGGTCGGCCTCGAACCTGCCCCCCACCCGCAGATCGCGGCCCTGACCGGTGAGGCGGGCGGCACCGCTGACGGTGAGTCGGCGCTCCGGCAGGTCGAGCACGCGCAGCTTGTCGGCGGTGACCGTGAGGTCGAGTCGCGGCAAGCCTTGCGTCAGGCTGAGGCTGCCCTGCGCCTGCAGGCTGCCCTCCGGACCGCGCAGCCGCAGGGACTGCAGGCGGAGGTGCTCGCGCTCGAGGCCAGCCAACAAAGTGCCGTCTCGCAGGGCAACCCCCTGCTCCGGCCAGTCGAGGCGCAGACCCTGCGCGCGCAGCTCGCCGCTCAGTTCGGGTGCGCGCAAGCGGCCGCGGGCGGCCATTTGCAGGCGGGCCCTGCCCTGCAGCGTCAGGCCGCCCTCGGGTGTGAGCAGGGGCCCGAGCCAGGCGAGATCGGGCAGCTCCAGTTGGGCCTGGGCCTCGACCGGGCTGGCGGCACTCCAAACCCGGCCTTCGGCGGCCGCATCTCGCTGGAGCATAACATCGGCCCGACCGCCGCCCAGTTGATCACCCTGGACGTCGAGGCGGGCGCGCAGCACGCTTTCCGACGCATCGATATCCAGCTCAAGGCGTTTGAGCCCGAGCGGCAGGCGCGGGTCGGTCGGGGCCGCCAAGTCGCCCGCCTCCCGCCACAGTCGGAGCTGGCCGCTGGGCCCTGCGGCGTGGGCGAGGTCCCAGCTGGCGGCCAAACGCAGACCCTGATCCCAGTCAGCGAGGTGTAGGGTGACACCCGGCAGACTCGACGGGGCGAGATTGTGGAGCCGACCGCGGCTGTGCCAACGCCCCTGCAGCCAACTCAGGGTGTCCAGACGTAGGCGCGCCTCATCCAGGGCGAAGTCGGCCTGGGTAAGGCTGAAACCCCGGGTGGACCAGGACAACTCGGCGGGCGCCAGTAGCCGCAGGCTGGGACGCGGGCCGGCCTCCAAACTCAGAAGACGACCAGACCAATCCTCGCGCCAGCCGCCGGCAAGCACACCCTGCGCACTGAAGCCACCCCCCCGGGCCTCGAGCCTGATGCTGTGCTGGGCGCGGCTGCCCTCTGCTGCAAGGGTCAGGCGGTCGAGCCCCTGCCCTCCCGCCCGCACCCCTTCGAGCGCCGCGTGCAGGTCGAGCCGCCCGTTGAGGCCAGCGGCCAACCGGGCCTGCAGGGTGAGCGCGCGGACGGCGAGTGCGTCGGCCCAGCGCAGCCCGTCCGCCGTCAGGTCGAGTTGCAGACTGCCCCGCCCGAGCGTGCCGAGGAGCCGCCCGTCGCCCTGAACCCTGCCGCCGAGCCGCGGGTCGAGCCGGCTGAGCTGGCGGGCGTCGATATGCCCCTGCAGCACGTCGTCCGGTCGGCCATAGGCCCCTTTGAGCTGGAGTCGGTTGCCGGCCAGGTCGAGGTCGATGTCGGCCTCCGACTGACGCCCGGCGGCAAGGCGCAGCCGCCCCCCGCCGGCGACGGGATGGCCGCGCCAGCGGCTGGCCGTCAGGGCGAACGCAAGACTCCCCTCCGGCTTAGGCTGCAAGCGGCCCTCGCCGTCGAAGCGCCCATTGAGCTGGGCGTGCGGGAAGTCGCCGAAGGCGGCGGGGTCGAAGGCAGAGAGCCGGCCCTGGGCCTTGAAGGCATAGGGCGGGCTGAGGCCGACCTGACCGGACAGCTCCAACCCGCCAGGCCCCGAACGCAGTCGTGCCAGGCTGACCGTGAGCCGGTCGGCCTGGCGCCGGGCCTGCAGTTGCAGGGAATGGCGGCGGTGCGTGAGGGCAAGGTCGATGCCCTGACCCTGGCGATCCAGGTCGACAACGATGTGACCGGCCAGTCGCATGGGACGCAGGCGGCTCATGAGCTGGTTGGGGTCGAGGTCGCGCGTGTTGAGCGCGACCCGACCGCGACCATCGGCCCAACGGGCCTCGCCCGTGAGTCGGCCGCCCGCACCCAGGTCGAGGAGGAGCGCCGACAGGCGCAGGCCGCTGCGATCGAGATCGAACAAGCTGGACAGGCCCGTCAGCGGGATGAGGCCGCGATCGAGGGGACCGGGCTGCCGGTTGTTGAGCGCCATGCGGCCTGTGGCCCACCCCTCCCGGCTGGCGGAGAAACGCGCGTCGACGTCGAGCCGGGCCTGCGGCCAGCCCATGTGCCAGAGGGCCGGGTCCAGGCCTTTGGCCTCGAGCCGGGCGGCCTGCAGCGGCAGCTCTGCGAAAGGCATGACCTCGGCCGTCAGCGCAAGGGGCTGCACACCCTCGGCATGGGCCCTGAGTCGGAAGCGCTCGAGCCGACCCTCGGCCGTGGCCTGGAGCGTCTGCCCGGCGTGGGCGGTGAGGCCGAGCTTGGCCTCGAGCGCGAAGGGGGCACGGGCGTCGAGCCCCAGCGCGCCGCTGACCCGGCCCCAGGGCATGTCGAGCCGTTCGAGCGCTAGCCGGTAGCGCCGCCCGGGTTTGTGCAGGGTGAGACTGGTCTCGGCGAGATCCAGTTTGAAGCCGGTGGCCGCGATGTGCAGGGCCGCGATGTGCACGTCATCGACACTCAGGGCGAGGGGCAGATCGAGGCTGCGGGGTGGCCGCAGCGGCTCGATACTGGGGGCGAGCTGATGCATGGCCAAACGCGAGGCGTGCAGGCGGCTGATGTGCAGATGCCGTCGCCACAACGCCCGCGGCTGCCAGTCGAGCACGACGCCAGAGAGTTCGATGCGCCGCTGCGCGTCTTGCAAGGTCAGGCGCTCAATCCGCAGTGGGCCGTAGAGCGACCCGCTGGCCCCCTCGACGGCGATGCGCCCCTCGCTCAGCTCGGTGAGCGCACGCGCCAGGGTGCGCACGGCCCACTCGCTGCCCGCCAACCAGGCGGCGCCACCGAACAGCAGCGCCGCGATAAGACTGAGCAGGAGGGCGGCCCGCAGCCAACGCACGCCTAGAATCCCAGGTTGACCGTGAAATGCAGACGCAGCCCGCCAACCGCCTCGCCATGGGCGAGATCGAGGTTGAGGGGTCCGACCGGGCTCCTCCAGCGCAGTCCGAGACCATAACCCCGGACGGGCGTCAGGTCCGCCAGGCGGTCGGCGGCATTGCCGGCATCGAGGAACACGGCCGCCCCCCAGCGCGGTTTGAACCAGTGCACGTACTCGGCGCTGGCCACGGCGAGATAGCGTCCGCCGACGATGGCGCCGTCCTGCGGCACGCCGAGGGACAGGTAACCATAGCCGCGCACCGACTGGTCGCCGCCGGTGCGAAACAGCAGGTCACCGGGCAGACCGGTCCGGTCGCCGGCGGCGATGGCGCCCAGCTCGCCGCGCAGAAGCAGGCTGCCCGCTGCGCCCAGCGGCCGGTACCAGGCGGCACGCGCATGGGTGCGCAGGAAATCGCGCTCGGACAGCAGGGCGCGGGCCCCACCGCCCAACTGCAGGCTGTACAGGTGGCCCCGGCTGGGAAAGACCGGATCATCCACCGCACGCCAGAGCCAGGTGTGGCTCAGGCTCAGGGCCTCGAACGACTGCCGGGTCGCAACCCCGGCCCGCTGGCTCTGCCGCAGGTAGTCGACGGCCCAGATGCGCTCCTGCTGCCCGCGCCGCTGGGCGCGCTGGGCGCCCAAGCCGAGGGTTTGGGTGATCTCGTTGGCAATGTCGCTGCGTTCGAGCCGGGCGCTCAATTGGTCTTCGTGCCCTTCGGCCGAGGGCGGGAGGTTGAGCCGCCCGGACAGGGTCTGGCGGCGGGCGTCGGCGACCAGGTTGCCCGACAGCCGCCAGGCGCGATCACGGAAATCGAAGTCGCGATACTCCACGCTGCCACGTGGGCCGACGTCGGTGGTCAGGCCCAGGCCCAGGCCCAGGCGCTTGGCCCGCCGCTCCTGGACCTCGACCCGCACCGGGATGCGCCCGTCTTGCACCTCTGACGGGTCCGCCCGCACGCTGGCACTGGAGAAGTAGGGGCTGTCGCGCAGACGTGCCTGCAGCGTGAGCAGGTCGCGTTGCCGGTAGGGGGCGCCGGGCTCGATGGGATTGAGCCGATCGACGAGCGCGCGCGGGTAGCGTTCGAGCCCGGTGATCTCGACCTCGCCGAAGGCGTAGGCGGGACCGCTGTCCAGGGTGAGGGCCAAGGCCACGCTGCGTGCCGGGATGTCCACGGTGGCCTGGCTCTCGACGATGCGGGCGGCCGGGTAGCGCTCGGCCAGCAGTTCGGCCAGCGCGGCGCGCTTGGCCGCCTCCCATTCGGCATGGCGGAAGCGCGCTCCCGGCGGCAAGCGCCAGTTGGCGCGCAGGGCAGCGGCCTTGTCCGGGTCTCGCGCCGCCTCGCCGGTCAGGCGCAGATCCAGGCTAGACACGCGCACGGGTTCATGGGGGATCACGCCGATCTCGAGGCGGGGCGGTGTGAACGTGGCATCGATGCGCACCCGCACCTCCGGCGCGTAATAGCCCTCGGTCTCCAGCAGGGTGCGCACCCGCTGGCCCAGCTCGCGCTCGAGCCGCTGGCGCTGCGGCGGCCCCAGTTCGGGCAGGTCCTCCCAACGGTCGAGGTCGAGGTTCTTGCGGATGAGCGGGTCGAGATCCGGCGGAACATCGAGCGCCAGGTCGAAGACGGCGGCCGGGACGGGGCCAGCACACAGTGCGCACAGGGCTGCGACCGCCACCCTGCGGCGGAGGGAGAGGCCGGCAAGCCGCATCAGCCCTTGATGCAGACCTTAGGGCGCAGGAAGGCGACGCGCCGGGCGAGCCCCGCGCGCTCGGTGGCCTCGGCGACGAGATCGACGTCCTTGTAGGCCCCCGGCGCCTCCTCGGCAGCGCCGCGCAACGACTTGGTGCGAATGAGGATGCCGCGGTCCCTCAGTTCGTCGATCAGCTCACGCCCGCGCCAGTGCTTGAGCGCCTGCTTGCGGCTCATCGCCCGGCCGGCGCCGTGACTGGCCGAGGACCACGATTTTTGTTCCGCTTCGCGTGTGCCCACCAGGATGTAGGAGCCGGTGCCCATGCTGCCGCCGATGATCACCGGCTGGCCCACCGCCCGGTACTCCGGCGGGATGGCCGGGTGGCCGGGGCCGAGCGCCCGTGTGGCCCCCTTGCGGTGCACGTAGAGCCAACGCTCGCGGCCCTCCCAGACGTGCCGCTCCAGCTTGCAGGTATTGTGCGACACGTCGTAGAGCGTGGTGAGCCGCGCCCCGGGGATCACGCTGGCGAAGGACTCACGCGTGAGGTGGGTGAGGATCTGGCGGTTGGCCAGAGCCACGTTGATGGCGGCATTCATCGCCCCGAGGTACTCCTGACCCTCGGGCGACTTGATCGGCGCGCAGGCGAGTTCCCGGTCCGGCAGCTGTATGCCCAGCCGGCTGGCCGCCTTGGCGAGGCTGACCAGGTAATCGGTGCCGATCTGGTGACCCAGGCCGCGCGAGCCACAATGGATGGACACCACGATCTGCCCCTCGTGCAGCCCGAAAGCGCGTGCCGCCTCCGGATCGTAGATGCGCTCCACCACCTGCACCTCCAGGTAGTGGTTGCCCGAGCCCAGGGTACCCATCTCGCCGCGCTGGCGCTTCTTGGCCAGGTCCGAGACGTTGCCAGGCACCGCCCCCGCCATGCGGCCGTGTTCCTCGATGAAGTCGAGGTCGGCCGCCGTGCCGTAGCCGTGCTCGACCGCCCAGCGCGCCCCCTCCAGCATGATCTGGTCGAGCTCGTGGGCTGAGAGCTTGAGGTTACCCTCCTCCCCCACGCCGGCGGGGATGTCGCGGAACAGCGCGTCGGCGAGCTGGGGGAAGAAGCCCACGGCGTCGTTGAGGTCCAGGTTGGTCCGCAGGCAGCGGATGCCACAGGAGATGTCGAAGCCGACCCCGCCGGCGGAGATGATGCCGCCCGCCTCCGCATCGAAGGCCGCCACCCCACCGATGGGGAAGCCATAGCCCCAGTGCGCATCCGGCATGGTCATCGCTGGCCCCACCAGCCCCGGCAGTCGCGCCACGTTGGTGATCTGGGTGAGCACCATCTCATCCATCGACTCGAGCAGCGGCGCGCTGCCGTAAAGGCGCACCTCGGCCCGGTCCTCCCCCTCACCCCTCGGCACGGTGTAGCACCATTGATCGATCTGCTTGAGCCGTTTCATATCCATGGTCCGCCCCCTGATCCCTGATTCCCGATCCCTGATTCCCGATCCCTGATCAAACATCCACCACGCAGCGCACCCGCCAGCCCTTGCCGCCCGGCTCGACCTTGAGCTGGGTCAGCGTCGCCCCCTTGACCTCGGTACCACGCTCGGCCCCCGGCCGCCAGGGCATGCCCCAGGCCTCGCCCGTCCAGTGCTCACCCGCGCGGCTCAGGCTGTAGGCGCAAAAGACCAGACCATGCACGCGCGCCTGGGCGAGCAGCTGATTGAGCCAGGTGACCAGGGCCAGCTCCACGTCCGCCTCGTCGAAGGCAACGCTCACGCGGCGTTCCGGGATGACGGTGGCCGGTTCGGCCATGATGGCGAACATCGCGAGCGCGGCGTTGACGAAGGCCTCCTCCAGGGTCTTGCCCTCGGCCTCGATGCCGATGTCGGCCTCATGGTCGAAGTAGCGGTAGTCAGCGGTCATGGCGAACGGCTCCGGCGGCTATAATGTTCAGTTTACCGTGACATTTTCAGGATAGACCGATGGAAGCCGAACGCCTCAACCAGATTGAACAGTCCCTCGCCGATCTGGCGCGCCGCGCCCAGGACCTCAGGGGGTATCTTTGACTACCCTGGCAAGCGCAACCGGCTCGACGAGGTCATCCGCATCGCCGAAGACCCCGCCCTCTGGGACGACCCCAAGCGTGCCCAGGAGATCGGCCGCGAGCGCAAGGCCCTGGAGGCCGTCGTCCTCGGCCTGGAGGCGATCGACCAGGACTTGAGCGCCGCGCGCGAGTTGTTCGAGCTCGCCCGCGCGGAGGAGGACGACGCCACCCTGGAGGCGGTGGCGGCGGACGTCGCGGCGATCGAGCAAAGGGTGGCCGAGCTGGAGTTCCGCCGCATGTTCTCCGGCCCGATGGACGCGCGCCCCTGCTTCCTCGAGATCAACGCCGGCGCCGGCGGCACCGAGGCGCAGGACTGGGCCGGCATGCTCGAACGCATGTATCTGCGCTACTGCGAGCGCAAGGGCTTCAAGACCGAGGTGCTGGAGGAGTCCGAGGGCGAGGTGGCCGGCATCAAGAGTGCCACCATCCGGGTGGACGGCGAATACGCCTACGGCTATCTGCGCACCGAGACCGGCGTGCACCGGCTGGTGCGCAAGTCCCCCTTCGACGCCAACGCCCGCCGGCACACCTCCTTCGCCAGCGTGTTCGTCTACCCCGAGGTGGACGACTCCATCGAGATCGACATCAACCCGGCCGACGTGCGGGTGGACACCTACCGGGCGAGCGGCGCCGGCGGCCAGCACATCAACAAGACCGACAGTGCGGTGCGGCTCACGCACATCCCCACCGGCATCGTCGTGCAGTGCCAGAACGACCGCTCGCAGCACCGCAACCGCGAGGAGGCCTGGAACATGCTACGGGCGCGGCTGTACGAGCTGGAGCTGAGAAAACGCCAGGCCGAGCAGCAGAAGCTGGAGGAGACCAAGACCGACATCGGCTGGGGCCACCAGATCCGCTCCTACGTGCTGGATCAGTCGCGCATCAAGGACCTGCGCACTGGTTATGAAGTGGGCAACACCCAGGCGGTGCTCGACGGCGATCTGGACGGCTTCATCGAGGCGAGCCTCAAGCAGGGGGTGTGACGCCTTCGATGACCTCCAGGATCGCAGCGGCGTAAGCCTCCAGCTTGCGCGCCCCCATGCCGGGGATCGCCGCCAGGGCGGCCAGGCTGTCCGGCCGCTGCTCGGCGATGGCGCGCAAGGTACTGTCGTGCAGGATGACATAGGCCGGCACACCCTTGTCATTGGCCAGCTGCCGGCGCCAGGCGCGCAGCCGCTCGAACAGGGCCTCGGCCCCTGAGGCGGGACTGGCCGGCGCGCGACGCGCATCCCTCGTGCGCTGCGGGCGCTCCGCCGCCTCGCGCAGCATGAAGGTCTCCTCGCCCCGGAGCAACGGCCGTGCCGCCTCGGTGAGCTTGAGGCCACCATGCGCCTCGTGGTCGGTGGCAAGCATGCCGCGCAGCAGGAGCTGCCGCAGCAGGCCCCGCCAGCGCCGTTCGTCCAGCTCGCCGCCGATGCCGAACACACTCAACCGCTGGTGGCCCCAGGCGCGCACCTTGTCCGTCTCCCGCCCCAACAGCACGTCGATCACGTGGCCGGCGCCGAAGCGCTGGCCGGTGCGATAGACGGCGGAGAGTGCCTTGCGCGCCGGCTCGGTGGCGTCCCACAGGCGCGGCGGCGCGAGGCAGTTGTCGCAGTTGCCGCAGGGTGGGCTCGCCTCGCCGAAATAGGCAAGCAGGGCCTGGCGGCGGCAGCCGGCGGTCTCCACCAGGGCGAGCAGGGCGTCGAGCTTGGCATGCGCCACCCGCTTGAAGGCCGCCTCGGCTTCTGATGTGTCGATGAAACGGCGCTGTGCCGCCAGGTCGCCCGCCCCCCAGAGCATCCAGGCCTCGGCGGGCAGCCCGTCGCGCCCGGCGCGGCCGGTCTCCTGGTAGTAGCCCTCCACCGAACGCGGCAGGTCGAGGTGGGCGACGAAACGCACGTCCGGCTTGTCGATGCCCATACCGAAGGCGATGGTGGCGACCATGATGAGTCCATCCTCGCGCTGGAAGCGGTCCTGGTGTTGGCGGCGGGTCTCGGCGTCCATGCCGGCGTGATAGGGCAGCGCCGGCAGCCCTGCGTCGGAGAGCCAGGCCGCCACGGTCTCCACCTTGCGGCGGCTGCCGCAATAGACGATGCCGGCCTCGCCCGGGTGTTCGCGCAGAAAACCGAGCAGCTGGCGGCGGCCGTCCATCTTCTCCTCGATGCGATAGCGGATGTTGGGCCGGTCGAAGCTGGCCGCGAAGACACGGGCGGCCTTGAGGTCGAGCCGCTCGACGATCTCCTGCCGGGTGAGGGCATCGGCGGTGGCGGTGAGCGCGATGCGCGGCACGCCGGGGAAGCGCTCGTGCAACACATTGAGCCCGAGGTACTCCGGCCGGAAGTCGTGCCCCCACTGCGCGACGCAATGCGCCTCGTCGATGGCGAACAGGGCGAGACAGGCACGGGTCATGAGGTCAAGGAAGCGCTCGGTGAGCAGGCGCTCCGGCGCCACATACAGCAGCTTCAGCTCGCCGGCGAGAAAGGCACGCTCCACTGCGCGCGCCTCGGCCGCGCTCAGGCTGGAGTTAAGATAGGCCGCAGGGATGCCCAGCTCCCTGAGTGCGGCCACCTGGTCGTGCATGAGGGCGATGAGCGGCGAGACCACCACGCCGGTGCCCGGCCGCATGAGGGCGGGGATCTGGTAACACAGCGACTTGCCGCCACCGGTGGGCATCAGCACTAGGGCATCGCCGCCGGCGGCCAGGTGGCTGACAATGGCCGCTTGCTCGCCACGGAAACGGGGGTAACCGAAGACGCTCTGCAGTAGATCGTG
Source organism: Pseudomonadota bacterium (assembly GCA_021826065.1). Classification (GTDB taxonomy): domain Bacteria; phylum Pseudomonadota; class Gammaproteobacteria; order Burkholderiales; family Thiobacillaceae; genus JANWZL01. The sequence goes on from JAKADY010000021.1 coordinate 10,712, forward strand.
CGCATTCATGGGCGTACTTACGGGTGCGGCTCGGGTGGCCGGGGGGGTCACCAAGTTGTCCTTTCGCGTGCAGGCTTTCCCTGAGTCGAGCACATTGTGGCACAATGCAACACTTCGTAGCACAACCCATGCCCGCATGAAACAGCTCAGCATCCGCGAAGCGCGTCAAGGACTCGCCCACCTGGACGAGTTGCTCGCCAGCGAGGGCGAGATCGTGATCACCCGTCGCGGGCGGCCGATCGCGCGGGTATGCCCGGTCGAACCCATGCGCCCCCTGCCCAGTCTCAAAGCATTTCGCGCCCGCCAGCCCCTGCAGTCCGTCCCGAGCGAGGTGTTGTTGCAAGAGGAGCGCGAGCGGGACATCTAGGAGCCTGTCGGACTTAACACCCCATGCGCGTTGCCCCGACAAAGCGATGGATGCAAGGCAGAGGACGAAGGCAATGGTCATTCCATTGCCGAGCCCGACAACGCCGCAGATGCGCTTTGTGGGGGCAACCCGAAGAGACGGGGGATTAAGTCCGACAGGCTCCTAGAACGCTCGCATGCCTTCTCTCTTTTGCGATACCAGCGCCCTGGTGAAATGGTATGTCGCCGAGGCGCAGTCCGACGCGGTGGATACCCTGCTGCAGCGCTACACCTACGTCACCATCAGCCGCCTCGCGTCCCTGGAGCTGCACAGCGCCCTTCTGCGCCGGCAGCGGCTTAGGCAGCTGACGCCGGACTGGGTGAGCGAAATTTTTGGCTTGTTCCAGGAACACCAGCGCCAAGGTCACATACGCGTACTGCCCCTGACCGACCAGCAGTGCCTGCTCGCCGAGCAACTCCTTGGTCAACTGAGCAACATCCCCTTGCGCTCGCTGGACGCCCTGCACCTGGCCTGTGCCCGTGAAAGCGGTCTAGCCGAGTTCGCCACCGCCGATCGCACCCAGGCGGGCGCCGCCCGTAGCCTGGGGTTCATCGTCTTCGATTTCTCCATGCCTGCTTGAAACACAGCCACCCGACCATGACCGAACACCCCCAAGGCCCTTATTCCGACGAAAACGCCATCATCGCCGAGCGCCGCGCCAAGCTGGCCGAGCTGCGCCAGCTGGGCCCCGCCTTCCCCAACGACTTCGAGCGCCGCGACCTGGCCGGCGACCTGCACGCCGCCTTCGGCCACAAGGACAAGGCGGAGCTGGAGGCCGCCGCCATCCCCGTGCAGATCGCCGGGCGCATGATGCTCAAACGGGTGATGGGCAAGGCGAGCTTCGCCACCCTGCAGGACATGAGCGGCCGCATCCAGATCTACGTCGCCACCGACAGCGTAGGCAGCAGCGTGCACGAGGCCTTCAAGCACTGGGACCTGGGCGACATCCTGGGCGTGACTGGCACCCTGTTCAAGACCAAGGTGGGCGAGCTCACCGTCCACGCCACCAGCGTACGCCTGCTCACGAAGTCGCTCAGGCCCCTGCCGGAGAAGTTCCACGGGCTCACCGACACCGAGCAGAAGTACCGCCAGCGCTACCTCGACCTCATCACCAACGAGGTCACGCGCCAGACCTTCATCCGCCGCTCGCGGATCGTGCAGACCCTGCGCGAATTCATGACCGGCAAGGGCTTCCTGGAGGTGGAAACGCCCATGATGCAGACCATCCCCGGCGGCGCGGCAGCCAAGCCCTTCGTCACCTACCACAACGCCCTGGACATGCCGCTCTACCTGCGCATCGCCCCGGAGCTGTATCTCAAGCGACTGGTGGTGGGCGGTTTCGAGAAGGTGTTCGAGATTAACCGCAACTTCCGCAACGAGGGCATCTCGACCCGGCACAACCCCGAGTTCACCATGATGGAGTTCTACGAGGCCTACCGGGACTACACCTACCTCATGGACTTCGTCGAGGAGATGTTGCGCTTCGTCAGCCACGAGGTCCTGGGCCACACCGCCGTGCCCTATCAGGGCCAGGTCATCAACCTGGCGCAGCCATTCGCCCGCCTGACCATCCTGGAGGCCACACGGCTCTACAACCAGGACCTGGAGGACGCCCCGCTCGACGACCCCGACTTCCTGCGCGCCGAGATGAAGCGCCGCGGCATCGCCTACCGCGAGAAAGACGGCCTGGGCGGGCTGCAACTGACGCTGTTCGAGGAGACCACCGAGCACAAGCTCATCCAGCCCACTTATATCATCGACTATCCGGCCGAGGTCTCGCCGCTGGCCCGCGCCAGCGATAGCAACCCCGCGGTGACCGAGCGCTTCGAGCTCTACATCGCCGGGCGCGAGATCGCCAACGGCTTCTCGGAGCTCAACGACCCCGAGGACCAGGCCGAACGCTTCATGGCCCAGGTGCGCGCCAAGGAGGCGGGCGACGAGGAGGCCATGTACTATGACGCCGACTACATCCGCGCCCTGGAATACGGGTTGCCGCCCACGGGCGGCTGCGGCATCGGCATCGACCGCCTGGTCATGCTGCTCACCGACGCGCCCAGCATCCGCGACGTGATCCTCTTCCCGCTGCTGCGGCAGGAGGACTGAGCCGTGCCTGAGGCTGCGCGCATGACGGCGGCAGCCACTGCCGGCGAGCCCCTGCGCCCCCCCTTCGACCGCGTGTTGGCCCAGATCGAAGGGGTCGTCCTCGGCAAGCCGCGGCAGATCCGCCTGGCGCTGACCTGCCTGCTGGCGCGCGGCCATCTCCTGATCGAGGACCTGCCCGGCGTGGGCAAGACCACCCTGGCGCATGCGCTGGCGCACTCCCTGGGCCTCGAGTTCACCCGCATCCAGTTCACCAGCGACCTGCTGCCCGGCGACATCCTCGGCTTCTCGGTCTTCGAGCAGGCGAGTGGCGCCTTCCGCTTCCACCCCGGTCCCATCTTCGCCCAGGTGGTGCTGGCCGACGAGATCAACCGCGCCACCCCCAAGGCGCAAAGCGCGCTGCTCGAGGCCATGGATGAGGGGCAGGTGAGCCTGGAGGGGGTCACGCGCAGGCTGCCCGAGCCCTTCTTCGTGCTCGCCACGCAGAATCCTTTTACCCAGGCAGGGGTCTATCCCCTACCCGAGTCGCAGCTCGACCGCTTCCTCATGCGCCTGTCCCTGGGCTATCCCGACCCCGCGGCTGAGCGGGCGCTGCTGGCCGGCGAAAACCGCCGCCCCCAGGCCCTTGCCCCGGTACTCACCCCAGCGGAGCTGATCGAGGCGCAGGCCAGCGTGGACCTGGTGCGCCTGGCCCCGGCCCTGCTCGACTATCTGCAGGCCCTGATCGAACACACGCGCGCCCCGGGCCGTTTCCTGCACGGCCTGTCGCCCCGCGCCGGGCTTGCGCTCGCCCGCTCGGCGCGCGCCTGGGCCTGGCTGCACGACCGCGACTATGTCGTCCCCGAGGACGTCCAGGCCGTCTTCCCCTTCGTGGCCGGCCACCGCCTGCAGGATGCGGAGGGGATGAGCGGGGGCGATGCCGCCGCCCAGGCCGTGCTCGCAGCCGTGGCGATCCCCTGAGGTCGGCTGTCCTTGCGTTGCCGGGCTGCCCGCAAGTGATGCGCCTGAGCCCCATGTCTCGGTCCCCCGCGTTGAGTCTCCTGGCCGCCCGCCGCCCCCGCCTGCCTGACCTGCCCGTGCGCAACCGCCTCATGCGCCGGGTGTTCGGCCTGCGCGGTGCGGATGCCCTGCCCTTCCGGCTGACCCCGCGGCGGGTCTACATCCTCCCCTCCCGCGCGGGGCTCGCATTCCTTGGGCTACTGGCCGGCATGCTGCTCGGCTCCGTCAACTACGGGCTGGCCATGGGCTACCTCTTCACCTTCCTCCTGCTGGGCCTGCTCAGCGCCACCCTGTTCGCCACCTGGCGCAACCTGACCGGGCTCATCATCCAGGCGGTGGACAGCGAGCCGGTCTTCGCCGGGACGAAACTTGGCTTCGTCTTCCATCTGGCCGACGCCGAGGGACTACCACGTCGGGCGATCGGGCTCTCCGCCGCCGGTGCAGGCCCCGTCTTCATCGGGATCAGCGCCGCGGGCCACGCCCAGGTGCGCCTGGATCTGCCCGCCGAGGTACGCGGCCGCCTGCCTTTGGGCGTGGTGCGCGTCTTCAGCGAGTATCCGCTGGGTCTCTTCCACGCCTGGGCCCTGTTCGAGCCCGACATCGCCGGCATCGTCTGGCCGCGCCCGGCCGGCCCCTATCCCCTGCCGTGCGACGTTGGGGAGAAGACCGGCAGTGCTGGCGCAAGCCAGTGTGGGGCCGAGGATTTCGAGAGTCTGCGCGCCTATGCGCATGGCGATTCACCCTCGCGCATCGCCTGGAAAACCCTCGCCCGGCATGCGGAGCCGCTGGTCAAACGCTTCCAGGCCCCCCACGGCGGCGAACTCTGGCTCGACTGGGCCGCCCTGGGCGGCCTCGACCCCGAGGCACGCCTGTCGCAGCTCGCCGCCTGGGTTCTGGCAGCGGAACGCGCCAATCGCCCCTATGGCCTGCGTCTGCCCGCTCAGACCCTGCCGGCCGGCCTGGGACTGGCCCATCGCAACCGTTGTCTGACGGCGCTCGCGCTCGTCTGAGGCCATGGCATTGAGGACAGGGTGAGGCTGGACAAAGTCTTGCGGCACGCGTCTGGCGACAGAAGACCGCCCGGGCGCAGGCAGCGCCTGTGGGCCGGGCTGTTCGGGGCCGCCCGCTGCCATCCCATACCCCCTGTCTTCTGGCTCCTGCCCCCCCTGCTCGCCGGCCTGCCCCATGCCGCGCACCTGCCGATCTGGCTCACTGGCGTATGCGCCCTGCTCTGGCTTTGGCGCCTGTTGCTGGCCCTGACCGGCCGGCCACTGCCGGGCCTGTGGGTGCGCATCGTCCTGGCGCTCGCGGCAGTGGCCGTGGTCCTGGCCCAGTTCGGCCTGTTCATCGGTCGTACCGGCGGTGTGCCCCTGCTCGTGCTCCTGCTCTTCGTCAAGTTGATGGAGGCGGACACCTGGCGGCACCAGCGCTTCGCCCTGATGCTCAGCTATTTCGTTGCCTTGAGCGTATTCCTGCACGACCAGTCGCTGCCGATGAGCCTCTATCTGTTCGCGGTCGCCTGGCTCACCACGGCGGCCCTGGCCCAACTGCAGCCCCTGGCCGATGCGGACATTCGCCCGCACCTGCTCACCGCCGGCCGCCTACTGCTCGCCGGCACGCCGCTGGCACTTGCCCTGTTCCTGTTCTTCCCCCGCCTGCCGGCCCCGCTCTGGCTGCTGCCCAGTGGCGAGCAGGCTGGCCGCACGGGGCTCACCGACACCATGCAGCCCGGCGACATCAGCCGGCTGATCCTCTCCGACGCGATCGCCTTTCGTGCGCGCTTCGACGGGGCGCCACCCGAGCCCGCCAACCTGTACTGGCGCGGCCCCGTGCTCGCCCGCTTCGACGGACGGACCTGGCGGGCGATGGCGCAGCAAGGTGAGATGCGGGTGCAGGCTTCTGGGCTGGGGGCGGCCTTGCGTTACGTCCTGACGTTAGAGCCACACGAACGTCCTTGGATCTTCACCCTGGGGCTGCCCGCGACACTGCCGCCCGACACGCGGCTCATCGCCGGCATGCAGCTGGTGAGCCGCCGTCCCCTGACCCAGCGCCGCCGCATCGAGCTCACCAGTCACCCTCGATACCGCCTGGGCGCCAGTGACCAGGAACTCGCCGAGGCCCTGGACCTGCCCCCTGGCTACAACCCGGCCGCCCGCGCCCTGGCGCAGGACTGGCGGCGGGCCGAGGGCGACCCGCGCCGCCTGCTGGAACGGGGGCTGGCGCTGTTCCGGCGCGATTTCACCTATACACTGACCCCGCCGCCCTTGGGGCTCAACAGCGTGGATGACTTCCTGTTCTCCACCCGGCGCGGCTTCTGCGAGCACTACGCCAGCGCCTTCGTCTTCCTCATGCGCGCGGCCGGCGTGCCGGCGCGGGTGGTGACCGGTTACCTCGGCGGCGAGGTGAATCCGGTCGACGGCCACCTGGTGGTGCGCCAGTCCGATGCCCACGCCTGGGCCGAGGTCTGGCTGCCGGATGCGGGCTGGGTGCAGATCGATCCCACCGCCAGCGTGGCGCCCGCGCGGGTCGAACGCGGGCTCGCCGCCGCCCTGCCCAGCGCCGAGGTCCCGCCCGTCCTCGCCGGTCTGCACCGCCCCTGGTTGCGCGAGTTGCGCCAGGCCTGGGAGGCGCTCAACAATGGCTGGAATCAGTGGGTGCTGGGCTATAATCTGGAGCGGCAATTGCGTCTGCTCTCAGGGCTGAGCCCGCACCTGGTCGCCTACGCCTGGCAGCTCAGCATCGCCATCTTGTTGGCAGGCCTGGCGGTGATGGCCTGGCTGGCCTGGGCGGGCGGTCGAGCCCGAGTCCGCGACCCGGCCGCGCGCATCTACGCCCGCTTCACGGCCCGCCTGGCACGCCTGGGCCTCGAACGTATGGCCAGCGAGGGACCCCTCGTCTTTGCTGAGCGCGTGACGCAGACCAGGCCAGACCTGGCACCGGCTGTTGGCGAGATCAGCGCTCTGTATGCGCGCGCCCGCTATGCGGAGGACCCGACCGCCCTGGACGCCCTGGCCCAGGCCGTGCGGCGCTTTCATCCGCGGCGGTCGATCGCCAGCGGAACGTCCGATGCGCGCCCGGTGGGCCGCTGACCGGCCTCCGCTTCATGCCGCGGTCCGCCCGTTGTGTCGTTCGGCTTCGAATTTGGGCTCCGCCCGACGATGGTAGGATAATGATGTCATGAGCACAGAACCCACCCATAGCAATCCCCGCCAGCGACTCAAGGCGCTGCTGGCCATTCCGGACAGCCAGCGAACGGAAGAGCAGTGGGACGAGATCATCGAGCTGGAGATCACGCTGGCCCCAGGCAACCGCATCGACGCACCGCCGCCCGGCCAGCCGCGCAAGGGACAAGGCCCCGCGCCGCAGGCCAAGGCCGGCGGCCAGTCCAAGAAGCCGTTCAAGAAATTCCACAAGCGCCCACCCAAGGCGCCTGCGGCCTAAAAAAAAGCCGGGGGCAAACCCGGCGCTGAAGGAGGAGACACGTGGGCACCCTCACCTGAGGTCGCTTGCCCATCCCTTTTATCGGCCGCGCTTGACGAATCTTTAGGGCGACGACCCGCGACACGAGGGCGGCTCATATCGATCTGGAGGACAGGGCATGGAGCGCATCACCATCTCCCTCGACCGTGCGCTGGCCGAGGCATTCGACCGCCTGATCCGCGGGCGCGGTTACGCCAACCGCTCAGAGGCGATCCGCGACATCCTGCGCCGTGAACTGGAGGCCGAGCGCCTGGCGCGCGAGGAGGCCCCCCATTGCGTGGCCAGCCTGTCCTATGTTTACAACCACCACGAGCGGCAACTGGCCGAGCGTCTCACCGAGCAGCAACACCACGCCCACGATCTGGTGGTCTCCACCCTGCACGTCCACCTGGACCACGACCACTGTCTGGAGGCCGTGGTCCTGCGCGGCGCGACCGAAGAGGTGCGCCGCTTCGCCGACCGCCTGACGGCCGAGCGGGGCGTGCGGCATGGGCAGCTCAACCTGATCCCCGTCGACAGCGAAGCAGTACTGCCGCACGTGCACGTGCGGCCCAAGAGCTGAGCGGGCCTGAAGCCACATGACACGGGATCTTGTAGCGTATAGTATGAGTTATGAAAAATACTTCATACTTTTTGTGCTAGATTTACGGCAAGACTCTGCCGGCAATGCGTATGCGTCCCCCCTTGGCCCTCCTGTTCCTTGCCAGCCTGACCGCGCATGCGCATGACTTGTGGGTGGAGCGGGATACCTCGGGGCTCACCCTGCGGTATGGGCACGAACGCTCGGGCCATGGCGGTGCCCGGGTACTCGAATATGCGCCGGAGCAGGTCCGGGAGGCCCTCTGCCATGACAGCGACGGGCGCCCGCTCAAGGCACGGGTGAGCCCGACCTGGCCGGTGCGCCTGCTGGCGGACTGTGCCGTGAGCCTCTTCGTCTTCTCCACCGGCTACTGGAGCAAGACCCCCCAAGGCACAAAGAACCTGCCCAAAACCGAGGCGGGCACCGTCTTCGACAGCTGGCTCTCGATCGAGTCGGTCAAGCGCATCGACGCCTGGGGCGAGGCCCTCACCCGGCCCCTCACCCAGGGGCTCGAACTCACGCCGCTGGAAAACCCGCTGCGGCTCAAACCCGGCGACAAACTGCACCTGGCCGTCTTCCAGGCCGGTCGCCCTGCCGCCGGGGTGACCGTTGCCTATTTCGGCCAGCCGCGCGGCGTGACCGACCGCGACGGCCGCATCAACATCGCCCTGCGCCGCCCCGGCTTCCAGCTCATCCAGGCGAGCATCGAGACCCCGCTCGCCGACGGCAAGGCCGACCGGCGGGTGGAGACGGCGGCGCTGCAGTTCGAACTGCCGCAATGAGCACCCCCCTGCTCCTGCTTCTGTGCCTGTGCGCCACTTCCGCGCTGGCCCACGAGCTGCACCACGAGGTCTCCCAGGCGCAGGCCGTCGTCATCCGCCTGACCTATGGCGACGACACCCCGTTTGCCTTCGAGGCCTACGAGATCTACCCCGAGGGCGGCAAGCTTCCGGCCCAGGTGGGGCGCACCGACGCCCAGGGACGCGTCGCCTTCCTGCCGCCGCAGGCCGGCCGCTGGCGGGTGAAGACCTGGTCCGAGGACGGTCACGGCCTGGAATTCACCCTCGAGACCGGGGTCGGCACCACACCGGCGGCTGAGGACAGGCCCCTCTACGAACGCCATGGACGCATCGTCGCCGGCGTGGCCCTGATCCTGGGCCTGTTCGGGGTGCTCAATCTCTATCTCAAACGCAAGAAATCATGAAGACCCGCTTGTTGTTGTGCCTTGCCCTGCTCCCGCCCGCCGTTCTTGCCCACCACGGCGTCGCCTCGCTGGGCGCCATCGGCCTGGAAGGGCCCGGCGCCCCGGTGGAGACCTCCAGCGCCGCCACCCTGCCGCAGGGCCGATGGCTCACCTATCTCAAGGTCGATCACGCGAAGTTCCGCACCGATGACCCGACCGACGCCACCGAGGCGGACTACGCCCAATACTGGATGCTGGGTCTGGGCTACGGCTTCACCCCGTGGTTCTCGGCCTACTTTTTCCAACCCTACAACATCAAAAAGGACGAACGCGACGGCTTCAAGAGCCGCGGCTTCACCGATCTCAGCGCGATCGGCGTGTTCGGCTTCAAGTACGACCAGGGCTGGCAGCTTGTGCCCGCCAGCGAGAGCCTGGACGACCTCATGGACTGGCATTTCACCGCCTACGCGGGGCTGACACTACCCACCGGGGAGGCCAATCACCGTCTGCGCGACGGCAGCATCGACCCCGGCATGTCGCTGGGCTTCGGCAAACCCAGCTTCAGCTATGGCCTGACCGCCACCAAACAGGTGAGCGACGCCACCACCCTGGTCTTCGAGACCGGGCAGATGCGCTTCCAGGAATACCGCTATGCCGACGGGCAGACGATGCGCTTCGGCACCGAGACGCGGTTGAATGCCGCCCTGGCGCAGCGGCTGCTCAGCTGGCCGGAGCGCCGCCTGCGCCTGGACGGCAATGTCGAACTCAACTTCCTGCGCCTGGGCCGCGACGTGGAGGATGGTGCCAAGGCGACGGCCACCGGCGGCGACATCCTCTACGGCGTGCTCGGCGCGCGGCTCTATTGGGACCGCTTGAGCCTCGGTCTGGCCCTCAAGCGCCCGATCTGGACCGCCCTCAACGAAGCGGCCGAGCAGCAGGGGGCCGAAGGCAAAGAGCGACTACGCGCCATCGTGACCCTCTCCGCCCTCTTCTGATCCCTGATCCCTGACCCCTGAAGTGCACCTCCCCGACGGCTTTCTCTCGCCACAGACCTATCTGCCCGCCTACGGCCTGGCGGCAGGGCTTTGGTGGCTTGCGGCGCGGCGGCTGCGCCGCACGCTCGACGCCGAGCGCCTGCCCTGGCTGGCGGCCGTCACGGCGCTCGCCTTCGTGCTCATGATGCTGGCCCTGCCCCTGCCCGGCGGCAGCAGCGTGCATGCCACCGGTGTGGCCCTGCTGGCGGTGAACTTCGGGGTGTGGACCGCCTTCCTCGCCATCTCCCTGGTGCTGGCCCTGCAGGCCCTGCTTTTCGGCGTGGGCGGGGTGACCGCCCTGGCGGTCAACGCCCTGGCCCTGGGGCTCCTCGGTAGCGCTGCGGCCTGGCTCGCCTGGCGTGCAGTCCAGCCCGTCCATGAGGTCCTCGCCCTCATCCTGGCCGGCTGGGTATCGATGGTCGTGCCGGCCGCGATCATCGCCCTCGTCCTCGGCATCCAGCCCGCCATCGCCCACGACGCGGCGGGCCGGCCGCTGTTCTTCCCCTTCGGCTTGGCCGTCACCCTGCCCGCCGTGCTCATCCCGCACGCCCTGCTGGGCTTGGGCGAGGGCCTGCTCACCTGGCTGGGCACCCTGACGCTCAAGCGGCTGCGCCTGCGCCACGCGGTATGAAGCGCGACCGCCTGTTGCTCATCCTATACCTGACCGCGGTCGTCGCCGCCACGCTGGTGCATGAACCGTCGTCACTCGCGGCGGCCCTCGTCGTGCTCCTGCTGTTGGCCGGCCATGACGCCACCCGACTGCTGCGCCGCAGCCTGCGAGTCATTCTGGTGTTCAACCTGGCGGTGAGCCTGGGCTACGTCCTGCTCGCCTGGCTGCGCGGCATCTCCCCGTGGGAGACCCTGCTGCTCATTAACCTGCGGGTGCTGCTCCTCACCCTCCTCACCTTCCTGTTCATAAGCCGCGTGAACCTCTTCCGCGCCCTCGACTTCTCCCCCACCTTAAGCTGGCTGCTCGCACTCGCCTACAGCCAGGCCCTGGGCTTCCAGCGCGCGCATGCCGAATTCCGTCTGGCGCTGGCCAGTCGCTGCCTGGAGCGGCCGCGCCTGATCGACCGCTACCGCGCGAGCGCCGCGGCGGCCGCCTGGTTCATGGACCGCGCGCTCGCCACGGCGCGCGAGAGCGCCCTCGCCTTACGCGCGCGCGGCTTCTTCGATGCTTGAGCTCACCGGCATCACCCACCGCTACGACGGCTGCCTCGCCCTGGTGGACATCAACCTGCGGGTGAACTCCGGCGAGAAGGTGGTACTGCTCGGCGCCAACGGCAGCGGCAAGTCCACCCTGCTCAAGATCATCGCCGGCCTCATCACCCCGAATGGGGGCCTCTACCGTTACAAGGACGAGGCCATCGACGCGCGGCGTCTCAAAGACAGGGCGCTCAGCCGCCGCTTCCGCCGCGAGGTCGCCCTGCTGTTCCAGAACCCCGACGCCATGCTGTTCAACCCCACGGTCTATGACGAGATCGCCTTCGGCCCACGCCAACTGGCCCTTGCCGACGTGGACGCGCGCGTGCGCCACTGGGCCGGCGTCATGGGCCTGACAGATAAGCTCCAGCAACTGCCCTTCAGCCTCTCCGGCGGTGAGAAGCAGAAGCTGGCACTGGCCGCCTTGCTGGCGGTCGGGCCCGAGCTGCTGCTGCTCGACGAACCGGTGAGCGCCCTCGACCCGCGCACTACGGGGTGGCTGATCGACTTCCTGGCCGAGCTGCCCATCACCGTCATCACCACCACCCACAACCTAAGCCTCGCCCCCGAGCTGGGCAGCCGCGCCCTGGTCCTGAGCGAGGAACACCGCCTGCTGCACGACGGCCCCATTGAACCCTTCCTGGCCGATGCGGACAAGCTGCGCGCCGCCAACCTGGTGCACAGCCACCGTCACCGGCATGGTGCTCTGGAGCACAGGCACGATCACGTCCACGATTGGGACTAACCGGGCTCGGATCGGCCGCGCCTGGCCGAAACCATGGCCCAGTGGCATGATCTCATGGCCATGGCTGAGACACTGCGCCACACCCTGGAGCTCCCCATCGCCGGCATGACCTGTGCGGCCTGCTCGACGCGGCTGGAGAAAAATCTCAACCGCCTGGAGGGCGTGCGGGCGAGCGTGAGCCTGGCGGCAGAAAAGGCGCGGGTGGAGTTTGACCCCAATCAGACCGACCCGGCGGCGATCATCGCCCAGGTGGAGAGGACCGGCTTCTCGGTGCCGGCGCAGACGCTGGACCTGGCGATCTCCGGCATGACCTGTGCGGCCTGCGCCGCCCGCATCGAAAAGGCCCTCAATGGGCTGCCCGGGGTGGAAGCGCGCGTCAATCTCGCCAGCGAGCGGGCGCGGGTGCGCTACACGCCGGGGCTGGCCGACGTCGGGGCCATCCTCGCCGCTGTCGAACGCGCAGGCTACAGCGCCACACCCATCACTGAGGCGACCCGCGCCGAGGAGAAGGCCCGTAAAGCGGCGGAATACCGCCGCGAGCTTTTCGTCTTCACCGTCGCCGCCCTGCTCACCCTGCCGCTGGTGGCGCAGATGCTGCCCATGCTCGCCGGCCAGGGCCATGCCGAGTGGCTGCCCGGCTGGCTGCAGTGGCTGCTGGCCACGCCGGTGCAGTTCTGGGCCGGGCGCCGCTTCTACACCGGCGCCTGGCACGCCCTGCGCGGCGGCGGGGCGAACATGGACGTGCTGGTGGCCCTGGGCACCAGCACCGCCTATCTCTACAGCGCAGCGGTGTTGTTCCTCGACCCGGGCGGGCATCTCTACTTCGAGGCGAGCGCCGCGGTGATCACCCTGGTGCGGCTGGGCAAGCTCCTGGAGGCGCGCGCGAAGAGCCGCACCTCGGCGGCAATCGAGCAGTTGATGGCGCTCGCCCCGGCCACGGCGCGCATCGAGCGCGAAGGCCAAGTGGTGGAGGTGGCCGCGGCCGCCGTCAAACCCGGTGACATCGTGGTGGTGCGTGCCGGCGAGCGCATCCCGGTGGACGGCGTGGTGACCGATGGCAGCTCCAGTGTCGACGAGGCCATGCTCACCGGCGAGGCCATGCCGGTGGCGAAACAGGCGGGCGCGCGCGTCTATGCCGGCACCCAGAACCTCGACGGGCTGCTCAAGGTGCGCGCCGAGGGGGTGGGGGCGCAGACCCAGCTCATGGAGATCGTGCGTCTGACCGAGGCCGCACAGGGCTCCAAGGCGCCGATCCAGAAGCTGGCCGACCGCATCTCGGGCGTCTTCGTGCCGGTGGTGGTGAGTTTGGCGCTGATCACCTTCGCCGTGTGGTGGCTGCTCACCGGCGATCTCGCGCAAAGTCTCATCCCCGCGGTGGCGGTCCTGGTCATCGCCTGTCCCTGCGCCCTGGGTCTGGCCACGCCCACGGCGGTGATGGTGGGCCTGGGCCGCGGCGCCCAACTCGGCATCCTGGTGCGTTCCGCCGAGGCCCTGGAACGCGCCGAACGTCTCAACGTCCTGGCAGTGGACAAGACCGGCACCCTGACCGAGGGCCGTCCCACCCTGCACCATATCAAAACGGTGGGAGAGGTCAGTGAGGACGAGGCCCTGCGCCTGGCGGCCGGCCTGGAGCAGGGTGTGCGCCACCCACTGGCCGAAGCGATCCTCGCGGCGGCCCGCGCCCGCGGCCTCGCCCTGCCTGCCGCCGAGGCGATCGAGAACGTCGGCGGGCACGGCGTGCGCGGCCGGGTGGCGGGGCGCGCCCTGATCCTGGGCGACCCCGTCTGGCTCGAGGGCCTTGGACTCGCGGATGCCTGCGCCGCTGCATTGCCGCTGACCGCTGCCGCCCAGACCGTGGTCGCCCTGGCCAAGGCCGATCCCCAGACTGGGGACCTGCGCGCGCTGGCCTGGTTTGCCCTGGCCGACCCCTTGCGCCCAGGCGCGGCCGACGCCATCCAACGGCTCAAGCAAAGCGGCGTGCAGGTGGTGATGCTCACCGGCGACAACCCGGCCGCGGCCGCCGCCATCGCCGGGGCGGTTGGGATCACCGATTACCGCGCCCAGGTGCGGCCGCAAGACAAAGCGGCCAGCGTCGAGGCGCTCAAGTCCGAAGGCCGCGTCGTCGGCATGGCCGGCGACGGCATCAACGATGCACCGGCGCTGGCCGCGGCCGACGTCGGCTTCGCCATGCGCTCGGGCGCCGACATCGCCCTGGAGGCCGCCGACATCACCCTCATGCACAACGATCTCAATGCCGTGGCGGATGCCCTGGCGCTGTCGCGCACGGTCATGCGCAAGATCCGGCAGAACCTGTTCTTCGCCTTCATCTACAACGTGCTCGCCCTGCCGCTGGCGGCCATGGGCTATCTCAACCCGGTCATCGCCGGGGCGGCGATGGCCCTGTCCTCCGTCTCGGTGGTGAGCAACGCGCTGTTGCTCAAAGGCTGGCGTCCCCGCACTTGAGGCCGCCGGTGCTCGGCCGGTCGGGCGGGGAGCAGGGGCTTCTGATATAAATTGCGCCCATGGACCCTCCGCGCCCCGAGCCCCCGTGTACCCTACCGCAGATGGCGGACTGGATCCCCGCGCCCGTCTGGCTGTCGGGCCCCGATCTGGGGCGCACCTACTTCAACCGCGCCTGGCTCGAATTCACCGGCCGCAGCCTGCAACAGGAGTCGGGCGAGGGCTGGCAGCAGGGCGTGCACCCGGAGGACCTGCCCGCCTGCCGTGAGCAGGCCCGTCACGCCGCTGCCCAGCACGCCCCCCACACCCTCGAATACCGGCTCTGGCACAGCAGTGGGACGTACCGCTGGGTCCTCGATCGCGCCATGCCGCGCATCGGCGCGGATGGCGAGTTCCTGGGCTACCTCGGCCTGTGCACCGACATCACCGAGCTGAGGCTGGCGCAAGAGGCCCTGGCGGCGAGCGAGGAGGAGTTCCGCAGCCTGGTCACCAACATCCCGGGCGTGGTCTATCGCTGTGCCCTGGATCGCGCCTGGACGGTGGGCTTCGTGAGTCCCCTGATCGAGACACTGAGCGGGTACCCGCCGGAGGCGTTCAGCCAGGGCGGGCGCGGTCTGGCCAGTCTCATCCACCCGGAAGAGCGCGACCGGGTGCTCGGCGAGATCCGGCAGCAGCTGCGCGAGCGCGGCAGCTTCGTGGCCGAATTTCGCATCCTGGACAAGTCCGGGGCGGTGCACTGGGTGCTGGCCAGCGGCCGGGCGCACGGGGGTGCGGGCGGACGCCGGCCGGATCACCTGAGCGGCGCCCTGTTCGACGTGACCCCCATCAAGGCCGCCGAGGAGCGCCTGCGCCAGACCGCCATCGTCTTCGACAACACCACCGAAGGCATCATGATCACCGACGCGCAGGGCGCCATCGTCGCGGTGAACCGGGCCTTCAGTGAGATCACGGGCTATGCTGCCGAGGAGGTGCAGGGCAGGAACCCGCGCCTGCTCTCCTCCGGCCGCCACGACGAGGCCTTCTACAGAGCCATGTGGCAGGCCCTGGAGCAGACCGGACACTGGCGCGGCGAGATCTGGAACCGGCACAAGGAAGGCGAGGTCATCCCCCTGCTCCAGACCATCAGCGCGGTGCGCGACGAGTCGGGCCGGGTGACGGGCTATGTCGCCATGTTCTCCGACATCAGCCACATCAAGCAGACCGAGGCCCGCCTGGAGAATCTGGCCTACCACGACGCCCTCACAGGTCTGCCCAACCGGCTGCTGTTCGACGAGCGCCTGGAGCACGCCATCGAGCAGGCCGCGCGGCACGGCGAGCGGCTCGCGGTGCTGTACTTCGACCTCGACCACTTCAAACAGCTCAACGACACCCTCGGTCACCAGGTCGGCGACGCCCTGCTGGAGGCCATCGCCGCGCGTCTCAAGGCAAGGCTGCGCAAATCCGACACCCTATCGCGCCGTGGCGGCGACGAGTTCACCCTGCTGCTGGAGAACCTGCGCCAACCCGAGCAGGCCGCCAACGTGGCCCGCGACATCCTGCGCCAGCTCGCCAAGCCCTTTCCCCTGCCGGGCGGAGAGACGGTGCAGACCGGCACCAGCATCGGCATCAGCCTCTTCCCCGACGACGGCCGCGAGGCGCACACGCTCATCGAACGGGCGGATGCCGCGATGTACGAGGCCAAAGCGGCCGGCGGCGGGCAATACCGCTTCTACACCCAGGCGATCACCCAGGCCAGCCGCGAGCGTGCAAAACTGGAGACCCGGCTGCGCGAGGCGGTGCAGGCCGGCCGCCTGCAGCTCGTCTACCAACCCCTGTATAACCTCGCCGAGGGCCATCTCATCGGCACCGAGGCCCTGCTGCGCTGGTCAGAGCCGGACCTGGGCGAGATCGCCGCCGAGCGCCTCATCCCCATGGCCGAGGAGCTGGGGCTGATCGCAGCGCTGGGCGATTGGGCCCTGCGCCAGGCCTGTGCCCAGGCCGTATCCTGGGACCGGGCCGGCCTGCCGCCGCTGCGGATGGCCGTCAACCTCTCACCGCGCCAGCTCCACGCCCCTGGGTTCGCCAACCAGGTGCAGGCCATCCTGGCCGAGACCGGGCTACCGGCCGCACGGCTCGACCTCGAACTCACCGAGTCCGCCCTGCTCGCCCTGAAAACGCCCGCCCTGGACGAACTGCGGATCCTGCGCGAGCGCGGCGTGTGCATCACGGTCGAGGACTTCGGCATGGGTCTGTCGGCCCTCGCCCGCCTGCAAAGCCTGCCTGTCGATCGGTTGAAGATCGACCGCAGTTTCGTGCATACCCTGCCGCACGACAACGACGGCATGCGCCTCATCCATCTAATCGTCACCCTGGCGCGTGTCCTGCGACTACAGGTCGTGGCCGAGGGCGTGGAAACCGAGGCGCAAATGCAGCTGTTACGCGATGAACAGTGCGACCTCGCCCAAGGCTTTCTGCTGTCCAAGCCCGTGCCTCCGGAACGGATTCCGGAGCTCAGCCTGCAAGCCGGGCGACTGTGCAGCCATGCGATCTGACCCGGCCTGCCGCGTGACTACCGCCCGTCAAGAACGCACCGAAATGCGATAGCGCCGCGGGTCTATACCAAGTTTGCGCATGCGTACGCAGGGTGTTGGGATTGATCCCCAGCCGGCGCGCCGCCCCGAAGGGGCCGTCGACGCGGCCGTTGCAGCTGGCCGGGACTGCCTCGATGTAGCGGCGGTCGTGCTCATCCAAGGTCTCCACGGCCCCGGCCTTGTCCCATTGGGGATTGGTGCCGCTGGTCTTGGACGCCCTTTTGTCAGTGCCCATGGCCACCCTCAGTGTCAGGCGCATGCAGGAGAGCGCCATGCGTGCCTTGTCGGTCTGGCCACCATCCTGTTGGGTCTGGTCGCCCTGGCCAGTGTCTTCAACTGAATGGGCCGGACGACTGCGACGGATCGGCGGGACATCCGTACCATCATCCTAAAAACCGCAGTTGACCGCTCTTATGGCTTCGTAACAGCTCGATGATGCAAGAGATTTTGCCTCCGGTCATCCTGTCCTGGAGGGTGAACACGCTACGCGCCCGCCTTCGGTCTTGTACGCCTGTCTGGCTGCGTTGCTCCTCCTTGCAGGCAGCCCACCCTGCGGCGGCGTCGCGCCTTGCCAGCCGGTCGTACAAGCCCGCTTTCGGGCGCGTTCAACTGCGGTTTTTAGGATCATTTCGAGGCACCGACATACCGACTATGATATCGATCCGTCAGCGGGGGACCACGAACACCCATGGAGACCATCGAGCCCACCACGTATGCACTCAAGGCCTACCAGTCCATCCTCGAGAAGCACGGGCACCGACGCGGCGAGATCTACAAGCGCATGCACATCGCGCGCTGCATCATGGGCAGCCTGCCCAAGGGGCTGCCACCCAACGTCGCCTATCGCAAAGCCGTCGACGCTGTCCTCCTCACCATGCCGGACGAGGCCGCGGCCGAGACCTGTCGCCTGGTGGCCAGGGACCTGTTCCCCTTTTACGAACAGGACGTGCCCACCATCGCCGCCATGGCGCAAACCGGGGCCTTCGAGTGCCTGGACGATATCCGCGTGGATTTGCCCCCCCACCGCGACCTCGACGACCTCATCAAGATCAGCAAGGGGATGAGCCTCAGCCAGGAGGAGAGCGCGGTGCTCAACGCCTATGCCGAACACATCCTGGCGCAAGGCGTGGATGCCAAGGTCCTGGAGAACCGCACCACCACCTGCCGGCTCCTGCTGCTGGGACTGCGCGGCCTGCCCCACGACGGTAAACACTACCGCGCGGTGATCGACAAGCTCCTGCCCCTGTTCAAGCGAGAAGAGACCCGCGCCTATTTTCTGGTGGTGGCGCGCCAGTTCTATTCTTTCCTCGTGACTTGAGCCGGGGACGTCGGGTTTTCAGTCCGAGGCGCGCGCGCCTGAACACCGGCCGCAATGAGATAACTGGCGGAGAAGGCGGGATTCGAACCCGCGGTACGCTTTAGGCGTACACACGATTTCCAGTCGTGCACCTTCGACCACTCGGTCACTTCTCCGAAGGGGCGGTAGGATACACGGGTGCCCCCTTGCCAGCAAGTTTGCCAGGAGATTTTGCTTTAGGGCCTGTCTTGTCGGCCCTGGTAACATGGCGGTCTGATCCGGATCGCCCTGCCCCCGTGCCCCTACGCCCTGTCCTGCGCGGCCTCGTGTTGCTCGCCTCCCTCGTGGCGGCCGTCTATCTCTTGCGCGTCGGTGGCCTGACCCTGGATCAGGCCTGGATAGACCGCGAGGTGCGCGGGCGGGGGCTATCCGGTGAGCTTTTGTACCTCGGTGTGGGGGCGTTGATGACGGCCGTCGGGTTGCCCCGCCAGATCGTCGCCTTTCTCGGCGGTTATGCCTTCGACTGGCTCTTGGGGACTGCGCTCGCCCTGCTGGCCGCCACGCTGGGCTGTGCGCTCGCCTTCGGCTATGCCCGGTGGCTGGGGCGTGGACTGGTGACCGCGCGCTTTCCCGGACTCGCCCGCCGGCTGGACGCCTTCCTCAACCGCCAGCCGTTTTTCATGGCCCTGCTCATCCGGCTGCTGCCGGTCGGGCACAATCTGAGCACCAATCTGGCGGCGGGGGTGTCACGGGTGCGGGCGCTGCCTTTCGTCGCCGGTTCGGCCCTGGGCTATCTGCCGCAGACCCTGGTCTTTGCCCTGGCGGGCAGCGGCATCAACCTGGACCCCGCCTGGCGCCTGGGCTCGGCCGTTGGCCTGTTCCTCGTCTCGGCGCTGCTGGGGGTGTGGCTCTACCGCCGCTACCGCCAGGCGGCGGCCATCGAGGCTGAGTTCGAACGCGAGGGGCGATGAAGCCCCTCGCACAGGGCTTGCGGGGGCGGCCTCAGGCCTGGGTCATGAGGGCGTTCAGCCGCCGCACGAAGCCGGCCGGGTCGGGCAGTTGACCGCCGTCGAGCAGGATGGCCTGGTCGAGCAGGAGTTGCGCCAAGTCGGCCTGGCGCTCGCCCGCCTCCCGTTCCACGCGCTGGACCAGCGGGTGTGTGGGGTTGATCTCCAGGATGGGCTTGACCTCCGGGGTCTGCTGGCCCAGGGCCTTCAACATGCGGGCAAGGTGCGGGCTCATGTCGTGCTCGCCGGCGACCAGGCAGGCGGGCGAGTCGGTGAGCCGCCGGCTCACCCGCACCTCGCGCACCTTGTCGCCGAGGATGCGCTTGAGGCTGTCGACCACGGCCTGGGCCGTCTCGGTCGCAGGGGCCGGTTGGGCGCTCTCTACGCCTTCGCCTTGCACACCGGAGAGGTCCACCTCGCCCTTGGCCACGCTGGCGAGCGGCTTGCCGTCGAACTCGAAGAGGTTGGCGACCAGCCATTCGTCGACGCGGTCGGTGAGCAGCAGGACCTCGACCCCCTTCTTGCGGAAGATCTCCAGATGGGGGCTCGCCTTGGCCGCGGCCAGCGTGTCGGCGGTGAGATACCAGATCTTGTCCTGCCCCGGTTTCATACGTCCGACATAGTCGGCGAGCGAAACGGACTGGGTGTCGCTCGCGGTGCTCGCGAAGCGCAGGAGTTTGGCGATGCGTTCCTTGTTGCCGGGGTCTTCACCCACACCCTCCTTGAGCACCACGCCGAAGAGCTGCCAGAACCGGGCATAGCGCTCAGCGTCGTTGGTGGCGAGGTCGTCGAGCAGGTCGAGCACCTTCTTCACACAGCCGGCGCGGATCGCCTCCATGTCGCGGGTGTGCTGCAGGATCTCGCGCGAGACGTTGAGCGGCAGGTCGGCCGCATCGATTACGCCACGCATGAAGCGCAGGTAGGCGGGCATCAGGCGGCGCGCATCCTCCATGATGAAGACACGCTTCACATAGAGCTTGATGCCGCTCTTGGCCTCGCGGTCCCACAGGTCGAAGGGGGCGTGCGCCGGCACGTAGAGCAGCACGGTGTAGTCCTGGCGGCCCTCGACACGGGCGTGGATCCAGGCGAGCGGGTCTTCGAAGTCGTGCGCGACGTGCTTGTAGAAGGCCTTGTACTCGCCATCGCTGATCTCGTTCTTGGGCCGCGCCCACAGGGCATTGGCACGGTTGACGGTCTCCTCCTCGCCCTTCTCGTCGACGAAGACGATGGGGATGGGGATGTGGTCGGAGTACTGGCGGATGATGGCCTTGAGGCGCCAGGGTTCGAGGAACTCGTCCTCACCCGCCTTGAGGTGCAGCGTGATCTCGGTGCCGCGGCGCTCGCGCTCGACCGTCTCCAGGGTGTATTCGCCCAGGCCATCGGACTCCCAGCGCACACCGTGCTCGCGGGTGAGGCCCGCGCGGCGGGTGGTGAGGCTGACGCGATCGGCGACGATGAAGCTGGAGTAGAAACCCACGCCGAACTGACCGATCAACTGGGCGTCCTTTTGCTGGTCGCCGGTCAGGCGCGAGAAGAATTCGCGCGTGCCCGACTTGGCGATGGTGCCGATGTGATCGATCACCTCCTGCCGGCTCATGCCGATGCCGTTGTCGCGGATGGTCAGGGTACGGGCGGCCTTGTCGGCACTGATCCAGATCTTCAATTCGGCATCGTTCTCGTACAAGGCCGGGTCGGCGATCGCCTCGAAGCGCAGCTTGTCGGCGGCGTCGGCGGCGTTGGAGACGAGTTCGCGCAGGAAGATCTCCTTGTGGCTGTACAAGGAGTGGATCATGAGGTGCAGCAGCTGCTTGACCTCGGCCTGAAAGCCCAGCGTTTCCTTGACGGTGTCGGTCATGATGGCATATCTCCCCTGGGATGACTGGGGGCATAGATAGGGCGTTTCGGGCCTGCTTCAAGGGTGGCCCGGAGGGCGCGGTCCGGCGCCCCGCACCGCGCGCTCAGGCGGCCAACAACAGCCCTGGGCGCGAGGAGGGGCGGCCGATGTAATAGCCTTGGGCGTAGTCGACCCCATAGCCCTGCAGCATGTCCAGAGTCTCGCCATCCTCGACGAACTCGGCCACCACTTGTTTGCCGAAGCCATGCACGGCCTCGGTCAACGCCTTGACGAAGACCTGGTCGTCGCGGTTGCGCTTGAGCCCGACGACGAAGGAACCGTCGATCTTGACCGAGTCGACCGGCAGTTCCTTGAGATACTGGAATGAGGTGTAGCCCACCCCGAAGTCGTCCAGGCTGAAGGAGCAACCGAGCTCGCGGTAGCGCTGCATCAGGCGGGCGGCCGATTTGATGTCGGCCAGGGCCGCCGTCTCGGTGATCTCCAGGATCAGGCGCTCGCCAGGGATGCCGTGTTGCGCCAAGGACTGGCGCAGGGTCTCCAGGGTCTCCTCGTCGTCCAGGCTGCGCCCCGAGAGGTTGAGGGCCAGACGCAGGCCGGGGACATGCAGGGTGTGACGCATCGCGCGCGTCGCCTCGGCGATCACCCAGCGGTCGAGCCGGCGAATCAGCCCGGTGGCCTCGGCCACCCCCATGAACTGCCCCGGCATGATGAGCTGGCCATCGTTGCCGCGCAGGCGGATGAGCACCTCCCAATGGCTCACCATACGACCGTCGAGCTTCAGGATCGGCTGATAATGCAAGACCAGCCGGTGTTCCGTCAGGGCCCGTTCGAGTTCGTCACTCCAGTAGACCCGGCGACCTTTGTCGACCTGATAGGGGTCGTTGGGCGAGTACAGATGCCAGTTGCCCTCCCCTTTGTGCCGCGCCTGGCTGAGCGCCGTCTCGGCATTGGCGATCAGGCGGTCGGCATGCCGCCCGGCGTCCTGAGTGAGGGCGATGCCCACGCAACTGGTGAAGCTGTGTTTTGGCAGCCCGAGCGCCGGGCCGATGCCGACCAAGGATTGGTTGAGCTGGCGGGCGACGACAATGGCCTCGGCCACGCTCATGCCTGGGTAGAAAAAGGCGAATTCGTCGCCGCCCAGACGCGCCGCCAGGGACGGCAGCGGCTCATGCGTCATCGCCTTGCGCGCGAACAGGGCGAGCATGTCGTCACCACGCTCATGGCCGCTGACCTCGTTGACCGCGCGGAACTCGTCGATGTCACAGACGAACAAGACCCCCTGGCCGTGCATCGACTGCAAGAAGGCGTCCAGCTCGCGCTGAAAGGCGCTGCGACTTAACAGCCCCGTGACCGCGTCGTGATCGATCAACATGGACAGGCGCCGCTCGGCCTGCTTGTGCGCCGTGACATCGAGCCCCACGGAGAGCCGGCGGGTCTGCCCCGCCTCGCCGGCGCCGGTGTAGATCGAATGGAACCACACGACCTCGCGTTCGCTGCCGTCCGGTCGCTGAAAGTGCCCCTCGCTGTGGACGATCTCACCGGGCTCCAGCCGCTCTAGCAAGTCACGCTGCGCCACACGCTGCTCGGGACTGAAAAAACCCTCGATGAAACCGAGTCTGTACAGTTCCGACGGGTCGTGCCCACAGACCTGTATGGCGTGGGCATTGGCCAGTTGTATGTGACCGTCCGCCGTATGGGTCACGATCAGTGCCGGCGCGGTGTCCAGCAGACTCGAGGCGAAATCCCGCTCACGCTGGAGCTCTTCCGCTTGGTTGCGGAGTTGTTCGAGCTGGCGGTGGGTGAGCTGGTCAAGTGACTCCAGGGTGTCGGCCAAGCCCCTGGCGAGGCTGCCGAGCTCGTCGACCTCGTCCTGGATGCGGCCCGACACCCGTGGCAACGCACGGCGCAGCTCGTCGTAGCGTTTCTCACCCAATAGGGGCAGGGCCGTGGCCATCCGCCGAAAACGGCGCATGGGCGGCAGCAGCGCGAAATACAGGAGGGCGACGGCAAGGCCGAGGATGATCAAGCCCCAGGTCAGGTTGTCACGCAGACTGGCGCGGACGGCGAGCGTCTGGCGGGTGATGTCCTCGATCACGAGGAAGCGGGGCTGGCTGTCCCAGTCCGCAGGAAGGGTCATAGGTAGCTCGACGATACGGTGGGTCTTGCCCGCATGCTGGGCGAGAAACCCGGACTCGCTGCGCTGCCCGGGTTTCAGGCCGAGCAGGATGTCGCGCAGGGCGGGGGGGCCGCTGACCGTGACTAGTCGGGCCTGGAAGGCGGCCAGATCGGGGCGTGCCGTTGCGGCTTGGGGCGTCAGGACGGCGAGCTCGGCATTTGCCAGCCGCCGGAAGGCGAGGATGGTATCTTGCAGGCCTGCGCTCAAGACGACAGCGCCGGCGAAACGGCCGCGCTCGACCACGGGAATCGCCGCGTAGTGCAGGCATTGATCCCGGCAGGCCAGCCGGTCGATCGCCATCTCTTCGCGGCCGCTACGTTGGGCGAGATCGCGCACGATGGCCTCGTCCGCCCCTTGCCCCCATGTGGCCAGGCGTTCGCCCCGTGCGTCAATGAAATGGATGGTCTCCAGGCTGGTCCCCAGGTGCAACTCCGACCACAGGGCCTCGAATGCCCCCTGCAGGTTGGGGCCTTCGCCGCGCACCAGGCTCCGCCGGATGTCGCCAACGCTCACGAGCATCCCCGCCAACGTCTGCATGCGTACGAAATCGTCGGCGAAGAGTGTGGCGAGCACCTCCGCCTGCCGCGCCCGGGTGATGGCCTCTTGTTGCGCGTAACCGCGGATCAGGCGATCGTGCTGCTGCCAGGCGAAGGCACCAGCCATCAGCATCATCACCAGCGTAGAGACCAAGATGACCTGCCAGCGCAGGCTCAAGATGCAGGGCTTGGCATGGCGGCTCATGAGCTGCTCTCAGAAACGATAGGCCGCTTGTAGCAGCAGCAGATTCCAGCCCTTTTCCGGCAGGCCAGGCAGGTGGTCCACACGGGCAAGACCGGCCGCACCCCTGACACGATGGGCCTCCAGCGACAGGGACCAGCCCGGCGTCGGATCATGGCGGAGCCCAACGGTGATGTCCTCGGCGTAGAGGAGGTGTCCCGGTAGTGGCATGCCCGCGGCGGCTGTTAGAGCCTCGAATTGCTTGCCCCGCCGGTCGCCCTTGCTGACATACAGGGCGTCATAACGGGCGTAGGCCTGCCAGCGCGGCTCGAAACGCCAGGTTGCCTGCACATAATAGGCTTGGGTAGTGTTGTCCGAGAGGATGAACATGGGCCCGTGATCCCGGTATTTAACCGCGATCTCGGTGTACTCCGCGGCGAATGTCCAGGTCTCCCGGTTGTGCTCGAGGGAGAGCACGATGGGACGGTAGTGCGTCGTGCCAGGCTGCAAAGGATCGATGCCCGCGGGTGCGTAACGCATGGCCATGTCGCCCAGCGAGACGCCCAGACGCCAGCGTTCGTGATCGAGCTCCAACATTGCCTGCCCGAGCCAGGAGGTCCGGCCTTTCAGGCGTCCGGGCATGTCCATCAGGAAATTGACGTACTCCACCTCTGTGGCGCTCACCTCGGGCTTCAGCACACTTGCCTGCCAATTCAGGGTGCCGAGCGGCCCGTTGTGCTCTCCATATAGGGAGACGCCCGGTGCCGCCAGCATGAAATCGCGTATCCGGTCCCAGTAGATCGACTGCGGCATCAGGATGCCCGGGCGGGTATGCGCCACGTCGCGTGTGGTGTTGTATAGACCGTAAGAGTTTTTGATCTTGCCGAGCTGGATGCCCAGCCGGTTGTCGCCGGTAAGCAGGGTGCGATCGACGAAGCCATAGTCGAGCCGCAGATCGCCATCGTCCGTGCGGCCTGCCCAACGCATGAGCCCTTGGGCGGAGAGCAGCCAGTCCGGGTCTGGCCGCCAGGACACGTTGGCCCCCAGCTCACGCAGCTCGAAGGCCCAGCCATCGCTGCTGTTCCCACCGACATTGTTGCGATTGGTCAGGGCCGCGGCCTGGCTCAGGAAGCCATGCACCTGCAATGCCTCATTCAGTTCGAATGCCAGGACCTGCCCTGACCACCCTAGCAGCAGGCTGCCGAACAGGCACAGCCGCCTAGTCGACCGTGATGATGCGTACCGGATCATGGGGGTTTACCCTCCCGACATAGCCGATGGCGCCCGGCGTATTGGCCACACGCCGGAGCATTTCTTCTTCGCTGGCCACCTCGATGGGGGCCTGGCCCGTACCCGAATAGACCTGTCTGTCCCAGGTCTGACGCAGTTGGTAAGGATAGAGATTGAGGACCTCCTTGCTGAAGGCGCCGTGTACCGGGTGATTATCGGGTAGCACGAACACCCAGGCGCGCGTGCCATCGGGCCAGCGGGTCTGGCGCATGCTGAACAGGCCCTTGGCGTAGGTCAGGTTCAGACGCGGAATGGCAACCGAGGGGTGGGCGATGACCTCGACGGCCCTCGCCGGCAAGGACGACAACAGCCACACCGCCAGCATGATGCCAAGGACGCGGCCCAGACGCATCAGGCTTGGCCAGCATTCTGCGTGGCCTAGGGGTAAAACGGCGGGTGGGGCGCGCACACCGCAGTTGGGTGTGCGCCCCGTGGTGCCGTTGGTTCGGCCTCAGGCGTGCACAGCGCGCCGAGTCGAAGGTCTCTCTGTAATCTTGATCCAGCACACGGATCTCTCCAGGCCTATCCGTGGCTGTCAGGCGCTATCGCCGTTCAATGCAGCCCTAGGACGTCCTGCATGTCGTATAGTCCATTCGTCTTATCGGCAAGAAAGCGCGCCGCCCTTAGGGCGCCCAGGGCGAAGGTCAGGCGGCTGCTCGCCTTGTGGCTGATCTCCACTCGCTCGCCGATGCCGGCGAACAGCGCGGTGTGTTCGCCGACGATGTCGCCGCCGCGCACCGTGGCGAAGCCGATCGTCTGGGCCTGACGCTCGCCGGTGACCCCTTCGCGCCCATAGACCGCGCAGGTCTTGAGATCGCGCCCCAGGGCACGGGCGATCACCTCGCCCATGGCGAGCGCCGTGCCCGAGGGGGCATCGACCTTGTGCCGGTGATGCGCCTCGATGATCTCGATGTCATAGCCCTCGGCGAGCACGCGCGCGACGGTGTCGAGCAGCTTGAAGACGAGGTTCACGCCGACGCTCATGTTGGGCGCGAAGACGATGGGGATGTCGGCGGCGGCCGCGGCGATGGCCTCTCGGCCCGCCGTATCGAAGCCGGTGGTGCCAATCACCATGCCGACCCGTGCGGCTCGACAGGCGGCGAGATGCTGCAGGGTGGCCTCCGGCCGGGTGAAATCGATGAGCACGTGCGCACCCCGTAGCGCCGCCGGCACGTCGTCGGTCACGGTGACACCGAGCGCCGCCCCGGCAAGCTCGCCCGCATCGCGGCCCACGGCCGGGCTGCCCGGACGGTCCAGGGCGGCGCTGAGGCGCAGGTCCGTGGCACTGGCCAGGGCCTCGAGCAGGGCCCGACCCATCCGGCCGGAGGCACCGGCGACGACGACGTTCTGACTCATGGTTGTCCCCCTTGTGCTGTGGCCTGTGCGCCCGTCTCGATGCCCTGCAGACGGCCGTCGCGGAAAATCACCGTCACCCGGCGTTTGTCCACCACCCGGCCGGCCCGCTCGACCCGCAGGACATAGTCCCAGCGATCGGCATGGAAGGGGTCGACGATCAGTGGGGTGCCGAGGACGAAACGCACCTGGGCGGGGGTCATGTCAGGCTTGAGCTGGTCGAGCATGGCCTGGGTCACCTCGTTGCCCTGGTGGATGTCGATCTTGTAGGGGCGGAGGCGGTCGATCGGGTCGTTCCAGCTGCATCCGGCGAGGAGCAGCGCAACCGCTAGCGTGATCTTTTTCATGGTTCACCAATCCGGGCGTGGCCGCCCACATCCGCGCTATGATAGCGTGTGCACACTCTCATCGTCACACCATGGCCGGCGGCGAACAACTGAAAAGCATGGGGCTCAAGGCGACGGGCCCGCGGCTGCGTATCCTCAGCCTGTTCGAGCAGGCAGAGAAGCGCCATCTCACGGCGGACGACGTCTATCGCCTGCTGCTGCAGGAACAGGAGGACATCGGGCTCGCCACGGTCTACCGCGTGCTGACCCAGTTCGAACAGGCGGGGCTGCTCATCCGCCACCACTTCGACAACGACAAGGCCGTCTACGAACTCAACAAGGGCGGCCACCACGACCACCTGCTGTGCCTGCAGTGCGGGCGCGTGGAGGAGTTCTTTGACGCCGAGATCGAGCAGCGCCAACGGCAGATCGCCGAGGCGCGCGGCTTCCGGCTACACGAGCACTGCCTGTATCTTTACGTCGACTGCACCAAGCCGGATTGCCCCTACCGCAAGCCCGGTTGAAGCGGGCAGGGCTCATTCCGTCTGTTGCAGCATCTCCCGTGCATGCCGGCGCGTAAGCTCGGTCAGCTGCACACCGCCCAGCATGCGTGCAACCTCGTCCACCCGCGCCGCGGGGCTGAGGACCTCGATCCGGCTGCGGGCCGCCCCGCCCTCGGCCGTCTTGCTCACCCGCCAGTGGTGATCGGCCCGCGCCGCGACCTGTGGCAGATGGGTCACACACAGCACCTGCCGGTCGCGCGCGACCTCGGCGAGGAGCCGCCCCACAATCTCCGCCACCCCACCGCCGATGCCGGCATCCACCTCGTCGAAGATCAGCGTGGGTGCCCCAGAGCGGCCGGCAAGCACGGTCTGCAGGGCCAAACCGATACGCGAGAGCTCGCCCCCCGAGGCCGTCTTCGCCAGGGGGCGCAATTCCTGTGCCGGGTGCGGCGCCACTCGGAATTCCACCGTCTCCAGACCACCGGACTCCGGTCCACAGGGGTTGAGCGCCACCTCCAGGCGGCCGCCCGCCATGGCCAGGCGTTGCATCGCCGCGGTCACCGCATCGGACAGCGGCCCGACCGCGGCCTGTCGACAGGCCGTCAGGGCCGCGGCCGCGCCCTGATAGGCGGCCGCGGCCTCGGCCTCGGCCCTAGCGAGGACCTCCGGATCGGCCTCGGCCGTGAGTGCGGCGAGCCGCTGCCGGGCCTCCTCCAGTTGCTGCGGCAGCGCTTCGGGCGTGCAGCGCAGCCGGCGGGCCACCCCCATCACCTGGGCGATGCGTGCCTCCACCGCCGCCAGGGCATCAGGGTCCAGTTCGACACGCTCGGCGTAGCGGTTGAGCTCGCGCACCGCCTCCTGCACCTGGATGAGGCCTTCCTCCAGCATCTGGGCACTGCCGGCGAGCCGCGGGTCGTAACCGCTCAGCTCGTGCACGCGGCTCCTGGCCGTCTTGAGCCGCGCCAGCACCCCATCGCCCTCCTCATCCAGCAGGGCGATGACCGATTGGGCGCCGCTCAGGAGCTCGGCCGCATGCGCCAGCCGCTTGTGTTCCTCCTGCAGCGTCTGCCACTGCTCGGTCTGGAAGTCGAGCTGGGTGAGCGTCTCGATCAGCCAGCCAAGGGCCTCCCGTTCGCCCGCCGCCGCCGTGGCGCGCTGCTCGGCCTCCTGGCGCCGCCGCTGGGCCTCGCGCCAGGCGCGCCAGGCCGCCGCCGTCCGCGCCGCCAGCTCGCTGCAGCCGCCATAGGCGTCGAGCATGTTCCGTTGCACCTCCGGACGCAGCAGGGAGTAATGGGCATGCTGACCGTAGATGTCCACGAGCCGCTGCCCCACCTCGCGCAACTGCTGCAGGGTGGCCGGGCTGCCGTTGATGTAGGCGCGCGAGCGGCCGCCGGCCTCGACGACGCGACGCAACAGCAGCGTCTCCGCCCCGCCGTCGAGGTCGTTGTGCGCCAGCCACTCGCTCACCTCGGGGCTGGTGGCGAGCGAGAACTCGGCGCTCACCTCCGCCCGCTGGGCGCCGGCGCGGATGACGCTGGCGTCGGCCCGGTCGCCGAGGAGGAGCCCCAAGGCGTCGAGCAGGATAGACTTGCCCGCGCCGGTCTCGCCCGTCAACACGGTGAAGCCCGGCTCGAGCGCGAGCTCCAGCCGATCGACCAGGATGTAATCAACCAGGGTCAGGCTCAGCAGCATGTCGGTGCGGTGGGGCGGCCGCCTAGGACAGCTTCTCACCCCAGTGCAGCTTCTGCCGCAGGGTGTCGTAGTAGTTGTGGTCCTCCGGGTGCAACAGGCGCACGGTGTTCTTGGCGCGCTGGATCACGACCCGGTCGCCGACCTGCAGATCGGCGTGCTGCTGTCCGTCGAAGTGCACCCGAGCATCGTCGGCATGGATCAGATTGACCTCGATCTCGGAACGGCTGTTGATGGCGATGGGCCGCGCCGAAAGGGTGTGCGGGCAGATGGGGATCAGGACGAAGGCCTCCAGCGTCGGGTGCAGGATCGGCCCGCCGGCGGACAGGGCATAGGCGGTCGAGCCGGTGGGCGAGGCCACCACCAGGCCGTCGGCGCGCTGGCTGTAGACGAACTGGTTGTCGATGTAGACCTCGAACTCGATCAAACGCCCCAGCGTGCTCTTGCTCACCACCACGTCGTTGAAGGCATAGGTGGCATAGAGCACGTCGTCGTTGCGCTCGACGCTGGCGGTGAGCAGGATACGGTCCTCGGCGACATAGTCCCCGGCGAGCATCTCCTCCAGGGTCGGGATCATGGTGTCCACCGAGACGTCGGCCAGGAAGCCCAGGCGCCCCTGGTTGACCCCGATCAGCGGCACCTGGTAGTCCACCAGATTGCGCGCCACGTTGAGCAGTGTGCCGTCGCCGCCCAGGACGATGGCCAGGTCGGCGCAGCGGCCGATCTCGCTCAGGGTGGCAGTCTTGAGGCCGGTGATCTGGCAGACCTCGGCGGTGTGGGCGGCGATCAGCACCTCATGCCCACGCCCGATGAGATAGTCCGCCAGACGCCTGACTGCGCTGCCACTGCTCGCACCGTAGTACTTCCCGACGATGCCGATCGTCTTGAATTTCGCCTTCATGACATGAAATTATAGGGTGCCCGACGACCCTCAGTGACCCTGGCATCCTTGCCCCAGCCATGCTCAACGAGCGCGCACGCATCCTGCTGAAGACCCTGGTCGAGCGTTACATCGAAGACGGTCAGCCGGTCGGCTCGCGCACGCTCTCGCGGCAGACCGGGCTCAACCTCTCGCCGGCCTCTATCCGTAACATCATGGCCGATCTGGAGGAAGGTGGCTACATCGCCAGCCCGCACACCTCCGCCGGACGGGTGCCCACCGCGCGCGGCTACCGCTTCTTCGTCGATTCGCTGCTGACCGTAAAGCCCCTGGCGGGGGCCGAGCTCGACCAGCTGCAGCACAGCCTCACCCCGGACGATCCGCAGCGGCTGGTCAACACCGCCTCGCACCTGCTGGCCGAGCTCACCCGCTACGCAGGCGTGGTGCTCACCCCCAAGCGGCGCAACCAGCAGCTGCGCCAGATCGAATTCCTGAGCCTGTCCGACAAGCGCATCCTGCTGATCATGGTGACCATGGACGGTGAGGTGCAGAATCGGGTGATCCTGACGCAGCAGCCCTACACCCCGAGCCAGCTCACCCGTACCGCGAACTTCTTCAACCACCACTTCAGTGGGCTCAGCTTCGAACAGGTCCGCCCGCGCCTGCAGCAGGAGCTGCGCGAGTTGCAGGCGGACATCAGCCGGCTCATGGAGGCCGTGCTGCAGACCGGCACCGAGGCCTTCGGCAGCGCCAGTACGGACTGCGTGGTGGCGGGCGAGGCCAACCTGCTCAACACGCCGGACCTCGTCGCCGACATGGGGCGGCTACGCGAGCTCTTCGGCCTGTTCGAGCAGCGCACCGAGCTTCTGCAGCTGCTGGAGATCGGCCACCGGGCCTCTGGTGTGCAGCTGTTCATCGGCGCCGAATCCGGTGTGGCGCCCCTCGACGAATGCAGCGTCATCACCGCCCCCTACGAGGTCAACGGCGAGGTGGTCGGCACCCTGGGGGTCATCGGCCCCACACGCATGGCCTACGAGCGCGTCATTCCCATCGTCGACATCACGGCGCGCCTGCTCTCCAGCGCGCTGTCCTATCACTGACCCATCACCGACGGGCAACCCCCTGCAGGCCGGCATGGCGCGCGGGCCGGGGACGTTAAAATCCCCTCCTCCCCTTCACCGGTCCTGACACATGCCCAGCTTTCAGCCCGAACCCGCCTACCGCCACGACCAGCCGCAACGCATCGGCGTGCTGCTCATCAACCTGGGCACCCCTGCCGCCCCAACCGCGCGCGCCCTGCGCCCTTACTTGCGCGAGTTCCTCTCCGATCGGCGGGTGGTCGAGATCCCCAGGCCGATCTGGTGGCTGATCCTCAACGGCATCATCCTCACCGTCCGACCGAAAAAATCGGCCGAGAAATACGCCAGCATCTGGACACCCGAGGGCTCCCCCCTCCTCGTTCACACCCTCCGCCAGACCGAACTCCTGCGCGAGGCCCTGCGCCAGCGCACCCCGGTCCCGCTGGTGGTGGAATACGCCATGCGCTACGGCGGACCCTCGGTGGCCCAGGGCATGACCAGGTTGCGCGAACAGGGCTGCACCCGGGTCCTCGCCCTGCCGCTCTACCCCCAGTACGCCGCCAGCAGCGCCGGCAGCGCCCTCGACGCGGTCTTCCGCGTCCTGCTCAAGACCCGCAACATGCCCGAGTTGCGCACTGTGCGTCACTTCCACGACCACC
This sequence comes from Pseudomonadota bacterium, assembly GCA_021826065.1. GTDB lineage: Bacteria > Pseudomonadota > Gammaproteobacteria > Burkholderiales > Thiobacillaceae > JANWZL01. The sequence goes on from JAKADY010000021.1 coordinate 42,303, forward strand.
CCGGCTACATCGCCGCGCTGCGCCAGAGCGTGCAGAGCTACTGGGCCGAACATGGCCGTCCCGATGTCCTGGTCATGAGCTTTCACGGTGTGCCACGCCGCACGCTGGACCTGGGCGACCCCTACCATTGCGAGTGTCAAAAGACCGGGCGGTTGCTGGCCGAAGCCCTGGGCCTCACCCCGGCGCAGTACCGGGTCTGCTTCCAGTCCCGCTTTGGCCGCGCGGAGTGGCTCAAGCCCTACACTGCCGAGACGCTCAAGGAACTCGGCCGCACCAAGACCCGGCGCGTCGACGTGATCTGTCCCGGCTTCGTGGCCGATTGCCTAGAGACGCTGGAGGAGATCGCCATGGAGGGCAAGGCCGAGTTCCTGAACGCCGGTGGTGGCGAATACCACTACATCCCCGCCCTCAATGAGCGGCCGCTGTGGATCCAGGCCCTGGCCGATCTCACCCTGACCCATCTGGCCGGCTGGCTGCCCGAGGGCTGGGATGCCTCGGCCGAGACGGCCGAGTGCGAGCAGCGTCTGCAGCGCGCACGCGCCCTGGGCGCCAAAACCTAGCCGAAAACCGCATGAATATTAGCGTTTGCTTGTTGACTGGTGGCTTTGTCTCATGCACATTCGCGCCATACGCCGCACGCCGCAAGAAGCGCGCAGCGTAAGTCCCGGTTGGCTGACTGCCGCCGCTTTTCATCCTTTATGGAGGAGTGCATGAACAAGACCCTGGTTGCGGGCCTGCTTGGCGCGGGCCTGATCGCAAGCTCCCTCAGCGCACTGGCGTCCGACCCCCACACCCGCGTCCTCGCCAGCACCTGCCTGTCCTGCCACGGCCCGGGCGGCAAGAGTAAATCCGCCATGCCCTCGCTCGCCGGCATGGACAAGACCTATTTCGTCACGCAGATGAAGGCCTTCAAGACTGGCCAGCGCCCGGCCTCGGTCATGCACCGGCACACCCCCGGCTACACGGATCAGGAGATCGAGAAGATGGGTGAGTATTTCGCCGCCCTGAAATAAGCCCTGCACACCGTATCTGGATCGAGGAGAACCCTTATGAAATTCAATCGTCGTGACTTCCTGACCGCCAGCGCCGCGATCACCGCCGCGAGCGCCCTGCCCGGTTGCGCCAGCATCGGCGGCAGCGGTGCGCCGCATGTGGTGGTGGTCGGTGCCGGCTTCGGCGGCACCACCTGCGCCAAATACATCCGCATGTGGGACCCGAAGATCAAGGTCACCATCATCGAACCGAACGACAAGTTCATCTCCTGCCCGATCTCCAACTGGGTGCTGGGTGGAATGAAGACCATGGCCGACATCACCCACAGCTATGACACCCTGATGAAGAAGTACAGCATCAACTGGGTCAAGGACACGGTGGTCGGCATCGATGTCGACAAGCGCACGGTGCGCACCGCGGGTGGCCAGACCCTCGCCTACGACCGCCTGGTGCTGGCGCCGGGGGTGGAGATCCGCACCGACACCGTCGAGGGCTACAAGGAGGCCGCCGCCGCGCAGAAGGTGGTGCACGCCTGGAAGGCCGGCCCGGAGACCGCGCTGCTGCGCAAACAGCTTGAGGCCATGCCCGACGGCGGCGTATTCGTCATGTCCGTGCCGACCGTACCCTACCGCTGCCCCCCCGGCCCCTACGAGCGCGCCTGCCTGGTGGCGAGCTACTTCAAGAAGCACAAGCCCAAGTCCAAGATCATCCTGCTCGATGGCAACCAAGACGTGGCGTCGAAGCCGGCCTTGTTCAAGTGGGCGTGGAAGACCTACTACGACGGCATGATCGACTACCGGCCCAACAACGGTCCCAAGCGGGTCGATCACAAGACCATGACCGTGCATACCGAGTTCGACGACGTCAAAGGCGATGTGCTCAACGTGGTGCCGGCCCAGCGGGCGGGCGAGGTCACGGCCTTGGCGGGTGCGCGTAACGACAGCAACAAGGTCTGGTGCGTGGTCGACTTCGTCACCTTCGAGTCCACCGCCGCCAAGAACGTGCACATCATCGGCGACTCCGTGTTGTCCAACCTTCCCAAGTCGGGTCACATGGCGACCAACCACGCCAAGGTCTGCGCCAGCGCCATCGTCGAACTGCTGAACGGCCGGCAGCCGACCCCCACGCCGGTGGTGGCCAACACCTGCTACAGCGCGGTGTCCGACAGCACCTCCGGCCATGTGGCGACCGTCTTTCGCTACAACCCCGAGAAGAAGCAGTGGGACACCCAGCCGGGTGGCGGTGCCAGCAGTCAGGGCGACGAGATCAACTTCGTCTTCACCTGGGCCTGGGCCGAGAACATCTGGGCCGAGATGCTCACCTGAGCCGTCTCAACCCGTTTTGCATGGGGGCCTGCGGGCCCCCTTTTTCATGGGGCTGAGCGCCCCTCCTTTTCACTTGCTGGTGCCGTTGCCGCCGTACTTGCGGATGATGCCGACCACCACGCCGAAGAGCTCCAGGCTGCCCTTCGGCCGGATGGGCGGATAGGCAGGGTTGGCCGGCAGCAGGAGGAAGCCCTCACGGTCGCGCGCCAGGCGCTTCAGGGTGAACTCGTCGTCGACGATGGCCACCACCAGGTCACCCGGACGGGCGCTGTGCGTGCGCTCCACCACGGCGATGTCGCCGGGATGGATGCCGGCATCCACCATGGAGTCGCCCTTGACCCGCACCAGCACGGTGCGCGAGGGGTGCTCGATGAGGTAGTCGTCGATGGTCAGGCTGTCGCGGGCGCTGTCGTCCGCGGCCTGTGGAAAGCCGGCACGCACCGACTCGGCCAGCACGCGTTCGAAGAAGCGCGGCCCCGGCTTCAAGCGCCGGTCGGGCATGGCCTCCAGAAACCCCTCCAGCCGCAGCCGCGCGACCAGGGCGGCGACGGAGGACTTCGACTTCAGCCCCAGCAGATCGCCGATGCCGGAATAGGGCGGAAAGACGCGGTGGCGGGCGTAGTAATCCTGCAGCTGGGCGAGATAGGTGGCATCCTGTGACATGGCAGGCGGAGACAGACATCAACCTGCCACCAGTATAGAACGATCGTTCGATACAGGCAAAGTCCACTCAATCGAGCATGACCAGGCGGCAGCCCGTTGCGTCGCAGGCGAGATAGCCCCCCGTCTCGTACCAGTCGGGCAGGACCCAGCGCTCACAGGCCACCCCGTCGACGACCAAGCCGTGTCGCGCGGGCCGGTGGGTGTGGCCATGGATCATGCGCTGCACGCCATGCCGGCGGAAGGCCGCCGCGACCGCCTCGGCGTTGACGTCCATGATCTCCGGCCGCTTGTCGCCCTTGATCTGTTCGCTGCGGTTGCGCAGCTCGCGCGCCAGGGCCTCGCGCTCGGCGAGCGGCCGGCGCAGGAAGGCGACCTGCCAGGCCGGGTCGCGCACCATGCGGCGGAAGTGCTGGTAGTCGACGTCGTCGGTGCACAAGGCGTCGCCATGCATGAGCAGGGTGGGCTGGCCATAGAGGTCGGCGATGAAGGGTTCGGGTAGCAGCTCGGCGCCGCTGGCACGGCAAAAGGCCTCCGCCAGCAGGAAGTCGCGGTTGCCGTGCATGAGGTGCACCCGCACGCCGCGGGCCGAGAGGGCGCGCAGGGCGGCGGCCACCTCCGCGTGCAGGGGATCGGCCAGGGCGTCGTCCCCCACCCAGGCCTCGAAGAAGTCGCCCAGGATATAGAGCTCGGCAACCCCCGCCGCTGCGGAGCTCAGAAAGCGGAAGAAGCGGTCGTTCGTCGCCGGCCGCTCGGCGGTGAGGTGCAGGTCGGAGATGAACAGGCTGACCGGTGCCAGCGCCTCGATCGCTACCGCGTTCACGAACGCCGCTTCAGAGGATCTCGACCCGTTCGATGATCACGTCTTCCAGCGGCACGTCCTGATGCCCCGCGCGCATGCCGGTCCTGACCTTCTTGATGCGGTCGACCGTGTCCTGGCCTGCGGTCACGCGGCCGAACACGCAATAGCCGTAGCCTTGGGCGGTGGGCTCGGTGTAGTCGAGGAAGGGGTTGTCGACAACGTTGATGAAAAACTGGCTGGTGGCGGAGTGGGGGTTGGGCGTGCGCGCCATGGCGATGGTGTAGGCGGTGTTCTTCAGCCCGTTGTCGGCCTCGTTCTGGATCGGCGCGCGGGTGGGCTTGGGCTGCATGTCTGGCGTGTAGCCGCCGCCCTGGATCATGAAACCGTCGATCACGCGGTGGAAGAGCGTGCCATCGTAGTGGCCCTCACGCGCGTACTGCAGGAAATTGGCGACGGTGTCGGGCGCGCGCTCGGCGTCGAGTTCGAGGGTGATGGGGCCGAAGTTGGTGTGCAGGATGACCATGAGTGCTCCGTGAGAGTGGATCAGCGGCCTCGCGCCGCAAGCTGGGTGGTGGTGTTGGGCAGGCTCTGTTCCAGGGCGATGCGCCACTGGGCGTCATCCAGCCGCCAATAGATGCGCTTGGTGGTGACATTGCTGAAGCTGTCGCTCGCGTAGCGCTGCACGAAGGTGGTGACCGCCAGCTTCGCATCGGGATAGAGGAAGATGCTCACGTCCGAGAGGCTCACGCGGATCCAGTCCTTGTTCTCGATGTTGCGCCGCTTGGTCTCACCCCAGCCGCCGCGCAGCATCTCGGGTGTGTAATGGCGCAGGAAGCGCGCGGCGTCGCGCGCCTCCCAGTCGCTGCGCCAGATGTCGAGCAGGGCGATGATCTCCTGGCGGTGGAGCTCCCAGGTGACAGGATCGACCCAGTCGGTCCGGTCGGCGATGAAGATCGGCGTGTTGCCCACCTGGATGTACTGCCCCAGGTCGGAGAGGTCCGGGTTGGCCAGCACCACACAGCCGTCGCTGGCGCGCGGCGGGCGGCTATAGGTGTTGGAGGGGGTGCCGTGGATCCAGATGCCATGCCCCGTGCGGCCATGCAGGCGATCCCACTCGTTGGGGTAGTCGAGCGGGTAGGCGCCACTGCCATAGAAATCTGTCAGGCGCTGGCGCGGCAGAAACTCGGACACGGTATAGACCCCCACCGGTGTCCGCTTGTCACCCTCGACCTGCTTGTTGGTGCCGTTGCGGCCGATGGTCATGTAGTAATCGTGCACCAGCCGGGGCAGCCCGCCGACGTTCTCGAACACGTAAAGCCGCGCACGCCCGGCGTCGGCCAACAGCGCATAGCGGTGCTGGGGTGCGAGCTGCAGCACCTGTTTGGGCAGATGGCCCTCCTCGGGCTGATCGAGATAGCGCAGCAGGCGCACGCGTGCCTCTTCGCGCAAGTCCGACAGTGCCCCGGCCGGCGCGCGTGCGCCCTCGCCCAGCGTGCTCAGCGGCCGGGCGCGGGCGAGCAGCAGGTCGCCGCGGATCAGATGGGCCAGGCGGAAGTCCGGCCGCAGGGAGATCAGCTGGTTAATGTTGGCCAGGGCCGCATCGAGCCGGCTGGCGCGGATCTCCTGCAGGGTCTTGGCGAGCAGGGCATCGGGGGAGAGCAGCCGCCCCTGCCCGTCGGCGGCGCCGAGCCGCATCGCCCCATCGTCCGCGCTCGCCGGCGCGATGAGCGCCAGCAGCAGGATCAGCAGTCGACACCAGAGTCCGACCTGCATCCGTTCATCGCTCCCGGACGATCTTCCAGGCTCCCTCCTCGAGGGCCAGGTCCAGGACCTTGCTGTAGGTCCCCTTCAGGTGGTCCGACTCGTAGCGCTGGCGGAAGCGGGCCTGGGCCTTGTCGCCGCGGACCTCGACGCGCAGATCGCTCACCTCGACCAGGATGCGGCTGGGGCCCTGCAGGCGACGGGTGCGCTCCGCCTCCCAGGCGGCGCGGTCCTGGCCGCGCGGCGGTGTGAAGCCGCGCCCGTAGAAGGCGAGGTAGGCCGGCACGTCCTGCCGGCTCCAGGCCTGGGCCCAGGCGCGGACGGTGGCCTCGATGGCCTCGCGCGTCGCGCTGGCGGTGCCGGCCTGCGCCGGCGCGCCCCCGGCTGCGGCCACCGTTGTCTGTACCGGGGCCGTCTGCGCCTCCGCGACCGCCTCGCCGGCCGACGGAGGGGGCTCCTCCTCACGCTCGCGTGCGGCCGACGCCTTCTGGGCAGGACGCGCCACTGCCGTTTTCGCCGGTGTCTTGCCGGTCACCGTCCGCGCCTCGGCCCGTCCTGCGTCGGCCGTCCGTGTGGGGCTGAACAGTTCGCGGATCAGCGCGAGTTTGGTCTGGGCCGAGACGTTCGACTCGTCGAGCTGCAGGGCCCGGTCGTAGGCGAGCGAGGCCATCTTGGCGTAGACGTCGCCGAGGTTTTCGTGCGCCGTGGCGTAACTGGGGTGCGTGCGGATGGCCTGTTCCAGGCTCTGCTTGGCGCGCTCGTACTGCCCCTGGGCGGCGTAGAGCACGGCGAGGTTGTTGTAGGGCTCGGGCAGCTGCGGGTAGTCGGTGGTGAGGTCGGAGAAGACCTTGATCGCCTCCGCGTGGCGGTTGAGCTCGGTGAGGATCAGGCCCTTGAGGAAGCGGCCCTGGGCGTCCTTGGGATTGTTGGCCAGATAGGCGTCGACCTTGGCGAGCGCGCTGGCATGCTTGCCCTGGCGGAACAACTGGCTCGCGTCCTGCAGCCCATCGGCCGCCGCGGGCAGCGCGAGGCCGAGCAGCAGGAGCAGACGTAGGGTCCATCGGGTGAGGTACATTGGTGCTATACTCTGCCGACGACGGGCATGGTTGCTGACCGCGCCCATTCTACACCACAGCCCACTCCCCCACAGCCCTTGCCGCGCGCCCTGATCATGAGCGATCACGCCCCGGTCCAGCACTTCATCCGCACCATCATCGAAAACGACCTGGCCATCGGCAAGCACAAGACGGTGGTGACGCGTTTCCCACCGGAACCCAACGGCTATCTGCACATCGGCCACGCCAAATCGATCTGCCTCAACTTCGGGCTGGCCGAGGACTACGGCGGGCGTTGCAACCTGCGCTTCGACGACACCAACCCCGAGAAGGAGTCGATGGAATACGCCAACGCCATCATGGAGGATGTGCGCTGGCTGGGCTTCCAGTGGGATGGGCCGGT
>JAKADY010000022.1 GCA_021826065.1 Pseudomonadota bacterium
CACCCGCAGTACCCGCGGCATGGTCGAGCGCTTCAACGGGCGTATCAGCGAGGTGCTGGCGAACACCCGGTTTCAATCCGGTGAACATCTGGAGCAGACCCTACAGCGCTACGCTGCCCTTTACAACCAGTCCATACCGCAGAAGGCACTCGGCCATATCACACCTCAAGAGGCCCTCAAAAACTGGTACACTAAACGTCCCGAACTGTTCAAAAGACCTGTTTACAATCAGGCGGGACCTGACAGCTATCCAGCGGCGGTTTGCTCATGGCGCGAGGCCTTATTCCAGACCCAGACGGCCCGCTCTCCGGCTGCAAAAAGAAAAAGGGCGCTCGGGCCTGACGGCCCGTGCGCCCGCATGGGTTTCAAGCAATCCGCGGCGGTGCCGCGGGTCCCGCTTCAGGTGGTCAGCTTTTCGTTTTGCGGTGGCGTCTGGGTCTCCACGACCGCCAGGGGCTCGGACTGTTCGCCCTGGGGCGTCGGCGCTGCCGATGCTGGGGTCGATTCTGGCGCTGCGGGCTCGCCCTCCACCGGGACGGCCTTGGTCTCCACCATGACCAGGGGCTCCTCGACGTTCACCACCGGCGCCGGGCGCGGTCGCCGGCGACGGCGGCTACGCTCTGCCGGCTCGCTGGGCATCGTATCGGGCTCGGGGCTCTCTGCCTCGGGTTTGACATGGGTCTCGACCAGTTCCAGGCCGGCGGCACTGAGGTCGGGCAGGGTCACAGGCACTGGCTGCGCATGCAAGGCGGGCGCCTCCACCTGGTCCGTCGCCGGTGCGGCCCCGGTTGCGACTGGCTCAGAGGGCGGAACCTCTGATGCAACCGTGGCTGATTCAGCCGCCACTGGAGATTCGGTGGTGACCTCGGCAGACGGCGCCTCGGCCGCTACGGCGGTCGTGACGGCCTCCGGTGCAGCCTCTGGGGCAGCCTCTGGGGCAGCCTCTGGGGCAGCCTCTGGGGCAGCCTCCACGCTGGCAGTCTCGACTGCCGGTGCTGCCAGCTCCGGCCGCGCCTCGCGGCGGCCGCGCCGCCTGCGACGCCCGCGGCCCTCACGTTCCTCGGCAGCCGGTGGGACAGCGGCCTCACCCGCCTCGATGGCAGGTACGGTCTCCGCTGCCTCGCTCAGGACGGGAGGCACAGGCGGACGCTCGCGCCGCCGCTCCTGACGCTCCGTCCGCTCTGGGCGTTCGGGACGCGGCGCGCGCGACTCGGCCACACGAGTCTCGGCCCGTTCCGCCCGCTCGGGACGGGGCGCACGGGGCTCGGTCCGCTCCGGACGAGCTGGGCGCTCGCCACGGGGACGCCGGCCCTCGCGTTCTTCCCGATTGCGCCGGCCTTCACGCATCTCGCGGACCGGCTCCGCCGGCTTGGCGGTCTCCGTGGCCGGCGCCTCGTGAGCGTGCAGCCCGCGCAGCCAGCTGACGATGCGCCCGAACAGCCAGCCCTTTTCGGCGACAGGGGGCGCCTCGGGTTTCGGCGCCGGTGCCGGGGCCGGCTGGGCCGGGGTGATGCCCTGCACCACCGGTTGCGCACGCTCGGGCTTGGCCGCTGCGCCGGCTTTGGCCTCCACCTCCGGCTCCGCTGGTTTTTCCACCATCTGGTAGCTGGGCAGCAGGGGGACGGCCTGGTTGAGTTGGTCGTGGCGCATCCGAACCAGGCTGTAGCGCGGCGTCTCGTAGTGAATGTTGGGGATCAGGACGATCTCCACCTTGTGCCGCGCCTCGATGTTGAGGATGTCGGTGCGCTTCTCGTTGAGCAGATAGGTGCAGACGTCCACCGGGGCCTGGACGTGGACGGCGGCCGTGTTCTCCTTGATCGCCTCCTCCTGCAGCATGCGCAGCAGGTGTAGCGCAAAAGACTCGGTGCTGCGGATGTGGCCCGTGCCGCCGCAGCGCGGGCAGGTGATGTAGCTGGTCTCGCCCAGGCTGGGCTGCAGCCGTTGGCGGGAGAGCTCCAGCAGGCCGAAGCGGGAGATCTTGCCGATCTGCACGCGCGCGCGGTCGTGGCGCAGGGCCTCGCGCAGCCGCTCCTCGACCTCGCGCTGGTTTTTCTGGCTCTCCATATCGATGAAGTCGATGACGATGAGCCCGCCCAGGTCGCGTAGGCGCAACTGGCGCGCCACCTCGTCAGCCGCTTCGAGATTGGTGTTGAAGGCGGTCTGCTCGATGTCGGCACCCTTGGTCGCTTGGGCCGAGTTCACGTCGATGGCGACCAGGGCCTCGGCGTGGTCGATGACGATGGCCCCGCCGGAGGGTAGGGAGACCACGCGCGAGTAGGCCGTCTCGATCTGGTGCTCGATCTGGAAGCGCGAGAAGAGGGGGACGCTGTCGGTGTAGAGCTTGACCTTGTTGACGTTGCTGGGCATCACGTGCGCCATGAACTGGCGCGCCTGCTCGTAGATGTCCGGCTTGTCGATCAGGATCTCGCCGATGTCCGGCGTGAAGTAGTCGCGGATGGCGCGGATGACCAGGCTGGACTCCTGGTAGATCAGGAAGGCGCCGCTTTGGGCGCGCGCCGCGCCGTCGATGGCCTGCCAGAGCTGCAGCAGGTAGTTCAGGTCCCATTGCAGCTCTTCCAGGCTGCGGCCGATGCCCGCGGTGCGGCCGATCAGGCTCATGCCCGGCGGGACCTCGAGCTGGGCGAGCAGGTCCCTGAGCTCGTTGCGCTCCTCGCCCTCGATGCGCCGCGACACGCCACCGCCGCGCGGGTTGTTGGGCATCAACACCAGATAGCGGCCGGCCAGGCTGATGTAGTTGGTCAGCGCCGCCCCTTTGGTGCCGCGCTCGTCCTTCTCGACCTGGACGATCAGCTCCTGGCCCTCACGCAAGAGGTCCTGGATGCGGCCGCGGCCGGCGTCACCCGATTCACCCGTCAGCGAAGTGCGGGCGATCTCCTTGAAAGGCAGGAAGCCGTGCCGCTCGGCGCCGTAATCGACGAAACAGGCCTCGAGGCTGGGCTCGACGCGGGTGATAACGGCCTTGTAGATGTTGCCTTTGCGTTGTTCCTTGCTGGCGGATTCAATGTCCAGGTCGATGAGTTTCTGACCATCGACAATGGCGACGCGGAGTTCCTCCGCCTGCGTCGCATTGAAAAGCATGCGCTTCATGGTTTCACCCCTGCGCACCGGCGCACCAGGGCGATAAACCCCGCCGCGCGATCGCTTGCGCGGCAGCCGTGCGAGGCAGGGATCAGACGGGTGTTGGCTGCGTCATGTCTGCTGGTGTCTCGTCAGGTGGGGAGTTTATCCTTGGGCCCGGCGACCAGGGCCGGCCGGGCGGCATCCTGGTGTGCTTGGTGCTGCGTTGTATTACGATCGCTACTTTTTGCCATGCGGCCGCATCGGAGCTCCCCATTGGCCAGTGCACGCGTTGCGCAAGGGTCTGGCGGGGAGTCGGCGACCACCGGGCCGGCCGGTGAGCTGACTTAACCGGTAGCCGAGGGCGGGACGTCGGGATCGCATCGCCGCCGCACCGCCCATGTGGGCCAATGAGAGTATAGAGGAATGCAAGGAGCGCGCAAAGAAGCTGTCACAAAAGTCGTGATCGGCGAGGAGGCGGCCGGGCAGCGTCTGGACAATTACCTCTTCAAGCAACTCAAGGGCGTGCCCAAGAGCCGCATCTACCGCATGCTGCGCGGCGGCGAGACCCGGGTGAACGGCCGCCGCGCCGCCCCCGACCAGCGCCTCCAGGCCGGTGACGAGGTGCGTATCCCCCCTGTGCGCACCGCGGCACCGGTGGAGGTGCCCACGCCCCGCATTGCACGCAGCCTGCTCGACCGCATCGTCTATCGGGACGAGGCCCTGTTGATCCTGGACAAGCCGGCAGGCCAGGCCGTGCATGGCGGCAGCGGGGTGAGCTTGGGGCTCATCGAGCAGCTCCGCCACGAGCTGCCGCAGCAGCGTTTCATGGAGCTCGCCCACCGCCTGGACAAGGAGACCTCGGGCCTGCTGGTGATCGCACTGAAACGCGCTGCCCTGACGGCGCTGCATCGGATGCTAAGGGAGGGCGAAGTGCGCAAGACCTATCTGGCCCTGGCAGCGGGCGACTGGAGCGGCGGCGCGCGTCACGTGCGGCTGCCCCTGCACAAATACGTGACGGAAGCGGGCGAGCGCCGCGTCTCGGTGCGCGAGGAGGGCCAGGCGGCGCACACGCTGTTCAGGCCCATACGACGTTTTGCCGGTTTCACCCTGGTGGAGGCGGAACTGTACACCGGTCGCACGCATCAGATCCGCGTGCACCTGGCCAGCCTCCAACACCCCATCGCTGGCGACGACAAGTATGGCGACTTCGAGCTGAACCGCGCCTTGAAGAAACGCGGTTTGAAACGCATGTTCCTGCATGCGGCACGGGTCGGCTTCAAGCACCCGCTGACCGGCCAACCCCTTGCCCTGGAGAGCCCCCTGCCGGAGGACCTCGTACGCTTTCTCGAACAGTTGGAACCCCGCCGTGCGCGAACGACGCTATGAATTGATCATCTTCGACTGGGACGGCACCCTGATGGACTCGGCCGGGACCATCGTCGCCTGTATCCAGGCCGCCTGCCGTGATCTGGGGCTGCCGGTGCCCAGCCGCGAGGCGGCCAGCCACATCATCGGCTTGGGGCTGCAGGATGCCCTCAAGCACCTCCTGCCCGACTTGCCCGCGCTGGACCACCCGCGGCTGGTGGAGGCCTATCGCAACCACTACCTGGCTCAGGATGCGGAGATCCCCCTGTTCACCGGGGCGGATACGCTGGTGGCCAGCCTGCATGCGCGGGGCCATCTGCTCGCGGTGGCCACGGGCAAGGCTCGGCGCGGTCTGGAGCGCGCCTTCCAGCACACCGGCCTGGGCGCCTACTTCCACGCCTCACGCACCGCCGACGAGACCTTTTCCAAGCCGCACCCGGCCATGATCGAGGAGCTGCTCGACGAGCTGGCGGTGCCGGCCGAGCGCGCCCTGATGGTAGGCGACACCAGCCACGACCTGCTCATGGCCCGAAACGCGGGGGTGGACGCATTGGCGGCCGGGTACGGGGCGCACCCCGCCGAGAGCCTCGCGCAGTTCGAGCCTTTGGCCGTCTGCTACGATTTCCCTGAACTCGCGCAATGGCTGTTGGCAAACGCCTGATCTGCGCCCGCCAGGACCTGGAGGAGGGCGGCCGCGGGGTGCGCTTCGAGGTCACGCGTGCGGGCGAGGTCCAGCCGGCCTTCGTCATCCGCTTCGCTGGCGTGGCGCGCGCCTATCTCAACCGCTGTGGCCACATCCCGGTCGAGCTCGACTACCTGCCGGGGGATTTTTTCGACCTGAGCCGGCTATACTTGGTCTGCGCTACCCACGGCGCCCTCTACGACCCCGCCACCGGTACCTGTCTGGGCGGGCGTTGCAATGGCCGTGGCCTCACACCCCTGCCCGTGGTGGAGGAAGCTGACGGTATCTATTTGATGGAAGAGCGGTAAATGCAAAACGACGAACGACGTGAGGAAGGCGCCTTGGAGCGCCTGCTCTTGGCCCATCTCGATGAGCAGCGGCGTGCGCGCCGCTGGGGGATCTTCTTCAAATCGCTCGGTTTTATCTGGCTGTTTTTGTTGATCGCCCTGATCGCCTCGCGCGATACCGGTGATTTCGTCAGCACGAAACCCCATACCGGGCTCATCGACATCCAGGGGGAGATCGGCGGCGACGAGGGTGTGTCGGCTGACGACATCATCGACGCCCTGAACAACGCCTTCAACAACAAACACAGCAAGGCAGTGGTGCTGCGCATCAACAGTCCGGGCGGCAGTCCGGTGCAGGCCGGGCAGATCTACGACGAGATCCGGCGTCTACGCGAAAAGCACAAGGACAAGCCGGTGTATGTCGTGGTGGACGACATCTGTGCCTCGGGCGGCTATTACATCGCCGCCGCGGCCGACAAGATCTTCGTGGACAAGGCCTCACTGGTCGGTTCGATCGGTGTGCTGATGGACGGCTTCGGTTTTACCGAGACCATGAAAAAGCTTGGCATCGAACGCCGCCTGCTCACCGCCGGCGAGAACAAGGGCTTCCTCGACCCCTTCTCGCCGCTCGATCCGCAGGACGTGGCACACGCCCAGCGCCTGCTCAACGAGATCCACCAGCAGTTCATCCAGGTGGTGCGGCAGGGCCGCGGTGACCGTCTCAAGGAGCAGCCCGGCCTGTACTCCGGCCTGATCTGGAATGGCACCCGCAGCATCGAGCTGGGCCTTGCCGACGGACTCGGCAACCTCAACTACGTGGCGCGCGAGGTGGTGAAGGCGGAGGACATCGTCGATTACTCACCGCGCGAGAGTCTGGCCGACCGGCTCGCCCGCCGCCTCGGCACCGCCTTGGGCGAGGCGATGGGGCCGCTGGTGCGGCAGGGCGTGAGCATGCGCTGAGTCCCGGCCCGCTGGCTGATGGCGCAGGCCGGCCAGTGCCCGTTCTCCCGAGGGGGCCTGGAGGGGCGGCTGCGGGAGGGGGCGCGTGGGCCGATCGACCATGGCAGGCCTTTGAACCACTCGGCATGGACGAACCCTACACCCCGATCGCCTGCGCCCTGCACGAGCGGCTCGAATTCGCCGTCTTGCGCCGCCATGCGCTGGAGCTGAGCTGGAAGGAGGCTGGCGAAATCCGACGCGCCCGGGTTCTACCGCTCGACGTCTACACGCGCGACGGGGCCGAATGGCTGAGCATCCGTCTCGACGACGGGCGGGAGATGGCATTGCGGCTGGACCGCATATGCGCCTTTCGCGATCTGCCAGGTGGTTGAGAGCGGCAGCGGGTGCGCGATCCGGTCTTGAAATCGGTCCGTATAACCCCATGTGCGAATGGGTTGTCCCACAGATAAGCGAAAGATCATGAGCGAGACCGAGAACGTGAACCAAACCCCGCCCGCCGAAGTGCCCGCACCCTCCGAGGCCGCCCAGGAAGGCGTGCAGGCCGAGACCGCCAGCCCCAACCTCGAAGATCTGCTGCGTCTGGCCGAGCAGAAGGCGCAGGAGAACCACGAAGCATGGCTGCGTGCCATGGCCGAGGCGGAGAACACCCGCCGGCGCGCCGCCGAGGAGATCGAAAAGGCGCGCCGTTTTGCCCTGGACCGCTTCGTGACCGAGTTGTTGAGCGTCAAGGACAGCCTCGAGGCCGCCCTGGCGGTGGGCGAGGGGGCCACACTGGAGAGCCTGAAAAGCGGTGTGGAACTCACCCTGAAGCAGCTCATCAGCGTCTTGGAGAAGAACAACGTCAAGGAGATCAACCCACTGGGCGAGCGCTTCGACCCCAACCTGCACCAGGCCATCGCCATGGTGCCGGGTGAGGGCGAGCCCAACACCGTGGCGAGCGTTTTGCAGAAAGGGTATCTCCTGCACGATCGGGTCCTGAGGCCGGCATTGGTCACCGTGTGCCAGGCCAAGGCTTGAACTTCCGGCAGGCAAACCCATATCGCAATCAGGATGAAACATTCACTCAAGGGATAAGGAAATGGGAAAGATCATCGGTATTGACCTGGGCACCACCAACTCCTGCGTGGCCGTCATGGAGGGCAACAAGCCCAAAGTCATCGAAAACTCGGAGGGCTCGCGCACCACGCCGTCCATCGTCGCCTATACCGACGATGGCGAGATCCTGGTCGGCGCCCCGGCCAAGCGCCAGGCGGTGACCAATCCGAAGAACACGCTGTTTGCCATCAAGCGCCTGATCGGCCGTCGCTATGACGAGCCGACCGTGCAAAAGGACATCGGCCTGGTGCCCTACAAGATCGTGCGCGCCGACAACGGCGACGCCTGGGTCGAGGTGCGTGGCAAGAAGCTCGCGCCGCCGCAGATCTCGGCCGAGGTCCTGAAGAAGATGAAGAAGACGGCCGAGGACTACCTGGGCGAGCCCGTGACTGAGGCCGTCATCACCGTGCCGGCCTATTTCAACGACAGCCAGCGCCAGGCCACCAAGGACGCCGGCCGCATCGCCGGGCTGGAGGTCAAGCGCATCATCAACGAGCCCACCGCGGCGGCGCTCGCCTATGGCATGGACAAGAAGCGCGGCGACCAGAAGATCGCCGTGTATGACCTAGGCGGCGGCACCTTCGACATCTCCATCATCGAGATCGCCGAGGTCGAGGGTGAGCATCAGTTCGAGGTCCTGTCCACCAACGGCGACACCTTCCTGGGCGGCGAGGACTTCGACCAGCGCCTGATCGACTACATCATCGAGGAGTTCAAGAAAGAGCAGGGCGTGGACCTGTCCAAGGACGTGCTGGCCCTGCAGCGGTTGAAGGAGGCCGCCGAGAAGGCCAAGATCGAACTGTCGTCCACCACCCAGACCGAGATCAACCTGCCTTACATCACGGCCGATGCCAGCGGACCGAAGCATCTGGTGATGAAGATCACCCGTGCCAAGTTCGAGAGCCTGGTGGAAGACTTGATCGAGCGCACCATCGAGCCCTGCCGCATCGCCATCAAGGATGCCGGCATCAAGGTCTCCGACATCGACGAGGTGATCCTGGTCGGCGGTATGACTCGCATGCCCAAGGTGCAGGACAAGGTGCGCGAGTTCTTCGGCAAGGAGCCGCGCAAGGACGTCAACCCCGACGAGGCGGTGGCCATCGGTGCGGCGATCCAGGCCGGCGTGCTGAAGGGCGAGGTGCGGGACGTGCTGCTGCTCGACGTCACCCCGCTGTCGCTGGGGATCGAGACCCTGGGCGGGGTGATGACCAAGTTGATCCCCAAGAACACCACCATCCCCACACGCGCCACCCAGATCTTCTCCACGGCCGACGACAACCAGACCGCGGTCACGATCCACGTGCTGCAGGGCGAGCGCGAGATGGCGGCGGGCAACAAGAGCCTGGGCCAATTCAACCTGACCGACATCCCGCCGGCGCCGCGCGGGGTGCCGCAGATCGAGGTCACCTTCGACATCGACGCCAACGGCATCCTGCACGTCTCGGCCAAGGACAAGGCCACCGGCAAAGAGGCCAAGATCACCATCAAGGCCAACTCCGGGCTGACCGAGGAAGAGATCCAGCGCATGATCAAGGACGCCGAGGCGCACGCCGCCGAGGACCACAAGGCCTTCGAGCTGGCCAACGCCCGCAACCAGGCCGATGCCATGATCCACTCGGTTAACAAGTCGCTCAAGGAGTTTGGCGACAAGGTCGCTGCCGCCGACAAGGAGCGCATCGAGGCTGCGATCAAGGCCCTGGAGGAGGCGGTGCGTGGCAGCGACAAGGCCGAGATCGAGGCCAAGACCCAGGCCCTGGCCGAGGCCTCGCACAAGCTGGCCGAGCAGATGTATGCCCAGCAGGGGGCGAGCCAGCCCGGTCAGGCCGAGGGCGGCACGTCATCCAGCAAGAAATCGGATGAGGACGTGGTCGACGCCGAGTTCGAGGAAGTCAAGGACAAGTGATCGGTCCCGGCCACGGGCAAGCGCCCGTGTCGGGATGGCTGGCCGGGTTGGAGCAGGTGCCTGCGGCGCCTGTTGACCCGGCCTTTCGATTGGGACAGGCATGGCGAAACGGGATTACTACGAGGTTCTCGGTGTGCACAAAGGGGCCACCGAGGAGGAAATCAAGAAGGCCTTCCGCAAGCTGGCCATGAAGTACCACCCCGACCGCAACCCGGGGGACAAGTCGGTCGAGGAGAAATTCAAGGAGGTCAAGGAGGCCTACGACGTCCTGTCCGATCCCAACAAGCGGGCGGCCTACGATCACTACGGTCATGCCGGCGTGGACCCCAGCATGGCCGGTGCGGGCGCGGCCGGGGCCGGCTTCCGCGACTTTGCCGACGCCTTCTCCGACATCTTCGGCGACATCTTCGGCACCGGTCGCGGCGGCCGCTCCCAAGTGTATCGCGGCGCCGATCTCCGCTACAACCTGGAGATCACCCTAGAGGAGGCCGCGCGCGGCACCGAGACCAAGATCCGCGTGCCGGTCATGGCCGAGTGTGACGTCTGTCACGGCAGCGGCGCGAAGCCCGGCACCCAACCGGTGACCTGCCCGACCTGCGGCGGCTATGGCCAGGTGCGCATGCAGCAGGGGTTCTTCTCCATCCAGCAGACCTGCCCGCGCTGCCACGGCAGCGGCCGCATCATCGCCGAGCCCTGCACGCACTGCCATGGCGAGGGCCGGGTCAAGAAACACAAGACCCTCTCGGTGCGCATCCCCGCCGGGGTGGACGAGGGCGACCGCATACGGCTCACTGGCGAAGGTGAGGCCGGCATCAACGGTGGCCCGCCCGGTGACCTCTACGTCATGGTGCATCTCAAGCCCCACCCGGTCTTCACCCGCGACCACGACGACCTGCACTGCGAGATGCCGATCTCCTTCGCCACCGCCGCCCTGGGCGGTGAGATCACCATCCCCACCCTGGACGGTCAGGCGGTGATCAAGATCCCACCCGAGACCCAGACCGGCAAGACCTTCCGCCTGCGCGGCAAGGGCATCAAGGGCGTGCGCAGCCGTGAGCCGGGCGACCTGCTCTGCCACGTGGTGGTCGAGACCCCGGTCAACCTTACCGAACGGCAGAAAGCGCTCCTGCGCGAGTTCGAATCCTGCTGTCAGGAAGGCAAACACCACCCCCGCGCCAAGAGCTTCATGGACAAGGTCAAAGAGTTTTTCGGGCAGTAGGCCGAAGGGCTCTTTGGCGTGGCGGCGTAGTCAGCTGACGCCGTCGTAAACCCAGATTGTCCATTCGGCGGCCCTTCGGGCCTATGCGCGCCCTGGCGGTCGGATCACGGCCATTTTGGGCGTTCGTGCGTCGGTCATAAGCTCGGCGATGACCTCCTCCCGACCGCGCAAAACTGCCTCGCGCTGCACATTGCCACCTTCGTTGGCGTCCGCCTTACTACCTGCCCAGCCCCCGGCACCCAGCCTCTCGCATCGGCCAACATGATCTGGCTCCTCCCCGTGTAGTCCGGCTTGGGCGTCGTGCCCGTCAGGCGCGACTTGACGCCGTGACCGCCTTCATCATCGCCCGTTGCCGAAGCTTCTCGTCGATGTGATGTCAGCGCAGCGTGCCGGAACGCAGATCGGTCGAAAAACTCCCCGAGCAACAAAACATCTCTCACACATTCGAACATCAATCAGACCCACGACCGACCACAATCTTGAAAATTGTAAACTCTATTGACAATTTGCACAGGTATCTCTACGATGAATGTATGCTGCCACGCAACGCCACACCGACCCTCCAGAAACTCGCCAGCTGGTATCCAGTGGTGATCGTCACCGGCCCACGCCAATCTGGCAAGACCACCCTATGCCGGGCCGTGTTTCCGGACAAGCCCTATGTCAGTCTGGAAGACCCCGACCTGCGCGAATTCGCAGCCACGGATCCGCGCGCCTTTCTCAGGCAGCATACCGAGGGGGCCATCCTCGACGAAGCGCAGCGGGTGCCCGAACTGCTGTCCTACCTGCAGAGCGCTGTGGACGCCGACCCGCGGCCCGGCCGCTACATTCTGACCGGCTCACAGCAGTTCGGGCTGCTCTCGGGGGTGAGTCAGTCCCTGGCTGGCCGGGCCGGCGCGCTCACACTGCTGCCCTTCACGCTGAGCGAGGTGGCCGCCCAGTATCCGCCGGCGACGATCGAGTCGCTGCTTTGGACCGGCCTCTACCCGCCGGTATATGACCGAGGCATCCCGCCTGATGTCTGGTACCGCGATTACACCCTCACCTATATCGAACGCGATGTCCGCCAGCTTGTGAACGTCCGCGATCTCGGCCTGTTCCAGCGTTTCGTCCGTATGAGTGCCGCGCGGACCGGGCAAGTGCTGAATCTGTCCTCGCTGGCGGCTGATTGCGGCATCACCCACAACACCGCACGCGCCTGGCTCACAGTGCTGCAAGCCAGTCATCTCGTCACGCTGCTGCCGCCTTACCATCGCAATTTTGGCAAGCGCCTCACCAAGGCGCCCAAGCTGTACTTCCTTGACAGCGGACTGGCCTGCTATCTGCTGGGCATTACCCGAGCCGAGGCCTTGGTCACGCACGCCATGCGCGGTGCCTTGTTCGAGACCTGGGTGGTGAGTGAATTCCTCAAGGCGGCGCACAACGCGGGCACGACGCCGGCCCTGTGGTTCTGGCGCGACAGTGCGGGTCACGAGGTCGACCTGCTCACAGAACAGGCCGGCGGTCTCAAGGCCATCGAGATCAAGGCAGGCATGACCCTCGCCGCCGACTGGTTCGATGGTCTGGAGCGCTTCGGCCGCCTCGCCCCCGATTCACATCGCCTGCTGATCTATGCCGGGGACAGCAGCCAATCCCGCACGCACTGTCGTGTCCTGGACTGGCGCCATATCACCGACGCCATTGGCTGAGCGCGCATGTACAGGAACACCGCCGGCACCCTCACACATCCAGCGGCTTGACCACCCCGCGTTCCACGGCTCGCGTTGCATCGCTCGCCGGCGCGGCGTTGCTGAAGCAGTGCTTCATCTCAGCCCCCCCTGGTCGAGGGGGCTGACCACGCCTCGCCCACCCCGGTTCAGCACGTGGGTATAGATCATGTTCATGCTCACCCCCGAGTGGTCCAGCAGCGCCTGCATGGTGCGGACGCCGTAGCCGCCCTCGGGCAGATGGGGGGCGAAGGAATGGCGCAGGGTGTGGGGTGTGGTCTGCTTGGCGATCTCCGCGCGAACGCGGCCTGCCTGACGGCGCGCTGCACGCGCTTTTCGTCGAGATGATGCCGGCGCACCGCGCCCGAGCGTGGGTCCAGGGAAAAACCAGCGGCGGGAAAGCCATACTGCCAGCCCCAGTCCCTGGACGCATTGGGATCGTTCACCGCCCGGGCAACCGGCAGCCAGACCTCACCGCGGCCCAAGGCAAGATCGGCCTCGTGCTGCGCCTTGGCCACCTTCCGATGACGCTTCAAACGCTTAGCGAGACTCATGGGCAGCATGGTCACCCGGTCCTTGCCGTCGCGCACAACGATCTCATGACGCGCGAAGTCCACATCCTTCGCCCGCAGCCGCACGCATTCCATGAGCCGCATGCCCGTCCCATACAATAGCCGCACCACCTGATCCAGCAGCGGATCATCCACATCACGGTACAACCGATGCATCTCGTCGCGCGTCAGCACCGTCGGCAACCGCGCCGGCTTGTTCGCCCGCGTCACCGCCGACAGCCAGGGCAGGTCCTGACCCAGGACTTCCTGGTACAGAAAGAGCAGGGCCGACCGGGCCTGCGATTGCGTCGAGGAGGTCACGCTGCGCTCCTAGGAAACGCTGATCAAACCCCAAACCGTCATTCCGGCGAAGGTCGGAATCCAGGGAATTCAAGCCAGGGCGCGCACAGGCCCGAAGGGCCGCCTAATGGGCAATCTGGGGTTCAATGAGATACGAGGGTGTACGAGCCGCAGCAGCGATTTAATCAGCGTTTCCCCAAGGCGAACGATGAAAGTGGATGTGTCGTTGCACCCAGTGCACATACGCCTGCTATAATGTTTAAGACGGATACGATCACGCATCTGATCGAGCAGTCTGAGAAAACGATCCGGGGAGCGTGATCCGTTGGCAGCATCCATAAGGGAGACAGGATATTGGACAGGCAGTCCCTGAACAATCAGAAGGTTAGCATAGCATGCCTGATTATCCACCTTGTCCGATAACATGTTTACGCCGACACATGTCGTATACATTACGTTCGGCGTCTTTGGAGAGCCCGCGTATAGCACTGGAGAAATTGGGAAAGTACTACATATGCTAATGACTGTTGCGCACCACCACCAAAACTATCTTCCTTCATCTGTTGCTCGGCTAAAAAACCCGCAAACCGATATTCCTCGTATCGCCAAGGACAAAAAACTCCTGGCTGAAATCGAGGCTGCTGTTCAGCAAATTCCAACTGAGCATCGTCTGATTCAAGGCGATGCTCGCAATTTGTCGTTTATTGAAGATGAATCGGTTCATCTGGTAGTTACATCACCACCCTATTGGACGCTGAAGAAATACAGGGATCACGAAGATCAGCTCGGGGAAGTAGAGGATTATGAAAGATTCCTTCGCGAGCTAGATAAGGTATGGGAGCATTGCTATCGAGCTTTGGTCCCGGGCGGTCGGCTGATCTGCGTGGTTGGTGATGTCTGTCTATCTCGTCGGAAGAACGATGGAAGACATACCGTTGTTCCACTCCATGCGTCCATACAGGAACATTGCCGAAAAATTGGCTATGACAATCTCGCACCAATCATCTGGTACAAGATTGCCAATGCAGTTTTTGAGGCATCTGGAAACGGAGCCGGGTTCTTGGGCAAGCCCTATGAACCCAACGCGGTAATTAAAAATGACATTGAGTTCATACTTATGGAGCGTAAACCGGGCGGTTATCGCAAACCGACTGTCGCGACCCGCGTGCTTTCTGTGATATCTGACGAAAACCACAAGCAGTGGTTTCAATCAATTTGGTCTGGTGTCACCGGTGCATCCACTCGCAATCACCCGGCGCCTTATCCTGAAGAAATCGCGGAACGGCTCGTTCGCATGTTCTCATTCGTGGGAGATACTGTGTTAGACCCGTTCATGGGTACGGGCACTACGACCGTAGCAGCCGCAAAATGGGGCCGCAATTCAATTGGGGTTGAAATTGACCCACACTATTTCGAGATGGCTGAGAAAAGAATCCGACACGCAACCGCGTCGTTGTTCTCCCGCGTCGAAATAAAAACCGAAGTAAAAGGGAAAGGCAATGGATTATAGCGAGCGTGTTGCGGAGGCTGTTCGTTATTTCTGGAAGGTAAGAACTCAACAGCACGAAAAACAGGGAACTGCCACCGGAAAGAAAGACGCAGGAAATCGAAGCGCAGTTACTGGCGGAAAGCACCTTGATGGCTTCATCAAGCTGTTGACTGAGTTGCTTTACGAAGCTGGATTACCGGATAACACGATACATACCACCGCAACGACCTTACCTGGTTATTTTCGCCCAATCAAGAATTGGGATCTGGTTGTGGTTGTTGACGGCATGCTCTTAGCGTCAATCGAGTGCAAGGCGCATGTTGGTCCATCTTTTGGCAATAACTTCAACAATCGGGTTGAGGAAGCCTTGGGTAATTCTACCGATCTCCTCACCGCGTACCGCGAAGGCAAGTTCAGACCATCGCAACGGCCATGGCTCGGGTGGTTGATGTTGTTGGAGGATACCCCGAAATCTACAGCGCCGGTTCGCGTGGACGAGCCGCATTTCGAAGTTTTCGAGGAGTTCAAGAAGACCTCATACGCGGAGCGTTACGAATTATTCTGCGAACGTTTAATGAGGGAGCGTTTGTACGATGGGACGTGTCTCATTCTCTCTGACAAGGATGGTGGACTGAAAGGAAAATTCAGGGAGCCAAACCCAGAATTCAGTTTTGCCACTTTTGCAACCTCGTTAAGTGCGCACGCAATGGCCTATGCCAAGTTACGCAGAAAATAAGACGCCGAACAAGGCGCTCAACCGGACGCGCCAAAAGCGGCGCGCCGGTTAGCTTGAACGTTAGGGAAACGCTGATTAAATCGCTGTCGGAACCGATGCGCCCTCGTATCTCATCGAATACACTGGATTCTGGCCTTCGCCGGAATGACGATCACGGGTTAAATCAGCGTTTCCTTAGGTCGTTGCCGTCCCTGTCTGCGTTTTCCTCTCCGCCGTGCCGTTCTGCCAGCCCCGACTTTTGCGCTCCGCCACGGCCGTTGGGCAGGTTCTCTATGGATCGGTCGCCGGCAGCCTCGCGCCGCCGTGCTTCGTTTCGCCCTTCGGCCCCGTCGGGGGCTGGCAGGGTCATGGGGTCCTCGCCCGCCGCAGTACTTTCCTGCGTTGGTCTGGGGTCTCTGGCGCTGGCGCTCTGGCGGGCGTCATCGCCTAGCACTGTGACTGTGCCCCAGGGGTTGCGCTACATCATACAGCACACCCCTGAGCTTGGACGTTAGGGACTTGTCTTCACAGCCATGGAACATTTCGTCGCATATCACAGTGCCAAAGTAATGGGCTACATACTCAAACCCGACGGCGAACTTCGCTTCTTGAGCCGAAAGCTTGGCCATCTCAAGAAGGCTGTCGGAAATATCGTATGGGTCGTCCAGGGCGTCCCCGACGGAAAGAAGACTGCATTCTTTCTTTGTGGCGCTTACGTTGCTGACTGAGTTGCTGTTGAAGACCCCTCATCTAATCTCTACGTCATTTCAGGTCACAGTGTAAAAGAGTTTGTTCCGCCCGTGCCACTAAATAGCCTTGATTGGTTCCCCGCCCTCCTGAAATCTCAAAGCAACTTCAGCTTGGGTTTCAATCGCGTCAATGACGTGATGGTTGTCGAGGAACTTGCATCGCTTTTGGCCACAGGCAACCTACCATCCCCTTCCGCACTTCCTGACATTGATCTTCCCTCTGTTGGGACCGAGGGCAATCCGCGCCTCGTGTCTCATTTTCGCCGCGAACGTGATCGGGCAATCGTCGAAACAAAGAAAGCTGCAACCCTAAACGCCACGGGACGCCTATGCTGCGAAGTATGCGGGTTCGATTTTGCAGCTACCTACGGTGCTTATGGAGAGGGCTTCTGTGAGGTTCATCACCTGGTGCCACTATCAGCAGCGTCCGATTCAGTCACCACTACGCTCGATGACCTGGCAATTCTCTGTTCCAACTGCCATCGAATCATTCACCGCTCTGACCCAATGCTTTCGGTATCTCAGTTGTACGAGGTGGTTCGCAATGCTCGCCACTAACCCTACGCTCCAGAGAGGTACACTTCGCCGTGCGCTGGCCCGCGCCCCGGGCTTCGGCGTTAGATGACTGATATTGCCACGCGGTATGCCATGCAAATCGAGGTCAAGGTTCCCGAGCTGTCAGAATCCGTACAGAGCGGCACTCTGCTGGAATGGCGCAAACAGCCCGGTGAGGCGGTGCAGCGCGACGAAGTCCTGGCCGATTTGGAGACGGACAAGGTTGTCCTGGAGGTGACCGCCCCGGCTGCAGGGGTGCTCGGTGCGATCCGCGCGCCGGCGGGCAGCGAGGTGCGGCCGGGCGAGGTCCTGGCCGTCATCGAGACCGAGGCCGGGCTGGCGACGCCCGCGCAGGCCCCGGCCACCGAGGTGCAGGCAAGGCCTGCCGTGCAGGAACCCCCGACCGAGGAGGCTCGCCCGGTTCAGGAAGAGGTGACGGCCCAGCCCGTCCAGGTACCCGCTCCAGGCATGCCGCCGGCGCGCCCGCCGGAATGTCCGCCCTGTCCCCCGGAGACGCCGCGGCGTGTGGACCGGCGCGTGCCCATGAGCCGGCTGCGTCAGCGCATCGCCGAGCGCATGGTGGAGGCGCAGCACACCGCCGCCATCCTCACCACCTTCAACGAGATCGACATGCAGCCGGTGCAGGCGCTGCGCCGCCGCTACCAGGAGCGCTTCCAGCAGGAACACGGCGTCAAGCTGGGGCTCATGTCCTTCTTCGTCAAGGCGGTGTGCCAGGCCTTGAAGGAATTCCCAGTGGTGAACGCGAGCGTGGACGGGCGCGACATCGTCTACCACGACTACTACGACATCGGCGTGGCGGTGAGCTCCGAGCGCGGCCTGGTGGTGCCCATCCTGCGCGATGCCGATCGGCTGACCTTCGCCGAGATCGAGCGTCAGATCGCCGACTTCGCCAAGCGGGCGAATGCCCTGCAGCTCACCCTGGAGGAGCTGGAGGGCGGCACCTTCACCATCTCCAACGGCGGGGTCTTCGGCTCGCTGCTCTCCACCCCCATCTTGAATCCGCCGCAGTCGGGGGTCCTGGGGTTGCACCGCATCCAGGACCGGCCGGTGGCGATCGAGGGGCAGGTGGTGATCCGGCCCATGATGTATGTCGCCCTCTCCTACGACCACCGCATCATCGATGGGCGCGAGGCCGTGAGCTTCCTGCGGACGGTGAAGGAGAATCTGGAGGACCCGGCGCGGCTGCTCTTGGAGCTCTGACGCCGGGTTCGGCGCGCGGCCGCTCTACTTCCAGCCAGCCCGGTCGATGAAGCGCTGGGCCTTGGGCGTGTTGCGCGCCAGGATGGCGGCCGACAGGCGGTCGACCTTGAAATTACCCATGGATTCCAGCGGCGGGTTGTTGAGCTTCACGCCGGGCACCACCGGCCACTCGTTGTTGCCGTTGGCGAAATAGGCCTGGGCCTCGTCGCTGGCCAGGTATTCCAGGAAGCGAACGGCGGCCGCCTTGTTCGGGGCGTGTTTGAGCATGCCGCCGCCCGAGACGTTGACATGAGTGCCGAAGGTGTTCTGTTCGGGATAGACCACGCCCACCCTACGCACCACGGCCTGATCCTCCGGCCTGTTCGAGGCGAGCAGGCGGGTGTAGTAATAGTGGTTGGTGATGGCCACCTCGCATTCGCCGGCGGCCACGGCGCGGATCTGGTCAGTGTCGCCGCCCTTGGGGTCGCGCGCCAGGTTGGCGACGATGCCGCGCGTCCACTCGGCGGTGCGGTCCTCGCCCCAATGGTGCAGCAGCGAGGCGACCAGGGTGCGGTTGTAGACATGGCCGCCGCTACGCACACAGACCTTGCCGCGGAAGCGGGGTTTGGCGAGGTCGGCCCAGCTGGCGATCTCCTCGGGCCGGACCTTGCTGCGGTCATAGGCGATCACCCGCGCACGATAGGAAAAACCGAACCAGTTGCCCCCCGGATCGCGGAACTGCTCCGGGATGCGGCTGTTGAGCACGCGGGAATTGACGGGCGCGAACAGCCCGGCATCGTCCGCCGCCTGCAGCCGCGCGGCGTCCACCGTCAGGAAGACGTCGGCAGGGCTGGCCGGCCCCTCTCTCCGGATGCGCTCGAATAGCTCATCCTCCTTGCCTTCGATGCGGTTGATGCGGATGCCGGTCTGCCGGGTGAAGTTGTTGTAGAGGGCATCGTCGGTCTGATAGTGGCGTGCGGTATAGAGATTGAGCTCCTGGGCCGCGGTCGGTAGCGCGGCCGTAAGCCCCAGGAGCAGGGCGGAGAGGGCCAGTTGTCTCAAGTTTCTGTACATATGCGTCATTCCTTTCTGAAGCGGTGAACTCGGGTGATGAACCTGGGGTTGCATTGATCAGGTCATCTGGGGACAGATTAACATGACTGAGAACCATTATCAAATAGATCGGCGAAGGCCAGCAGATGTGACCGAATCTCTAGTGCACGTGGGATCGGCTTGCCCTGCCCTCGAAGGGCGGAGCAGGGGGTTGTCAGGGTAGGACGCGGTCGAAACGCATCACAGTGTTGAGGATGCCCTCGAACACGGTGTTGTAGCCGACCTCGTTGTCACGCTGCCAGAACTGGAAGCCGGGTTGCGACTCGGGTTGGGCCTCGACGAAGCGCAGCTTGGGTGTGTCGAGGCGCACCTGCATGGAGACCCGCATGGGGTAGAAGCCGTCCAGGAAACGGCGCATGTAAGGGCCGTTAGCGAGCACATAGCGGTTGTCGCCTGCCGGCCAGAGGGCGCGGGTTTCGGCCTCGATGCAGAGCACTGCGTTGCGCTGCACGTTGCGCAACTGCACCGTGTGCGCCTCGGCCCAGGACTGGCCGATGTTCTCGGCGCGTGTCACGCGCAGGTTGCGCACCCGCCCCTCGCGGTACGCCACCTGCACGTCGGGCATGGGGTCCAGGTTCTCGTGGCACTGGTTCAGCCGCACCCAGCCGTCTTCGAGACTGCTGTCGGTGATGATGATGCGGTTTTCGTGCCGGTGTATGGGCCGGGCGGGCGGTTCGGCCAGGAAGCGCAGCTCCCCCTCGTTGACCTCGGCGGCGCTCTTGAACAGCAGTTCGTCCTCGTCGACCGCAGGCTCGGCAAAGACGGGCATTGCGCAGAGGGCACTGAGGAACAACAAGACGTGTCGCGCACGGATCATTGGTTAACGGCCTATGCAAGCAAGCTCGACCGCGGCGGGGTGGCCGCAACCGGCTGGAGATCAACGCAGACCCGGCAGGAGGCGCCGGGCACCATCGAAGCGCCGGGCCCAGTAGCTGTTTCGCATGTCGGAGACCGTGACGCGCCGATCGCTGCGGCTGCTGGCGTGCACGAACTTGCCATCACCCTTGTAGATGCCGACATGGGAGAATGGACGCCCGAGCGTGTTGAAGAAGACCAGATCGCCGGGCCGGAGTTCATTGCGTTCGACGGGTTCGCCGCGCAGGCTGATCTCACGCGCGTTGTGCGGCAGCTCGATATCGTGTGTCAGTTTGTAGACATGGCGCACGAGGCCGCTACAGTCCAGGCCTGTGTCCGGGCGCCGGCCGCCCATGCGGTAGGGTGTGCCGATCAGGTTCAGGGCCTCGAGCAGCGGTCGGCTCACGGCGTCGAGCGAGTCCTGCAAACCTTCTTCGGCTCGGACGGGGGAGGTCAAGGGTAGTGTCAGCAGTAACAGCAGGGTGGATAGGGTTTTGGCCCGCATCGTACTGGAGACTTTACGAGATGATCCGAATTAAGCCACCACTGTGGCGCCGTTGTCTACTATGACAGTATGGTCATTACAAATCACTTGAAAGGAATGCGCCATGTCCATGGAAACCAAGGTCGAAATGCAGAAAACGCTGGCACAAACGGGAGAGACCGGTGATGCGCTCAGGTCGCGTGTACGTGCCTTGGTGACGCAGGCAGTGCTCGAGCGCAGGGCGGATCCCGGCGCCCTGCGTCAGGTGGTCGAGGACGCCATCGCGGGGATCGGCGAGGGGTTGGGGCGTCGTGGAGAGATCGCCGGAGATGCCCTGAAAGCGGCCCTGCAGGGCCTGGACGATGCCATGGCCAAGTCGGTCTATGCCCTCAAGCTGGCCCTCGAGGAGGCCTGGTCCAATGGCCACCGCTTCGCCACTGAGGATCTGCGTCAGGCGGCCGAGGCGGTGCGGCACCTGGAGGACGACCTGGTGCACACGCTCAGACAAACGGCCGAACGGGCACAGGGCGAGGCACGCGAGACGCTCA
Source organism: Pseudomonadota bacterium (assembly GCA_021826065.1). Classification (GTDB taxonomy): domain Bacteria; phylum Pseudomonadota; class Gammaproteobacteria; order Burkholderiales; family Thiobacillaceae; genus JANWZL01. The sequence continues at coordinate 20,858 of JAKADY010000022.1, forward strand.
CGCGCCTGGCTGAACACCTGCGCGTCACCGGGACCGACACGGGGGCGCGCGTGCGCGAGGTGGCCGAGCTCTTGCAGACGCGCCTGAGTGCCGCGGCCGACGGTGCCCCCGCCGACGTGAAGTCGGCCGCGCAAAACGCCGGCGCACGCCTGGCCGAGGTCGCCTCCGGCATCCTGCGTGGCCTGGCCGACACCCTCGATGCGCGCAGAGGCTGAGCGGCACGCATGCTGAGACAGACCTTCGCCCTGGTGCGGGACCTGCCGCGCCTGCAGGAGATCGCCTCGGTCCTGATCCGCTATGGCTGGGGTGACATCGTCCGGGCGCTGGGCATCGCCAACCTGCTGGAACGGGCCGGCCGCCTCCTGCACTGGCAGACCACCAACGAGATCACCGCGCTCGACCTGCCGGTGCGCATCCGGCTGGCGCTGACCGAACTGGGGCCCACCTTCGTCAAGCTGGGCCAGGTCCTGGCCACCCGGGTGGACGTCTTCCCGCCGGACTGGATCGCCGAGTTCGAGCAGTTGCACAACCGCGTGCCGCCCGTGCCCTTCGAGCAGATCAGGCCGCAGTTGGAGAAGGCCCTCGGTCAGCCGATCGAGGCGGTGTTCGAGCGGTTCGACACCGCTGCCTTTGCCGCGGCCTCCATCGCCCAGGTGCACCGGGCGGTGCTCAAGGACGGCAGCCGCGTGGTGGTCAAGGTGCGGCGGCCCGACATCGTGCCCAAGATCGAGGCCGACCTGCGCATCCTCGGACATCTGGCGCGTCTGCTGGAGGTGGAGCTGCCCGAGGCGCGGCGTTATCAGCCCACTCAGATCGTGCAGCAGCTCACCCGTTCGCTGCGGCGTGAGCTGGACATGGTCAAGGAGGCGCGCAACATCGAGCGTTTCGCCCAGAACTTCGCCGACGATCCCACCGTGCACATCCCGCGCGTGTACTGGGAATACTGCTCGGAGACGGTGAACGTGCAGGAGGAGCTGCAGGGGGTGCCGGGCACGGACCTGGAGGCCGTGCGGGCGGCCGGTCTGGACCTCGACGTCCTCGCCTCGCGCGGCGGCGATGCGGTGCTCAAGATGATCCTGGTGCACGGCTATTTTCATGCCGACCCCCACCCGGGCAACGTCATCTACCTGCCCGGCAACGTCATCGGCATGGTCGATTTCGGCATGGTGGGGCGGCTCACCGACCGGCGGCGCGAGCAGATCATCGATTTCCTCAACGCCATGGTGCTCAAGGACGAGGAGGGCATGCTCAACGTCCTGCTGACCTGGGCGGGCGATGCCGAGGTGGACGAGGAGCGGCTCGCCTACGACATCTCCGAGATGGTGTTCAGCTACGACAACCTGCCGCTCAAAGACGTGCAGATCGGGCCACTGCTGGCGGACGTCACCGCGCTGATGCGCGACAACCACCTGACCATGCCCTCCGATCTGACCCTGTTGTTCAAGGCCCTCATCACCCTGGAGGGCCTGGGCCGACAGCTCACCCCGGGTTTCCACATGGTCGATCACCTGGAGCCCTTCATCCGCGAGCTCTACGCCAGCCGCTACACCCCGGCCGCCATGGCGAAGCGGGCGCGACACGGGGTCAAGGAGATGCTGGAGGTGGTGCTGGGCCTGCCGCGCGACCTCGCCCATCTGTTCCGGCTGGCGCGCCGCGGCAGTCTCAGGATCGACCTGGACCTCAAACGCCTGGACCACTTCGGCCACCAGCTCAACTATGCCGCCAACCGCCTCACCATGGGGGTGCTCACCGCCTCCCTGATCGTCGGCTCCTCCATCATCATGACCATCCCCGACGCACCGATGAGCCTCACCCTGCTGGGGGCCTTCGGCTTCATCCTCGCCTTCGGCAACAGCGTCTGGATCGTCATCTCCATCTGGCGCTCCGACAAGGACTAGCCGATTGGTTAGAATAAGCGCTTTGGCCGTGTTCGGCGGCCCACGCTTTTCGTCAACGAAACAGGAAGACTCGCACCATGGAGCGCATCTACAACTTCAGCGCCGGCCCCGCGGTTTTGCCGCGTGAGGTCCTCGAACAGGCCCGGGAGGAACTCGTCAACTGGCGCGGCTGCGGCATGTCCGTCATGGAGATGTCGCATCGCGGCAAGGAATACATGGGCATCCACGCCCAGGCCGAGGCCGATCTGCGCGAGCTGATGGGCATCCCCGAGCACTACAAGGTGCTGTTCCTGCAAGGCGGGGCCTCCAGCCAGTTCGCCATGGTGCCCATGAACCTGTTGCGCGGCAAAGCCTCTGCCGACTACCTGAACACCGGCGAGTGGTCCAAGAAGGCGATCAAGGAGGCGAAGAAGTACTGCACGGTCAACGTGGTGGCCTCCAGCGAGGACCGCAACTTCAGCTATGCACCGGCCCAGTCCGAGTGGAAGCTCGACCCCAACGCGGCCTATGTGCACTACACGCCGAATGAGACCATCGGCGGTGTGGAGATCTTCTGGACGCCCGAGACGGGGGATGTCCCGCTGGTGGCCGACATGTCCTCCACCATCCTGTCGCGGCCCATCGACGTGTCGAAATACGGCCTGATCTATGCCGGGGCGCAGAAGAACATCGGCCCGGCCGGGGTGACCGTGGTGATCGTGCGCGAGGACCTCCTGGGCCAGCCGCTTGCCGGCACGCCGACCATGTTCGACTACAAGGTCCACGCCGACAACGAGTCCATGTACAACACCCCGCCCACCTTCGCCATTTACATCGCCGGCCTGGTGTTCAAGTGGCTCAAGGACAAGGGGGGGCTGGCGGCGATGGAGCGCATCAACATCGCCAAGGCGCAGCTGCTCTACGATTACCTCGATTCCACCGAGTTCTACCGCTCACCGGTGGCGCGCGAGAACCGCTCGCGCATGAACGTGCCCTTCACCCTGAAGGACCCGGCCCTGGACGAGGAATTCCTCAAGGGGGCCAAGGGCCGCGGGCTGCTGCAGCTCAAGGGGCACCGTTCGGTCGGCGGCATGCGTGCCTCGATCTACAACGCCATGCCCATCGAGGGGGTGCAGGCCCTGGTCGAGTACATGAAGGAATTTGAGAAGACCCATGGCTAAGCCCTTCAAAATACTCACACTCAACAAGATATCCGCCAAGGGCCTGTCGCGTCTGCCCGGCCACTACGTGGTGGGCGATGCCATCGACGCCCCCGACGCCATCCTGGTGCGCTCGGCCAACATGCACGACATGGACATCCCGGCCAGCGTGCAGGCCATAGGCCGCGCCGGCGCCGGCACCAACAACATCCCGGCCAAGACCATGAGCGCGCGCGGTGTGCCGGTCTTCAACGCCCCAGGGGCGAATGCCAACGCGGTCAAGGAACTGGTCATCGCCGGCATGCTGATCGGCGCGCGTAACCTGGGCGGCGCCATCGAGTTCGTCAAGGGCCTCGAGGGCACGGACGAGGAGCTGCACAAGAAGACCGAGGCCGGCAAGAAGCGCTTCGTCGGCCGCGAGCTGCCCGGCCGCACCCTGGGTGTGATCGGCCTGGGCGCCATCGGCTCGCTGGTGGCCGACGCCGCCATCAAGCTCGGCATGCAGGTCATCGGTTTCGACCCCGGCATCACGGTGGAGGCGGCCTGGCGCCTGCCGCGCGAGGTGCGCAAGGCTGAGAGCATCGAGCAGCTCATTCGCGAGTCGGAGTTCATCACCCTGCATGTCCCACTGGTCGAGGCCACCCGCAACCTGATCAACACCCAGCGGGTGGCGCTAATGAAGGGGGGTGTGATCCTGCTCAACTTCGCGCGCGAGGGCGTGGTCGACAATGCCGCGGTCCTGGCGGGGCTCAAGGAGGGCCGCTTGCACGCCTATGTCTGCGACTTCCCCGCCAACGCCTTGAAGGGGCATGACCACGTGGTCTGTCTGCCGCACCTGGGGGCCTCCACCGAGGAGGCCGAGGAGAACTGCGCCGTCATGTTGGCCGAACAGGTGTCGGACTATCTGGAGAATGGCAACATCCTCAATTCGGTCAACTTCCCCGATGTGACCATGCCGCGGGAAAGCCCCTTCCGCCTGGCGATCGCCAACGCCAACGTGCCCAACATGGTCGGTCAGATCTCCACCGCGCTCGCCGGGGCAGGGCTGAACATCCACAACATGGTCAACAAATCCAAGGGCGACATGGCCTACACCCTGGTCGATGTGGACAGCCCCGTGCCCGACGCGCTGCTCGCACAGATCGGCGCGATCGAGGGGGTGCTCAGGGTGCGCTACCTGCCCATCGAGGCCTGATCCGCCGATGGACGCCGAACTCGCCCGGCTGCGGCAGCGCATCGACGCCATCGACGACCGCATCCTCGAGCTGGCGAGCGAGCGCGCGCGGCTTGCGCAGGCGATCGGGCATCTCAAGAACGGCAGCGCCTACCGGCCGGAGCGCGAGGCCCAGGTCGTGCGCCGCCTGCTGGCGGCCAACCCCGGACCGCTGCCGGCCGAGGCGGTGGAGCGCCTCTATCGCGAGCTGATGAGCGCCTGCCGCGCGCTGGAGCAGCCGCTCAGCGTGGCCTATCTGGGACCGCCGGGCACCTTTTCCGAGGCGGCGACCATCAAGCAGTTCGGCCATGCCGTGCAGACCGTTCCCCTCGCCTCGATCGACGAGGTCTTCCGCACCCTGGAGCGCGACGGGGTGCAGTTCGGCGTGGTACCGGTGGAGAACTCCACCGAGGGGGCGGTCAACCGCACGCTCGATCTGTTGCTCACCAGCCCGCTCAAGATCTGCGGCGAGATCCTGCTGCGGGTGCGCCAACACCTGATCCGCCAGGTTGACGGGCTGGAGGGCCTCCAGGTGGTCTATTCGCACGCCCAGTCCCTCGCCCAATGCCACGAGTGGCTGAATCAGAACCTGCCGCAGGCCACGCGTATCCGCGTGGCCAGCAACGGCGAGGCGGCCCGCATGGCGGCGGAGGATCCCAAGGCCGCGGCCGTGGCCGGCGAGATCGCCGCCGAGCGCTACGGCCTCAAGATCGTCGCCCGCGACATCGAGGACGAGCCCAACAACACCACCCGCTTCCTGGTCCTGAGCCAGCGGGATGCCGCCCCCTCCGGCCAGGACAAGACCTCGCTGGCCCTGTCCACCAAGAACAAGCCGGGCACCCTGCTCACCCTGCTCACCCCCTTCGCCCGCAACGGCATCAGCCTGACCAAGCTGGAGTCGCGGCCGATGCGCAACGGCCTGTGGGAGTACGTCTTCTTCGTGGACATCGAGGGCCACCGGCTCGATGACCGCGTCGAGGCGACCCTCACCGAGGTGGAACCGCACACCACGCTGCTCAAGGTGCTGGGCTCCTATCCCGTCGCCACCAACTGATCATGCCGATTTCAGACCACGTCTCGGCGAACATCCGCGCCATCGCCCCCTACCAGCCCGGCAAACCCATCTCCGAACTGGCGCGCGAGATGGGGCTGGCCGCAGACGAGATCATCAAGCTCGCCTCCAACGAAAACCCGCTCGGGCCCAGCCCCAGGGCGCTGGCGGCCATCGAGCGGTGCCTCGGCGAGATCGCCCTCTATCCGGACGGCAACGGCTTTGCCCTCAAGGCGGCACTGGCGCGCCACCTGGGTGTGGACATGGCGCAGATCGTCCTGGGCAACGGCTCGAACGACGTGCTGGAGCTCATCGCGCGGCTACTGCTCGGTCCCGACCGCTCGGCGGTCTATGCCCAGCACGCCTTCGCCGTCTACCCCCTCGCCACCCAGGCCTGCGGCGCGCGCGGGATCGAGGCTCCAGCCAGCGACCATGGCCACGACCTCGAGGCCATGCTGCGGGCGATCGCTCCCGACACCCGGCTGGTGTTCATCGCCAACCCCAACAACCCCACCGGGACACTGCTCCAGCCGGACGCCCTCTACGCCTTCCTGCGACGGGTGTCGCCCGAGGTGGCGGTGGTGCTGGACGAGGCCTATGTCGAGTACCTCGACCCGGGTGAGCGCGCCCCCAGCATCGAGTGGCTCAGCGAATTCCCCAACCTCATCGTCACCCGCACCTTCTCCAAGGCCTACGGCCTGGCGGGGCTGCGCGTCGGTTACGCGCTGGCCAATGCCGAGCTGGCGGACCTCATGAACCGGCTGCGCCAACCCTTCAATGTCAACAGCCTGGCCCTGGCCGCAGCCGAGGCCGCCCTGGACGATGCGGACTTCATCGCCGAGGCGAAGCGGGTAAACGATGCCGGGCTGGCCCAGCTCGCCGAAGGCTTCTGTCGTCTCGGCCTGGATTTCATCCCCTCTGCCGGTAATTTCGTCTGCGTCCGGGTGGGGCCGGCGCAGGCCGTGTTCCAGGCGTTGCTGCGCAAGGGGATCATCGTGCGGCCGGTGGCCAACTACGGCCTGCCGGAACATCTGCGCGTGTCGGTCGGCACCGAGGCGCAGAATGCCCGCTTCCTCACCGCCCTGGCCGAGGTCATGAAGGCGTGATCCGGCGGCTGGCCATCATCGGTATCGGCCTGATCGGTGGGTCGCTCGCGCTCGCGCTCAAGCGCGCGGGCCTCACCGAGCAGGTGGTCGGCGCCGGGCGCGGACAGGCCAACCTGGCGTTGGCGCTGGCCAACGGGGTGATCGACGCCCTGGCCGAATCGCCCGAGGCCGCCGCTGTCGGGGCGGACGTGGTCGTGCTGGCCGTACCGGTGGGCGGCATGCCTGCGCTCATGGCGCGCATCGCCCCGGTGATGCATGACGACATGGTCCTCACCGACGTCGGTAGCACCAAGCAGGACGTGGTGGCGGCGGCGCGCACCGCGCTTGGCGTGCGTGTGGGTCAGTTCGTGCCGGCCCACCCCATCGCCGGCGCCGAGGCAAGCGGGGTGGCGGCGGCGCATGCCGACCTGTTCCGCGGCAAGGACGTGATCCTCACCCCCTTGCCCGAGAACCCCGATGCCGCCGTCGCCCGTGTGCGGGCGATGTGGCAGGGCTGTGGCGCCCGGGTCGAGACCATGACCCCGCTCGAGCACGACCGTGTCTTCGCCGCCGTGAGCCATCTACCGCATCTGGCCGCCTTCGCCCTGATGGACGAGCTGGCCGGCCGCGGCAACAGCGCGCTCTACTTCCGCCACGCCGGCTCCGGCTTCCGCGACTTTACCCGCATTGCCGGCAGTCACCCGGAGATGTGGCGCGACATTGCGCTCGCCAACCGCGAGGCGGTGGTGGCCGAGCTCGATGCCTACATCGACCGGCTCGCGCACATCCGCGACCTCATCGCGACGGGCGACGGCGATGCCCTGATGGCGGCGCTGAGCCGCGCCAGCCAGGCGCGCCAGCAGTGGGCCCAGGACAAGCTCAAAACCCCACGCTAACCGTTCATGGCTGATATCCCGTCCCGCCCATGAAAACGCTTGTGCCAGCCATGCACGGTTCCCTCTCCCCAGGCCCCTCCCCCCGCGAGCGGGGGAGGGGGGCGTCATGAGCCGCTCGCGCGACTTTCATGCTAAGTACATGGACAGCCTCGATCTAGCCCCCGCCCATGCCGCCCGCGGCAGCGTGCGTCTGCCCGGCTCCAAGAGCATCTCCAACCGCGTCCTGCTGCTCTCCGCCCTGGCCGACGGGGTGACGGAGGTGAAGGCCCTGCTCGACTCGGACGACACCCGTGTCATGCTGGAATCGCTCCGACGGCTCGGGGTTGCCTGGGAGCGGCACGGGACGAGCGACGACTACCGGGTCGTCGGCACTGGCGGTCCCTTCCCGGTCAAGCGGGCAGAGCTCTTCCTCGGCAATGCCGGCACGGCCTTTCGCAGCCTCACCGCCGCCTGCGCCCTGGCCGGCGGCCACTACACCCTCACCGGTGTGCCACGCATGCACGAGCGCCCCATCGGCGACCTGGTCGACGCCCTGCGGCAACTGGGCGCCCGCATCGATTATCTGGGACAGCCCGGTTTCCCGCCGCTGGCGATCCGCCCGGCGGAGCCCCTCGCCACCCCCGAGGTCACGGTGCGCGGCAACGTCTCCAGCCAGTATCTGACGGGCCTGCTCCTCGCCGCCCCCCTGCTGGGCAGGCCGGTGACCATCCGCGTGGACGGCGAGCTCATCTCCAAACCCTATGTCGAGATCACGCTCAACCTCATGCGCCGTTACGGGGTGACGGTCGACCGCCAGGACTGGGCGGTGTTCAACGTCCCACAGGCGGTCTATCGCAGCCCGGGTGTGATCCAGGTCGAGGCCGATGCCTCCTCGGCCTCCTACTTCCTCGCCGCCGGCGTGATCGGCGGCGGTCCGGTGCGCGTGGAGGGGGTGGGGCGCGACAGCATCCAGGGCGACGTGCGCTTCGCCGATGCCCTGACCGCCATGGGCGGGCGCGTGACGATGGGCGAGGACTGGATCGAGGCCGCGGCCCCTGCCTCGGGCCGGCTGCGCGCCATCGACCTCGACTGCAACCACATCCCCGATGCCGCCATGACGCTGGCGGTGCTCGCCCTGTTTGCCGAGGGCACCACTTGGCTGCGCAACATCGCCAGTTGGCGGGTCAAGGAGACCGACCGCATCGCCGCCATGGCCAAGGAGCTGAGGAAACTCGGGGCCACGGTGGAGGAGGGGGCCGATTACCTCCGCATCACCCCCCCTCACCCATCACGCCTCACCCCTCACGCCAGCATCGACACCTACGACGATCACCGTATGGCCATGTGTTTCTCGCTCGCCTGTCTGGGCGGGGTGCCCATCCGCATCAACGATCCGAAGTGCGTCAACAAGACCTTTCCCGGCTACTGGGACGCCTTCGCCGCCATCGTTGAGCGATGAACACCGCCGCCATCCCCGTGATCGCCATCGACGGGCCGTCCGCCTCCGGCAAGGGCACGGTGGCCGCCCGGGTGGCGCAGGCGCTTGGTTTCCACTATCTGGACAGCGGCGCGCTCTACCGCGCGCTCGCCAACGCCGCCGGCCGCGCCGGCATCGCCCTGGACGACGAGCCCGGCCTGGTGGCCCTGGCCCAGCGCCTGGACCTGCGTTTCGAGGGGGGCGAGATCTATCTGGATGGCGTACCCGCCGGCGACGCAATCCGTAGCGAAGAGGCCGGCCGCGCCGCCTCGCGCATCGCCACCCTGCCGGCCGTCCGCCAGGCCCTCCTGGAGCGCCAGCGGGCGTTTCGCCGGCCGCCCGGCCTGGTCACCGACGGCCGCGACATGGGGACGGTGGTCTTCCCCGACGCCCGGCTCAAGGTCTATCTCGAGGCGAGCGTCGAGGAGCGTGCCCATCGGCGTTATAAGCAGTTGATCGAAAAAGGAATCGATGCTAATCTCCAGCAGATTCTGCAGGACCTGCGTGAACGCGATGCGCGTGATGCGAACCGCGCCGCGGCCCCCCTGCAGAGGGCGGCCGACGCCAGACTTCTCGACACCACCTGCATGAGCATAGAAGAGGCCGTGCAGACGGTGTTGCAGTGGTTCGGCGAGGGCCTGCCTCAGTGAGCCCCGAAGGTCATGCCTTCGGTTTTTTGTTTTGAATCAACCGAGCCCGCCTCTGCCCGAGCGGATTCATCAACCAGGCCTTTTCATGTCCACTGCAACCGCTACCCTTACCGCTGACAAGCAAGAGAGTTTCGCCGAGCTGTTCGAGGAGAGCATCTCCCGCCAGGAGATGCGCACCGGAGAGATCATCACCGCCGAGGTGGTCGCCATCGACGACAACTTCGTCACCGTCAATGCCGGGCTCAAGTCCGAGAGCCTGATCCCGGTCGAGGAATTCAAGAACGACCGCGGCGAGCTCGAGGTCAAGGTGGGGGACTTCGTCTCCGTGGCGATCGAGGCCCTGGAGGACGGTTATGGTACCACCCGGCTGTCGCGTGACCGTGCCCGTCGGCTCGCCGCCTGGATGGACCTCGAGGCGGCCATGGAAGAGGGCCGCGTGGTCAAGGGCGTGATCCAGGGCAAGGTCAAAGGCGGGCTCACCGTCATGTGCAACGGCATCCGCGCCTTCCTGCCGGGCTCGCTGGTGGACATTCGGCCGGTGAAAGACACCACCCCCTACGAGGGCAAGGAGGCCGAGTTCAAGGTCATCAAGCTCGACCGCAAGCGCAACAACGTGGTGGTCTCGCGCAAGGCCGTGCTGGAGGAGAGCATGGGTGCCGAGCGCGAGGCCCTGCTCGCCAGCCTGAAGGAGGGCGCCATCGTCAAGGGCGTGGTCAAGAACATCACCGACTACGGCGCCTTCGTCGACCTGGGCGGCATCGACGGCCTGCTGCACATCACCGATCTCGCCTGGCGGCGCGTCAAGCACCCCAGCGAGGTGGTCAACGTCGGTGACGAGGTCACAGCCGTGGTGCTCAAGTTCGATCAGGAGAAAAACCGCGTCTCCCTGGGCCTGAAGCAGCTGGGCGAGGACCCGTGGATTGGCATCTCCCGCCGCTACCCGCCGGGCACCCGCATGTTCGGCCGCGTGGCCAACCTCACCGACTACGGCGCCTTCGTCGAGATCGAGCCGGGCATCGAGGGCCTGGTGCACGTCTCCGAGATGGACTGGACCAACAAGAACGTCAACCCCTCCAAGGTCGTGCAGCTGGGCGACGAGGTCGAGGTGATGGTGCTGGAGATCGACGAGGAACGCCGCCGCATCTCCCTGGGCATGAAGCAGTGCAAGCCCAACCCCTGGGAAGACTTCGCCATGAACTACAAGAAGGGCGACAAGGTCACCGGGCAGATCAAGTCGATCACCGATTTCGGCATCTTCATCGGATTGCCCGGCGGCATCGACGGCCTGGTGCACCTGTCCGACCTGTCCTGGAGCAAGCCGGGCGAGGAGGCACTGCGCGACTTCAAGAAGGGCGACGAGGTCGAGGCGGTGGTCCTGGCCATCGATGTCGAGAAGGAGCGCATCTCGCTGGGCATCAAGCAGCTCGAGGGCGACCCCTTCAACAGCTTCATCGCCACCCACGACAAGGGCAGCATCGTCAAGGGCACGGTCAAGTCGATCGACGCCAAGGGCGCGGTGATCCAGCTCACCGACGAGGTGGACGGCTACCTGCGCGCCTCCGAGGTGTCGCGCGACCGGGTCGAGGACATCCGCACCTATCTGAAAGAGGGCGACACGGTCGAGGCGATGATCATCAACATCGACCGCAAGAACCGTCAGATCAATCTCTCGATCAAGGCCAAGGATGCCGCCGAGCAGGCCAGTGCGCTGCAAAAGCTGGCGGCGGAACAGTCCACCGGCACGACCAACCTGGGGGCGCTGCTCAAGGCCAAGCTCGACAACAAGAACGCCGAGTCCTGATCCGAAAGCGCGATGACGAAGTCGGAGCTGATCGCCCGGCTGGCGGCGCGTCATCCCCATCTGGTCGCGGCGGATGCCGAGCTGGCGGTCAAGACCATACTGGATGCGATGACCCAGAGCCTGGTCGAGGGCAAACGCATCGAGATCCGCGGGTTCGGGAGTTTCAGTCTCAACTTCCGCCCCCCGCGCATGGGGCGCAACCCCAAGACCGGCGAGAAGGTCTACGTGGCGGGCAAGTACGTCCCGCACTTCAAGGCGGGCAAGGAGTTGCGCGACCGCGTCGATTACAAGGACCGCTGATGTCCGTTCGGGCAAGTCAACGATCGGCGCCCTGCAAAGGCGCCGATTTTGTTTGCGGCTGATCGATGGAGCTCGAGGCCTGGCACCTGCTCGTGCTGCCGCTGTTCTTCGCCCTGGGCTGGCTCGCCGCCCGGGTGGACATCCGGCACGTCATGCGCGAGTCGCGCGCCGTGCCCGCCTCTTATTACAAGGGGCTCAATTTCCTGCTCAACGAGCAACCCGACAAGGCCATCGAGGCCTTCGTCGAGGTGGCCCGTCTCGACCCCGACACCCTGGAGCTGCACTACGCCCTGGGGGCGCTTTTCCGCCGCCGCGGCGAGCTCGACCGCGCCATCCGCATTCACCAGAACCTGGTCGATCGCAGCGACCTCAACCAGCGCGAGCGGGAAAAGGCCCTCTACGAGCTGGGGCAGGACTTCCTCAAGGCGGGGCTACTCGACCGGGCCGAGGCGATCTTCAAGAACCTGGAGTCCGGCACCCATGCCATCGACGCGCTGAGCCACCTGCTCGACATCTACGTCCTGGAAAAGGAGTGGGAACAGGCCATCGCCACCGCCCGCCGCCTGGAAAAGCTCGGCTGTCCCTCGCGCTTTGCCGAGATCGCCCACTACCACTGCGAGCTGGCGCTCAACGCCCTGCTCAACCAGGACACGGAACGCGCCCGCGCCCAGCTCGAGCAGGCGCGCGCCGCCAACCGCAAATCGGCGCGCGCCGTGCAGCTCCTCGGCGACCTCGAGGCGCAACTCGGACACACCGAGCGGGCGATCGCCGCCTGGCGTGAGATGGAGACGGTCAACCCCGCCTACCTGCCCATCGTCGCCGACCGTATCTTCCAGGCCCACAAACAGCTCGGCCGGGCCGGGGAGGGGATCGCCCTGCTCAAAGGCTATCTGGCCCGTCAGGCCAGCGCCGACCTGTTCCAGACCCTGTTCCTGGCCGTGCAGTCCACCCACGGCTGGTCCGCCGCCCGCGAGGTCGCCGCCGAGGCCTTACGCGCCCACCCCAGCCTGCGCATCCTCGACGCCTACCTGCAGGCCGTCAACGCCACATCGGCGCAGGCCGGCATCGAGGCGCAACTGGCCCAGGACCTGGTGCACAGACACGCCACGGCCACGGCCTACTACCAATGCCGCGAGTGTGGCTTCAAGGCGCGCCAGTTCTTCTGGCAGTGCCCGGCCTGTGCCCGCTGGGAGAGCATACCGCCGGAACGCATCGAACATGTCTGAGCCACGCCTCATCGTCGCCCTCGACTACCCCGACGCCGCGCCGGCGTTGACGCTCGCCGAGCGGCTCGACCCGAGGATGGCCCGCCTCAAGGTGGGCAAGGAGCTCTTCGTCGCCGCCGGCCCGGACCTGGTCCGCACGCTTACCGCCCATGGCTTTCAGGTCTTCCTCGATCTGAAGTTCCACGACATCCCCAACACGGTCGCCGCTGCCTGCCGTGCGGCCGCCCGTCTTGGGGTGTGGATGCTCAACGTGCACGCCAGCGGCGGGTTGAAGATGATGCAGGCGGCGCGCGCCGCCCTGGAGGGGCTGCCGACGCGGCCACGCCTCATCGCCGTCACCATTCTGACCAGCCTCGGCCGCGAAGACCTCGCCCAGGTCGGCCTGGACCTCGAACCCGATGCCCAGGTGCTGCGGCTTGCCCGGCTGGCGCAGGCGGCAGGGCTGGACGGCGTGGTGTGCTCGGCCCTTGAGGCACCCCTGCTCAGGCGCGAGTTGGGCCCTGACTTTCTGCTGGTCACCCCCGGGGTGCGTCCGGCGGGCAGCGCCACCGACGATCAGCAACGGGTGCTCACCCCCGCTCAAGCGCTGCAGGCGGGCGCCGATTACCTGGTGGTGGGGCGGCCCATCACCCAGGCGCCGGACCCTGTCGCGGCCCTGCAACGCATCCATGATGAAATTCGACTCGCCTTGGGAGAAAACGCATGAAGATCACCGTGATCGGCACCGGCTATGTAGGCCTCGTCACCGGCACCTGTCTGGCCGAGGTGGGCAACGAGGTCATGTGTCTGGACGTGGATGCGCGCAAGATCGACATCCTGCGCGCCGGCGGCATCCCCATCTATGAGCCGGGTCTGGAGGACATGGTCAAGCGCAACAGCGCCGCCGGACGCCTGTTCTTCACCACCGACGTCGAGGAGTCGGTGCACTTCGGCGACATCCAGTTCATCGCCGTGGGCACCCCGCCGGACGAGGACGGCTCGGCCGATCTGCAGTATGTGCTGGAGGCCGCCCGCAACATCGCCCGTCACATGACCGGCTTCAAGCTGGTGGTGGACAAGTCCACCGTCCCGGTGGGCACCGCCGACAAGGTCAAGTCGGTCATCCGTGAGGAACTGCAAAGACGCGGCGTCGAGATCGACTTCTGTGTGGCCTCCAACCCCGAGTTCCTGAAAGAGGGCGCGGCGGTGGAGGACTTCATGAAGCCCGACCGCATCGTCATCGGCACCGAGAGCGAGCGCGCCACCCAGATGCTGCGTAGCCTCTACGCCCCCTTCCAGCGTAACCACGACCGGCTGGTGGTCATGGACGTGCGCTCGGCGGAGCTCACAAAATACGCTGCCAACGCCATGCTCGCCACGCGCATCTCCTTCATGAACGAGCTGGCGCTACTGGCCGAGAAGCTGGGCGCCGACATCGAGCAGGTGCGCCACGGCATCGGCTCCGACCCGCGCATCGGCTATCACTTCCTCTATGCCGGCTGCGGCTACGGCGGCTCCTGTTTTCCCAAGGACGTGCAGGCCCTGCGCCGTACCGCCCAGGAGGTGGGCGTGCCGCTGCGCGTGCTCGATGCCGTCGAGGCGGCCAACGACCGCCAGAAGCAGGTGCTGCTCGACAAGATCGTCGCCCGCTACGGCGAAGACCTCCGCGGCCGGCGCTTCGCCCTCTGGGGCCTGGCCTTCAAACCCAACACCGACGACATGCGCGAGGCCCCAAGCCGCACGGTGCTCCAGGGCCTATGGCAGCGCGGCGCGATGGTCTCGGCCTACGACCCCGCGGCCATGGAGGAGACCCGCCGCATCTACGGCGAGCGCGCCGACCTGCAGCTCGTGGACAGCCCCATGGACGCCCTCAAGGGCGCCGACGCCCTGATCATCGTCACCGAATGGAAGGTCTTCCGCAGCCCCAATTTCGACACCATGAAGAGCCTCCTCAAGGAGCCGGTGATCTTCGACGGCCGCAACCTGTACGATCCGCCTATGATCCGGCAGGCAGGTTTCGAGTACTACCCCATCGGCAGGCAGTGAGGGGCAGGGCATGAGCGGGGGAGGGTTCAAGACCATCGAGGACTTTGTCGGCAACACGCCGCTGGTGCGCCTGCAGCGGCTGCCGGGCGAGACCTCCAACGTCATCCTGGCGAAGCTGGAGGGCAACAACCCCGCCGGCTCGGTCAAGGACCGCCCCGCCCTGTCCATGATCACCCGCGCCGAGGCGCGCGGCGAGATCAAACCCGGCGACACCCTGATCGAGGCCACCAGCGGCAACACCGGCATCGCCCTGGCCATGGCCGCCGCCATCCGCGGCTACCGCATGGTGCTGATCATGCCCGAGCACCTCTCGGTGGAACGCCGCCAGACCATGCGCGCCTTTGGCGCCGAGATCATCCTCACCCCCAAGGAGGGCGGCATGGAGGCCGCGCGCGACCTCGCCGAACAGATGGTGCGCGAAGGCAAGGGGGTGATGCTCGACCAGTTCTCCAACCCCGACAACCCCATGGCCCACTATCTGGGCACCGGCCCCGAGATCTGGCGCGACACCGCCGGGCGCATCACCCACTTCGTCTCCAGCATGGGCACCACCGGCACCATCATGGGCTGCTCGCGCTACCTCAAGGAGCAAAACCCCCAGGTGCAGGTCATCGGCGTGCAGCCGCAGGAAGGCGCCCAGATCCCCGGCATCCGCAAGTGGCCTCCCGAATACCTGCCCAAGATCTGCGACTTCAGCCGCATCGACCGCTTGATCTACGTCAGCCAGGCCGACGCCGAGGAGACGACCCGGCGGCTTGCCCGCGAGGAGGGCATCTTCGCCGGCATCTCCTCCGGCGGTGCACTGTGGGCGGCGCTGCAGGTCAGCCGCGAGGTGCAGGATGCGGTCATCGTCACCATCGTCTGCGACCGCGGCGACCGTTATCTCTCCACTGGAGTTTTCCCGGCGTGATGAGCCCATGCCATGAAAATAGTCTGGTGTCGATGGTGTCTGTGGCAATGCAAGACCTGACCCCATGACACCTGCCCACCCCTATTCGTCTTTGACCACGGGTCGAGCGCAAGCCCCGCCATGAATGGCGGGGTGAGCGAGACGAAGCGTCAACCAGGGGCCGCAGGCCCCGCTCATGCTTGTAGCGAGGAAGCCCGCCCTTCCAGGGCGGGGTGACTCACAAACAGGAGGCCTTCACCATGAAAAACATGCTCTCGATGAAAGGAACGGGTTATGCGCTGCGACTGCTGTTGCTGTTTGCCAGCCTGCTGTTTTTGCCGGTGGCGGGGCAGGCCGCAAGCGATGATGCCGCCAGGCGTTTTCAGCAAGGATTATCTGCCTACAAGGAAGGCGATTACGCCACTGCCCTGCGATACTGGCGCCCTTTGGCCGAACAGGGGCATGCCCTCGCGCAAAACCAACTCGGGGTGATGTATGCGAATGGCCGAGGCGTGCCGCAGGACTTCAAGCAAGCGGTGGCCTGGTATCGCAAGGCCGCCGAACAGGGGGTTGCCCTCGCACAAAACAACCTCGGCGGGATGTATCACGAAGGCCAAGGCGTGCCACAGGACTTCAAGCAAGCGGCCGCCTGGTTTCGCAAGGCCGCCGAACAGGGGGTTGCCGGCGCGCAAAACAACCTCGGCGTGATGTATGAGCGCGGCCTAGGCGTGCCGCAGGACTTCAAGGAAGCGGTGGCCTGGTTTCGCAAGGCCGCCGAACAGGGGCATGCCGGCGCGCAAAACAACCTCGGCGTGAGCTATGCGCGCGGCCGAGGCGTGCCGCAGGACTACAAGCAAGCGGAGGCCTGGTTTCGCAAGGCCGCCGAACAGGGGCTTGCCGTCGCACAAAACAACCTCGGCTCGATGTATGAACGAGGCCTAGGCGTGGTGTCGAACAAAGTGCTCGCCTATGCGCTTTACAACCTTTCCGCGGCAACAGACCCCTCGGAGGAAAACGAAGCAACCCGCAACCGGGAGCGCTTGTCGGAAGAATTGACCTCTGCCGAGATCGCCGCCGCCCAGGCGCTTACCCGCGAGCTGATGCGCCCCGGGCAATTCGGCCGGGCATTGGGGACATGGTGGTAGAAGCGGAGCGTCGAGGCGAAAAAGGCAGCCCGCGACGCGTCCCCCCCGACCAGGCACACCAAGTCCTCAGCGCAAGCCGACGAACCCTATCCGGCCCGGCCCGCCAAGGTTCCAGGCCGGGTGTCATGCAACACGCGCTGCGTGAATGCGCAATGCTGGCGCACCTATGATGATGGGCGCAAGGTCAAATTCAACGCCAGGCAGAAATGGAATCCATTCGAAAATCGTTTCGAATGGGATCCAGGACCATGCTGAACGAGGCTTAGCCCGCGTAGAGGCAAGTCATGGAAGGATTCATGGCAATAGGGGGGATGTTGGGGCCTGCGCCCGCTCGTGGGGAGCAGTGCGCTTGCCGTGGCGGTATTGGTTCTGCCTAGCTGGAGGCCGGGCATTTATGTTGCGCCGGCAGGACTTGTACAGGAACTGGCGAAGAAGCTGGGCTGATGCTAGGATGCGGCCATGACCACGATCGTTTTCGATTCCTACGCTCTCGCGAAACGTCTCAAGGAGGCTGGCTTTACCGAGCAGCAGGCCGAAGTGCTCATCGTTGCAGCGAAAGACGCGATGACACAGCTTGCCACCAAGGACGATCTCGAAGCGCTCAAGAAAGACCTGACCAAGGATATGACCATCCGCTTCGGGTTGATGCTTGCGGCGGCCGTGGGGATGATCGTTGGTCTGCTGCGTCTGCCAACTTGACCGGCCAGAGCCGGGAAGCAGGATGCGACCATGAACATCCCCCTCGAAGTCTTCGACCTGCTGGAGCGCCGCTTGGGGCGCGAGGATGCGCTGGCAGTGGCCAAGAGCATCGAGGCGTCGCTTACGCACATCGAGGAGCGCAGCCGGGAAATCGCCGTCCAGCGCAAGCTGGAGGTGAAGGAAGAGCTCAAGCGTGAGCTGCGCGACGAGCTGGCGACGAAGGAAGACATAGCCAACGTTCGAACCGAGCTCAAGGAAGACATTGCCAACGTTCGCGCCGAGCTCAAGGAAGACATTGCCAACGTTCGCGCCGAGCTTGTCAGGCTGGACAAGAAATTCACCGTCTATTTCCTTATCACGATCTTCACCGTCATCTTCCTCAACCAGAACGCGTTGGAGTTCCTGGCGAAGCTAATGCGGCTGGTGCCGTGACCGGCCACACGATGCAGCGAAGGATGCGATGACGCTGCTTGCCACCAAGGACGAGGTAGCAAAAGGACTGGATTGAGGAGCGCTTCGATGCGCGCAATGAGATCACTTCGCAATCCCCAAGAACACGGCCAGGCAACGCTCAACCTCCACCAGTACATCCGCATCGATGCGTCCGAAGGTTGGCCCTACCTTATCGCGCTTAACGGTCCCGGCGAGCTGCGCGGGAAGGACGCCGAACGCTTCTTGAAGGGGCGCGGATTGTGAAATAAAACCCAGACATTCACCACCGGCGCAGCATCCGGCTGAAGGGCTACGACTACACGCAGCCCGGCGCCTATTTCGTTACCATCGTGACAAAGGATCGGGTGTGCCTCTTCGGGGATGTTGTGAATGGCGTAATGCAGTTGAACGATACCGGCGAAATCGTCAGGCAATGTTGGTTGAATATCCCGGCGCAATTCCCAAATGTTGCGTTGGATGAATGCGTGGTGATGCCCAACCACATACACGGCATTATCGTCGTAGGGGCGGGGTCACCCCGCCCCTACGTTGAATCCGGCGCAGAAACCGCATCGGGCGCGGCAACCGCATCGACCGCATGATCTATGTCAGCCAGGCCGACGCCGAAGAGACCACCCGGCGGCTTGCCCGCGAGGAGGGCATCTTCGCCGGCATCTCCTCCGGCGGCGCCCTGTGGGCGGCGCTGCAGGTCAGCCGCGAGGTGCAGGATGCGGTCATCGTCACCATCGTCTGCGACCGCGGCGACCGTTATCTCTCCACCGGGGTTTTCCCGGCGTGACGAGCCCATGCCATGACAGCCGGTCGTACAAGCCCGCTTTCGGGCGCGTTCAACTGCGGTTTTTACGTTGAACGGACCCCCCTTGAGCAAGCCGATGTCCTTCGGCTGGACGTTTTCGAAATCGACAAAGACGTAATTCGTGCGAGAGGTCACGGAAAACCCTAACCCCCAGCATCAGCGGCGGCGCGGAGTGCCGTCCGCTGCATGCGGTTGTTAGACGTCCGTCTCATGCGGCTGCCCATTCCGCGGACAGGAGCGCGGCCTGCTCCAGCACCGTTTGCGTCGCGCGCTCCTGCTTGTCCGGCGGGTAGCCATACTTGCGCAGGATGCGCTTGACCAGCACGCGCAGTTGCGCTCGCACGTTCTCGCGCAGGTTCCAGTCGATCGTGACGTTGTTGCGGACGGTGGCGACCAGCTCGCGCGCGATCGTTCGCAGCGTCTCGTCACCCAGCACCTTGACCGCGCTGTCGTTGGTCTCCAGCGCGTCGTAGAACGCCAACTCGTCCTCGGTTAGGCCCAGCGTCTCCCCGCGCGCGTTCGCCTCCCGCATCGCTTTGGCAAGCGCGATCAGCTCCTCGATCACCTGCGCCGCCTCGATCGCACGATTCTGGTAGCGGCGGATGGTCTGCTCCAGCATCTCGGCGAACGAGCGCGCCTGCACGACGTTCTTGCGCCGGCGGGTCGCGAGTTCTCCCTTCAGCAGCTTATGCAGCAGCTCGACTGCGAGGTTCCGCTGCGGCATCCCGCGCACCTCGGCCAGGAAATCGTCGGAGAGGATGGAGATGTCGGGCTTCTGGAGCCCGGCCGCCGCGAAGATGTCAACGACGCCTTCGGGGGCGACCGCGCGGGCGATGATCTGGCGCACGGCGTGATCCAGCTCCTCTTCCGGCCGTGCTTCTCCCGGCGCGCGCTTGGCGAGCACCGCCTGCACAGCCTGGAAGAAGGCCACGTCGTCGCGGATGCGCAGCGCCTCTTCGTGCGGCACGGCCAGCGCGAAGGCCTGCGATAGCTCGCGAACGGCGCGAAGCAAGCGATCCTTGCCGTTCTCCTGCGCGAGGACGTGCTCCTGGGCAGCAGGCAGCAGGCCGAGCCGCTCATGTGGCGTGCCGCTCGTCCACTTCCCTCGGTCGAACCCGTGGAACAGGCCGCAGCAGACCTCGTACTTTTCCAGCATTAGGGCCACGGCCTCGTCCTGGTCAAGCGCCGTGCGGCCGGTGCCGCCGCTCTCGGTGTAGGTGGCCAGCGCCGCCTTGAGCTCGTGGGCAAGGCCCAGGTAGTCCACGACCAACCCGCCCGGCTTGTCGCGAAACACGCGGTTCACCCGCGCGATGGCCTGCATGAGCCCGTG
Organism: Pseudomonadota bacterium; assembly: GCA_021826065.1. GTDB lineage: Bacteria > Pseudomonadota > Gammaproteobacteria > Burkholderiales > Thiobacillaceae > JANWZL01. The sequence continues at coordinate 40,910 of JAKADY010000022.1, forward strand.
CCCGCGCATGGGCTTGTCGATGTACATGGTGTGCAGGCTCGGCGCGTCAAAGCCGGTGAGCCACATATCGCGCACGATGACGACTTTGAACGGATCATTCGGATCGCGGAACCGGTTAGCGAGCGCCTCGCGCCGCGGCTTGTTGCGGATGTGCGGCTGCCAGTCCGACGGATCCGAGGCGGAGCCCGTCATCACTACCTTGATCGCCCCACGCGCGTCATCGTCGTCGTGCCATGCCGGACGGAGTTTCACCAGTTCTCGGTACAGCTCGATGCCGATGCGCCGGCTCATGCAGACGATCATCGCCTTGCCGTCCATCGCCTCGAGCCGCTTCTCGAAGTGCTCGACAATGTCCGCTGCCACGAGCTGCAAACGCTTCTCGGCGCCGACGATTGCTTCGAGCTGCGCCCACTTGGTCTTGAGCTTTTCCTTCCTCTCGACCTCTTCGCCCTCGGTGGCCTCCTCGAAGTCGGGGTCGATCTTCGGCCGCTCGGCCTCATCGAGCGCGAGCTTGGCGAGCCGACTCTCGTAGTAGATCGGCACCGTCGCACCGTCCTGCACGGCGCGCTGGATGTCGTAGATGCTGATGTAGTCGCCGAACACCGCGCGGGTGTTGGCGTCCGCCAGCTCGATGGGTGTGCCGGTGAAACCAATGAACGAAGCGTGCGGCAGCGCGTCGCGCATGTGCCGCGCGAAGCCGTCGATGAAATCGTACTGACTGCGGTGCGCTTCGTCGGCGATGACCACGATGTTGCGCCGCTCGGAGAGGGTCGGGTGCCGGTCGCCCTTCTCCTCTGGGAAGAACTTGTGGATGGTGGTGAAGACGACCCCACCTGCCTGCACGGAGAGCAGTTGCCGCAGGTGGGCGCGGCTCTGCGCCTGCACCGGCGGCTGGCGCAAGAGGTCCCGGCAGCGCGAGAACGTGGCAAAGAGCTGATCGTCGAGGTCGTTGCGATCGGTGAGGACCACCAGGGTCGGGTTCTCCATCGCCGGCTCGCGGATGATGCGTCCGGCGTAGAAGGCCATCGTCAGGCTCTTGCCCGAACCCTGCGTGTGCCAGACCACGCCAATGCGCCGGTCTCCCGGCTTGCCGCCGGGCTTGCGGCCCGCTTCATAGCGCCCGGGCGGCTCGGCCACCCGATCCGCCCGCGCCAGCTCCGCCGCACGCAGCGTCTCGGCCACGGCCACCTGCACCGCGTGGAACTGGTGGTAGCCGGCCATCTTCTTGACGAGCCGCCCGCTGCCGTCGTCCTCAAAGACGATAAAGTCACGCACCAGGTCGAGAAAGCGCCGCGGCGCGAACACGCCCTCGATCACCACCTGCAGCTCGGGGACGTGGCCCTCGGCGAGACGCTCACCTGCGATCGTGCGCCAGGGCTTGAACCACTCGCGCCCGGCGCCGAGCGCTCCGACCCGCGCCTCGACGCCGTCGGAGACGACCAGCACTTCGTTGAACGTGAAGAGGGAGGGGATCTCGGCCTGATACGTCTGAAGCTGCTGGAAGGCGCTCCAGATCGTCGCGTTCTCATCGGCCGCGTTCTTGAGCTCGACCACCGCGAGCGGCAGGCCGTTGACAAACAGCGCCACGTCCGGTCGGCGGCTGTGCTTGTTCTCTGCGACGCTGAACTGATTGACGGCGAGCCAGTCGTTGCCGGCGGGGTCGTCGAAGTCGATCACCCTTGCCTGCGCTCCGCGAACTTCGCCCTCGGGCGTGCGGTACTCGACCGTCACGCCGTTGACCAGCAGCCGGTGCAGCGCGCGATTGCGCTGGAGCAGGTCCGCCCCCTCGGGCCGCGTGAGCTTGCGAAAGGCCTCCTCCCGCGCCTCGCCGGGCAGGACGGGATTGAGCCGCGCCAGCGCATCGCGCAGCCGCTGCGCCAGCACCACCTCGCCGTAGTCGGCCCGCTCGGCTGCCGGCATGTCTGGCGCGATATCGGGGCCGTGGGCGATCCGCCACCCGATGGCTTCCAGCCAGGCAAGGGCGGCTTCTTCGACGACGGATTCGGTCAGATGCGCCATGGTTCGTTTCCCATGGTAGGGGCGGGTTCAGAACCCGCCCCTACGAATTTCGGATTTTCCCGGTCCATCGCCCATTGGAACGGATTGTTAGCGATGTATTCCCGGATGCGGTTCAGCGATTCATCGTTGCGGATGATGTGTTCGTAGTAGTTGCGTTGCCAAAAGGGCAGACCAGGCGTGCCGCGATATTCGTTGATGCGTTTGGTGGATTGATATTTGAAATACGCGACGATTTGCCCCAACGTCGCCCGCCGTAGGGGCGCGGTTACCGCGCCCGATGCGGTTACCGTGCCCGATGCGGTTACCGCGCCCGATGCGGTTTCCGCGCCCGATGCGGTTTCCGCGCCCGATGCGGTTTCCGCGCCCGATGCGGTTACCGCGCCAGATGCGGTTACCGCGCCCGATGCGGTTACCGCGCCCGATGCGGTTTCTGCGCCCGATGCGGTTACCGCGCCCGATTCAACGTAGGGGCGGGGTGACCCCGCCCCTACGACGATGATGCCGTGCATGTGGTTGGGCATCACCACGCATTCATCCAACGCAACATTTGGGAAATGCGCCGGGATATTCAACCAACATTGCCTGACGATTTCGCCGGTATCGTTCAACTGCATTACGCCATTCACAACATCCCCGAATAGACACACCCGATCCTTTGTCACGATGGTAACGAAATAGGCGCCGGGCTGCGTGTAGTCGTAACCCTTCAGCCGGATGCTGCGCCGGTGGTGAATGTCGGGGTTGTATTTCACAGTCCGCGCTCCTTCAAGAACGCTTCGGCGTCCTTCACGCGCAGCTCGCCGGAAATCAGCTTGGGCAGCAGCGCGTCGCGCAGTTGGGCGTGGGTGAGGGATTCTGCTTCTAATTGATCGACGCGTTTGTAAAGGGTGGCCACAAAACCGCTGAAAGAGCTCAAGACTACCGGCTCAGGCACCAGAAGTGTTTGCGCTTTGAGGTCAGTCTGCGTTAGCAGTGGTTGAGTTGATCCTCGGTTGAGTGACTCGAAGTCGATCCGCCGCAGTTGAAGGAACAAATACTCGAAGGCGGCTTGGTGCTTTGCTTTAAGCACGAGTGTATTGTCAGAAGGCCAACAAGGTTTCGTGATTCGAAACACGGAACCGAGAGTTCCAACCCTTCCAGTAAGCAGAATCGGTTCTTCAATCAAAGGATCGGGAACAAATGCCATAGGGCCATTACCACCCCACAGAGGCACAGCACCCGACTCTGATGGCTCTGCGAATCGAACGTCAGGCCTTTTGCCACTCGATACCTCAGCAAGGTTACCGATGGGTTCCACCCCCCACCCCTCCGGAATCTCGCCGAGTTCGGAGTCGACGAGGCGGTCGGGGAAGAGGTCGTAGAGGTGGGCGGGCAGTCCGGGCAGCGTTTCGCCCTTGCGCCAGCGGCCCTCCATTTTGGCGCGCACGGGGTCGAAGTCCACGAACCACGACTTGAAGAGCGCCCGCGCCATCGCCTCCAGCGTCTCGCTCATGCGCCGGTTCAGCTCGATCTTGTCGTCCAGCGTGCCGAGGATGTGGGCGATGGCGCGTTGTTCGGCGCGGTCGGCAGGAAGCCGAATGCGAATCTGCTTGAGGGCCGATCCGGAGAGTTCCTTGAATGTCGAACCCGCCGCATGGCGTTCAAGTTCCTCAACGTTCGCAGACAACCAGTAGTAAACGTACTCGTGGTCGTAGCTAGGTCTGACCACGAGGCTGCGAAAGCCTTGATTCGTTGCGATCGGGTTTGCAGCGATGGCGAGGTAGCCGATCGGCGCGCGGCTAGACAACAGGACGCTGTTTGCGGGCAGCAGTTGCGCTGAGCAACTCTGTAGCCCCTTTCGAGACAAGTTCCGTTCGCCTCGACTAACGTAACGCGGATGCGGTCCGGCGAGGTCCTTCGGCGTCAGCCAAGGAACGTCACCGTCGAAGTTCTCGGGATCACGTGTGGACGGCGTACTCCCGCCTACGACGTCGGCGACCTCGCCAATCGTTTTTTCCACCCACTCACCCGCCATACCCCAGCTCCTTCAGGTTGGCGGCGATGGCAGCATCCAGCTTCGCCGCCTCGGCCTGCTGCTCGCGCAGTTGCGCGACGAGCCGCGCCATCTTCTGCTCGAACGGCTCGCCGTCATCTGCCTGCGGCGCCGCGCCGACGTAGCGGCCGGGGGTGAGCACGTGGCCGTGCTTGCGGATCTCCTCCAGCGTCGCGCTCTTGCAAAAGCCGGGGACGTCCTCATAGTGGCCCGCCTCCTTCTCCCCGCGCCAGGCGTGGTAGGTGCGGGCGATGCGGGCGATGTCCTCGTCGGTCAGCTCGCGGTGGGTGCGGTCCACCATGCGGCCCAGCTTGCGCGCGTCGATGAAGAGCACCTGGCCGCGGCGGTCGCGGAACTTGCCGTTCTTGCGGTCGCGCGCAAGAAACCACAGACACGCGGGGATCTGCGTCGAGTAGAAGAGCTGGCCCGGCAGCGCCACCATGCAGTCCACCAGGTCGGCCTCGATCAGATTCTTGCGGATCTCGCCCTCGCCGGACTGATTTGAAGACATCGAGCCGTTGGCAAGCACGAAGCCGGCCACGCCCGTGGGCGCAAGGTGGTGCACGATGTGCTGCACCCAGGCGAAGTTGGCATTGCCCACGGGCGGCACCCCGTACTTCCAGCGCGCATCAATGCGCAGCCGCTCGCCGCCCCAGTCGGAGACGTTGAACGGCGGGTTGGCGAGGATGAAGTCGGCCTTGAGGTCGGGGAAGCGGTCGTTGTGGAAGGTATCGCCGTGGGCGATCTGGCCCTCGATGCCGCGGATGGCGAGGTTCATCTTGGCCAGCCGCCAGGTGGTGTAGTTCGATTCCTGGCCGTAGATCGAGATGTCCGCCCTGGCCTTGCCGCCGTTGCCGTTGCCTGTGGCGTGGGCGCGGATGAACTCAACCGACTGCACGAACATGCCCGCCGAGCCGCAGCAGGGGTCGTACACGCGGCCGCGGTAGGGCTCGAGCATCTCGACGAGCAGCTTAACGACACAGCGGGGTGTATAGAACTCGCCGCCCTTCTTGCCCTCGGCGCTCGCGAACTGAGAGAGGAAGTATTCGTAGACGCGGCCGAGCACGTCCTTGGCGCGGCTTGCCTCGTCGCCCACCTTGATGTTGCTGATCAGGTCGATCAACTGGCCGAGGCGCTGCTTGTCGAGCGCGGGGCGGGCGTAGTCCTTGGGCAGCACGCCCTTGAGCGCCGGGTTGTCGCGCTCGATGCCGGCCATCGCGTCGTCCACGAGCTGGCCGATGGTGGGCTGCTTGGCCTGCGCCTTCAGGTGCGCCCAGCGCGCCTCGGGCGGCACCCAGAAGATGTTGTGGGCGCGGTACTCGTCCGGGTCTTCCGGGTCGGCGCCCTGCGCCCGCTCGGCTTCGAGTTTCTTGTGCTGCTCCTCGAAGGCATCCGAGATATACTTGAGGAAGATCAGGCCGAGGACGACGTGCTTGTACTCGGCCGCATCCATGCTGCCGCGCAGCGCATCGGCCATCTGCCAGAGCTGCGCTTCGTAGCCGACGGTGGCTGCGCTGGTGTCGCCTGCCTGCGCATTGTTCTTTCGCTTGGCCAAGGTCTCTACCTCATCGGGCGATCATGCCTGGGCGTGGCTCAGGGCGTCTAACGCCCTGGTTCAGGCGCGGCGGCGCGCGAGCGCCGACGTCGCCTAGAACCAGTTGTTAGCTGTTAGGTCCCGCCTGATTATGAACACGTTTTTGAACAGATCAGGTCGTTCAGCATACCAGTTTTTGAGGGCCTCCTGAGGTGTGATATGGCCGAGCGCCTTCTTGGGTCAGGACTGGTCGTACAAGGCCGCGTAGCGCTGTAGGGTCTGCTCCAGATGTTCACCGGATTGAAACCGAGTGGTCGTAAGCCACGCTGATACGCCCGTTGAAGCGCTCGACCATGCCGCGGGTACTGCGACTGCTCTGGGACGGATCAGACGGTGTTCGACACCATGGGCCTGGCAGACCTGATCGAAGGGGTGTTTGCCGGTGGGGGTGCGTTCGCCGTTGGCGGCGAAGCAAAGCCAAGCTCGGGACACCCACTCAGGACACTTGGTATCGCGGGCAAGCCCGCGCCTACAGGACGCTGACAAAGTGTGTTGTAGGAGCGACGAAAGTCGCGACTCTCGTCGCTCCTACGCGCCTGACCTGATGAAGCTTGGTATCGCGGGCAAGCCCGCTCCTACATGCCCCGATTGCGGGCAAGCCCGCGCTTACAAGCCTCCCTGTAGGAGCGGCCTTGGCCGCGATTGAACCAGCCAATAAACCAATAAAGGACACCCACTGAAGGTCTCTGGGCGTGTCGTCCTCGGCTATCAGGGCTTTGAGGTTGCTCACCCCGTGCCGGCGCAGGAAGCCGCAGGGCCGAGCGGGAGGCTTGTGTCAATGAACTCACGGGTGATGACCCGCAGGTCATCCAAGGGCAACGGTAGGCAACAGTGCAGCTCGACGACGATTGACCTGCCTCAAGCCGGGGTTAGTGTGGTGCGTAGGTTGTGCGGTCGGTGGGATCGGTCGCAGACGTCCTCGCGGTTTTTCCACTTCCGCACCGTGCTGCGGGAGGTGCCTGACAGGGTCGCAGGCTTGCGCTCGGAGAGCGTGCTGCTTAAGCAGCTTAAGCGCGGATGGCAGGTGTGGTGCGTGCCTTTTTGTGCAGACGTACGAGCATGACAGTACCCTCCTTGACATTCGGTTGCCCCTACGGCGCCGGCGCCGCTGGCTGGGTGTCTGCGGTCGCCCTTCGGGCTCCCTGCGTCAGCCCCAGCCAGCAAGGTGCGCATGACCTCGCGGGCAGTGAACAAAGGGTAACTCCTTACAGGTATGCTATCAAGCGGGACCTTACAGATAGCCTCTGATCGCCGCGTAAAGCTTCATGCAATCGGTGCGCACGAGCGAATGTTTCTTGAGATCCTCTTCGGTACTCGCTGTAGAGTCCCGATGTCAAGATCCGATCCAATCCTTTGAACCTAAAAACCGCAGTTGAACGCGCCCGAAAGCGGGCTTGTACGCCCGGCTGGCAAGGCGCGACGACGCCGCAGGGTGGGCTGCCTGCAAGGAGGAGCAACGCAGCCAGACGGGCGTACAAGACCGAA
>JAKADY010000023.1 GCA_021826065.1 Pseudomonadota bacterium
GATCTTTGAGCGGCTCATCCCACAGGCCGGCGGCCGTGCGCTCACAGTAGATGTCGATGTAGTCGTGCAAACGGGAGGCTCAGGCGTGGTGTTTCGGCCCCTCGGCGATGCGGTCCATCAGGGCGAACATCACCCCGGAGATCACCAGCACGACGTGGATGCCAACCTTCCAGGCGAGCTGGGTGTTGTCGTAGTTGCTCACATTGATGAAGGCCTTGAGCAGCTCGATCCCGGAGATGGCGACGATGGAGGCGATGAGCTTGAGTTTGAGCCCCGAGAAGTCCACCTTGCCCATCCATTCGGGCCGGTCCTCGTGGCCCTCGCCGGTGTGGATCTTGGAGACGAAGTTCTCATAGCCGCTGAAGATGATGATCAGCAGCAGGTTGGCCACCAGGGACATGTCCACGAGGGTCAGCACGGCCAGGATCAGCTCGCTCTCGCTCGCCGTGAAAATGTGGCCGACGACGTGGAAGAATTCCTGCACGAATTTGACCAACAGCAGGAGGATGCTCACCACCAGCCCGATGTAAAACGGCGCCAGCAACCAGCGGCTGTTGAACATGAGCAACTCGAGGCCGTGCTCTATCCTTTTCATGCGGCTATCCTCTCATTGGCGTAATTCATGGGTTGGGCGATTCTACCGCAGGCACATGACCGCCTCGCGGTATCCGGTATAGCCGTACAGCCCCCCATACTCGACATGAAGACAGGCACATGGCCATCGGTCTGATCATCATCGGTGACGAAATCCTCTCGGGTCGGCGGCAGGACCGGCATTTCGCCAAGGTGCGCGAGATTTTGGCGGCGCGGGGCCTGCGGCTTGCCTGGGTCTGCTATCTGGGGGACGATCGCGCCCGCATCCGCGCGACCCTGCAGCAGACCTTTGCCAGCGACGACATCGTCTTCAGCACCGGCGGCATCGGCGCCACGCCCGACGATCATACCCGCCAGGCGGCTGCCGAGGCGCTCGGACGGCCCCTCATCCTGCACCCCGAGGCGGCACGGCTGATCACCGAGCGCACCCAGGAGGTTGGGCTGCCGGTCACACCGGAGCGCCTGCGTATGGGTGAACTCCCCGCCGGCGCGGAATTGATCCCCAACCCCTACAACCGCATCCCGGGCTTTTCGGTGGGCGACCACCATTTCCTGCCCGGCTTCCCGGAGATGGCCTGGCCCATGCTCGAGTGGGTGCTGGACCACCGCTATGCCCACCTGTTCCACGCGCAGCCACTGGAAGAGCGGGCCTTCGTCGTGCGCGGCCTGGCCGAGGCCACGCTCACCCCCCTCATGGAACAGGTGGAGGCACAGTATGAAGGGGTGTGGGTGTTCAGCCTGCCGCGCCTCGACCCCAAGCGGCGCAGCGGCTACCAGATCGAGCTCGGGGTCAAAGGGCCACCCGAGCGGCTCGACGCCGCCCTGGAAACGCTGCGCGCCGGGGCCCTGGCCCTTGGCGGCCAGGTGGAGACGCCGCGTTAGCGAGAGAACGTCTCAGACCACACTGCCGAAGCTGGGATCGACCGCTCCCGCGGGCGCCTTGAGGCCCGCCAGGCGGCAGCCCTGCGCCACCGGCCCGCCCGGGAAGATCTCATAAAGCCGCTTGAGCCCGCCATCGGCGTGGAAGGCCTCATCCAGGGCGTCGTGCAGCTCGCGGATCTGGATACTGGGGGTATCCTCGTGCCGATGAAAGTATTCCTGCAGGGCCCGCACCACACGCCAGTGCAGATCGGTGAGCGCCAGGCCCTCGGCCTGGGCGATGCGCTCGGCCTCCGCCCGCGTCCAACCCACCGGGGCATGCGGAAACTCGGGATCCTGCTCGATCAGCACCTCTTGTCCTGGCAAGACATAGTCTGTCATCGCTTTTCTCCTCAACAGATCGTTTTTGACTTCACTGGGTAGCAGACCGGAGACGGTTGAACCATCGCCGGCCGCACCAACCGCTTTTGCGTTCGTTTACTATCACGCTAGAACGTTTTGCCGCGGCTGCAAGTCCATAGACGGGTCGATCGGTGGATGCCTGTCAAGGCGTGACCCGCAGGAGATGGAGGGCATAGGTCATGTCGGTCGAGTGTTACGCTCAGCGCCTGCTCAACCCCTTTCGCGGCGCCGTGCATGTCATCCGCCATGCCTCGGCCGAGGCGGTGACGACCGACGGGGTGCATTGGGACATCTATGTCAGCAACGACGCCTTGCTCGCCGATCTGCCGCAGGATTGCCGGGTCCAGACCAGCGACATCCGCTATGGCAGCTGGTCTGCCGCGCAAGGGCTCAAACGCGGTCCGATCAACCTCTACGATGACTTCCTCGCCATGGAGGCCATGGGGGCACTGGTTTACGAACAGCTCACCCAGCTGCACACCCGTGTGCCCTTCACCTACACCGATCACTACGAGCTTTGGCTGCTCGACAGCGCAGGGCAGCCACTGGCCCTGCTTGCCAGCGCCCGCAGCGAGCGTGAGATGGCGCTGGACCAGACCGGACGGCGCTGGCAGGCCGGCTATGCGGCACGTGAACGCTTCACCTCGACGGCCTGGCGCGGCGAGGCAGCGGTCACGGCCGCCGATCACCTCTGCGACTACATCAATGGTCGCGCCGGGCCCAGGCCCCAGGCGCAGTGGTTCCAGCGTCAGGCCGACGGTTCCGGACGGGGCCTGCAGTTCGCCGACACGCCCGCATCGCTGGCCGACCGACACCTCGCCGCCGCGGCGTTTCCGCGCTACATCCTGGCGGAGGCGGGACACGACGAGCAGCATCGCCGCCTGATCGACGACTATCATGCCTGGCTCGCCCCCTGGCTGCTGCTCCTGCAGGGGTTGGCGCCGGAGGCCCGCGCCGAGCTGGAGCGCCAGGCACGCGCGCAGGCCCTGGAGGTGGCGCGGCAGCATCGGCTCTATCCCGCAGTGGTCAATCAGGCCGAACTCAATGCCGCACTGGTGGAGTCGGTGCTGCTCAACAGCCAGGCGCGGCGGCAGACCGCCGAGGACGCGGCCCTGTCCACCTTCTACATCGAACTCAACCCCGGCGGCGGAGAGTATCTCTGAGACCGAGGCTGCGCAGGGGAGGCCAGCGGCGCTATTTGGCCCGGCTGGCGAGGGCCCGCACGACCGAGGCGACGAGGGCCTCCAGCTCCAAGGGGCTCAATTCCGGAAAGGCGACCTGCAGCTTGTGCAACGCGCGGTAGAGCGCAGTGCCGTTTTTCTGCAAGGGGTCGTCACCGAGCAGCGGCTCGAGCAGACGCCGCGCCTCGTCGAAGCGTTTGCGCAGGCGCAGATTCTTGCGGCGCTCCACACGCGCGGGTGCGGCGCTGCGTTGTGTGCCTTGTGTGGCCATCGGGTCCTCCACCCTATTCCAGACAAATGATTAATGTAACTTATCAATGTTACAAAAATACTATCTCCTTGCTTCACTGACAATTCACGGCGTGCCGATCCGACGAGCGGTCGTCAGGGGAGGCTCAGATGCGGTCGACGCTCTCGGCCATCCGCCGGCGCAGGGCGGCGTCCGGCAGGGGACCGAAGCGCGCCCCCATGTTCTCGAGCAGGTGATCCGGCCTCGAGGTCGCCGGGATGGCGCAGGTGACGGCGGGGTGGGCGAGGACGAACTTGAGGAAGACCTGCGCCCAGTTCGTGCATTCGATCTCGCCCGCCCAGGCGGGCAGGGGTTTGCCCCAGACCGCGTGGAACAGGCTGCCCCCGCGGAATGGCCGGTTGGCGATGACGGCGATTCCGCGTTCCTGTGCCAGGGGCAGTAACCGGGCCTCGGCCTCGCGGTCGGCCAGGTTGTAGGTGAACTGCACGAAATCGAGCGGTTCGCGCAGCATGATGCGCTCCAGTTCGGCGTGGCGGCGCCCGTGCGAGGTGGTCACGCCGATATAGCGCACCCGGCCCTCCGCCTTCATGGCCTTGAGGGTGTCGAGTTGGGCCTCCCAGTCGAGCAGGTTGTGCACCTGGATCAGGTCGAAGCGGGGTAGACCCCACAGCCGCCGCGAGTTTTCCATCTGCTGTCTGCCTTCCTCGCGCCCCACGGTCCAGACCTTGGTGGCGGCGAATAGATTGGACCGGTCGCCGATGCGGTTGAGACACCAGCCGATCACCTCCTCGGATGAGCCGTACATGGGCGAGGAGTCGATCATGCCGCCGCCCTGGGCGAAGAAGGCCTGCAGCACGGGCAGCCGGCTCGCCCGGCGGCGCGGGTCGTCGCCCACGTCCAGGGTGAGCCAGGAACCCAGACCGATGGCTGGGATGCGTTCGCCGCTGCGAGGGATCGTACGTAGGAGTGGGGAGGCGGCCGCGGTGGCCGACGGCGGCAGTGCAGCAGCGGCGGCAAGGCCGCCGAGGGCTTGCAGGAAGCCGCGCCGCTGGGGATTGTCCGGGGTGCCTACCGGCTGCATGTCGGCCTCCATCTCTATGCCACGCATCGGATCGCCTCGTTTGGGCTGTGACCAGCCCGGGGCGCCGGGGTTTAGGCCTTGAGCAGGCTGTGTACCTTGAGCCCCAGGACGAGGGCGGCCAGCACCAGAGTGATACCGTTGGCGAGGATGACCGGCCAGCTGCCGATCACCAGTCCATAGGCGCACCACAGGGCGACCCCCAGGGTGAACAGGCTGTACATGAGCAGGGAGATGCCGCCCATGTCGCGCGTGCGCCAGGAGTGCCAGGCCTGCGGGGCAAAGGCGGCGGTGGTGAGGATTGCGGCGGGATAGCCGATCAGATCGCTCAATTCGGGGGACATGCTGCAACTTCCGTGGTTGGCACGGTGGCGATTTTCCCGTAATCCGCCACCTTGGCGACGGCACCTCTACAATGAGGCCATGGGGGCGATCCTGTTCGACACGCGCGAGGCCTGGCTGCAGGCCCTCGATGGCCTGCTGACCGAGGCCCGGCGGCAGCTGCGTATCCTGGACCAGGACCTGCGCGGCCAGGGCTGGGAGACGCCGGCGCGGCCCGCCCGGCTCAGGGACTTTCTGCGCGCTGATCGGGCACGGCGGGTGGAGATCCTGTTGCACCGCAGCGACTACCTGACCGGCCATCTGCCCCTGATGATGCGTCTGCTGCGCGATTATCCCGAACAGCTGGAAGTCCGGGTCTACGAGGCGTTGCCTGACTCGGCGCAGGCCTATGTCCTGGGTGATGACCGCCTGGTCCTCTACCGCCACCGCGTCGATGCCTGGGCCGGTCGTTTCGACCCGCAGGACCCCGGCGGCGTCACCCTGCTCGCCACACGGTTCCAGGCCGACTGGTCGCGTATCGCCGGTGGACTTGGCTACACCCCGCTCGGCTTGTGAGGGGCACCCCGAACCTGCAGGGCGCAGAACGATCGACTGAGTAGATCGATGGCTGCGTAACAATCAATTTCACAGTCATCCTGGCGGGGGCTAGGCTGTGAAGGTGTCAGGGCACCGCAGCCGCAGCGCAAGCCAACGCTGTGGTGCGACCTGGACGCGAGTTGAGTCACAGTCACAGGAGACGACCATGAATACGCAAGCCAAATGCCCCTTCCACGCCGTCCACACCCAGGCCGCCGGCGACGGCCCGAGCAATGATCAGTGGTGGCCGCACCGCCTCAAGCTCGACATCCTGCGCCAGAACTCGCCGAAGTCCGACCCGATGGGCCCCGACTTCGATTATGCGCGCGAGTTTCTGAGCCTGGACCTCAAGGCCGTCAAGGCTGACATCCAAAAGGTCCTGACCGAGTCGCAGGACTGGTGGCCGGCCGACTTCGGCCACTACGGGCCGTTCATCATCCGCATGGCCTGGCACGCGGCCGGGACCTACCGCATCGCCGACGGACGCGGTGGCGCCGGCACGGGACAGCAGCGCTTCGCCCCGGTGAACAGCTGGCCCGACAACGCCAACCTGGACAAGGCCCGGCGGCTGCTCTGGCCGGTGAAGCAAAAGTATGGGCGCAAGCTCTCCTGGGCCGATCTGATGATCCTCGCCGGCAACGTCGCGCTGGAGAGCATGGGCTTCAAGACCTTCGGCTTCGGCGGCGGCCGGGTCGACGCCTGGGAGCCGGACGAGTCGGTCTATTGGGGCCCGGAGGGCAAGTGGCTGGAGGACAAGCGCTATTCGGGCGAGCGCGAGCTGGAGAACCCACTCGCTGCCGTGCAGATGGGTCTCATCTACGTCAACCCCGAAGGCCCCAACGGCAACCCCGACCCGGTCGCCGCGGCGCGCGACATCCGTGAGACCTTCCGGCGCATGGCGATGAACGACTACGAGACGGTGGCGCTCATCGCCGGCGGGCACGCCTTCGGCAAGTGCCACGGGGCCGGCCCGGCCAGCCATGTGGGTCCGGAACCGGAGGCGGCGCCCATCGAGCAACAAGGGCTGGGCTGGATCAGCAGCTTCCGCAGCGGCAAGGGCCCGGACACCATCACCGGCGGGCCCGAGGTCACCTGGTCGCAGACGCCGACGCAGTGGAGCAACCACTACCTGGAGAACATCTTCAAGTACGAGTGGGAGCTGACCAAGAGCCCCGCCGGGGCCTGGCAGTGGGTGGCCAAGGATGCCCCGGAGGTGATCCCCGACGCCTTCGACCCGAACAAGCGGCACAAGCCGACCATGCTCACCACCGACCTGTCGCTGCGCTTCGACCCGGCCTACGAGAAGATCTCGCGCCACTTCCTCGCGCATCCCGAGGCGCTGGCCGAGGCCTTCGCCCGCGCCTGGTTCAAGCTCACCCACCGCGACATGGGACCCAAGTCGCGCTATCTGGGCCCCGAGGTGCCCAAGGAAGACCTCATCTGGCAGGACCCCGTGCCGCCGGTCGATTACCCGCTGGTCGAGGCGCAGGACATCGCGGCGCTCAAGACCCGCGTGCTGGCCTCGGGCCTGTCGGTGAGCGCGCTCGTCTACACCTCCTGGTCCGCCGCCGCCACCTTCCGCGGCTCGGATAAGCGCGGTGGCGCCAACGGGGCTCGCATCCGCCTGGCGCCGCAGAAGGACTGGGAGGTCAACCAGCCGGCCCAGCTCACCGCGGTGCTCGAGGTCCTCGACGGCATCCGCCGCGAATTCAATGCCCAGGCCACGGGCGGTAAGCGGATCTCGCTCGCCGACATGATCGTGCTCGCCGGCTGTGCGGCGGTGGAGAAGGCCGCGCGCGACGCCGGGGTGCCGGTGGAGGTGCCGTTCTCGCCCGGCCGCACGGACGCCACCCAGGAGATGACCGACGCGGAGTCCTTCGCCGTGCTGGAGCCCTTCGCCGATGGCTTCCGCAACTACCTGAAGGCGCATAGCGCCACGCCGACCGAGGCCCTATTGGTGGATCGCGCCCAGCTGCTGACCCTGACGGTGCCGGAGATGACCGTACTGGTGGGCGGCATGCGGGCGCTCGGCGCCAACTATGGCGGCAGCCGGCACGGGGTGTTCACCGAGCGGCCGGGCGTGCTGAGCAACGACTTCTTCGTCAACCTGCTCGACATGGGCACCGTCTGGCGGCCGGTCGACGCCGATCAGGAGCTGTTCGAGGGACGCGACCGCAAGACCGGTGCGCTCAAATGGACCGCAACCCGCGTCGACCTGATCTTCGGCGCCCATTCCGAGCTGCGGGCGGTGGCCGAGGTCTACGGTGCCGCCGACGGGCAGGAGAAGTTCGTGCGCGACTTCGTCGCCGCCTGGCACAAGGTGATGAACCTCGACCGCTTCGACCTCGTGCGGCCACGCTGAAGGCACGTGTGTGCGGTGGGCCACCCCGGGTGGCCCTTTTTTTGTTGTGGTGTCGGCAACTTTGGCCAATGGCGCCGGTCGCTCCGTCAGACAACATTGCCGACGCCGGCCGCTGGCGTTCCAATTGACCCGATTCCTTGGAGAGACCGACCATGGCAACCGTCTACGACTTCACCGCCCGCCGCATCGATGGCCAGGAACAGCCGCTGTCCGACTACGCCGGACAGGTGCTGCTGATCGTCAACGTCGCCAGCCAGTGCGGCTTCACACCCCAGTATGCCGGGCTGGAGGCCCTGTGGCGCAAGTACCGCGACCGCGGCCTCACGGTGCTGGGTTTCCCCTGTAACCAGTTCGGCGCGCAGGAACCGGGCAGCGAGGCGGAGATCGCCCAGTTCTGCAGCACCCGCTACGATGTGACCTTCCCGCTGTTCGCCAAGATCGAGGTCAACGGGCCCAACGCCCATCCCCTCTACCAGCACCTGAAGGCCTCTGCGCCGGGCCTGCTGGGCAGCGAGGCGATCAAGTGGAACTTCACCAAGTTCCTGGTCGACCGGCAGGGGCGCGTGGTCTCCCGGCATGCCCCGACCACGCCGCCGGAGGCGCTCGAGCGCGAGGTCGAGGCGCTGCTGTGAGACGCCGCGACCTGCTGGCCCTGCCGCTGATCGCCCTGCTGCCGTCCCGGGCGATGGCGCAGGGCGAGCGGATCGCCAGCCAGGCGCATGCCCTGCGTGTGGTGACCCTGGTGCGCGGTTTGGAGCACCCCTGGGGGCTCGCCTTCCTGCCGGACGGACGCCTGCTGGTGACCGAACGGCCGGGACGGCTGCGATTGATCGAGGGGGGACGGCTGCGGCCCGAGCCGGTGCGGGGGCTGCCGCAGATCCGCCAGCACGGCCAGGGCGGGCTGCTGGACGTGGCCCTACACCCGCGTTTCAGCGACAACGGCCTCGTCTACCTGAGCTATGCCGGCGAAGGCCGCGGGGGCGTGGGCACCGAGGTCCTGCGCGGCCGCCTGGTGGGGGATCGCCTCGCCGACGTGCGGGTGATCTTCCGCATGCAGCCCAAGCTGGACACCGGCTTTCACTTCGGCGCGCGTCTGGTGTTCGACCGCGAAGGGCGGCTCTACGTCACCCTGGGCGACCGGGGCCATCCCCAGCGGGCACAGCGCCTGACCGACCACGTCGGCACGGTGGTCCGCCTCCTGGACGACGGTCGCGTCCCGCCCGACAACCCCTTCGTCGGCCGTGCGGACGCCCTGCCGGAGATATACAGCTACGGCCACCGCAACATCCAGGCGGCGGCGCTGCATCCGGAGAGCGGCCGGGTTTGGGTGGTGGAACACGGACCCCAGGGGGGCGACGAGGTGAACGTGCTCCGCCCCGGCGTCAACTACGGCTGGCCGGTGATCACCTATGGCGTCGAGTATGGCAGCGGCGCCCCCATCGGCGAGGGCACACACAAGGCCGGCATGGCACAGCCGATCTGGTATTGGGTCCCGACCTCCATCGCTCCGTCGGGGGCGGCCTTCTACACCGGTGAGCGCCTCCCGCGCTGGCGCGGCGACCTGCTGGTGGGGGCCCTGCGCGAGCGCATGCTGGTGCGGCTCAGGCTCGACGGCGAGCGGGTGGTGGCCGAGGAGCGGCTGCTCCAGGGCATCGGCCGCGTTCGCGACGTGCGGATGGGGCCGGACGGCCTGGTCTACCTCCTCACCGACGCGGCCGATGGGCAGCTGCTGCGGCTGGAACCGGCCGATTGAACCTAAAAACCGCAGTTGAACGCGTCCGAAAGCGGGCTTGTACGCCCGGCTGGCAAGGCGCGACGACGCCGCAGGGTGGGCTGCCTGCAAGGAGGAGCAACGCAGCCAGACGGGCGTACAAGACCGTAGGCGGGCGCGGAGCGTGTTCACCCTCTGGGAGAGGATGACCGGAGGCAAAAATCTCTTGCATCAGCAATCTGTTACGAAACCGTGAGAGCGGTCAACTGCGGTTTTTAGGTTGAAGGGCTATGTTGATATTGATCCAGCAGTCAATTACCGCACGGTCGTCATTCCGGCGCAGGCCGGAATCCAGCGGCTTGTCTGGGCTCCGGCCTTCGCCAGAGCGACGGAATTGTGTTGCCGGGTTGACAGCAGGCCATGACTAGCCCACACCATGAAACGCCTCATCACCTTGCTGCTGCTACACCCCAGTGTGGCCCTGGCCTTCCCCTGGTACGCCTCCGGTGAGGGCATCTGGGGGGCCGATCTGATGAGCGCCGAGGAGCGTCACGCCTACGTGCGCGCGTTACAGTCGAGTACCAGCCGCGAGGCCTGCGAGGCGGTCGTCGCCGCACAGCGCCAGCGGGTCCTCGAGCGCGCACAGTCTCGCGGTGTGGCGCTACCGCCACCCCCGGCCAGCCCCTGCGTCTTCATGGAGCGCATGGGGCGCTTCCGGGGCGATGCCCCGGCCTGTCCGACAACGCGATGAGGGCCGCCAGCCTGATCGGCCTGCTGGCGGTTTTCGTCTCCGCTGCAAGCCTGGCGCAGCGACCCTTGTTCGACACCCATTTGCACGACAACGCCGTCGATGCCCAGGCACCCGGGACGATCCTGGAGATCCTCGCGCGCAACGGTATAGAGCGTGCCGTGGTCACCAGCATACCGCCGGAACGGGTGTTGGCGCTGTACCGGCTGGCGCCGGGGCGTATCGTGCCGCTGCTGGGCGTCTACCGCAGTCCGGCCGAGAAGGTGCACTGGCACGCCGACCCTGACCTGCCGAACCGGGTGGCGGCCTCCCTGGCGGCAGGGCCATGGCGCGGCATCGGCGAGCTGCATCTGTTTGCCGGTCAGCGGCACAGCCCGGTGTTCCGCCGCCTGGTCGAGCTGGCGGTCGCCCACGACCATGTCCTGCTGCTGCACGCCGATCCGGCCGTGATCGATCGTGTGTTCGAACTGGCGCCCCAGGCGCGGGTGATCTGGGCCCATGCCGGCGCCTATCCCTACCCGCCCCTGCTGGAGGACTATCTGGACCGCTACCCCGGTCTGTACATCGACCTGTCCATGCGCGAGGCGCGCATCGCCCCCGACGGCCGGCTCGATCCGGCCTGGGAGACGCTGTTGATCGAGCGGGCCGACCGTTTCCTGGTCGGTGT
Organism: Pseudomonadota bacterium; assembly: GCA_021826065.1. Taxonomy (GTDB): domain Bacteria; phylum Pseudomonadota; class Gammaproteobacteria; order Burkholderiales; family Thiobacillaceae; genus JANWZL01. The sequence goes on from JAKADY010000023.1 coordinate 10,791, forward strand.
CGATACCTTCAGCGCCGCGCGCTGGCGGGATTATGACCGAGTCGCCGGTCAGATCCGGGCCTGGCTGGAGCAACTGCCCGCCGACGTGGCACAGGCCATCGCCAGTGGCAATGCACGACGCCTGTTTCCCTGAGGCGGGCAGCCCGGCAGCGATCAGGCCGCGCCCAGGGTCAGCTTGATGAACTGGGTCTTGGGGTCCTTGGCCACGGCGGTGACCGTGTAGGCCTGGCCCAGGTAGGTATAGGGCTGTCCCACTGCGGGTTCCTTGCCCCAGGCGGCCAGGCTGAGCATGGAGACTTTCTTGCCGTTGAGCCAGATCTCGATCATCGCGGGTTCCTGTCTTGTCGTTGGGGAGAGGGCTGATACCGACAATAACGGACAGGCGGATGCGAACTTTACATCGTTGCGGGGTGCCACAACCGGGCTAGGCCTCAGGCCTTGGTCTCGGCAGCGGGGGTGGATGTGAACAGCCGCCCGAGCATCCCGGCAGCGCGGGTCAGCGCGGTGACGGCATGATCGGGGCCCACCGAGTCGTGATGCTCGGGCAGTGCCGCCCAGTCGCGCAGCTCGCCCGCCTGCATCCAGAGTTTGACGTCCGTCTCGGGGATGGCATCGCGCCCGATGAGCTGGCGCAGGTTGTGTTGAAAGGACAGTGGCCGCTCCTTGCCCTGTCGGTCACGGATGACCACGGGCAGACCCAGCTGGCTGCAGCGTGCGCGCGCCGCCGCCTCCAACAGGCGATAGCAGTGTTCGACGCCCAGGGTCACGAGGGGGGTGTAGAAGCTGCCGTAGATCATGCAGGCGCGTGCCGCCTCGAACATGGCGGCGATCTCCTCCGGCACGCGCGGGTCCAGGCGGATCGCCAGGTAGGTGTCGCGCCAGGACTCGGCATCGAGCGGCTCGGCGCCCTCGTGCAGGTCCGGCTCCAGCCAGTTGGCCCGGTTGAGGTGCTTCATGGCGGGTCTGCGCTGTTACGGCACAGTCACCCTTAGCGGCCGAGATAATCGCGCTTGCCGAGTTCCACCCCGTTGTGGCGCAGGATGTCGTAGGCGGTGGTGACGTGGAAATAGAAGTTGGGCAGCACCCGGTTGAGGAGGTAATCGAGGCCGTCGTAGGTCACCGTGGTCTCGCCGCGCTTAATAGTGACCTCGCGCGTCTCCGCCCCCTCGAACTGCTCGGGGCGGAATGTCTCCAGGAAGGCGACGGTCTTGCGGATGCGCTCTTTGAGTTCGGCGAAGGTCTGCTCGGTCTTCTCCATGTCCGGGGCCTCGAGGCCGGCCAGCCGTGCTGCCCCGTTGCGGGCGTGGTCGCAGGCCACCTGCACCTGGCGGGCAAGATCGAACATGTCGGGATAGAGGCGCGCATGGATCAGCGCAGCCGGGTCGATCTTGCGGGTGGTACAGTGTTCGGCGGCCTTCTCCAGGATACCGGCCAGGTTGTTGAGCATGCGGATGAAGACCGGGACCGTGACCTGATACACCGTCAGGGTCATCGCTTGACCTCCGAATGTCTATTGTTCAGGACACAATCATAACGGAAGGACGATGTCGGGTTCACGCGTCCGTCTTGTAGGGCAGATGTCGGGCGAGCTCGGCCTGATAATCGAGCATCGCCCCATCCTCGCGCACCAGGTGGCGCGCGAGCAGCGCGCGCATGCGCGGGTCGGCGATCCAAAAGGCCGACCAGGTGGATACGGGCTCGAAGCCGCGCAGGAGTTTGTGCTCGCCGCCGGCCCCCGGCTCGAAGCGCTTGAGCCCGTGGGCGATGGCGTACTCGATGCCGCGGTGGTAGCACAGTTCGAAGTGCAGCCCGGGGATGTGCACGCTCGCGCCCCAGTGCCGCCCATACAGGGTCGTGGTATTGCGGAAGCAGATGGCCGAGGCCACCGGCCTGCCCTGCAGCCAGGCGAGAAAGACCACCATGCGCGGGCCCAGGGCATCGCCCACGCGCTGAAAGAAGGTCACCGGGAAGGCGGGGTGGTTGCCGTGGCGCAGGAAGGTGTCGCGGTAATGCGCGTGCACCGTCTGCCACAGGGCCGCGTCCAACTCGTCGCCATGGCGCACCTCGACCTGGACCCCGGCCTCGGCCACACCCCGTCGTTCGCGCTTGACCTTCTTGCGCCGCTCGGCAGTGAAGCCGTCGAGGAAGTCGGCGAAGTCGCGGTAGCCGCGATTGAGCCAGTGAAACTGCACGCCACGCCGCAGGATCAGGCCGGCGTCGCGCAGGGGGGCGAGGTCGGCCTCGCGCACGAACAGGCATTGCCAGCTGGATGCGCCGGTCTCCTGAACGAGTGCGATCGCACTGTGCACGAGCTCGGCGGCGACCTCGGGCCCGGCCTGACGGCTGAGCAGCAGGCGTGGGCCGGGCGAGGGGGTGTAGGGCACGCCGGTGACCAGCTTGGGGTAATAGTCGAGGCCGGCCTGACGCCAGGCCTGGGGCCAATGCCAGTCCTGCGAGAAATCGCCGAAGGAATGCCGGCGCAGATACAGCGGCAGCAGACCGGCCACCCGGCCATCGGTATCGCGCAGCAGGCAATGCATGGGCTGCCAGGCCAGGCCTTCGCCCGCCGCGCCCGTCTCCTCGGCAGCACCGAGGAAGACACGACTTACGAAGGGGTCGTCGTCCGAGGCCAGTGCCTGCCATTCCGCCCCTGGCAAGGCGGTCGCACCGTTTAGCAGCTCAAGGCGAAAGGCGGGCATCGGCGGGTCGGCGCTGCCAGACCAGGCAGCGGTTGTTGGCCGGCATGGCGCGGTCCTCCAGGAGGGTGAAGCCGATGCCAGCGGCCAGGGCGTGGACCGCCTCGAAGTCGCGGATGCCCTGATGCGCCGCCTCGGCCCGGAGCATTGCGTCGAAGCGGGCGTTGCTCTCGCTGGTGTGGCGGCCGCCATAGTTGAAGGGGCCGTAGATCACCAGCTTGGCCGTCTCGGTCAGCACGCCGGCCAGGCCGGCGAACAGGCGTTCGACCTCGGCCCAGGCCAGGATGTGCAGGGTATTGGCGCTGAAGGCCGCATCGAAGCGCTGTTGCGGCCAGGGGCCGTTGACGTCCAGGGGCAGCGGGGGCGGGGTGTTCGGCAGCGCCGCCTCGGCGAGCCACAGGCGAATACCGGGGAGATTCTCCGGCCGATCCGAGGTCTGCCAGGTGAGATGGGGCAGGGCCGCGGCGAAATGGACGGCATGCTGGCCGGTGCCGCTGCCGATCTCCAACACCTGGCGGCGGTCGGCGAAGTGCTCGCGCAGCACGGCCAGGATGGGGTCGCGGTTGCGCTCGCAGGCAGGGGCGTAGGGTTTGTCGATCGGGTGCATGGTCTGCTAAATGGGCATTGCCCACGGCTTATCAATGGCCGGGGTCGACCCGGCGCGATGCCCCTGCGCCGAACAGGGTGAAACCGGCGCACCCGCCCCCTGGTCTAGTCGAGCACAAGCCTAACTGGAGGAACCCGCCATGACCGAGCAAACCCGCGACTATCGCCCCATCGCCTATGCCATCATCCTACTGGGCCTGCTGAGCGGCGCCGTGGCCGCCCTGGTGCCCCAGTACGCCATCGGCTTCAAGCTGGAGGTCGGCGTGTTGTTCGCCCTCATCATCCCCTTCATCGTCTACGGCGCGCTGAGCGAGACCCTGCGGGGGGCGGCGCTGCTGCTGCCGGGCCTCGTCCTGCTGGGGGTCAATGGGGCGCTGGTGGTGAAAGAACGCCTGCTCGCCTACGACGGCTACGACGGCAGCCCGATCTACTGGCTGCCCCTGCTCACCGCCGCCGTTGTCCTGCCGATCGCCTACGTCATGCGGCCGCGGGGGGATTGAGCGGGTCGGCCAACCCCTTTAACCCCGTCACGCCCACCTTCTGACCGGCCAGGCGGCTCGCCGCCTGCAGGGCCGTGGGGAGTTCCCGGCCGGCGAGCAGGGCGTGGATCATGCCGGCGTTGAAGACATCGCCCGCCCCCACGGTGTCCACCACCCGCGGCGGGACCTGGGCCGCGGCGTGGAGGATGCGACCTTGCGCGTCGCGTGCCCAAGCGCCAGCGTCCCCCCAGGTGCAGGTCATCGCCGCGTCGGGCAAGCGTGCCCCCATCGCGTCGAGCAGGCTCGCCGCGCTGCGGTGCCCCCGGGCCTCCGCATAGGGGCGCGAGAGGAGCAGCAGGTCGGCCAGGGGCATGAGGGCGTCGAGGCCGGGACGGGGTTTCTCGATCTCCAGTGAGACCCGCCCGGAGTAACCGATCGCCCGCAGGTGGCGCAGCATATCGCCCACCCTGTCCACATTCCGGCCCTCGAAGTGGATCCAGGCGTAGGTCTCAAGCGGCAGGGCCTGGAAGTCCGCCAGCGTGAGCTCGTCGAGGTCGCGGTGGTGCACGATGGTGCGGGTGCCGTGCGCGGCGTTGAGCAGGATGTAGGACAGCGGTGTCTGCCCACGGCGGCAGCGCACGAGCCATCTGCAGTCCACGCCGGCAGTGCGCAGGCCCTCAGCCAGCGCCTGCGCCTCGGCATCCGTGGCGAGCGTGGCGAGCAGGCTGACGCGATGGCCCAGGCCTGCCAGCACCTGCGCGGTGTTGGCGGCATTGCCCCCGACCGCGAGGCGACGGGCGCTGGCGCGCATCTCTTCGTCCTCGGCCGGGTAGTGATCGACGGTCAGGATGATGTCGAGGACGGCATTGCCGACCACCAGTATGGGGCCGGCACCCTGGCCTTGTTCCACCGGCCTGCCCAGCGGCTCAGTCCGCAGGGCAGAGTCCCACCCAGGGCTCGCCCCGGCGCGGTTCGGCCATCATGTCGGCGACCGCCTCACGCCAGGCCAGATAGTGCGGGGTGGACTTGTGCGCAGCCGCGGCCTCGGCGCTGGCATAGGCCTCGTAGAGCAGGAAACGGGTCGGGTCCTCGGGCGATTGCAAAACATCGAAGCGGCGGTTGCCGGGCTCCTGTATGGAGGCCTCGTGATTGACACGGGTGGCGGCGATGAAGGCCTCGATCGCTTCGGGTCGGACACGGACGTGGACGAGGGTGACGTGCATGGCGATCTCCCGGCGATGTCGAAAGGTTGCGTGCTGAGCTTAGCCGATGACGAGGACGATGGCGAACAGGCCCAGGATGATACCCAGCCATTGCCGGGGCGAGACCGCCTCGCCCAGAAACAGGTTGGCCAGGAGCACGGTGAGCACGGGGTAGAGAGCGGTCAGCCCCGAGATCAGGCTGACCGGGCCACGGGCGACGGCGTAAAGGTAGGCCAGTCCGCCGGCGACGCCCATCACGCCGGTGATCATTGCGAGCGGCAGGGCACGCTCGTGCAGCATGGGGCGGAATTCCAGGCTGGCGAGCACCACGAGCCCGAACAGGAAGGCCCCCAGGGCCTGGAAAAACAACGCACTGCGCGGGTCGACGTATTGGACCGTAATCTTGGGGACGAAGGCCCATAGGCCCCACAGGACGAAGGCGATGAAGGCCGGGAATAACCAGGAGGACATGCGGCAGACACCTGGGTCGGGGTCTGCGCAGTATATCGTGTGCGTCGTCGCATGGGCGCAGGCAGCCGGGGCTGCCGCACGCCATGCGGGCGTCTTTGCGGAGGAAGTAAACATGCTGAGATTCTTGGGGTTGTTGTCGCTGGTCATGCTGGCGGGTTGCGGCGCGGAGGTCGCCGGAACGGCCGCCACCGCCGCCAAGGCCAAGGCGGAGGAGGCGCGCGCCGCAGAACAGACGAAACAGGAGGTGCTGGATCGCTACCAGCAGCAGATGGACGCCGCCCAGCAGCTGCAGCAGCAGAGGCTGCAGGAGGCCGAGCGCGGCCTTTAGCTCAGGCGCTGCGCAGCCGCGTGGCCTTGACCAGCAGGATAGCGGCGAAGGGCAGCACCAGCGCCAGACCGATCTGGAAGGCGAGCAGCTCCGGCAGCGCGCTGTAGTCGGCCGGCTTGACCACCGTGTGGGTGGTGGGGTCCAGCACCTGGCGCTCCACAACCCAGTGTTGGTTCAGGTATTTGGTGCCCAGCTGCGAGGTGGATAGGGCCAGGTTGGTGAAGGAGGCCATCACTGCGAAGAAGGTGGCCTTGAGGTTGGGCGGCGCCGAGTTGGCGATCCAGGCGAGCATGGGGATCATGGCGATCTGCCCGAGCGGCGACTCCAGGGCGGTGTCCACCAGGACGATGAAGCGGGCGTCGACCACGCCGCCGGTGTGCGCCGCGGTCCACTCGTGTAGCCCGTGCACCATGCCCAGGATGGGCAGGGCCAGGATGAATCCCGCCAGCGTCAGGAAGCCCACCACATAGGTGATGGGGCGCTCGGCCATGAAGCGGCGAAAGATGAACATGCCCAGCAACGTGAGCGTGCTGCCGATCAAAGACAGGATGGACAGGAAGTGCTGGTCGAACTTCAGCTCGTCGATCATCCACCAGGTCACCCCCGGCCCCGGCCCCGGAACGGCGCGGAAGACGAAGATCACCAGCGCGGTGCCGACCAGGGTGGTGCGTGCCGCCGGCTCCAGCACTCGGGTCAGGCGCCAGATCAGGAAGAGCACGATGGCCATGGAGCCGGCGAAGACGAGTTCCTGGCTATAGGGCACGCCGTTGAGCCCCACACCGAGCGTGAAGACCACGAAGACCAGGCTGCCACCCAGGATCCACCAGTTCGGCCGGGTGGGCTCGGTGCGTTCGGTGAGCAAGGCCTCCGCTTCGGCCCGGCTCATGCCCTGCGCCATCAGGCGTCGGCGGTCGCGTGCCTTGAGCAGGCCCGCCGCCAGCACACCCAGCACCGAGATGACCGGGATCACCAGGGCCATGAGGTAGACATCGCGGTAGAGGGCGGCGATCTCCGCCTGGGGGCGACCCTCCACGCCGGTGAAGACGTACAGATTGATCAGCGCCACGAGCACCCCGCCGCCGATGATGGCCACGCGACCCAGGGTCTGCATGGTGGTGTGCATGAGCTTGCGCTCACCCGGATCCAGCGGGCGGCCCTGGGCGTCGACGCGCGGCACCGCCTCCACGGTCATGGCGTCGGCCACCACGTCCTGCACCACGTAACCCACCGGCGCAAGCAGGGTGGAGATCACGAACCAGACCTCGGCCGGGAGGAGGGCGGTCATGGCCTCGCGGTGCCCGATCAGTCCGACCATGATGAGCAGACTCACGGCGATCAACCCCGCCCCCAGCCAGACGAGCAGTGCCTTCCAGCGCCAGATGAGGTCCACCAGGTGCCCCAGCGGCATCTTCAGCGCCCAGGGGATACCGGCCCAGAACCCAAGTGCAGCCAGGAAGGCGGCGGACAGCCCCAGATATTCCTTGACGAAGAAGGTGCCAACGATGCCGGTCAGGCCCGACACCCCCGCCGCCAGATAGACCATCAGCGGCGGCAGGTAGGACAGCCGCATCTCCCGGCCCAGCTCCAGGATGTTGCGGTCGAACCAGCGCGAGAGGGCGGTGAGCATGTCGATTCCGTCAGATGCCAAAGGTCGGGAATCTAACCGAAAACTCCCGGATGCGCGGATCCGGCGTTAACCCGGGTGCAGGAATAGCCGGAGCATCGAGCGCGGCGGGCTAGCGCGATTCGGACGGGCAGTTCGCCACGCAGCGTTCCTCGCCAATCTTGCGGCCGCCGCAGCCGAGGAAGCAGGCCTCATGCTGGGCGAGGCAGCCGCAGTTCTCGACACAGCGTTCCTTGATCAGCGTCTCACGCACGGCCTCGCGCGAGGGTTTGCGCGGCGGCGGGTAAGGCACCCAGAGTGGCCCCGGCCAGGGTTCGTACCACCAGGGGCCATGCCGCCAGGACAGCCAGTATTGCAGCTCGTAGGCACGCAGTTCGGCGGCGTAACGGTCCAGGGCCTGCTCATAGGCCTCCAGCGCCTGGAGATAGCGCTCCTGGACCACGGGCTCCAGGGACTGGACGCAGGTCTGGTAGGCCTCGGCGCATTGTGCCTGACAGGTCGTCAGTTCCCGCGCGCAACGCTCCACGCAGGCAAGTCCCGCCGGGTCGCCGGGCGGTTCCAGGCGATACACGGTCTGGTAGCGCGGTGTGGCGCAGGCGCCCAACAAGCCTGCCAGCAGCAGGACGAGGAGGTTGCGTAGCAGGAGGTGGACCATGGCCATCGCATGCAATCACGGGGGGCTTCTTACAGGATAGTCGGTCTGGCCAAAGGTTCGTGCGCAGGCGTATGCACACCGCTCAAAGCATCTGCCATTCGGCGAAAGTGGCCGCCTGTCCGCACAGGGCGCCGTCCGGCGCGATCAGGTTCCAGACCGTGGCCCGGCGCACGAGAAAGCGCCGACCGCTGGCGGAGACCCGCACCCCCGCATAATCATCGGTGTAGCCCTGCCGTGCCACCTGCGCGAGCAAACGGGCACGCTCCTCGCGCGCGAGGGGTTCGGCGGAGTAGCGCGAGGGTAGCCCCACGATCTCGTGCCAGGGCCGTTCGAACAGGCTTTGAGCCGTGAGGTTGGCGTAGGTGAACAGCGGGTCGGCTGTCGTGTCGTGCGCGAGGACGACGAATGGCGCGTGATACAGCGTGCGCGCCGCCGATGCAGGATCCAGGGCGGGATCGATGAGATGGCGGCCGGTCCAGTGGTGATACGAACCGATGATGACCGAGGCGGGCAATGCCAACCAGTCGTTGTCAGCTGCAGGTTCCGGGGTCCGCATGGTGGCATCAGGTGAAGACGGTCAGCACGCCGGTGTAGCCATACAGCCGGTTGCGCGAGATCTCGCCATTGGCGGAGAAGCCGACCAGGGGGATGTCGCCCAGGGCATCGCGGATCATGCGCATTTCTGCGTCGGTCTCGCCGAACATGCTGGCGCCGCGGCCCAGACAGGAGAAGTAGAGCGCCCCGCGCGGCGGGCCGGCGAGGCTCGCCTTGAGGGCGTCGAGCATGCGCTGCATGTCCTCCACCGCCGAGTGGCTGTCGCGGCGGCAGAACATGAGCGGCTGGCCGGCCTCGACGTAGTCGCCCACGGCAATCAGCTTGCTGTCCGGGTCGACGCCGACGATGTGGCGCACCAGGTAGTCCTCGGTGTCCGAGTCGCGCGTGGGCAGGCCGACGAAGAGGTAGCCGCCCAGGCGCTGCAGCTGCTGATAGAGCACCTCGCCGATGTCTTCGCGCAGGACGGTGAGCGGCGGGCGGCCATCCAGGCTGCGGATGATGTTGCGCTCGGCCTGGGTGATGCGATGACGCGGGCCCAGCGGCGACACCCCCTGGGTGAGCCGTGTGGCCACACTCACCCCAGCGGCGAAGAGCACACCCGAGAGCCCGCCCTCCACCACCTGATCGGCCGCCTGCGGGCAGCGGTCGCGCGAGCTGGTGAGGCCCCCCACCAGGAAGCCGGTCTCGGTGCGGGCGGCCACATGCTCGATCAGCTCGGCGATCAGCGGGTTGCGCGGATCGCCATGCACGACGCCGAACCAGGCCGGCTCCGTACCGATGCGGAAATCCGCCTCGTGTTGCAGGACGTCGTTCAAATTGCACAGGCTGGGCAGGATGCGGAAGTCGGCTGCAGGGATATCCGCCAGCATGACGGCCAGGGCCGGCTGTTCCAGCAGCTCGCGCCCGGTGGTGACGATGCCCACCCCGACGGTACCGACCCAGTGCGGCACGCCCGTGTGTTCGCGGAAAAAGGCGACGAGGTCGGCGTAGTCGTCGGCAAAGTTGTCGGTCGCATAGAGAAAGCCCAGCGTGGTGCCCGGCCGGACCGGCAGCAGTTCGTCGAGGCACTCGCGGGCGGCGGTCTGCCAGTCCGGCTGGCAGGCATGGGCGTATTGGAACGGCAGCATGAGGTGTGGCCCGGTTGATCGCTGACTCGAAGGCCCTATGATGACGCATAATCCTAAAAACCGCAGTTGAGCGCTCTTACGCTTTCGTAACAGCTTGATGATGCAAGAGAATATCGCCTCCGGTCATCCTGTCCTGGAGGGTGAACACGCTACGCGCCCGCCTTCGGGCGCGTTCAACTGCGGTTTTTAGGATAATCGGCTCAGCCGCTGCCTGCTGCGCGCACCTGGCGGGTGGCCTGCCCAGCGCCGCAGGCCAGGCGCTCGAAGTCGGCGGCCCACTGGCCGGTGCGCTCCGCCAAGTGCTGACGCTGACGCTCGGTCAGCGTCTGGGCGAGGCTGAGCAGGAGCTGCTGGGTGCGGAGGCGCCGGGCGGCGAACTGCTGGCGTTGCGCCTCGGTCCAGGTGGTCTCGGGCTGGGTGATGAGTTGTTGCAGGGCCGGCAGGAAGCGTTGGGTGTCTTGTCGCTGCGCCAGCGCCCCCGCCGCGGCCACGCGCCAGCGCTGGCGCATGGCCAGGCTGGCCGCTTGTTCGCGGGCGAGCTCGCGACTCCAGGCGGCGATGGCCTCGCGCTGCTCGTCGTTGAGCCGGCCCACCCAGCGGCGCAGGCGCTTTTCCATGCGCTCCGCCAGGCGGCGTTCGACCTTGCGGCTCGGCGCCTCGACGAAGTCCTGGCGGAACGCCTCCTCCTTTTCGCGCAGGTGTCGAGGAGGGCACGCACCTGCTCGTCGCGGGTGGACGCGAGCAGCTCGGCCAGGCGCGGACTCACGGCCAGCCCGAGTTCGCGCCAGAAGGCTTCCATCTGGAGTGTATGCGCCTGGGTCCGCACTGGGTCCAGCCGTCCGGCCTGGAGGTCGGCATTCACGGCGCGCAGCCAGGCGGCGTAGTGGGGCAGCTGGCGCTCGCAGTGCCAGGCGAGCAGTTCCTGGACATGGCCGTCCAACAGGCTGCGCTGGCCGGCATCGAGGGGTAGGTACTGGTTGACATGGGTCGGCACCAGCCAGTCGATCTGCCGATAGAAAAAGGCCGTGCTGCAGCCGGCCAGCAGGAGCAGCAGGCCGAGCGCGATGGTGTGACGCCGCATCGAGGATCTTCAGAGGACTGGGCTTGGGGGTTGGAGTGCGTGGCGGCCGTGCGGTTCATGCCGCTAGCGATGCGCCGCCCTCAGGGTAGCCCAGTCGCGCGGAGATGCGTCGTGCGGCGGCCAGTACCAGGGGGATCCAATCCGCCTGGCGCCGCTCGATCGGGGCGGAGACGGAAAGCCCGGCCACCACCTGGCCGGCGGCGTCGCGGATCAGCGCGCCGATGCAGCCCACGCCCAACTCCGCCTCCTCGTCGTCGAGGGCATAGCCGCGCTGGGCGGCGGCGAGGGCCTCGCGTGTGAGCGCCGCCACGTCGGTCAGGGTGTTGCGGGTGTAGCGGGGCAGCCCCGTGCGCCCGGCGTAGGCGGCCACGCTCGCTGCGCCTTCCTCGCCCAGCCAGAGTTTGCCCACCGCCGTCACGTGCAGCGGGGCGCGGCTGCCGATGATCTGTTCGACGCGGATGGCGCGCGCCGGGGTGGCGCGTTCGACGTAGATCACCTCGTCGCCGGCGCGCAGGGTGAGGTTGACGCTCTCGCCGATGGCATCGCGCAGCCGGTCCATCTCGGGCCTCGCGGCGCGGCGCACGTCCTGGCCCACGCGCACGCGGTGGCCCAGTTGCAGGAGCTTGGCGCCGAGCTGCCAACCCGCTGGCGCCACCCGCTCGACATAGCCGTGGCTGGCCAGGGCGGTGAGGATGCGGTGGGCGGTGGAGGGGTGCAGGCCCGTGTCGGCGGCCAGATACTTGAGGCTCGCCGGCTCCGCATAGCGGGCCAGGGTGTCGAGCAGCAGGGCCATGCGGTCGAGGACCTGGATGGAGGCGGTCAGGGCGCGGTCAGGCATATTTCACGATATGAAACAGATTCCATATTGTGCAATTCTGACAAGAAAACTAGGGTATGGCCATCAACGGTTTACAAAGGAGATCGCCATGGCCGCCCTGCCCAGCCAGTTCCAGTCCATCCCGCCCGCCTTCTGCGAGGGCATCCAGTACTATGGCGAGGCCTGGCCCGACTTCGAGCGCTACGCCGCGCAGCCGGTCATCGCCGAGGGCGAGCGGGCGGTGGCCGACCCCGGCAGCACCGAGGCCGCCTATCAGCTGCTGCTCATGGCCGACGCCCTGCGCTATGTCACGCTGCAGGTCTGCGGTTCCAAGGGCTCCGGCCACCCCGGCGGCTTCGCCTCCAGCGCCGAGGCCCACGCCGCCCTGACCCTCCTGGGCCACACCCACATCGTCACCGAGGTTGGCCACCACGCGCCCGGCTTTTACAGCGCCATGTTCCTCGACACCTCACTGGAGGAGATGGGCATCCGCACCATGGCCGACATGATGGCCCGCTTCCGCGAGCGGCACGGGCTGCTGGGCCACCTCTCCGGCGCCATCCCCGGCCTGCTCGCCCCGGCCGGTCCGCTCGGGCAGGGCCAGCACTTCGCCATGGCCGGCGCCCTGTTGCACCCGGGGCTGCTGTTCCCCGTCACCATCGGCGACGGCGGGATGGGCGAGCCCTATGTGTTGAACAGCATGATGCACTTCCACACCGCCTACCCCGAGGTGACCAACTTCCTGCCGGTGTTGATCTGGAACGGCTACAGCCAGGAGCACCACTCCATGGTCTCGCGTCTGACCAATGCGGCGATGATCGACTACTGGCGGGGGCACGGCTTCGAGGAGGTGGTGCTGGTGGACGCCAAGGACTTCGACGACAGCGGTCAGGCGTCCGATTACGTCGATTCCACCCGCTTCTCGCACGAGCGGCGGCTTGCCTTCGCCCAGGCGGTGCTCACGGGCATGGACCGGGCGGCGAAGAGCGCGCTCTCGGGCCGGCTCACCGCCTTCATCCTCAAGCAGTTGAAGGGCGCCGGCGTGCACACGGTGGGGGCCAAGTCGCACAACCTCTACCCGGCCGACACCCTGGATGCGGCACACATCCGCGAGGGACTGCAGCGCCGGGCGCTCAACCCCGAGGCCTGGGCCATCGTGCGGGCCAACTTCGTGCGCGCCGGCGGCGGCCCGGCGGTGAATACCATGGTCACCGAGCGGGTGCTCGAGCTCGCGCCGCTGCCGCCCTTCCCGGTCAAGGAATACGCCCGCGGTGAGAAGGTGGTGCCGTCCACGGCCATGGGCGCGCTGGTGGCCTGGGTGGGTCGGCAGGACCCGCGCTTCGTGGTGACCAACGCCGACGGCAACGAGGCGAGCGGCATGAAGAACGTCAACGACGCCCTCAAGATCCGCCACCCCACCCCGGACGACCTCTACAACCAGCGCCCCAGCGGCCAGGTCTACGAGCCGCTCAACGAGGACGCCTGCGCCGGTCTGGCGGCGGGTCTCGCCCTCATGGGCAGCCGGGCGCTGTGGCTGTCCTACGAGTCCTTCGCCATCAACGGCTGGCCCATCGTGCAGACGGTGACCCAGGCCATGGCCGAGCTGCGCCGCCGCACGCCCTCCATCGTCTGCATGTTCACCGCCGGGGCGCTGGAACAGGGGCGCAACGGCTGGACCCACCAGCGGCCGGAGATCGAGAACTACATCGCCGCGCAGATGCGCAACGGCAACGTCTATCTGCTCTTCCCCTGCGATGCCAACGTCATCCAGGCCGCCTATGAATACGCCACCACCAGCTCCAACAAGGGCATGGTGATCATCGCCTCCAAGAGCCCGCTGCCGGTGTATCTCGACATGGACGAGGCGCGTGCGGCGGTGGAGAAGGGGGCGGCCGTGCTCTACGAGAGCGCCGCGGGCGCACGCGGAACCGTCGTCTTCGCCGTCACCGGCGACATGATCCTGCTGCCGGTGTTCGCCGCGCGTGACCGGCTCGAGGCGGAGGGCTGGCGCGTGCGCATCGTCGCCGTCGTCAATCCCCGCCGGCTCTACCGCGCGAGCGACGTGGCCTGGGCCACGGTGGCCGAGCCGGACAACGCCTTCATGGACGACGACCACTTCAACGCCCTGTTCGATGCCGACGTGCTGCTGGCGGTCTCCGGCGGCCCGTCCGCGAGCCTCGAGCCGGTGCTGCTGCGCAGCCGTGCCGCCCGCCGCGACACCTTCGCCTGGCAGCGCGGTGAGACCACCGCCAGCCCGCAGGAGATCATGGACTTCAACGGGCTGACGGCGGCGGCCATGGCGGCGCGGGTGGCGGCGCTGGGTTGACCCGCCGGGCCATGCCATGACCGACACCAAGATCATCGTCCTCGACGACGACCCCACCGGCGCGCAGACGGTGCATTCCTGCCTGCTCGCCACCCGCTGGGACATCGACACCCTGCGCGAGGCCCTGGATGACCCGGCGCCGCTGTTTTTCGTGCTCACCAACACGCGGGCCATGGACGCGGGGCGCGCCGCCGCCGTCACGCGCGAGGTCTGCGCAAACCTCAGGCTCGCCCTGGCGCAGCGCGCGAAGAGCGGGCGGCCGGTGAACCCCATCTTCGTGAGCCGCTCCGACTCCACCCTGCGCGGCCACTATCCGGTCGAGACCGATGTGATGGCCGAGGTGTTGGGGCCCTTCGACGCCCACTTCCTGGTGCCGGCCTTCTTCGAGGGCGATCGCATCACCGTCGACGGCGTGCATTACCTGGTGGTCGAGGGCCGGCGGGTGCCGGTGGCCGAGACCGAGTTCGCCCGCGACTCGGTCTTCGGCTATCGCGAGAGCTTCCTGCCCGCCTATGTCGAGGAGAAGACCGGCGGCCGCATCCGCGCCGATCGGGTGCAGCACTTCGGGCTCGCCGAGCTGCGCGCGGGCTGTCTCGACCGGCTGCTGGCCCTGAGCGGCAACGCCTGTTGCGTGGTCGATGCCGAGCGCCAGGACGACCTCGACCGTTTCGCCGCTGCGGTGCGTGAGGCCACCGCACGGGGCAAGCGCTTCCTCTTCCGCAGCGCGGCGAGCCTGCTCACCGCCCTGGCGGGGCTGCCGCCGCAACCCGTGCCGGCGGCGAAGATGGCGGCCTATGTGCGCGGTGGGCGCCCCGGCGCGATCCTGGTCGGCTCGCATGTGGCCAAGACCACCGCCCAGCTCGAGCGCCTGCTGCAGGAGCCCGGGCTCGCCCCGATCGAGCTGGACGTCGGCCGCCTGCCGCAGGCGCGCACCGAGCGGGTGGCCGCCGTCTGCCAGGTTGCGCAGGAGGCCCACGACCAGGGCTTGACCCCCGTCATCTACACCAGCCGGCGCGAGCGTAGCTTCGCCAGTCAGGCCGAGCGGCTGGCTTTCGGCGAGGTGGTCTCCGCCACCCTGATGGACATCGTCCGCGGCCTGCCGGCGGGCATCGGCTACCTGATCAGCAAGGGCGGGATCACCTCCAACGACGTGCTCGCCACCGGGCTCGCGCTCAAGACCGCGCGCGTGGTGGGGCAGATCCTCGCCGGCTGCTCGGTGGTGTGCTGCCCCGCCGATCACCCGCGCTTTCCCGATCTGCCGGTGGTCATCTTCCCGGGCAACGTCGGTTCTGAGGATGCCCTGGCGCGGGTCTACCGCCGCCTGGCGGGACTGGAGCGCGCCCCGGCGGCATGATCAAATGGGGGGCATGAACCAGACGACCCCGCACCCACGCCGGGCCGAGCTGATCCAGGGTCTGCTCGCCATCCTGCCGGCCGACAGCGTGCTGTACGAGCCCGAGGACCTGCGCCCCTACGAGTGCGACGGGCTGTCCGCTTACCGCGCGCTGCCCATGGTGGTGGCCCTGCCGTCCAGCGTCGAGCAGGTGCAGGCGGTCATGCGGCTCGCGTATCGGCTCAAGGTCCCGGTGGTCGCCCGCGGCGCCGGCACAGGGCTGTCGGGCGGTGCCCTGCCGCGGGCGGACGGCCTGCTGCTGTCGCTCGCCCGGCTCAAGTCCATCCTGGCCATCGACCCCATCGCCCGCACCGCCCGCGTCCAGCCCGGTGTGCGCAACCTGGCCATCTCCGAGGCGGCGCGGCCCTACGGCCTGTATTACGCCCCCGACCCCTCCTCGCAGATCGCCTGCACCATCGGCGGCAACGTGGCCGAGAACTCGGGCGGCGTGCACTGCCTGAAATACGGCCTGACCGTGCACAACGTGCTCAAACTGGAGGTGGTCACGGTCGAGGGCGAGCGCCTGACCTTGGGCAGCGACGCCCTGGATGCGCCGGGCTACGACCTGCTGGCGCTGATGACCGGCTCGGAGGGGCTGCTCGCGGTGGTGGTGGAGGCCACCGTGCGCCTGCTGCCCCTGCCCGAGCGCGCCCAGGTCCTGCTCGCCGCATTCGACGACGTCGCCCGCGCCGGGGCGGCGGTGGGCGCCATCATCGCCGCCGGCATCATCCCCGCCGGTCTGGAGATGATGGACAACCCCGCCATCCGCGCGGCGGAGGCCTTCGTGCAGGCCGGCTATCCGGTCGAGGCCGCCGCCATCCTGCTGGTCGAACTGGACGGCACCAATGCCGAGGTCTCCGAGCAGGTCATGCGGGTGCGCGAGCTGCTGCTCGCCAGCGGCGCCCGCGAGGTGCGCACCGCGCGCGACGAGGCCGAACGGCAGTTGTTCTGGAAGGGCCGCAAGGCCGCCTTTCCGGCGGTGGGGCGCATCTCGCCCGACTACTATTGCATGGACGGCACCATCCCGCGCCGGCGGCTGCCCGAGGTGCTTGAACGCATCGCGCAGCTTTCGCAGGCGTACGGCCTGGCGGTGGCCAACGTCTTCCACGCCGGCGACGGCAACCTGCACCCGCTGATCCTCTATGACGCCAACCGGCCGGGCGAGCTGGAGCGCACGGAGGAACTGGGCCAGCGCATCCTGGAGCTGTGCGTCGAGGTGGGCGGCACCATCACCGGCGAGCACGGCGTGGGGGTGGAGAAACTGGCGGGGATGTGTGCGCAGTTCGGGGCGGCGGAGCTCGCCCAGTTCCACGCGGTGAAGGCCGCCTTCGACCCCGACGGGCTGCTCAATCCCGGCAAGGCGGTACCGACCCTGCACCGCTGCGCCGAGTTCGGCGCCATGCACGTGCATGGCGGCAATCCGCGCTTTCCGGAACTACCGAGATTCTAGTTGGCCCTGCGGTGCTGCCTACTGCCGATCTGACCGAGGACCTCGCCGAGCGCGTTCGTGCCGCCTACGCCGCCGGCACCCCGCTCGCCATCGTCGGCGGCGGGACCAAGGCCTGGCTGGGCCGCCCCCTGCATGGCGAGCGGTTGGACGTCTCCGGCCACCGCGGCATCGTCAGCTACGAGCCGACCGAGCTCACCCTCACCGCCCGCGCCGGCACACCGCTCGCCGAGATCGAGGCGGCGCTGGCCGAGCGGGGCCAATGCCTTGCCTTCGAGCCGCCGCACTTCCTCGTGAAAGTCGCGCAGCGACTCTCGAAACTCCCCTCGCCCGCAAGCGGGAGAGGGGATGGGGGTGAGGGGCTCGCCACCCTGGGCGGCACGGTGGCCTGCAACCTTTCCGGCCCGGCCCGGCCCTATACCGGCGCCTGCCGCGACTTCGTCCTGGGGGTGCGCCTCATCAACGGCCGCGGCGAGGTTCTGCGCTTCGGTGGCGAGGTGATGAAGAACGTCGCCGGCTACGACCTCTCGCGCCTGATGGCCGGCGCCCAGGGCACGCTGGGGGTGTTGCTGGAGGTGAGCCTCAAGGTCCTGCCCCGCCCGCCGGCCGAGCTCACCCTCGCCCTGGAGCTGGATGCCGCAGCAGCCGTCGAACGCTTTAACGCCTGGGCGGGCCAGCCTCTGCCCATCACGGCGGCCTGCCACGTCGGCGAGCGCGCCTATGTACGCCTGTCCGGGGCCGAGGCGGCGGTGCGGGCCGCGCGCCAGCGCCTGGGGGGCGAGGTGATCGAGGCGGGCGCGGCCTTCTGGCAATCGGTGCGGGAGCTCGAACACGGTTTCTTCAAGGCGCCCGGCGTCCTCTGGCGCCTGTCGCTGCCACCCGCCGCGCCGGTCGATCTGAAGCTGCGCCAGTTCATCGACTGGGGCGGGGCGCAGCGCTGGGTGGTGAGCGATGCCGAGCTCTGGGACCTGGCCGCCGCGGCCGGTGGACATGCCACCCGTTACCATAAAAGTCGCGCCAGTGACTCACCACGCTCCCCTCCCCCGCAAGCGGGGGAGGGGCTGGGGGTGAGGGAACCGTTCATGGCCGGCACGAGCGCTTCCATGAGTGGGGGCGACCTGTCGGCCATGAACGGTTACCGCGGCGGTCGCCGCGATCGTGTGTTCCAGCCCTTGAATCCGGCCCTGCTCGCGTTACACCGGCGGCTTAAGGCCGCCTTCGACCCCAAGGGCATCCTCAACCCCGGCCGGCTCTACCCGGAACTCTGATGCAGACCCGGCTCACTGAGGACATCCGCGACACGGCGCTGGGCCGGGAGGCCGACGCCATCCTGCGCAGCTGTGTGCATTGCGGCTTCTGCACGGCCACCTGTCCGACCTATCAACTGTTGGGCGACGAACTGGACGGGCCGCGCGGGCGCATCTATCTCATCAAGCAGGTCCTGGAAGGGCATGCCCCGACGCACAAGACCCAGCTGCACCTGGACCGCTGCCTCATCTGCCGCGCCTGTGAGACGACCTGCCCGTCGGGGGTGCGCTACGGCCGCTTGATCGACATCGGCCGGGCCGTGGTCGAGCGGCAGGTGCCGCGCGGCCTGGCACAGCGCCTGATGCGCCTGTCGTTGCTCAACGTCGTCCCCCACGCTGAACGCTTCGCCCTGTTGCTGCGCCTGGGACGGTTGCTGCAACCCCTGCTGCCGAGGCGGCTGCGGCGCAAGCTGCCGCCCCGGCAGGCGCCCGGCCCCTGGCCCGAGCGGCCGCACCCGCGCCGTATGCTGGCGCTGGCCGGCTGCGTGCAACAGGCCGCCACCCCGCGCACCAACGTCGCAGCAGCCCGCGTGCTCGACCGTCTCGGCATCGGCCTTACCGCGGTATCCGGCGCCGGCTGTTGCGGCGCGCTCGCCCACCACCTCGGTGCGGAGGAACAGGCGCGCGTGCAGATGCGCCGCAACATCGACGCCTGGTGGCCGCACATCGAGGCCGGGGCCGAGGCCATCGTCGTGACGGCGAGCGGTTGCGGCGTGATGGTCAAGGACTACGGCACGCTGCTCGCCGATGACCCGGCCTATGCCGAGCGCGCCGCCCGCGTGAGCGCGATGACGCGCGACCTGGTCGAGGTGCTGGAAAAGGAAGACCTGACGCCGCTCAACGTGCGCGGCGAGGGGCGGCGCATCGTCTTCCACGCCCCCTGCACCCTGCAGCACGGGCAGCGGCTGGCCGGCCGGGTGGAGGCCGTCCTGACCCGGCTGGGCTTCGAGCTCCCGCCGGTACGTGACGCGCACCTGTGTTGCGGCTCGGCCGGCACCTATTCCCTGTTGCAGCCCGAGCTCTCCCGGCGGCTGCGCGACGACAAGCTCGCCGCCCTGCAGGCGGGCGGGCCCGAGCTGATCGCCACGGCCAACATCGGCTGCCAGCTGCACCTGGCCAGCGGCACCGAGCGACCGGTGCGGCATTGGGTCGAACTGATCGAGGCGGCGATGGGGCAGGGGGGCGCTGGGGGTTAGACAGGGGCAGGCTCACGCCATGAGCCACTGTCGGGTGCACACTCGAACGGTCGTCACCCGCCGGAGGATTCCATGGCAGAGCCATACACCCCCGATCTCCCACTGGACGCGGCATCCGGACGCGGCGCGGCGCACGCCGATGCCGATGGCCTGGTCGCCGCCCTGAAGCGCAAATACCGCGAGCGCATCGTCGCCGAGTGGGTGCAGCCGGCCCGGCCCGCGCGCACCGCGCCGCTGCCCGATGATCTGGATCGGCGCCTCGTCGCCGCCCTGCATGGGCGGGGCATCACGCGCCTTTACAGCCACCAGGCCGAGGCCCTGGCGCTGGCGCGATCCGGCCAGAACCTGGTGGTGGCCACGCCGACCGCCTCGGGCAAGTCCCTGTGTTACCACCTGCCGGTCTTGCAGGGCCTGCTCGCCGACGGCGCGCGCGCCCTCTATCTCTTTCCCACCAAGGCCCTGGCGCAGGACCAGCTCGCCGAATTGCTCGCCCTCAACGCCGCCGGCGGGCTGGGGGTGCGGGTCATGACCTTCGACGGCGACACGCCGGCGGACGCCCGCCGCAGCGTGCGCGAACACGGCGACATCGTCCTCTCCAACCCGGACATGCTGCACCAGGGCATCCTGCCGCACCATCCGAAATGGGCGCGCTTCTTCGAAGGGTTGCAGACCGTGGTGATCGACGAGCTGCACACCTACCGGGGTGTGTTCGGCAGCCACGTCGCCAACGTCATCCGGCGCCTGAAGCGCATCTGCCACTTCTATGGGCGCCCACCGCGCTTCATCCTCGCCTCGGCCACCATCGCCAACGCGCGCGAGCTGGGCGAGCGCCTGCTGGGAGAGCCCGTGGCGGCGATCACCGAATCCGGCGCCCCCCAGGGCAAGAAGACGGTGCTGCTGTGGAACCCGCCGGTGCTCAATCCCGACCTCAATCTGCGCGCCTCGGCCCGTTCGCAGAGCGCCCGCGTGGCCCGCCTGGCGGTGAAGGCGGGGCTCGCCTGCATCGTCTTCGCCAACAGCCGCCTCACCGTCGAGGTGCTTACGCGCTACCTCAAGGACGTGTTCGACCGTGATCCGCGCAAGCCGGCGCGCGTGGCCGCCTATCGCAGCGGCTATCTGCCCGACGAGCGGCGCGAGATGGAGCGGCGGCTGCGCGCCGGCCGGCTCGACTGCGTGGTCGCCACCTCCGCCCTGGAGCTGGGGGTGGACATCGGCGCCCTGGACGTAGCCATCCTCAACGGTTACCCCGGCAGCATCGCCGCCACCTGGCAGCGGCTGGGGCGGGCCGGTCGGCGCAACCGTGCGAGCCTCGGCATCCTGGTCGCCGGCAGCGAGCTGATGGACCAGTTCCTCGCCCGCCATCCCGACTTCCTCTTCGGCGCCTCACCCGAACACGCCCGCATCGACCCCGATCAGCTCCTGATCCTGATGGATCACCTGCGCTGCGCCGCCTTCGAACTGCCCTTCCGCACCGACGAGCGTTTCGGCCCACACCCGCTCGAACCCCTGCTCGCCTATCTGGAGGCGCATGGTGTCCTGCACCGCGAGGGCGCATCGTGGCACTGGATCGCCGACAGCTACCCGGCCAACGCCGTGAGCCTGCGCAGCGTGGCGGATGGCAATTTCACGGTCATTGACCTCAGCGACGGCCGCCAGCGGATGCTGGGCGAGGTGGATTACAGCGCGGCGGCGCTGACCCTCTACGAAGGGGCGATCTACCTGCACCAGGGTGAGCCCTGGCAGGTGGAGCGCCTGGACTGGATCGGGCGCAAGGCCTATGTCACGCGTACCCGGGCCGACTATTACACCGACGCCATCGACTACACCCGGCTCAAGGTGTTGGACGTCTTCGGCGAGGCGCAGGGGGCGACGGCCCGCTGCAGCCACGGCGAGGTGCACGTGGTGCGGCGGGTGGCGGGCTACAAGAAGATCCGCTTCCACACTCACGAGAACGTGGGCTACGGACCGGTCAACCTGCCCGATCAGGAGATGCACACCACGGCCCTGTGGTGGACCCTGGCCGACTGGGCGCTGGACACCGCCTTCCCCAGCCGTCAGGCCGCCCTGGACGGCTTCCTCGGCGCCGCGCACGCCCTGCACCACCTCGCCGCCATGATGAGCCTGTCCGAGCCGCGCGATCTGGGCCGTGCGGTGGGCGATGGGGCGGCGACCTGGTCGGCGGTGCTGGAGGGCGACGGACGCGGCGGCCTGCGCAGCCTGGAGGGGGCACCCCTCGACGCGGAGGCGGCCGGACGCCGTTTCCAGCCCACGCTCTATCTCTACGACAACTACCCCGGCGGCATCGGCCTCGCCGGCCCGCTGTTCGAGAGCCGCGCCGACCTCGTCCGCCGCGCCCGCACCCTGGTGACCGACTGCCCCTGCAGCGGCGGCTGTCCCGGCTGTGTCGGGCCGGTGTTGGGCGAGCGGGATGGCCTGAGCGCGAAACAGGCGGCGCGCATCGTCCTAGATCTGCTGGGCGAGCTGGATGCGAACGCGGAGGACGGGCATGGACCTCACTGAGCTGCGCCGGCGCCTGGCCGGGGCCGCACCGGCCTCGTCCCCCGCGCCCGCCCTCTCGCCGGAGACCCACGCCCTGCTCGCCCGACTGGAGGCGATCCGCCGACGCGCCTCGCCGCCGCGACGCATCGACCTCGCCCAATGCCTGGGCGGCCGTGAGGTCCGGCCCGGCCTTATCGAGGTCGTGCGGCGTTATCCCCTCGACCTGCAGCACGGCCGTCTGCGCCTGGCCGAACTGAACCGGGTCGAGGGCGACCGTTGCGGCCATCTGCGCTGGTCGGGACCGTTGTCGCCGGCGCGGCTGGTCTTTCTCGACACCGAAACCACCGGTCTGGCCGGTGGCGCTGGCACGCTCGCCTTTCTGATCGGTGTGGCCCGGCTGTTCGCCGACGGGCTGGAGCTGCGCCAATGGGTGCTTAGCGCCTTCGCCGGCGAGGCCGCCTTGCTCTCAGCCCTGTCCGCGATGCTGGCGGCGGAGACGGTGCTGGTCAGCTTCAACGGCAAGACCTTCGACATCCCCCTGCTGGAGACCCGCGCCCGCCTGCACGGCCATGATCCGCGTCTGCGCGAGCGGCCGCACATCGACCTGCTGCACACCCTGCGACGGGCCCATGGCCGGGGGTTGCCGGACTGCCGTCTCAAGACGGCCGAGACTCATCTGCTGGGGCTCGCGCGCGGCGACGACCTGCCCGGCGACCAAGCCCCGGCCGCCTGGCGCGCCTGGCTCACCCGCGGGGAGATCGACCTGCTGCTTGCGGTGCTGGCCCACAACCGCAACGATCTACTCTCCACGGCCCTGCTGCTCGCGGTGCTGGCCGGTGAGGCGGCCGGATTCAGTCTCGACGCCGTTCGCCTGCCCGCAGCGCGAGGGTGTGGAAGTCCCGCGCCACGCCCAGAAAGTAGGAGCGGGTCTCGTCGCGTGTGAACAGGGGCAGCAGCGCCTCGATCACCGCCCGGTAGTGCCGACCGCTGGGCTCGAGCGGGCGCAGCGCCAGCAGGAGCAGCCGGGCGATCGCCAGGCGCCGCTCGATGGCCCTGTCATGCAGGTCGGCGCGCTCGAGCGCGGCGGCGTAGGCGCGCAGGGCGTCGCGCTCCGCCGGGGTCAGTGCCATCCTACGGGCCTGCTCGATCAGGTCGTCCAGACCGTCGTGCGGGGGGAGGGTGACGCGGATCGACTGCGGTTGGGGCGCGTCGGGCGGCGCTGCGGGACGGTTCGGCAGGCGGCGCCCGGCCTCGACGAAAAAGGGCAGGAAGTCGCGCGCGACCTGCTGGCAGCGTGCGACGCTGGCCGGATCGGCCAGCGCGGCGCTCACCCGTGCCACCGCCTCGCGGTAGGCCTCATTCGAGGTGTCGGCCGGGTCCAGGGCGTCGAGGATGCGCTGCGCCAGCCGCAGGCGACGGGCAATGGCATCCGCGGCATAGCCGCGCCGCTCCAGCGCTGACTGGTAGGCCTGCAGGGGGTCCGAGGTGGAAGCGTCGTCTGGCAAGGGGTCGCAGGGGGTGTTATCGTCTCGTCCACACAACTAACGGCCCTGCCATGCAAAACTTGACCTCGAACCGCCCCACACACCCCAGTTTCTGGGAGGCCTTCCGCTATTGGCTCAAACTCGGTTTCATCAGCTTTGGTGGACCCGCCGGCCAGATTGCGATGATGCACCAGGAACTGGTGGAGCGGCGGCGCTGGATCTCCGAGCGGCGCTTCCTGCATGCGCTCAACTACTGCATGCTGCTGCCCGGGCCCGAAGCCCAGCAGTTGGCCATCTATCTCGGCTGGCTCCTGCATCGCAGTTGGGGCGGCATCGTCGCCGGCACCCTGTTCATCCTGCCCTCTCTGGTGGTCCTGGCAGCACTGACCTACGTCTACCTGGTCTACGGCGACGTCACCTTCGTCCAGGGGGTGTTCAACGGCATCAAGCCGGCGGTGGTGGCGATCGTCCTCTTCGCCGCCTGGCGCATCGGCCAGCGCGCCCTGCGCAACGGCGTGCTGTGGGCCTTCGCCGCGGCCGCCTTCATCGCCATCTTCGCCCTGGAGGTGCCTTTCCCCTACATCGTCCTGGCGGCCGGTCTGTTGGGCTATCTCGGTGGGCGGCTCGCGCCGGAGCGCTTCCAGGTGGGGGGTGGCCACGGTGCCAGCGGCAAGCGCTACGGACCGGCCCTGATCGACGACGACACGCCACCGCCGGCACATACCCGCTTCCGTCCCGGCCGCCTGGTGGTGCTCGTCATCCTCTTCGTCGCATTGTGGCTGGCTGTTATGGCCGCCCTGGGCCATCCCGTGTTGCGCGACATGGGCGTCTTCTTCACCAAGGCGGCCCTGGTCACCTTCGGCGGCGCCTATGCCGTCCTGCCCTATGTCTACCAGGGGGCGGTGGAGACCCATGGCTGGCTCACCGGCCCGCAGATGATCGACGGGCTGGCCCTGGGCGAGACCACGCCCGGCCCGCTGATCATGGTGGTCGCCTTCGTCGGCTTCATCGGCGCCTGGAGCCACGCGGTTTTCGGGCCGGATCTGCTCCTGCCGGCCGGCGTCGCCGGCGCCGTGGTGGCCACCTTCTTCACCTTCCTGCCCAGCTATCTCTTCATCCTCGCCGGCGCCCCGCTGGTGGAGGCCACCCACGGCGACCTGAAGTTCACCGCGCCACTGACGGGCATCACCGCGGCGGTGGTCGGGGTGATCGTCAACCTCGCCCTGTTTTTCGGCTGGCATGTCCTGTGGCCCGAGGCGAGCCCCGCCGCCCCCTTCGCCGGGCGTTTCGAGTGGTTCTACGCCCTGATGGCCGTGGCGGCCTTCATCGCCCTGTGGCGTTTCAAACAGGACATCCTGCGCGTGCTGGCCGCCTGCGCCGTCGTCGGCCTGGTCTACACCTATCTCGCCTGAGCAGTCCCGGGTGCGCGGGGAATTTCCGCCTCGGCGGCGCGTCCATAGCACAACCGCCACGAGCGAGCCTTGCGAGTCAAGACATGATGCAGCCGGCATTACGGCATCTGCTGATCCCCTTGCTGCTGGGCCTTGCCCTGTTGTTGCTGAGCGCCTGCGCGCGCGAGGCCCCGGCCTCGGGACCGCCCCCGGCCCGAGGTGACGCCAACGCCCCGCTGGAGACCATCGTGTTGGGCATGGGGTGTTTCTGGGGGGCGGAGAAGCGCATGTCAGAACTGCCGGGTGTGGTCGACGTCGAGTCCGGCTATGCCAATGGCGAGGTCCCCGGTACCTATGCGGCGGTACTGGCCCACGAGCGCGCCCTGCGCGCCGGCCTCAGCCAAAAGCGCAACCATGCCGAGGTGGTCAAGGTCAGCTTCGATCCCAGCCGCACCACCCTGGAGGCGGTGCTGATCGGCTTCTGGGAGAACCATGACCCGACCCAGGGCGACCGCCAGGGCAACGACGTCGGCAGCAATTACCGCAGCGCCATCTACTACACGAACGAGGCGCAGGCCGCGGTCGCCCGCGCCACCCGCGATGTCTACCAGCAGGCCCTCCGGCAGGCAGGCTTCGGACCCATCACCACCGAGATCGCCCCGCTCAGGGTCTACCACCGCGCCGAGGACTACCACCAGGACTACCTCAAAAAGAACCCCGACGGCTACTGTGGTCTTGGCGGCACCGGCGTGAAGTACCCCGGCACCAAGACGACCGCCGCCGTCAGCCCACGCCCGAGGCTGGACGGCAAGGCCCTGGCCTTCGACCGGCAGCTGGTGGTCTTCGAGGCGGAGGACTGCGCCTACTGCAAGTTGTTCCAGGCCGAGGTGCTCGATCACTGGCGCTCGCCGGTGCCCGTGGTGCGCACCCTGAACCCGAACCCGCCGCTTGGTTGGCGGCTGGAAAAGGCCCTATTCGCCACCCCCACCATCGTGCTGTTCGAAAAGGGCCGCGAGGTCTCCCGCTACACCGGCTACAACGGCGACCAGACCCGTTTCTGGAAGTGGCTGGGCTTTCGCCTGCTCACCCCCGAGCAGCGTCGCATCGCCTTCGAACAGGGCACCGAGCGGCCGTTCACGGGTTCACACCTGGACGAGAAGCGCCCCGGCACCTTCGTCGACCCCATCACGGGCGCGCCGCTGTTTCGTAGCGATGCCAAGTACGACAGCGGCACCGGCTGGCCCAGCTTCTTCAACCCCGTGCCCGGTGCGCTGACCTACCACGAGGACTTGAGCCACGGCATGCGCCGCGTCGAGGTGAGGAGCGCGAGCTCCGGCATCCACTTGGGCCATGTCTTCGACGACGGCCCGCCGCCCACCGGCAAGCGCTATTGCATCAACGGCAACGTCCTCCGGTTCGTCCCCGACCCCGGGTACGAGAAGGGCGCTCGGGGTCAGGCAGCCGAGTGAGGCCTCACAGCGCCAGGACCAGCACCGCGGCGAGCAACAGCGCCCCCCCTGCGGCCGAGGCGAGGGTCAGGGTCCTCAGCCGGCGCTGTAAGCCCTCCACCTCCGCCTGCCAACGGCTATTCAGCTGATCCGTCAGTCGCTGTGCCAGCGCTGACTCCCTGTCCGCGTCCCAGACCACCGAAGGCAAGACCGCCTCGGGTTCGGGCGCCAGCTGGTGAGCGGCCGGGGGCGCCGTGACGCCGGCCGCCATCTCGGCCAGCTCGCCCCGCAGCTTTGCCAGGCGCTGCTCGAGGTCGTCGCGCAGCTGTTGCGACTGGTCTGCGAGGGCCGTCCCCAGCGCGGTGTGGGACTGTCTGAGGTCCTGCAACTGGTCCTGCAGTCGCTGCAGCGCCTCGTCCAGGGCTGCTACCCGCGTCGCGAACGCCGCGAGCCGTTCTTCGAGGATGCGCTCCACCGCGGGCTGGAGAGCCGTCTCGGGAGGCGGCGGGGCGTGGCCCACGCTCTCCAGCACGGTCTGCCGCTGCGTCAGCTCGGCAATGCGTTCGCCCAGATCCGCCGCTTGGGTCGCTAAGGCCGACGACAGGCGCTCGACCTGGCTGGCCAGGGCGTCCACCTGCCCGGCGAGCGCCTGCATGGCCTGGTCGTCCCGGGCCTCAAGCGCCTCCAGCCGGCCCGCCAGTGCCTGCCGCATCTCCTCCATCCGCATGCCCTGCTGTTCCATCTGGGCGCCGATCTCCTGCAGACGTGGGCCGACGCGCGCGTCCACCCCCTCGTACCACGCCTCGGGCGGTGCCGGGGGCTGCCTGGCCGCCTCTTCCAGTGCAGCCAGCCGCGCTTCCATACGGGTCTGCTGCGCCGCCTGCGCCTCGGCGCCGGTCCGTAAGGACTCCGCCTGAGTCGCGGTGAGGGCGTCGAGCCGCTGCCGAATCTGCTCTGACCACTGGCGCCATTCCTGGCGTTCCAGGTCGAGCGCCGCCGCCCATTCCGGACGGATCTTCTCCAGCAGCTCGCCGCGCAGCCGTTCCAGGGCCTGCCCCAGCAGATGCTCGATCATCGCCTGGAGGGCGGCCTGATCGGGGGCCGCCGCGGGTGGTGAGGGCGAGGCCGGCGGCGGGGGCGGAGAGGCGGTCGCCGCTTCCGCCGGCGCGGTGCCCGCACGCGGCAGGGTGGTCAGGATGCGCTCGATCGCCTCGGTGGTCGGCGGCTTGGCAATGGCGCCATCGGCGCCGATGGCGCGTGCATCGCGCACGAAGGCCTCGTCGTCCGAGCCGCTGATGATGATGACCGGGATGTCGCGGGTGGCGGGGGACGACTTGATCCGGCGGGTGGCCTCGAAACCGTCGAGCTCCGGCATCATGTGGTCCATGAAGATCATGTCCGGCCGGCGCTGTTCGAGATAGCTGAGCGCTTCCAGGCCCGATTCGGCCAGGTCCACCCCGATGCCGAACGACTCCAGCTTTTTCTGCATGGTCAGACGCCCCACCTTGGAGTCGTCCACGACCAAGGCCCTCAGGTTCCGCATTGCCTCATGCCCTTCAGAACGGTTTACCGTATAACGGCAGACCCTGGTCTGGACCATAGCGCCGGCGGATGTGTCCCGCAAGGGGTCCAGAGACAAAAAAGCCACCGGCGTACTCGCCGGTGGCTTGCAGGCAGGGCGATGGACGCTTACTTGTTGACCGGCGAGGCCGGATCGAACAGGTAGGCCATGACATCGAGGATCTGTTGCTGGGTGAGCAGGCCTTTGGCACCGGAGCGCGGCATTTGCGTGCAGGCGAAGTAGGCATGCGGATTGTAGATCACCTCGTAGGCGTACTTCAGCATCTCGGGGCTCGATCCCCGAATCTTGCCATAGCCGGTGAGCGAGGGGCCAATGGTGCCACCCGTACGGTCGGCCGCGAGCTGGTGGCAGTTGTAGCAGTTGCCGCCGGGTGTGCCGCGATTGTGGTCGTCCGGATTGTGGGCGGTACGGAAACCGAAACCGGACCAGGCGATGTCACGGCCCTTCCGCCAGTCGCCCAGCTTGATCCCACCCTCGGGATACTTGATGGTCGCCATGGCCATCTTGTTGATACGTTCGGCCGTCTTGTCGTCGATCTCCTTGCCGGAGCGTGCCACCTGTGAACAGACCTTTTGCAATTCGTCCTGGGTCAGACGGTCCTTGCCCGTGGTGCCCTCCTGGGTGGGTTGTGCCAGGTCATAACTGCCCGACTGGAACACGAGGTATTCCGCCAGTTCCTGCGGTTTCATCTTGGTGTAGTCGACCTGGGCCGGAGCCTCGGTCGCTTTCGGCTGTACCTGGCCCGTGGCGGTGCAGCCAGCGGTGAACAGGGTGAGCGTGGCGGCTGCGACAGCAGCACTGATCGGGGTCTTGTGCAACATGTTTCCATCTCCTCGTGCAGTGGGCGATTAGCGTTTCATGTCGGGTAGGATGGCGGGTTGGCCGCGTGCCCGATCGGTCCAGAAGGAGATCAGGGCGATGTTCACATCGGAGTCCGGCTTGAGGTTCGGGTAACGCATCTGCCACAGGCACTCGAGCACGCGGTGCTGGGAACTCCGCACTGCCTCATGCCCGACGCGGTAGGCAGGCCATGAGATCGCCTTGGTCCATTCTTCAGGGATCTTGATATTTGGTAGTACCGAGGCGCGGATACGGGTGCCGCTGGGATTGGTGTGGCAGGTGGCGCAGTTGAAATCCATCGGTCCGGCGCGCCGGTAGAAGAGCTCCTCACCGGCGTCGCGCATGGCCTTCTCCAGCGGATGATTCATCGGCGGATTCCAGGGCATGCCGTTCGACTGCATGGCGATGTAGGTCGTCAGCTTCATGATGTCGGTGTTGCCATGACGCTGCCTAATCTGTGGGTCGTTGTCGGTGTAGCCCTGCAGGGTTTTCATGCAATACACCAGACGCGACTCGAAATCCATGACCTTGCCGGTGTCAGAGAAATACCGTGGCAGTTCGACATAGGCGCCCTTGAGCACACCGGGTCCCTTGCCGAAATCACACTGTTCCAGCGAGGCATTCTTTGGCCCCCGTTTCTGCTTGAATAGCTGCTCCCCCTCGGCCGCGATGTCGTAGGCCGGGTTGTCCGGCATCATCATGCGGTTCTGCGGACTTTGTGTGAGATACGGCGACTTGCTCTTGGCGGCGAGCTCATCGAGGATGTCCTCGGGGGCCTTGGCGGTACTGGTCGTGCTGACCAGTGCCAGGGCGAGGGGTAGCGCACACAGGGCTTTCTTGATCATGCGTCATCTCCTTGATGGGGTTTTCGTGCAACGACTATCGGCTTACCAGCGGCCGAGTGCCTGCCTACACCACGCGCCGGGTGGGCAACCGAGCCCGCTTCAGGCCAACAGCCGGGTAAGGCCATGTATGGTATTACATACCTTCTTCGCTGCGCATAGGTCATGATTACCAATCCGTGGGCCGATCTTGGCCGGCTGGCGGCTTTGCAGGGTGTGGGTCGGCCTACCCGCCCATGTACGACAGGGGGTTTCCCCCAAAGACTCGCACCCATGCGGGTTCCGGGGCTTGTCAAGAGCGAGTTATATCCACAGTCATGAGGGCTTCATCAAGTACGCACACTATCCCTCTGATGCGTCGAGAAAATTTTTTAACTATCTGAATCAAAAGGATTTAACGCAGAGCACAAAAAATAGCCGACCCGAGCAAAGTGGTTTTGTCTCGCGGATTTAGCCCTCACGCTCGCAGGTTGTACACAAAGTTATCCACAGATTCTGTGGACGCCGCTGGCTGGGTCCGATGCGCCATACCACGGCATGGGATGGCGGGAGAGGCGGGGTCTGTTTCTCGCCGGGCGGTATGCGGGTAGACTTAGAACTTTTCCCTCGAAAGATGCGCCTGCGTTGCATCCCACTGGAACAGACCCTATGTCGGACTACCTGATGCAGACCTACGCGCGCCAGCCGGTCGCCTTCGTGCGCGGGGAAGGCGTGTGGCTCTTTGATGCCGCTGGCGTGCGCTATCTCGATGCCCTCGCCGGCGTGGCCGTCAACGGTCTCGGTCACGCCCATCCACGATTGGCCGCGGCCTTGTGCGCCCAGGCGGGCCGTCTGATCCACACCTCCAACCTCTACCGCATCCCCGAACAGGAGCGGCTGGCCGAGCGGCTCTGCCGGCTGTCGGGGCTGGAGCGCGTCTTCTTCTGCAACTCCGGCGCCGAGGCCAACGAGGCTGCCATCAAGCTCGCCCGGCTGCACGGCCACAACCGGGGGGTCGAGAACCCGGCCATCGTGGTCATGGAAAGGAGTTTTCACGGCCGCACCCTGGCCACTCTGTCGGCGACCGGCAGCCGCAAGGTGCAGGCCGGTTTCGAGCCGCTGGTCACCGGTTTCGTCCGGGTGCCCTTCGGCGATGCGGAGGCGGTGGCACGGTTGGCAGAGCACCACAACAACATTGTGGCCGTGCTGGTCGAGCCCTATCAGGGCGAGGGCGGCATCAACGTGCCCCAGGCCGGCTATCTCAACCGGCTGCGCCAGATCTGCGACAGCAACGGCTGGCTGCTGATGCTGGACGAGGTGCAAAGCGGCGTGGGGCGCACCGGTAAATGGTTCGCCTTCCAGCACACGGACATCCTGCCCGATGTCATGACCCTGGCCAAGGGCCTCGGCTCCGGCGTGCCGATCGGCGCCTGTCTGGCGCGCGGCGTGGCGGCCGAAACCTTCACCCCAGGCAAACACGGTTCCACCTTCGGCGGCAACCCGCTCGCCTGCACCGCGGCCCTCATCACCCTGGAGGTCATCGAGCAGGAGGGCCTGCTGGCCAACGCCGCCGAGGTGGGGGCCTTTATCCGCGGGGATCTCACCGAGCGCCTGCAGGGCGTCGCCGGGGTGCGCGAGATCCGCGGTCAGGGCCTGATGATCGGCATCGAGCTCGACCGACCCTGTGGCGATCTGGTGCGGCGGGCCCTGGAACGGCAGCTCCTCATCAACGTCACGGCTGATAGCGTCGTGCGCCTGCTGCCGCCGCTCATCCTCAAGCGCGAAGAGGCGGCACTGTTGACCGCGACCCTGGCCGAGCTCATCCGTGACTTTCTGGCAGGCGACAGGCCATGACGCTGCGTCACTTCCTTCAGTTCAAGGACTTCAGCCGGGCCGAGTACGAGTATCTGTTCGCCCGCACCCGCATCATCAAGGAGCGCTTCAAGCGCTACCAGCCCTATCACCCCTTGGTGGACCGCACACTGGCGATGATCTTCGAGAAGAACTCGACCCGCACGCGGCTGTCCTTCGAGGCGGGTATGCACCAGCTCGGGGGCTCGGCGATCTACCTCAACACGCGCGACACCCAGCTCGGCCGCGGCGAGCCGGTCGAGGACGCCGCCGAGGTCATCTCGCGCATGGTCGACCTGGTCATGATCCGCACCTTCGAGCAAGAGATCATCGAACGCTTCGCCCGCCACTCGCGGGTGCCGGTGATCAACGGGCTCACCAATGAATACCACCCCTGCCAGATCCTGGCCGACATCTACACCTACATCGAGCACCGCGGCCCCATCCAGGGCAAGACCGTGGCCTGGATCGGCGACTCCAACAACGTCTGCAACACCTGGCTGCAGGCGGCCGAGGTCTTCGACTTCAACGTCCATGTCTCCACGCCGCCGGGCTACGAGGTCGAGCCGGAGCGCGCCGGGCTGTACGACACCAGTCACTACGAGCAATTCGCCGACCCCATGGAGGCCTGCCGTAACGCCGATGTGGTCACCACCGATGTCTGGACCAGCATGGGTTTCGAGGCAGAGAACGCCGAGCGTGTCCGTGCCTTCGCCGACTGGCAGGTCGATGCCGAGATGATGCGCATGGCCAAGCCCAACGCCATCTTCATGCACTGCCTGCCGGCCCACCGCGGCGAGGAGGTCGCCGCCGAGGTCATCGACGGTCCGCAAAGCGTCGTCTGGGACGAGGCTGAAAATCGACTGCACACTCAAAAGGCGCTGATGGAGTTCCTTTTGCTCGGTTACGTCGACGACTGATGGGACCAGCTCGGTGCGGTCGATTTCGGCGTAGGCTAACATCGGCGCAGCCGATGTTAAGGCCCGCAGGGCCGGCCGGAGCCAAAACCGACTGCACACTCAAAAGGCGCTGATGGAGTTCCTTTTGCTCGGTTACGTCGACGACTGATGGGGCCAGCTCGGTGCAGTCGATTTCGGCGTAGGCTAACATCGGCGCAGCCGACGTTAAGGCCCGCAGGGCCGGCCGGAGCCAAAACCGACTGCACACCCAGAAGGCGCTGATGGAATTTCTGCTGCTCGGATACATCGACGACTAGGTGTCGAAGCCTCGGTGCAGCCTGTTTCGGCGTAGGCTAACATCGGCGCAGCCGATGTTAAGGCCCGCAGGGCCGACCGGAGAAAACGCCCGGTACACGCAGCAGGCGCTGACTGGGATTCCCATTGCTGGGATGCGCCGAAGACTGCTGGACGCAGCCCAAGCAACGCTGATTTCGGCCTATCGGTTGCCGCGCAGCCAGTCCGCGACCATACGGTGCTGAGCTCGTCTGCCGAGGGTGAATCCGCCGCCGTTTTCGCCCATAATCCTAAAAACCGCTGTTGAACGCGCCCGAAAGCGGGCTTGTACGCCCGGCTGGCAAGGCGCGACGACGCCGCAGGGTGGCTCCCTGCAAGGAGGGCAACACAGCCAGACGGGCGTACAAGACCGAAGGCGGGCGCGGAGCGTGTTCACCCTCTGGGAGAGGACGACCGGAGGCAAAAATATCTTGCATCAGCAATCTGTTACGAAACCATAGAAGCGGTCAAATGCGGTTTTTAGGATAATAGGGCCACCCGAACAGGACGACAGCGAGCAGAGGCGCCTGGCGTATGGAAGAGGCGGCATATCAAGGGAGGCGGATGGTGGCGGAGGACAAGCAGTGCCCTCATTGTGGCAGCACGGAGGTGCGCAAGTCCCGGCGCAGCATGGGTGGCTTGTTCCATGTGACCTATCGCTGCCGCCAGTGCAAACGGCATTTCAAGGTCCGGACCTACCGGGGCTACGCGCTCCTGGCTATTGTTCTGGTCGGCCTGCTGGTCGCGGGTCACCAGGCCGGCTGGTTGACCGCCTCCGACGCCCTGGATACCGCGCCTGTCGTCGCCGAGACGGCGGCTGAGCTCAGTCCCGCCGAGGTCGCCCAGGCCAAGAAGGGTGAACCGGCCATGCAGTTCAAGCTGGGGATGCAATACTGGGCGCGCCTGGACTACCAAAAGGCCTTCGAGTGGATCAAGGCCGCAGCCGACCGCGGGCACCCGGAGGCGATCTACCAGCTCGGCATGGCCTATCTCTATGGCCGCGGTACGGTGCAGAACTACAAATACGCCTATCAGCGCTTCGAGCAGGCCGCGCGCATGAACAATCACGAGGCGCAATATCTGATCGGCATCATGCATCGCGATGGCATGGGCGTGCCGGCGAGCCGCGACATGGCCTATGCCTGGCTCAACATCGCCGCCTCCAACGGCAACGAGGTCGCGGCCCTGGAACGCGAACGCATGGCGACCCTCATGTCGCCGGCGGAGATGGCGCGGGCCCAGGAGCTCAGCCTGCAGACCATGCAGGGCATGGCAGGCGTCGCACCCAGCGCCGCCCCGGTGAGTCAGACACCGCCCGCAGCGCAGCCCTGAGCGATATACTGCTCAGGTATACAAGGCACGCACCTTTGGTGCATCCGTACCGTCATCGGGCGCGGGAAATCGCGCCGGGTGCTGCTAGAATACGCCACCGCACGCCATCGCCGACCGCCACGCCCGTCGCCATGAACCTCGCCTATTTCAAGGACACCGATACCCTCTACCTGGAGCTGTTCCCGGAGAATCCCTCCCACGCCTGGGAGGCCCAACCGGGCGTGGTGATCAACCTCACCGATGACGGGCGGGTGGTCGGTATCGAGATTGAGCGGGCCTCGCAGATGACCGATCTGCGGGCCTTGCGCGTGGGCAACTTCCCCGGCGAGGTGGTCACCGTCGACGGCAGCACGCACTGAGGGAGGAGACCATGTCCCAGGTGAAAAAGGTCGTGCTCGCCTACTCCGGGGGCCTGGATACCTCCGTCATCCTCAAATGGCTGCAGGACACCTACCGCTGTGAGGTGATCACCTTCACCGCCGACATCGGCCAGGGGGAGGAGCTGGAGCCGGCACGGGCCAAGGCCCTGCAACTCGGGATCAAGCCCGAGCACATCTACATCGACGACCTGCGTGAGGAGTTCGTGCGCGATTTCGTCTTCCCGATGTTCCGCGCCAACACGGTCTACGAGGGCGAATATCTGCTCGGCACCTCCATCGCCCGGCCGCTGATCGCCAAGCGGCTGATCGAGATCGCCAACGAGACCGGGGCCGATGCCATCGCGCATGGGGCCACCGGCAAGGGCAACGACCAGGTGCGTTTCGAGCTGGGGGCCTACGCGCTCAAGCCCGACATCAAGATCATCGCCCCCTGGCGCGAGTGGGACCTGAACTCGCGCGAGCGGTTGCTGGTCTACGCGGAGGCGCACGGCATCCCGGTGGAGATGAAGCACAAGGCCGGTGGCAGCCCCTATTCCATGGACGCCAACCTGCTGCACATCTCCTACGAGGGCCGCCACCTGGAGGACCCGGCCGCCGAGGCGGAGGAGGAGATGTGGCGCTGGACGGTGTCGCCCGAACGCGCCCCGGATCAGCCCGAGTACATCGAAATCGAATTCCGCCAGGGCGACCCCGTGGCCATCAACGGTGAGCCCCTCAGCCCGGCGGCGCTGCTGGCCAAACTCAATGCCTTGGGCGGCAAACACGGCATCGGCCGGCTGGACCTGGTGGAAAACCGCTATGTCGGCATGAAATCACGCGGCTGTTACGAAACGCCGGGCGGTACCATCCTGCTCAAGGCGCACCGCGCCATCGAGTCGGTCACCCTGGACCGCGAGGTCGCCCATCTCAAGGACGATCTCATGCCGCGCTACGCCAGCCTGATCTACAACGGCTACTGGTGGAGCCCGGAGCGCCAGGCGCTGCAGGTCCTCATCGACCACACCCAGGCGCACGTCAACGGCTGGGTGCGGCTCAAGCTCTACAAGGGCGGGGTGAGCGTGGTAGGTCGCGACTCCAAGACCGACTCGCTGTTCGACCCCGCCATCGCCACCTTCGAGGAGGACGCCGGCGCCTACGACCAGCGCGACGCCGGCGGCTTCATCAAGCTGAACGCGCTGCGCATGCGTATCGCCGCGCGCCGAGACATGAGGAGGAGAGAGACATGACGAGTGCGACCCTGTTCGGCTATACCGAGGCGGAGCTGGCCGATCTGTGCATGAGTTATGGCATCCCGCTGCTGATCCTGTTCATGCTCTTCATCATCGGTCACACGGCCTGGCGCTCCAAGGCCGGCAAGTAC
>JAKADY010000024.1 GCA_021826065.1 Pseudomonadota bacterium
GTGAGGTGCTGCCCAGCTTGATGCGCGTGGAGACAAAACCCTCGGCGCCGTTCATGAGGTCGAACTGGCCGATGAGCGGGAAGTTGTTCTTGTCGGCCACAATGGCGATGGACTCGGTGCCGGGAATGTTGGAGGTGACCTCCACCG
Source organism: Pseudomonadota bacterium (assembly GCA_021826065.1). Taxonomy (GTDB): domain Bacteria; phylum Pseudomonadota; class Gammaproteobacteria; order Burkholderiales; family Thiobacillaceae; genus JANWZL01. Next base: position 148 of record JAKADY010000024.1, read on the forward strand.
GCACCACCGCGCCGTTCTCGGCAATGTCGGGGGCCTTGACCGTGATCTGGTTGCTATCGGCCGCGCCTTCGGCCTTGATCGCCTTGAGCGCGCCCGCCAGGTCGCGCGCCTCAAAGCCCGCCGCGTTCCAGCTCTGGGCATATGCCGCCGTGGGCTTGAGCAGCCCGGCCGCCACCGCGACCCCGACCACTCCCGCCGCGCCGGCGCTCTTCAGCACTTGTCTACGCTGATGGTTCATCGTCTTCTCCATGCAAACTTGAGGACCCGTGGTTGCCGTCGATACCACGCTCGCGTCTTTCCCTCAGCACCCTGGCGCCACCAGGGTGTCTGACCGACGGCACGAGGCCACAGTGCTGACCTCTCGGGACGTGCGAACGATAGTGCATGCGCGTGCGCCGGGTAATGCCCCAAACATACTAAATGGCGGTGTCAAACGACACCCTGTGCGGGCGACGGACCGACTCCCTCAACGCCGCGCCGCCTCGCGCTGCTGCTGGGCGCGCAGCTCGCGAAGACGCGCCTCGGCGATCGACAGCCGGTGGAAATCACGCCCGCCACTCGCCACCGCGAGCTGCAGCTGTTCGATGGCGGCAGCCACGGCGCCCTGACGCACATGCGCCTCGGCCTGGGCCAGATGCGCCTCCAGGCGCTGTCCCAGGGCCCCGTGGGCACGCGCCTTCAGCGTGTAGAGCACGGCATCCTCGGGCCAGGTGAGAAGCTGTTCGTCGACCAGGCGCAGGGCCCGCTCCGCCTGACCGGCGAGCAGCAGGGCGTGCGCCTGGGTGTAGGCCAGCGGGCGATGCGCCGAGTAGCGGGCAAGCGCCTGTTCGCCCCGGGCGATGGCCTGTTCCGGGCGGTTGGCTGCCAATGCGACATCCATGGCCAGCGTCTCGACCAGGGGTGTGGCGGTGTCCAGTGCGTCGATCCGCGCCACGGCCTGTTGGGCGCGCTCCCGGCGGCCTGCGCGCAGGGCAGCACGGGCGAGGCCGTACCAGGCGGCCACATCGCGCGGCTCGGCCGCCGCCAGGGTCTCGAAGCGTTGCACGGCCTGGCCGGGCTCACCCTCCTCAGCCCACACCCGTGCCCGTATCAACCGGAATTCGAGGCTGTCCTGATGCTGGCGGTAGGGCATCTCGGCTACCCGGTTCTGGATGTCGGCGATGCGTTGGAAGGTCAGGGGGTGGGTGCGCAGATAGGCGGGCGCTTGGCTATCGAGCAAACGCCCCTGGGCCTGCAGCCGCTCGAAGAAGCTGGCCATGCCGGCGGGGGCAAAGCCCGCCTGGGCGAGGATCTGCAGGCCGACGCGGTCCGCCTCGCGCTCATGCTCCCGGCTGAAATCGAGCTGCTGCTGGACGTTCATGGCACCGGCCAGTGTCGCAGCGGCCTGCGAGACCTGGCTGTTGGAACGTGCGGCGAGGATGGCCACAGCGAGTGCCGCCAGCGACATGAGGCCCGAGCTGCGCTGTTGATCGACCATGCGGGCGATGTGGTTCTGGGTGACGTGGGCGATCTCGTGTGCAAGCACCGCCGCGAGCTCGGATTCGTTGCGCGCGGCGGAAATCAGACCGGTATGCACGCCGATGTAGCCACCCGGCAGGGCAAAGGCGTTGATCGTGGGATCGCGCACGACGAAGAACTCGAAGTGCCGATAGGGACTGGGGCTCACGGCGACCAGCCGGTCCCCCAGGGCATTGAGATACTCGGTCAATTCGGCATCGTCGAGAAAGTCGCGGCTCGACCGGATCTGGCGCATGATCTCCCGCCCCAGACGCGCCTCCTGCGCCTCGCTGAAGGCGGCGCGCGCCGACTCGCCCAGGTCCGGCAGCTCGCTGGCACGGACCGGCAAGGCCAGGATCAGGACGAGCGCAATGGCGTGGCGTAAACCCATGCAGGTATGATACCCCGCCACAGACCCGGTTCCCTGGACGATGACACAACTCACCCACTTCGACGATCAGGGCCGCGCCGTCATGGTGGACGTCGGCGGCAAGGCCGAAACACAACGCGTGGCCGTGGCGCGCGGGCATATCCGCATGCGGCCCGAGACCTTAGAGATGATCCTGACCGGCGAGGCGAAAAAGGGCGACGTCCTCGGGGTCGCCCGTCTGGCCGGCATCATGGGGGCCAAGCGCACGCCCGACCTGATCCCGCTGGCGCACCCCATCGCGCTCACCCGCGTGAGCATCGAATTCACCGCCGAGCGCGAGCACCATCGCATCGTCTGCACTGCCCAGGCGGAGACCGTGGGTCGCACCGGTGTGGAGATGGAGGCCCTGACGGCAGTGAGCGTGGCCCTGCTCACCATCTACGACATGTGCAAGGCCGTGGATCGCGGCATGGTGATCGAGGAAGTCCGTCTGCTGGAAAAACGGGGCGGCAAGTCGGGGCACTGGCAGGCTGGGTGAACTTCCCTCGGCTTGTCCACGACAAAGCAACATGCCACAGACCACTACCACCCTGCCCTGGGTCCACGACCTGAGCAGTGCCGAACTACGCCGCCTGCAAGAGGCTGCCGCCGAGGCGGCCGGCGTGTCGCGCTTCTTCCGCGACCGGATGCGCGACGGTGGCGAGGGGCCTGAGCTCGCGGTGATCCCGGCCGGCCGCTTCCTCATGGGGACAAGCGATGACGGCCGCCGTTTCGGTGAACTCAGCCAGCGGCCGGTCGCGGTCAGCCAGTCCTTCGCCATCGGCCGCTACACTGTCACGGCCGAGGAATTCGACTTCTATGTCCAGGCCAACGGGCTCGTCTGGCCCGACCACCTGCTCCAGTCGGAAGGGCGACAACCGGTCATCAACATCACGGCCCAGGACGCCATCGCCTACCTCGCCTGGCTGAGCGAGCAGACCGGCGCGCGCTACCGCCTGCCCAGCGAGGTGGAGTGGGAATACGCCGCCCGCGCCGGCAGCGCGACCGACTATTGCTTCGGCGAGCGGCTCGCCTGCGGCGAGGCGAACACCGCCACCATCCTGGGCAGCGGGCGCGCCTCGGGCGGGTGGCGCAGCTGGCTGCCCTTCTGCGTGCCGCTGCACCGCGTCTGCGAGGTCGGCAGCTACCCCGCCAACGTCTGGGGCCTGCACGAGGTGCACGGCAACGTCTGGGAATTCACCAGTGACGCCTGGCAGGGCCCCCTGGACGCCGCCAACACCGCCCCCGCCGCCGGCAGCCGCTGGATCGTCACCAAGGGCGGTTCCTGGTTCGAGGGTGTGGCCGATGCCCGTTTCGCCGCCCGCCGCCCCCGCATGGTCAATGAGATGGACACCAACCTGGGGATCAGGGTGGTGCGAGAGCTGAGGACTGAGGACTAAGCACGGATGGTTAGCGCCAGCGCAGGGCGCTGGCGATGCCGATACGCCTCTGAGGACTGAAGACCGAGGACTGGGGACTGTGTAAAAACCCCAACACAGAGCTCCGGTACCGGGATCAATCCTCTGTCTTCCGTCCCCTGTTCTCTGACTCAGACGCAGCCGGTCGGCTTGGGCGTGCCGGCGTAACGCCCGGCCTGCTTGGCCGGGCCGTAGGGGAAGAGGTCGAACAGGAATTTCTTGTCGCCCCACTCCTCGCCGAACTCCTCCTTCAGGGCCTTCTGCAGGATGCGCAGGTTCGGCGCGGTGCCGTACTCCTGGAAGTATTCGCGCATGAAGTTGATAATCTTCCAGTGGTTATCACTCAAGCCGAGCTTGTCCTGCGCCGCCAGATACTCGGCGACCTCGGGCGACCAATCCTCCAGGTTGACCAGATAGCCTTCCGCGTCGGTCTCGATGATGCGGCCGTTGATGTTCAGTTCCATGCGTCGTTCCTCTCTAACAGATGGATGATTGTGTGTCGTCGCAGTTCATAGGATGCAATACCCGAGTTTATTTGTCAACTAATAGCCCAACAGGACTTCGAGGTTCGGTTGCAAGGGATGCACCGTTCACATAACATCCCCCGTTGACGTGGTGCCCGCGGTTGCAAAGGCCGTGGGTTAAACGGGAAACAGGTGCAAGGCCTGTGCTGCCCCCGCAACGGTAAGCGCCTCTCGGCGGTCCACGCGAAGCCACTGGACGCATGTGTCCGGGAAGGCGGACCTTGAGCCTCATGCGCGAGCCCGGATACCGGCCCGTCATCCCAGGACGCTGCGGGGTGCGGCGCGCCGGCGACCTCGGCCGTCCTCTCCCCGCAGCCATACCAACCGCTCATCACGCAAGCGGCGGGCTTGCGGGAAAGGACGAAAGATGCAAACCACTGCCATGGCCGCCCTGGGCGGCGGCCTCCTCGTTGTCGCCACCGGTCTGACGGCCGCCCCCCCGATCGACGCGACCGACACCTATCTTGATGAAATCGTGGTCACCGCCAGCCGGGTGCGCCAGCCGCTCACCCAGAGCCTCCGACACACGACGGTGATCACCGCGGCCGACATCCGGGCCAGCCAGGCGGCGGATCTGCCCACCCTACTGCGTCAGCAGGCCGGCATCGAGGTCACGCAATCGGGCGGCGTGGGCACGCAGTCGAGCCTGTTTCTGCGCGGGGCCAACAGCAACCAGGCCCTGGTCCTGCTCGACGGCCAGCGCATCGACTCGGCCACCACCGGCGCCGCCGCGCTGGACCAGATCACGCTCGCCGACATCGAGCGCATCGAGATCGTGCGCGGCAATGTGAGCGCGCTCTACGGCGCCTCGGCCATCGGCGGGGTGATCCAGATCTTCACCCGCAAGGGCACCGGTAGGCCGGCCGGCGAGCTGCGTGCCGGCCTGGGCAGCTATGGCACGCAAAGCCTGAGCGGCGACTACGGCGGCCAGTTCGGCGCCACCCGCTTTCACCTCAGTCTGGCGCACCGCGACACTGACGGTTTTTCCGCCGCCCGTAGCGAGTTCGTCCCCGCCCCCTTCGTCTTTGCGCCGGCGGACGCAGACCGCGACGGCTACCGCAACACCACTTTCACCTTCAACCTGGCGCATGACCTCGAGGCCGGCCACACCCTGTCTGCCCTCGCCCGGGCGAGCCGCGGCCGGGTCGAATACGACGGGACATTCAGCAACCGCTCCGAGCAGGACCTCGACGCCCTGCAACTGACCAGCGAAAACCGTTTCGGCGAGCGCTGGACCAGCCGGTTGATGCTCGCAACCAGCCGCGACGCCCTGGACAGTTTTCTCGACAGCGCGCCGGCCAGCCGGGTACACACCCGCAACCGCCAGATCGACTGGTTCAACACCGTGACACTCGCCCCGGACCAAAGCCTCACCCTGGGGCTGGGCTGGCTGGGCCAGCGGGTGGCGAGCGACATGACCTACACGCGCACCCGGCGTGAGGCCAGACACGCCGCCGCCGGCTATGTCGGCGAATTCGGGCGCCATGGCGTGCAACTGAACCTGCGCACCGACGACTACAGCGACTTCGGCAGCCACAGCACCTGGCTGGCCGGCTATGGCCTGGAGGTCGCGCCCGGCTGGCGGCTGCTCGCCAGCGCCGGCACGGCCTTTCGCGCACCCACCTTCAACGATCTCTACAACCCTGCCTGGGGCGGCAACCCCAACCTGCGCCCCGAGAAGGCGCGCAGTTGGGAGGCAGGACTGCAGTACGCCAGCGGCCCCTGGCTCGCCCGCCTGGTGCATTTCGACACCCGCACGCGCGACCTCATCGTCTATCAATGGCCGGCCGGCAACGTCAACCTCAAGCGGGCCGAGGTCGAGGGCTGGGAGCTCTCGGCCTCGGGCCGCCTGGCCGACATCCAGATCGGGCTGAGCCTCACCGCGCAGGATCCGCGCGATGCCGACAGCGGGCAGCCGCTGCTGCGCCGGGCCAGGCGTCTTGGCAGCCTGACGCTCCGCCACGAGAACGGGCCCTGGCGCCTTGCCGCCGAGGTCAAGGCCTCGGGTGCGCGTGAGGACATCCACGCGACCACCTTCAGCCGCATCCGCCTGCCCGGCTACACGGTGTTCAACGTCAGCGGGCGTTACCGCCTGAGCCAATCCCTCGCCCTGGAGGCACGGGTCGACAACCTGTTCGACCGCGACTACAGCCTCGTGCACGGCTACAACACACCCGGTCGCAGCGGCCACCTCCAGCTCGAATGGCGTTTCTGAGACCTTCGTGCGCCGCAATGGCTAAAATAGTGCCGAAACCTCCCAGGAGATCCCCATGCCTGTCCGTCCGACCCTGATCGCCCTGCTCGCCCTCATGGCCATTACCCGCATCGGCCACTTCGGTAGCGCCGTGAGCCTGCCCGACGCCTCGCTCGCGGTCTTCCTGCTGGGCGGGTTGTGGCTCGCAGGCTGGGGATACTACGCCGTCTGCATGGCGCTCGCCTTTGCCGTCGATTTCGGCCTGGCGCAAAGCGCCACGGAGGCGGGCTGGTGTTTGACGCCGGCCTACTGGGGGCTGCTGCCGACCTATGCCCTGCTCTGGCAGGCCGGACGCTGGCTCAGACGTTGGCCTGAACGTCCGCCCGTGCGTTTCGCCGTGGTGAGCGCCCTGGCGGTGACGCTCGCCTTCGTCGTCTCCAACGCGACGTTCTGGGCGTTTTCGGGTCTCTTCCCGGAGATGGGTGTGGCCGAGTACACCCAACGCGTCATGGGCTATTACCCGCCCTACCTGGGCAGCGCCGCCCTCTATCTCGCCCTGGGCTGGCTCGCGCAGCGGCTACTCACCGCACGGCGCACTGCCCTGGTTTGAGGGCGTCAGCGCACGTCGCGCTCGCTGTCGCGGTAGAGCCCACCCTGGCGCAGATAGCGGCGGATGGCGGCGAGGTCGCCCTTGCCCTCCACCGTACAGAGATAGTGGTAGAACAGCTCACGCTGGTAGCTGGCGGCCTGGCGCACCGGGATGGGCTCCCAGCGAGCAAAGCGGTTTCGCACCCACTCGCCCCCGCCTGAACCGGTCGCTCGGCCGAAGGCGTAGAGCTTGCGCTCGCCGGTGTCGCAGCGCATGCCCTCGAAGCTGACGTTCTCCGCGCCGCCGGCGGTGCGGACGACCACCGTGTAGCGCACCACCCCGTCCTCGCCCACACTCAGCGAGGCGGCGTCGAGGAAATGCCGGTTGCGCGTGGCGGCGCTCACCTCGAAGGCGACGAGGTTCTCGGGGCGGGGATAGGCCGGCAGACTCGCCTCGATCTCCCGCCAGGGCTTCTCCTCCGCGTCGAAGTCCCGCTCAAAGCCCCGCCAGTCGGCCCGCGCGGGTGGATGGAACGAGGGCGCGACCAATGCCAGGGCGACGATCCAGGCCGACAAGCCCCTTTTCTCTTTTCCTCTCACCCCTCGCTCCTCACGCCTCACCCTTCACCACACAGATGCCGCCGGTTGAAGGGATATTCCTGCCGCCCGTCGGGCAGCGGTTTGCCGCCCAGGACCTGGAACAGGGCGAGCCAGTTGCGCTCGAAGGCATAGGCCGAGCCGGCCATGTAGATGCGCCAGATGCGGTACTTCTGCTGGCCCACCAGACGCAGGGCCTCGTCGGCGCGCGCCTCGAGGCGATCGACCCAGTTCCACAGCGTCCGGGCATAGTGCGGGCGGAGGTTTTCCGCATCGAGCGGCTCCAGCCCGGAGGCGGCCAGCTCGCGGATCACGTGCGAGACGTGGGTGAGCTCCCCGCCAGGGAAGACGTAGTCGTCGATGAACTCGGAGATGTCGCTGCCCAGACCGTGCGCCTCCACCGCCACCGAGGTGATGCCGTGGTTCATGACCAGCCCGCCGGGGCGCAACAGGCGGTGAATCTTGCCGAAATAGGCCGGCAGGTTCTTGCGACCGACGTGCTCGAACATGCCCACGCTGGCGATCTTGTCGTAGGGCTGATCCTCGGGCACGTCGCGGTAGTCCATCAGCCGCACCTCGACCCGGCCGGCGAGCCCGCGACGGGCGATCTCGGCCTTGACGTGATCGTGTTGGTTGTCGGACAGGGTGATCCCCAGCGCCGTGACGCCGTACATCTCGGCCGCACGCAGGATCAGCCCGCCCCAACCGCAGCCGATGTCGAGTAGACGCTCGCCGGGTTTCAACATCAGTTTGCGGCAGATGAGGTCGAGCTTCTTTTCCTGGGCGGTGTCCAGGTCTTCGTCGCCATTCTCGAAGTAGGCGCAGGAGTAGACCCGGTTGCGGTCCAGCCACAGCCCGTAGAAGTCGTTGGAGACGTCGTAGTGGTAGCTGATGTTGCGCCGGTCGCGGCTGCGGGTGTGGCGCCACCAGCGCCAGTCGGTGCCGCGCCGTCCTTCCAGGCTCGCCTCGGTTTGGCAGAGTTCGCGCCCCAGTTCAAGGATGTCGCGCGCATCCCCCTGCAGGTCGATCCAGTCTTCGACGTAAGCACGCGCCAGCCCCCCCATGCTCGGTTGGGCGAGCACGCGCAGCGCCCGTGGTGTCTTGACGACCAGGCGCACGCGCGCGCCAGGGGCGCCCAGCGTCTCGCCATTCCAGAGCTGGACCTCGACCGGCAGACCTTGCAGCCGGCCGCGCATCTGTTTGTACAGTACTTCGCGCAGCATCACGCTCCCCCTTCGTGTGCTGGCGGTCAGGGCCGCCGAAAAATCCGATTTTAAGCGAGATCGGCGGCGAGCGAGTCGCGCACGTTGCGCGGCACCTCCACCTCCACCCGATACTGCGGATGGTCGATGCCGGCGCGTAGGCCCGCGCCGTTCTTCACCGCCGCGACCATCTCGGGGGTGAGCTCGAAGCGCATGAAGTGGACCGAGGCGGTCTTGTCCGGCGTACTGCGGTCGAGGTCCTCGTTGGCGATGGGGCGGATCTTGTCGAATCCTTCGACCTGCAGCCAGACCTGGTTCTCGATGCCGACCAGGCGGGCGAGGGCCTGGCGCCGCTCTTCCAGGTCCGGGTATTCGAGCATGAAAGACGCCTTCCAGTTGTTGCCGTCCGGGATCAAGGGGTTGTAGACATCGAGCTCCTCCTGGATCGCCTCCGGCTCGAAGATGCGCTCGATGCGCAACATCTCCTGAATCTGATACTGCATCGTCAGCCGGTCCTCGAAATAGAGGGCGGCGTGCTCACCCAGGGCGAGCCGCCGGTTCTTCTTGTGTTCGATCACCTTGGCGCGAAAATCCTTGCGCTCCTGGGCGTATTGTTCCAGCGAATAGAGGTCGGCTCGGGTCAGTTTCTGCATGGGTTGACTCCTCAGATTCCGTAGGCCTTGCGCAACAGGGTGATGGGATGCTCCGGGGCGGTGCCGTCGGTACGGGCATGGCCGATGTGATGTCCGGCCATGGCACAGTCCGAGCCATAGTGGTCGGGTTTGGCCTGGTTGACCCGGTTGACCACCGGCTTGACGATCTTCATGGCCGCGGGGTGGAACTCGCGCTTCACCGCATAGGTGCCGTCGTGGCCGGAGCAGCGCTCGATGACCTCGACCTCGGTCTGCGGGATCAGGGCGAGGACCTCCTTGGTCTTGGGCCCGATGTTCTGCACCCGCTGGTGACAGGCGGCGTGGTAGGCGACCTTGCCCAGACCCTGTTTGAAATCGGTCTTGAGCTTGCCCTCCTTGTGCCGCAGCATGAGGTATTCGAAGGGGTCGTAGAAGGCCGCCTTGACCTTCTGTACGTCCGGGTCGTCGGGGAACATGAGCGGCAGCTCCTGCTTGAACATGAGCACGCAGGAGGGGATCAGCGCCGTCAGGTCCCAGCCGGCGTCCACCAGACGGGCGAGCTGGGGGATGTTGACCTCCTTGAGCGCGCGCACGGTCTCCAGATCGCCCAGCTCCAGTTTGGGCATGCCACAGCAGCGCTCCTTCTCGGCCAGCGTCACCGGGATGCCGTTGTGCTCGAACACGGCCACCAGGTCCTCGCCCGGGCCAGGCTCGTTGCGGTTGATAAAGCAGGTGGCGAACAGGGCCACCTTGCCGCGCGTGGGGCCGGCCGGCACACCCGGGGTGTCGTCCGGCAGGCGCTTGAGGCGGCTGCGCAGCGGGCGGCTGGTGAATTCCGGCAGCCAGGCCTCGCTGTGGATGCCCGCCACCGACTCCAGGGCCTTGCGCGCCACCCCCACCTTGTTGACGGCATTGACCGTCTGCGCCACCACCGGGATGCCGACGAAGCGCCCGACCATGTCGGTGCTGGTGAGCACGCGGTCGCGCAGCTTGGTGGGCCGGTTCTTGAAGTGCCAGGCCTTGGCGCGCAGCATCAGGTGCGGGAAGTCGAGGTTCCACTCGTGCGGCGGCACGTAGGGGCACTTGGTCATGTAACACAGGTCGCACAGATAGCAGTGCTCCACGACCTTCCAGTAGTCCTCCTTCTTGACGCCGTCCACCTCCATGGTGTCGGAGGCGTCGACCAGGTCGAACAGCGTCGGGAAGGACTGACACAGGCTCACGCAGCGCCGGCAGCCGTGGCAGATGTCGAACACCCGCTCCATCTCCTTGAACAGGGCGGCCTCGTCGTAGAACTCCGGGTTCTGCCAGTCGAGGGGATGACGGATGGGGGCTTCGAGATTGCCTTCGCGGACGGGGGTGGCCATAAAACTTCCTTGTGCGGGTTTGGAGGGTCTTGGGACCTCGCTTGCCGAGGCTGTGCCCTGCGGTCGGCCTGGACATCCGACCGCAGGGCACAGCCTCCCCCGGCTGGGGGAGATTGCTGCAAGCGGTCAGGCGGCGCCCAGTTCGTTCAGGGCCTTCTGATAGCGGTTGGCGTGCGAGCGCTCGGCCTTGGCCAGGGTCTCGAACCAGTCGGCGATCTCGTCGAAGCCTTCCTCGCGCGCGGTCTTGGCCATGCCCGGGTACATGTCGGTGTACTCGTGCGTCTCGCCGGCCACGGCGGTCTTCAGGTTGTCGATGGTGGAACCGAACGGCATGCCGGTGGCCGGGTCGCCGCAGGCCTCCAGGTACTCCAGGTGACCATGGGCATGGCCGGTCTCACCCTCGGCGGTGGAGCGGAACAGGGCGGCGATGTCGTTGTAGCCCTCCACGTCGGCCTTGGCAGCGAAGTAGAGGTAACGACGGTTAGCCTGGGACTCGCCGGCGAAGGCGTACTTCAGGTTCTCTTCGGTTTTGGATCCTTTCAGCTGCATCGTGATCTCCTGACATCAGTGGTCCCCGGCAGAATACCCGCGCCGGGTTTGCGGGATATTTAGAATTAATCTAAACACTAGACTCAATATATCGACCTGACGTTCCCCTGTCAACACTTCCGGGTGTCCTCGTTGACGGGAATCAACCGAGGCGCATGACGACGAGATTCACGTCCAGGACCTCCCCGCCCAACAGATAGACACGGCCGGGCAGACGATTGTCACCGGTGTCCGAGTATTCGAAGGCGTACTCTCTATATAGACGAAGCTGCTGACGATCGTCACGGCGCAGCCGCAGTCGGGCGAGGCTAACCGTCTCGTCGAGCAGTTGCACGCCCGCCCGCTGGCAGACCTGCCGCGCCGCCTGGATGGCGAGCTCACGCTTTTGCAGCCCGTCCCACCACAAACCGCCCAGCGCGAGCAAGCCGCCGACGACCAGCCATTCGCTCGTCATGCCGTGCCGTCACCGTGAATGTCGGCGCAGCCGATCACGATGCGCACCCCTCCTGCCCTCACCCCCAACCCCTCCCCCGCTCGCGGGGGAGGGGAGCTTCGAGCGGCTGCCGCCGATCACAAAGCTGGAGGGGCTGGGGGTGAGGGAACGGACTGGCGACATTCATGCCTCTGGTTGACCGTCGCCATGTCCGTTGGGTTCTTTCGGGCGCACCGGCGGCAGGAACAGGGCGCAGACCTCACGCGGGGCCTGCCGAGCGCGGGCAGGCGACCCGGCCGCAGGGGCCGGCCCAGTGACGGCCGCGGCCGGTTTGGGAGCCGGCCGCGGCAGGGGGCTCACCGTCAAACGCCGCTGGATGAAGCGCTCGACCCCGGCGAGCAGCTTCTCCTCCTCCGGCGAGACCAGCGAGATCGCCAGCCCCGAGGCGCCCGCGCGTCCGGTGCGGCCGATGCGGTGCACGTAGTCCTCGGGCGAATAGGGCAGCTCGTAGTTGACCACACAGGGCAGCTCGGCGATGTCCAGACCGCGTGCGGCGATGTCGGTCGCCACCAGGATCTTGATCTCGCCCCTCTTGAAGCCCTCCAGCGCGGTCAGGCGATCGACCTGGGCCTTGTCGCCATGGATGACGGCGGCCTCGACGGCGCGCCGCTGCAGCCTGCGGCCCAAACGGTCGGCGGCGAGCTTGGTGCGGGTGAAAACCAGCACCTGGTTGAGTTCGCGCGCGCGGATGACCGCGAGCAGGGCATCGAGCTTGTCGTCCTCGGCCACCTTGTGCACCACCTGCTCCACCGTCTCCGCCGCGGTGTTGCGCCGCGCCACCTCGACCTTCAGGGGATTGGTCAGAAAGCTTTGCGCCAGACGGGTGATGTCGTCGCTGAAGGTGGCGGAGAAGAGCAGGGTCTGGCGATTGCGCGGCAGCAGCGCCAGGATGCGCTTGAGATCGGGCAGGAAGCCCATGTCCAGCATGCGGTCGGCCTCGTCCAGCACCAGGAACTGCACCTGGTTGAGCTGCACGGTCCTGTTGCCGGCGTGGTCGAGCAGCCGCCCGGGGGTGGCGACCAGGATCTCGACCCCGGCGCGCAACTGCGCCTCCTGCGTGTCCATCCCCACCCCGCCGTATACCACGGCGCTGCGCAGCGGCAGGTATTTGCCATAAGCGACGATGCTCTCGTGCACCTGGATGGCCAGCTCGCGGGTGGGGGTGAGCACCAGCGCGCGCACCGGATGCCGTGCGGGCGAGGTGCTGGTGTTGGCATAGGGCTGCATGCGCACGAGCAGGGGCAGGGAGAAGGCCGCCGTCTTGCCGGTGCCGGTCTGTGCCTGGGCCATCAGGTCGCGGCCGGACAGCACCAGCGGGATGGCCTGCCGCTGGATGGGGGTGGGCGTGTGGTAACCCAATTCCCGCACCGCACGCAGCACCTCCGGCGTGAGCGCCAGGTCCTCGAAACTGCTGGCCGCCTCCAGGGCGGCGGATTCCGTCATCGCCGCCGTTTCCTCAACCGATCTGCCGCCAGTCCAAACCGTTCGCCTGATCCGCCACGGCGATCTCCTCCGGCCGACAGCCCAGCGCGTCCGCCAGGGCAGCGCGCGCGAGATCGGGGGTATTGTTCTCCTCGCTCAGATGGGCCGCAACCACGTGCTGCAGCCGGCGAGTGTCGAGGCTGGCGAGCAGGCCGGCGGCCACGCGGTTGTCCAGATGACCGTAGCGGCCGAGTATGCGGGCCTTGAGGCTGGGCGGATAGGCCCCCTGCAGCAACCGCTCGAGGTCGTGGTTGCATTCCAGCACCAGGGCATCGCAGGCATCCAGGCACTGCGCCATGTGCGCGGTGACGTGCCCGGCATCGCTCAGCATCCCCAACCGTACCCGGCCGTCCGAGAACACGTACTGTACCGGCTCCCGGGCATCGTGGGGAATGGGGTAAGGCGTGAGCTCCAGGTCGCCGATGGCCAGCGCCTGATCCGCCGCCAACAGACCGGTCTCGGTGGGCAACTCGGCTGTGGCCGCAAGCATGGCCCGGCAGCCGTGGGTCATCCAAAGCGCACAACCGTAACGGCTGGCGAAGCGGACGGCGCCGCGCGCATGGTCGCTGTGTTCGTGGGTCAGCACGACGGCGCTGACCGCCTCCGGCGCCACGCCCCGCTGCGCCAGGCGCTGGGTGATCTCAGCCAGTCCGAAACCGCAGTCCACCATGATCAGGGTGGATCCCTTTTGCACCAACCAGGCATTGCCGCGACTGCCGCTGCCCAGACAGGCAAAGCGCACGATGGCTCACGCGCTATTTCAGCTGCTCGTGCAGCAGGTTGAGGATGCGGTTGCCCGTCTCGCCCGCCGGGCTGCGCCCGTCATCCTGCAGCACCGTCACGCGGGTGGCGCCGGCCGACTCGGCGAGCCTCACCCGGTAGCGCTGCGCCTTGAGCCTGTCGTCGTCGCTGCGCCAGAAGGCCAGACGCGAGAGCATGCCCTGCCGCTTGGTCCCCGCCTCGGGGTCGGCGTAGCGGACGAAGTACTCCCCCGCAGCGCGGTCGCGATCCTCGACGACGAAGCCCACGCGGTCGAGGGCAAGCCCCACGCGCCGCCAGGCGCGGTCAAAGGGCTCGGGCAGTGTCAGTTGGGCCGCGCCGTCGGCGGTGCGCGTCAGGCTCGCGGCCGGCTCCGTCTGCGCCCTGGCGAGCAGGGTCTGGGCGCGCGTCTCCTCGATGCCGAAGCGGGTCATGAGGCGGCGCAGCATCTCCGCCTCCAGCTCGGGGTCGACCGGACGCGGCTGCCAGACGGTGCGGCCGACGCCCTGATCGCCGCCGCCCTGCGTCCCCTCGAAGACCTCGATCATGCCGCGGTGGCTGATGTAGATCTCGGTACCCTTGCCATCGGGGGTCGGCTCCAGCCGGGTGCGGAACTTGTCGCGTTCGGCGGTGGAGTAGACCGCATCGATCAGCCGTCCCAGGGTGCGGCGGATGATGTCCTGGGGGATCTTGGCCCGGTTCTCGGCCCAGTCGGTCTCCATCACCCCCGCCTCGGGGATCTCGACGTTGACGATGAAGCCCATCTCCTGCCAGAAGGCCTTAACCACCGGCCAGACCTGTTGCGGCGGCTGGTCCACCACCAGCCAGCGCTGGCTGCCGGCCCGTTCGATGCGGGCCTTGTCCACGCTGGGCAGAAGCCGGCTCGCCTCGGCCGTCGGCCGGGCGCTGCGGTCCTGGGTGTAGGCCGAGTAGGTCGCCGAGCCGCTGGGGCTCACGTCCGGCACCGCGAAGCGGCTGTCCCGGCTGGGCAGCACCAGGTCCGGCGGCACCTCCAGGCTGGGGACGGTGCCCGCCGACTTGTAGTCGATCGGCTTGCTCTCCAGCAGGGTGCAGCCACCAAGGGCCAGGGCGATGACGATGGCGAGGAGACGACTCGGCATGTCTGGATTCCTCAGGGTCGGCAGCGCAGGGGGCCGTGGCTCGCGGATGAGGTCACGCCCGTTCATACCGGGATTCCCGCCTCGGACAGGGCGCTGAGGAGGACGGGCTGCTGCGCCTCGGACAACGGCGTGAGCGGCAGCCGGATCCCCGGGCCGATGCGACCCATGCGCGCCAGGGCCCATTTGACGGGGATGGGGTTGGCCTCGACGAACAGCTTCTGGTGCAGCGGCAGCAGCCGGAAATGGATCTCCCGCGCCCGGGCGAGGTCCCCGGCCAGGGCCGCCTGGCACATGGCGTGCATGAGCCCCGGGGCGACGTTGGCGGTGACCGAGATCACCCCGTGGCCGCCCAGTAACATCAGGGCGAGCGCGGTGGCGTCGTCACCGCTGTAGATGGCGAAGCCCGCCGGCGCGCGGCGGATCAGGTCGGCGCCACGCTCGAGGTTGCCGGTGGCGTCCTTGATGCCGATCACGCCGGGCACCTGGGCGAGTCTCAGGGCCGTGTCGTTGGCGATGTCCGAGGCGGTGCGGCCGGGGACGTTGTACAGGATCATGGGCAGGTCCACCGCCTCGGCGATGGTCCGGAAATGCCGGTAGAGGCCCTCCTGCGTGGGTTTGTTGTAGTAGGGGGCCACGGACAGCCCGGCCACCGCGCCGGCGGCCTTGGCGCAGCGCGTCAGCTCGATCGCCTCCGCCGTGGAGTTGGCGCCCGTGCCGGCGACGATGGCGATGCGGCCCGCGGCATGCTCGACCGCGGTGCGGATCAGCAGGCAGTGCTCCTCGGGGCTCACGGTGGGCGACTCGCCGGTCGTGCCGACGATGACTAGGGCGTCGCTGCCCTCCGCCACATGCCAGTCGATGAGGCGGCGCAGGGCATCGAGATCGAGCTCGCCCGTGGCGGTCATGGGGGTGACCAGGGCGACGAGGCTGCCTGTGAGCATGGTATCCAACATTCCAAAAGCGCGATTCTATCCGAAATCCGCCGCCTGGATTCAGGCTCGCACCGCCGCCAGCCGCTGGCGGCAGCGTGGCACGGGACTGGTCTCGGTCACGTCCTCGAAGGCCACCACCTTGAGCCGCCCGCGCACCCATTCGAGCAGTTCGCCGGGCTTGAGCAGATGGTCCGGATTGCGCGGGCGGCCGAAGCGCGCCTGCCCCTCGGCATAGGTTGCATAGAGGAGCACACCCCCGGGTGCCAGGGCGGCGAGCAGGGGCTCGAAGAGCGGCCGGTGTAGGTAGTTGACCACCACCACGCCCTGCCACACACCCGGCTCGAAGGGCCACGGGGACTGCTCCAGGTCGTGTTCGACCCAGGTGATGCCGGGGATGTCACGCACGGCTGCGCTCAAGCTGAGGTCGCGGTCGACGGCGGTGACGCGATGGCCCTGGGCGGCCAGCCATACCGCATGGCGGCCGCCGCCGCAGGCCACGTCCAACACCCGACCGCCGGTGGGGATGAGATGCGCCCAGCGCCGGATCCAGCCGGAACACAGTGTCGGGCCCGGCAATGGCACGGATGGGTGCCCGCTCATCGCCCTGCTGCCCCCGACAACAGGCTGCCCATGCCCTCGACCGCCTTGATCCAGACGCCCTCCAGGGTCTGCGGCAGAAAGACCAGGGTGAAATAGAGCATGACGAAGCCGGCGGCCAGGGTGAGCGGGAAGCCCACGGCGAAGATGTTGAGCTGGGGGGCGGCGCGCGTCATCATGCCGATGGCCAGGTTGGTGGACAGCAGCGCCGCGGTCACCGGCAGGGCGATCTTGAGCCCCAGGCTGAAGATCTCGGCGCCGAAGCGGACGACGGTGCCGAAGTCCAGACGTGAGAAGGGCACGGCGCCGATGGGCAGGACGCGGAAACTCTCCACCAGGGCCTCGATGATGAGGTGGTGGCCGTTGAAGGCGAACAGGACCAGGGCGGCGGTGATGACCATGAATTGCGCCACCACCGGCGTCTGCGCCCCGTTGACCGGATCGATCAGGGTGGCGAAGGACAGGCCCATCTGTAGCCCGATGAACTGGCCGGCGAATTCCAGGGCGGCGAAGACGATGCGCAGCATGAAGCCCAGGGCCACACCGATGACCACCTGCTGGGCCAGGATCAGCAGCCCCTCGCCGGAGCTGAGCGCCACCTGGGGCGCCGGCGGCAGGGCCGGGACGATGGCCACGGTGAGGACGAGACCCAGGGCCACGCGCACGCTCGCCGGTGCGGCGCGGTTGCCGAGTAGGGGGTCGGTGCCGAGCCAGGCGAGGATGCGTACGAAGGGGAACAGGAAGGCGGCGAGCCAGGCGTCGAGCTCAGCCGAGGTGACGGAGATCATCCGATCAACTGCGGGATACTCTCGTAGAGCCGGACGATGTATTCCACCATGAGCTGCAGGGCCCAGGGCCCCATCAGCACCAGGACCAGGAACATCACCACCAGCTTGGGGATAAAGGTGAGCGTCAGCTCATTGATCTGGGTGGCGGCCTGGAAGATCGACACCAGCAGGCCCGTGAGCAGCGAGGCGAGCAGCAGCGGCCCGGCGGTGAGCCCGGCCACCTCCAGGGCGGCGCGGATCAGGGCGACGACGGTGTCGGCGGTCATTTCAATACGTAGTGCGCGTCAGGTCGTCCAAGCGGGCTGACCGTCCCCGGGGGGCGGCGAGCAGAGCGAGCCGGGGGCCATTTCATATCTCGAAGGTCTGCACCAGGGAGGCGATCAACAGATTCCAGCCGTCGGCCAGGACGAACAGCAGCAGTTTGAACGGCAGCGACACCAGCATGGGCGAGAGCATCATCATGCCCATGGACATGAGCACGCTGGAGACCACCAGGTCGATGATCAGGAAGGGGATGAAGACGATGAAGCCGATCTGGAAGGCGGTCTTGAGCTCGGAGATCACATAGGCCGGGATCAGCACCCGCATGGGGGTGGCCTCCGGGGTCTCGATCGGCGGCGTGTTGGACAGGCGGACGAACAGGGCCAGATCGGTCTCGCGCGTCTGTTTGAGCATGTAGGCCTTGAGCGGCTCGGCACCGCGCTCGACCGCCTGGACGAAGTTGATCTGATTGTCCGCATAGGGCCGCCAGGCCACGTCGTAGATGCGCTCGAAGACCGGAGCCATGATGAAGAAGGTCAGGAACAAGGCGAGCCCGATGATGACCTGGTTGGGTGGGGCCTGCATGGTGCCCAGGGCCTGGCGCAACAGGGCCAGGACGATGACGATGCGGGTGAACGAGGTCATCATCAGCAACACCGCCGGCAGGAAGGTGAGCGAGGTGAGCAGCAGCAAGGCCTCCAGGCTGAAGCTGTAGGTCGTGCTGCCGCCCGGCCCCGGTGTGCTCACGAAGGCGGGCAGCCCCTGCGCGGCGGCCACGCCGGGTAGCCAAGCGAGGACGAGCAAAAACAGCCGCGCCATGCTCAACCGCTGCGATGGCGCGTGAGCAACTCGGCCAGCTTGCTGGCGAAGGGACTGGCGGCCGGCATGGCCGCCTGGCCTGGATCGACCGGCGGCCTGGGCATGGTGTGCAGATGGTTGACGCGGCCGGCCGCCACCCCCAGCAGCAGCCACTGGTCGGCCACCTCGACCACCACCAGACGCTCGCGCGTCCCCAGCATGACGCCGCCGACGACCCGCACCACCCCCTGGGCGCCGGTCTGCACCGGGGTGAGGCGCCGCAACAACCAGAGGAAGGCGAACAGGGCCGCCAGGACCACCAGCAGCGCCAGCAGGGCCTGAAACAGCAGGCCGAGGGTCGAGGTCTCGGCAGCTGCGGGTGCCGCAGCCGCGGCCAGACCTGGCAAGCCGGCGCTCACGCCGGCCAGCGCCCGTGTGTGCCCGCCCTGAACTGCGTGACCGTGGGAGTCGCGCGCCGACTCACGATGCCCCCCTCCCCCGCAAGCGGGGGAGGGGTTGGGGGAGAGGGGACCGTTCATGGCCTGCACAGGCGTTTCATCGCCGGGGGCGGTCTAGCGGCCATGAACGGTTCCCGTGCGTCGGCCGCGCGGGCGCAGCGCTCATTTGTTCAAGCGGCGCAGCCGCTCCGCCGGGCTGATGATGTCAGTCAGACGGATGCCGAACTTGTCGTTGACCACCACCACCTCGCCCTGGGCGATGAGATAGCCGTTGACCAGGACGTCCATGGGCTCGCCGGCCAGGCCGTCGAGCTCCACCACGGAGCCCTGCGCCAGTTGCAACAGGTTGCGGATGGCGATCTTGGTGCGGCCGAGCTCCACTGTCAGGTGGACGGGGATGTCGAGGATGAGGTCGAGATTGTTGGCCGCCGGCGGCACGGCGTCGGCCACCAGGCTCTGGAAGACGTTGGCCGCAGCCGGCGCCGCCTGGGCCTCGGCGGCGCGCTGTTCGGCCATGGCCGCCGCCCAGTCATCGGCCCCCGCCTCCTGAGTGGCGCTCTCCTGTTCGGCCAGGGCCGCCGCCCAGTCGTCGGCGGTGATGCTGTCCTTCTCGGCTTCGTTCGTCATGGCATCATCCCGGCTACGGCGGCCGTCCTCTCGTCGCTCTGCAGGACGCGCTTGATCTTAAGGGCGTATTGGCCGTTGACCTGGCCGTATTGGCACTCGAACAGGGGCACGCCGTCGACGTGGGCGATCACCGCCTCGGGGATGTCCAGGGCGATGACGTCGCCGATCTGCAATTCCATGATCTGCCTCAAGGTGATGACCGTGTGCCCCAGGTTGGCGACCAACTCCACCTGGGCATCCTGCACCTGCTGCCGCATCTGCGCAAGCCAGCGTTCGTCCGACTCGGCGCGGTCGGCCTGCATCGGGCTCATGAGCTGGTCGCGCAGCGGCTCTATCATACTGTAGGGGATGCAGACGTGGAATTCGCCGCCGCCGGCGCCCAATTCGATGTTGAAGGTGGTCACCACGACGATCTCGGTCGGCGTGGCGATGTTGGCGAACTGGGTGTTCATCTCCGAGCGCACGTATTCGAAGCGCACGGGATGGATCGGCGCCCAGGCCTTCTCGTATTCCTCGAACACCACCTCCAGCATCTTGTGGATGATGCGCTGCTCGGCCAGGGTGAAGTCACGCCCCTCCACCCGCATGTGGAAACGGCCGTCGCCGCCGAACAGCGTGTCCACCACCAGGAACACCAGGTTCGGGTCGAATACGAACAAGGCCGTGCCGCGCAGCGGTGGCATGTGCACCAGGTTCAGGTTGGTGGGCACCACCAGGTTGCGCACGAACTCGCTGTATTTGATCACCGACACCGGCCCCACCGAGATCTCGGCGGTGCGGCGGATGAGGTTGAACAGCCCGATGCGGAAGTTGCGCGCGAAGCGCTCGTTGATGATCTCCAGCGTGGGCATGCGCCCACGCACGATGCGCTCCTGGCGGCCGATGTCGTAGGGCCTGACGCCGGTGGTCGTCTCCTCGGCGACCGTCTCCTCGGCCTCGCCGGTCACCCCGCGCAGCAGGGCATCGACTTCTTCCTGGGAGAGGATGTCGTCCGACATGGCGTTCGCAGCACCCCTACTGGATGATAAAGGAGGTGAACAACACGTCCTTGACCCCCTGGCTCACCTTTTTCGCGCCGATCACGCGATTGACCTCCTTGCGCACCTCCTCGGCCAGGGCGGTCTTACCCTCGGCGGTCATCAGCTCCTCGGCCGTCTTGCTGGTAAGCAGCCGCAGCAGCGCGTCGCGCACCTCGGGCATGTGCAGCTTGATCTTTTGCTGTACCGCGGGGTCCGCCACCTTGAGCGAGATCTCCGCCTGCAGATAGCTTTCCTGGTCGGCCAGGTTGACGGTGAAGGTCTCGAGCTTCTCGTAGACGGGCGGCTTGCCCTCCGCCTCGGCATGGTCCTCCGCCTCCTCGCCCTCGGCCTGCTGTTCGGCGGCCGGCTTGCCGCTCAGGAGCATGAATGCAGCCCCGCCGGCAGCGAGCACGACCACCGCCAAGACGACGGCGATGATGAGGAGCAGCTTTTTTTTCTTGGGGGGCGCCGGTTCAGCGCCCTGGGCAGCCGCTTTTTCGGCCATGGACACCTCTGGGGTTTATGAAATCTCGCTAAAACATGGGCTTCTGCGCATCAGCTTAGGTGGTTTGTGAGTCTATCGCAAGCCTGGGGCGGGCTAGCGGCCCGGGAAGGCGCGCTGCCAGGCCTCAGATGTAAAGATCGACCAGGCCCCGCCTGACGTTGACCGGTCCCTCATCCACCCCGGTTCTGGCCGCGCCGAGCGCCCCGCTTGCCGGCAGGAAGCCACTGGTCTGACGCTCCGTGAGCGACTCCCGCCCGACCTGGGCCTGACCCAGCTGGATGCCGGCGGCCGCCAACATGTCCCTGAGCCGGCCGAGGCTCTCGTCGATCGCCTCACGCACCACCGCATGCGGTGAATAGAAATAGGCGTTGGCGTCATTACCCCGCAGCGACAGATGGACCTCGATGCTGCCCAGATTGGGCGGATTGACCGTGATCTCCGCCCATTGCGCCTGGCGCCCCGCCATCCAGACGACACGTTGGGCGAGTTCCGTGTCCCAGCCGCTGGCGCGCAAGGGCAGCTGCAGGGCGAGCGATTCGCGCACGAACGCAGGCCGTCCTGTTTCCTGGAGCCGGTCGAATCGGGCCGCGGCGTAGGCATCGGTCAACCCCGAGCCGCGTGGGAGCGGATCGCCGACGGTCGGCGGCGGGCCGGAGAGCTCCGTGCCGGCGGGGGGCCGCAGTCGCCCCTCCCCTGCCGCCAGGTCCATGACAGTATCCGGGTCAGCCGCGGAGGTCGGCAGGATTTGCCGGCCGGCGGCAAGGGTTGCCGGTCCATCTTCCGACGCTGGACCACCCGAAGCGGTGCGCCAGGCCGCAGCCACCCCTGCCAGGGTGGCCGCCGCCGGGCGGGTCGCGGTCGACGCCGGGCCACCTGCGGCGCCGTCGGCAACCGCGGCCTGTGCCGCCGCCTGTGGCAACGCGCCGACCAACAACACCGCTGCCCAAGCGGTGGACTCGACCTCGCTGTGCTCGCCCTCAGCGCTCGCCGCGGCGGTCGCCTTGTCAGGCAGGCCCGCCGCCCCGCCTTGGCCGGCTGCGAGGGTGACCACGGGCGGCCCGGACTCGGCAACGACCCCCAACGGCAAGCCGATGTGGGCCGTGGGCTTGCCGCCGCCGGCCTGGATCGCAGCAGACAGGGCAGCGGCGAAGGGGCCGCCGGGGGCCAGCCCCCCGGGCGACGTGCACGCGGCGCACGGAGCCCCTGCAGCGAGACCTGCGGGCGAGAGGGACGGGGTCATGGCCATTGCGGTCATAGCGCTCAGTTAAACCTAAAAACCGCAGTTGAACGCGCCCGAAAGCGGGCTTGTACGACCGGCTGGCAAGGCGCGACGACGCCGCAGGATGGCTCCCTGCAAGGAGGAGCAACGCAGCCAGACGGGCGTACAAGACCGAAGGCGGACGATTCGCGTGTTCACCCTCTGGGAGAGGATGACCGGAGGCAAAATCTCTTGCATCAGCGAGCTGTTACGAAGCCATAAGAGCGGTCAACTGCGGTTTTTAGGTTAAAAGCAAGGCCCATGCCAGCCCTTACGATGGTGCCGGCCCAGCGCCGGCGATCAGGCGTCCTCTTGCCGGGCCTGATCGAGGCGCACGCGTGCGGCGTGTTCGTCGGTCAGCCGCTGCTCCAGCCGTTCCGCCCGCAGCGACTCGCGTTTGTGATGGCGCTGCGCCAGGGTCTCATAGGCCAGGACCTTCTGCCGCTCGGCAAGCCACTGCCGGTGCGCGCTCTCCCAGCGCGCGCGCGCCTCCTCGACCACGGCGGCCTGATGGCGGATGGCGTGCTCGATCTTGGCGAGGAAGACGTGGTAGTCGCGCATGAGCTGGATGTGCATCCCCCCGGCCGAGCTGTTGGCGAGCCGGGCGTGGTATTCCTGGCGGAAGCCCTCCAGTTCGGCCAGCCTTTGTCGCGCCTCGTCCTCCTTCTGCTTGAGCAGCCTGAGCGTGCGCTCGGCGGCATCCATGCGATGCCGGGTGTGCTCCAGCAGCGGTTGCAGCGGGAAACGCTTGGCCATGCCGACGGCTCAGACCTCCTCTTCCGCCGGCAGGCGACGCGCCTCCTCCTCCAGCATGACCGGGATGCCGTCGCGGATCGGATAGGCCAGGCGGTCGGCCTTGCAGATGAGTTCCTGGGCCTCCTTCTTGTAGGTGAGCGGCCCCTTGCAGAGGGGGCAGACCAGGATCTCAAGTAGTTTGGCGTCCATGGCGTGGGGGCGGGAGTCGGTTGAGGATGCGCGTTTGTAGCGCCGGATCGACGACGGCGTCAACCTCCAGCACCCAGTCGTCGGCGCGGGCGAAGGCGGCGCATTTGACGGCGTCCTTCTCGGTCATGACCACCGGGCCGGCCGGCAGATCCTGCGGCCGGAAGCCGTGGTGGTCGGGGAAGGGGTGTGGCGTGACCACGGCGCCAAGCTCGCGCAGCAGCTCAAAAAAACGCTCGGGGTGGCCGATGCCGGCCACGGCGTCGAGCCGCCGCCCGCGCAACCAGTCCAGGCCGCGAACGTCTTCTGGGTCGCACAGCCGTCGCAGCCGCACCGGCGTAAGCCGCATCGGATAGACCGGACTGGCCACCCGCAGCCAGTCCGTCGTGCCCCCGTTGACCACCACCGCGTCGACCGTGTCGAGCCGGCGGGGTGACTCGCGCAGCGGGCCGGCGGGCAGCAGCCGGCCGTTGCCGAAGCGGCGCACACCGTCCACCACGGCGATCTCCAGGTCGCGCCCCAGGGCATAGTGCTGCAGCCCGTCGTCGGTGACGATCACGTCGGTGTCGGGGTGCGCTCGGAGCAGGGCACGCGCCGCCGCCGGCCGCCGCCGGCCGATGTAGACCGGGACCTGCGCGCGCCGGGCCAGCATCAGCGGCTCGTCCCCCACCTCGGCGGGGTCGCTCGCAGGGGTGACGACGAGCGGCCCACGCTGGCGGCCGCCATAACCGCGGCTGACGATGCCCGGCCGATAGCCGGTAGCCTGCAACATCTCGACCAGCCAGAGGGTGAGCGGCGTCTTGCCGGTGCCGCCGACGCTGATGTTGCCCACCACGATCACCGGCACGGGCAGCCGTGTCACCTGCAGCAGCCCACGGCGATAGGCCAATCGGCGCAGACCGGAGACCAGGAAGAACAACCCCGACAGCGGCAACAGCAGCCATGGGGCGCCGCCCTCACCCATGGGGTGTGCGTGTCGTCACTGCGCCGCTTCGGGCGACGTCTGGGTCACGAAGGTCACCCGCGTGAAACCGGCCCGCCGGGCGGCGTCCATGACGTGGATGACGGCCTGGTGGGTGGCGCGCGCGTCGGCGGAGATGACCACCACCGGGTCCTTCTGCCCACCGGCGATGCGCACCAGGGTCTCGCGCAGGTCCTCGACCCCGCGGAAGGCCACGGCGGTCTCGTTGATGCGATAGTTGCCGGCGGCATCGACGTTCACGTTGATCTGCGCCGGCACCTCCTTGGCGGTCTCGCCCTGGGCCTCGGGCAGGTTGATCTGCAACTCGGCGAAACGGGCATAGGTGGTGGTGATCACCAGGAAGATGATGATCACCAGCAGCAGGTCGATGAGCGGGATCAGGTTGATCTCCGGCTCGTCGCGCCGCCAACCGCGCTGGAAGTTCATTTGCGCTCGCCGTGCACGATGTCCACCAGGTGCAGGGCCTGCTGCTCCATCTCCACCAGCAGCGTGTCGACCCTGGCGCGGAAATAGCGGTAGAAGATCATGCTGGGGATGGCGACGATGAGGCCGAAGGCAGTGTTGTACAGGGCGATGGAGATGCCGTGCGCGAGCTTGGCGGGGTTGCCGCCGCCGGGGCTCTGGGCGCCGAAGATCTCAATCATGCCGATGACCGTGCCCAGCAGCCCCAGCAGCGGGGCCACGGTGGCGATGGTGCCCAGGGCCGTGAGGTAGCGTTCCAGTTCATGCGCCACCGAGCGGCCAACCTCCTCCAGGGTCTCCTTCATCAGCTCACGGCTGCCGTTCATGCTGCGCAGCCCCGCGGCGAATACCCGCCCCATCGGCGAGCCCTCGGCCAGAGCGCGCAGGAGGTCGTTGTTGAGCCCGTGCCGGCGCAGGTTCTCCAGGGTCTGCTCGAGCAGGTTGGGCGGGTTGACCAGGCGGGCACGCAGGCTGTAGCTGCGCTCGATGATGATGGCCAGGGCGATGACCGAGGCGATGATCAGGGGCCAGATCGGCCAGCCGGCGGCTTCGATGAGGGCGAGCACTCCCGTGTCCTCGTCAAGGTTTTGTCGATGGCCCGCAAATGTAGCCCGGCAGGCAGCCTGGGGGCAAGCCGCTATAATCCTAAAAACCGCAGTTGAACGCGCCCGAAAGCGGGCTTGTACGACCGGCTGGCAAGGCGCGACGACGCCGCAGGATGGCTCCCTGCAAAGAGGAGCAACGCAGCCAGACGGGCGTACAAGACCGAAGGCGGGCGCGGAGCGTGTTCACCCTCTGGGAGCGGATGACCGGAGGCAAAATCTCTTGCATCATCGAGCTGTTGCGAAGCCATAGGAGCGGTCAACTGCGGTTTTTAGGATAATACGCGCGTCGATGTCGAAAACTGCCCCTGCGGGGATCACCCCGTCCGCCACCTGATGGCCTCGCGCCGCCCTGCGACCACCCGCCCGTCCGCCAAATGATCACCCGGATCCTGCGCAAGGTGTTCGGACGCGGCCGCGCCCCCGCCACCCCCCGCATCCTGCCGCTCGAACAGCATGGGATCACGCGCGACCGGATCTCGCCCTGCGCCCTCAGGGTCTGCCGCACCCTGCGCGAGGCCGGCTATGCCGCCTTCGTGGTCGGCGGGGCGGTGCGCGACATGCTGCTGGGGCGCACCCCCAAGGACTTCGACGTGGCCACCGACGCCACACCGGACGAGATCCGCGCCCTCATCCGGCGCTCGCGCATCATCGGCCGCCGCTTTCGTATCGTGCACGTCTATTGCGGCGGCGAGACCATCGAGGTCACCACCTTCCGCGCCAGCAACCCCCAGGGCGAGGAGGACGACGCGGAGCGGGTCACGGCGGAGGACGGCATGATCCTGCGCGACAACGTCTTCGGCACCCACGCCGAGGACGCGGCACGGCGCGACTTCACGGTCAACGCCCTGTATTACGACCCCGAGCGCCAGGAGATCTGGGACTGGCACGGCGGTGTGGAAGACGCCAAGCGCCGCGTCCTACGCATGATCGGCGACCCGGCCACGCGCTATAAAGAAGACCCCGTACGCATGCTGCGGGCGGCGCGCTTCGCGGCCAAGCTCGACTTCCACATCGACCCGGCCACACGCGCCCCCATCCCCCAGCTCGCCCACCTGCTCGCCCGCATCCCCGCGGCGCGGCTGTTCGACGAGATGATGAAGCTGCTGCTGTCGGGGCACGCCGAGCGCGGGGTGCGCCAGCTGCGTGCCGAGGGCCTGCACCACGGGGTGCTGCCGATGCTGGACACCATCCTCGACGACCCCGCGCGCCAAGCCTTTCTGCACGCCGCACTGCACGACACCGACGAGCGTGTGCGGCATGGGCAGTCGGCCTCGCCGGCCTTCATGCTGGCGGGGCTGCTCTGGTTCGACATGCGCGCGTTGTGGCGCGCACACCAGGAGGCCGGCGAGCCGGCGCTGGCCGCGTTGCATGCGGCGATGGAGGAGACCCTGGAGCGCCAGCGCGAACGGCTGGCCTTCCCGCGCCGCTTCGACGGCATGATCAAGGAGATCTGGCAGCTGCAGCCGCGCTTCGAGAGCCGCAGCGGCGCCCGCCCCTACCGGCTGCTCGCCCATCCCCGCTACCGGGCCGGCTACGACTTCCTGCTGATCCGCGCCCGCGGCGGCGACGCACCGCAGGAACTGGCCGACTGGTGGACCCGCTTCCAGGACGCCGATGAGGCCACGCGCGCGGCAATGCTGCTGCCCGCCGGTGCGGAGGGCCCGCGCAAACGCCGCCGCCGCAAGCGCCGCTCGCGTGGGGCGGAGACGCCGACCGCCGCCGCGGCGCAGGAACAACCGCATGCCACCGCCGGTTGACGTCTACATCGCCCTGGGCGCCAATCTGGGCGACCCGGTCGGACAGCTGCTGCGGGCCATCGACGAGCTGGCCGCCCTACCCCAAAGCCGGCTCCTGGCGCGCTCCTCGCTGTACCGCAGCCGGCCGGTGGGCGGCCCCGCGCAGCCCGACTACGTCAACGCCGTGGTCCGCCTCGCCAGCGCGCTCAAGCCGCGCACGCTGCTGCGCCATTGCCTGGCCATCGAGGCGCGGCACGGCCGCCAGCGGCTGCAGAAAAACGCCCCGCGCACCCTGGACCTGGACCTCCTGCTCTATGACGGGCTCATCATGCACGAGGCGGGGCTTACCCTGCCGCACCCGCGCATGCATCTGCGCGGCTTCGTCCTCCAGCCCCTGGCCGAGATCGCGCCGGCGTTGGTCATCCCCGGCCGTGGGGCGGTCGCTGAGCTTTTGGCGGCGGTGGACACGAGCGACCTGGTGCGTCTGGCCGAGCCGCTCCAGCGTCGCGCCGCGGGTTAGAGCCTTCCGACCGATGCTGATCGAACACTTCCGCTACATCGCCGTGGAGGGCCCCATCGGGGTCGGCAAGACCAGCCTCGCGCAGAAGCTGGCACGCCTGCTCGATGCCGAGCCGCTGCTGGAGCAGCCCGAGGCCAATCCCTTCCTGCCGCGCTTCTACGAAGACCGCCGCCGCTATGCCCTGCCCACCCAGCTCGCCTTTCTGCTCGCCCGCTTCGAGCAGACCCGGCCGCTCGTCCAGGGGGAGCTGTTCCAGCGCGCACGGGTGGCCGATTTCCTGCCTGACAAGGACCTCTTGTTCGCCCGTCTCAATCTGGACGAGTCCGAGTTCCAGCTCTATCAGAAGATCCACGCCGACCTCAAGCCGCCGGCGCCACCGCCCGATCTGGTGATCTACCTGCAGGCCACCCCCACCACCCTGGTCGAGCGCATCCGCCGGCGCGGCCGTCCCTATGAGCGCGCCCTGGATATCGCCTATCTGACCGAACTGGCCGACAGCTATGCGAAATTCTTCTACCATTACGAGGCCGCGCCCCTGCTGATCGTCAACAGCGAGCATCTCGACTTCGTCGAGCGCGAGGACGACTTCGAGCTGCTCATGCGCCGCATCCACGACATGCGCGGCCGGCGCGAGTTCTTCAACCGGGGGGGCTGATGTTCCTGCCACAACTGCTCGCCAAGTCGGCCAAGGGCGAGAAGCTGGTTGCGCTGACCTGCTACGACGCGAGCTTTGCCCGCCTCATGACGCGCTGTGGCATCGACATCCTGCTGGTGGGCGACTCCCTGGGGATGACCATCCAAGGGCATGCCACCACGCTCCCCGTCACCTTGGAGCAGATGGTCTACCACACCGAGGCGGTGACGCGCGGCGCGGGTGGGGGCGCCTTCATCCTCGCCGACCTGCCCTTCGGCACTTACCAGGCGAGCGCCGAGCAGGCCTTTGCCGCCAGCGCCCGCCTGCTCGCCGCCGGGGCCAACATGGTCAAGCTCGAGGGCGGCGGTGTGCTGGCGCCCACCGTCCGCTTCCTCGTCGAGCGCGGCGTGCCGGTGTGCGGCCACCTGGGTTTGCTGCCGCAGTCGGTCAACCGCACCGGCTACGCGCCGCAGGGGCGCGACGTCACGAGCGCCACGCGTTTGCTGCAGGATGCCGAGGCGCTCATGCAGGCGGGTGCGCAGCTCATGGTGCTGGAGTCCATCCCCTCCGTCCTGGCCGAGGAGGTCACCCAGCGGCTCTCCATCCCCACCATCGGCATCGGCGCCGGTCCCTACTGCAACGGCCAGGTCCTGGTCCTGCAGGATCTGCTGGGCCTCACCCCCAAGCCGCCGCGCTTCGCCCGCGACTTCCTAACCGGGGCCCTCTCGCTCGAGGAGGCCCTCGTCAACTATGCCCGCGCCGTACGCGAGGGGACCTTTCCAGGCCCCGAGCATTGCGTCTGAGCGGGGAACGGGTTATAGGTGACAGGATACCGTCGGCTTGGGCGCTGCACGCGGCTTGAACCGGCCATTTCAGCCACATGTCCTCAGTCGCCAGACGTCGATGAACCCGGATAGCCCATTGAAAGGTCGGACTCCTCCGGTAGGAGCGCCGCTGGCGGCGCGAGACATCCCTTCGGCCCGCCAGCGTGCCGCCTGCCACGCAATCGACGTCACAGGATGAGGCTGATCCATACCATAACCGAGCTGCGCCGCGCCCTGGCCGGGGCGGGGGCGGCCTTCGTGCCGACCATGGGCAACCTGCACGCCGGCCACCTTGCCTTGGTCGAGCAGGCGGGTCGGGCCGGCCGGCCGGTGGTGGTGAGCATCTTCGTCAACCCCCTGCAGTTCGGCCCCGGCGAGGACTTCGAGCGCTACCCACGCACCCTGGAGGCCGACTGTGCCCTGCTCGAACCGCTCGGGGTCGATTACGTCTTCGCCCCAGCCGTGGACGAGCTCTATCCGCAGCCCCAGCGCTTCCGGGTCGAGCCCCCGCTCGCCGACGAGCTCTGCGGCGCGCATCGGCCCGGCCACTTCGCCGGGGTCTGCACGGTGGTGTTGAAGCTCTTCAACATCGTCCAGCCGCACGTGGCGGTGTTCGGCAAGAAGGACTACCAGCAGCTCTATCTCATCCGCGCCATGGTGCGCGAGTTCAACCTCCCCATCGCCATCCTCGCCGGCGAGACGGTGCGCGCCGCCGACGGCCTGGCCCTGTCCTCGCGCAACGGCTATCTCACGCCGGAGGAACGCGCCGAGGCGCCACGGCTCTACCGCACGCTGCTCACGCTGCGCGAGCGCCTGGCCGCCGGCGCGCGCGACCTCGCCACCCTGGAGGCCGAGGCCGCAGCCGCGCTCACCGCGCACGGCTGGCAGGTGGATTACGTGAGCGTGCGCAGCCAGGCCACCCTGCTCGCGCCTAAGCCCAACGAGCGCGCGCTGGTGGTGCTGGCCGCCGCCCGCCTGGGCGCCACCCGGCTGATCGACAACGTCGAGGTCGAATTGTCCGAACCTGGTTTATAATGAAACACTTATCTTCACGCCAGTCGCCATGCAACGCACGCTGCTCAAATCCAAGCTGCACCGGGTGCGGGTGACCGCCTCGGAGCTCGACTACGAGGGCTCCTGCGCCATCGACGAGCTGTTGCTGGAGGCAGCCGACATCCGCGAATACGAGCGCATCGACATCTACAACGTCAACAATGGCGAGCGCTTCTCCACCTACGCCATCCGCGCGCCGCGCGGCAGCGGCACGATCTCGGTGAACGGTGCCGCCGCCCGCCGCGCGGCGGTGGGCGACGTGCTGATCATCGCCTCCTACGCGGTCTACAACGAGGTGGAGCTCAACGCCTACGCGCCACGTCTGGTCTATGTCGACGGCGCCAACCGCGCCGTGCGCATCGGCGACCGCATCCCCGCACAGGCCGCCTGAGCCTCAACGGCTGGCAAGCCGCGCCCAGTCGAAACAGGGCCCCGGATCGGTCTTGCGCCCGGGGGCGATGTCGGCATGCCCTACCACCGCGGCGATGGGGTAAGCCTCACGCAGCAGCGCAAGCAGGGCGTTCAGCACCGCATACTGGGCGTCGGTGAAAGGCAGGTCGTCCGTGCCCTCGAGCTCGATGCCGATGGAGAAGTCGTTGCAGCGTTCGCGCCCCTGCCAGCGGGACACCCCGGCATGCCAGGCGCGCGCCGTGCAGGGGACGAACTGGATCGGCTCGCCGTCGCGGCGGATGAAGAAGTGGGCGGAGACCCTGAGGTCCTTGATCGTCTCGTAGTACGGGTGGGCCGCAGGGTCGAGCCGGTTGGTGAACAGTTCGATCACCCCCGGCCCGCCGAACTCGCCCGGCGGCAGGCTGATGGCGTGGATCACCACCAGGCGGATCGCTTCGCCCTCAGGGCGTGCGTCGCAGTTGGGCGAGGGGATGTGGGTCACCCCATGCAACCAACCTGCGGCATCCAACCGCCACCCCTCACGCCTCACGCCTCACCCCTCACCCACTAGGGTTCTTCCTGCGCTGGCGCGGCCAGGGCGCGTTCGATCGCCGCCTTGAGCGCCACGGGGGTCACCTCGCAATCGAGCCGCGCGTGGTAGTGGCCGTCGCGAAACAGCATCAGGGTCGGTAGGTGGAAGACCTCGTAGGCGCGGGCCAGGGCTTGGGCCTGCTGCACGTCGGCGCGAAACAGCCGCACACCCGGCGGGGCGGCCAGGGACAGCAGCTGCTCGACCCGGCGACAGGTGCCGCAGGTGGGGCTCACGAACAGCACGAGGCTGACCCCGCCTGACTGTGCGAGCCGTTGATGCAGATTGAATTCGTCCACGGATTCCACGCCTGGATTGTGCCGCATCGGCGCCGCAGCGGGCAGCCGTCCTGCCCGCCTCACCCCCTCTGAGCAAAGCCCATGGGCTTGCGGCTCTAAAGATTCTCCGTAGCTGGACGTTATTAACTCCCAGACCCGTCTTGCACACGGCCATGAAAAACCGCATCCAGCCCACCGGTGTCGAGCGTCTGATGCGCGAGGACGACTTCATCGTCTCCAAGACCGATCTCAAAGGGCGCATCACCTACGGCAACCGCATCTTCATCGAGTTCTCCGGCTTCACGGAGGCAGAGCTCCTCGGTGCGCAGCACAACATCATCCGTCACCCCGACATGCCGCGCGGGGTCTTCCGACTCCTGTGGGACACCATCAGTGCCGGTCAGGAGTGTTTCGCCTACGTGAAAAACATGTCCAAGGACGGCGGTTTCTACTGGGTCTTCGCCCATGTCACGCCTGACTACAGTCCCGATGGCAAGGTCCAAGGCTATTACTCGGTGCGGCGTGCGCCAAATCGTGAGGCCGTGCGCCGAATGGACGAGATCTACGCGCAGATGCGCGAGGTGGAACGCCGCGCCGGTCCCAAGGACGCCCCCGCCGCCTCGCTCGCCTTTCTGCAGGACCTGCTCGCCGGGCACAAGACCGACTATCATCGTTTCGTCCTCACGCTTGGATCATGATCACCACCCTATCCCAAGACCTACGCCCTCTCGCCTGGGCCAACGCCGCCCTGTGGCTCGGCATGGCCGCTTTGCTTGCCGCGTTTGCCGAGACCGCCTGGCTTTTGCTGGTTCCAGTCATGGGTCTGATCATCAGCGCCCTTGGCAACCATGGCCTATCCCGTCTGCACGCAGCCCTTGGGCGGCTGCGCGAGATCACGGACGGTATCGCCCATGGCCACTTCAATTTGCGGATTACCCAGATCCACGGGCTGCCCCCACGTGTACAAGCGCTTGCCTGGTCCCTGAACGACATGCTCGACCAGCTCGAGGCCTTCAACCGCGAACAGGCGGCGGCCTTCCGCGCCCATCTCGACCGTCGTTTCTATCGCCTCACCCTGCCCGTTGGGCTGCGCGGCGGCTTCCGCAAAGGGCTGGAGAACCACAACGTGCTGCTCGAGGCCATGGCCGAGAACATGCGCCAGCAGATGCGCAATGCGCTCATGAGCCAAGCACACGATCTGAACACGCAGAACCTGCTCAAGAACTTAGCCTCCACCCAGGCCGACCTGCTCGCCATCACCCAGGCCATGCAACAGGTGGCGCAGGAGGCCGGTCAGACCCGGCAGGACGCGGAAACGAGCCAGACGATGGTCGAGCGGGTGGTGGCGGAGCTCGCCGACATCCGCACGCGGGTGGAGCATGCGGCCGAGGCCATCGCCGAACTCAATGCGCGCGGTGACGAGATCCAACAGGCGGTGTCCCTCATCAACACCATCGCCGACCAGACCAACCTGCTGGCCTTAAACGCTGCGATCGAGGCGGCGCGCGCCGGCGAGGCCGGCCGTGGCTTCGCCGTGGTGGCGGACGAGGTGCGCAAGCTGGCGGAAAAGACCAAAGACGCCTCGGTGTCCATCGGCCAGGTCATGGAGGGGTTGCTGCAGGAGGCCGCCACCATGTTGACCGACTCCGCCGCCATGCGTGAACGCACGCAGAGCTCGAGCCGCAGCGTCACCGAGATGGCCAGCCGCTTCGCGCAGTTCTCGCGCGCCGCCAGCGCCACGGTCGACCGCCTGGAGCACGCCCTGGACAAGAGCTTCGTGTCGCTGGTCAAGGTGGACCACGTGGTCTACAAACAGCGGGCCTACATGACCCTGTCGACCAACGGCACCGTCGAAGAACACGTCAAGGCGATCGAGGTCGACAACCACGGCTGCCGGCTCGGCCGCTGGTACGACGACGAGGGTCGCCGTCGCTTTGCCGGCACCGCCGCCTACCGCGAGCTGGATGCGCCCCACCATCAGGTGCATGCAGCCGCGCACGACATGCTCGCCCTGCTCGAACAGGACTGGGCGCAGGATGGCGAGGTGCAGGCGCGTATCCACCAGGCGCTCAGCCGGATGGAGGCCGGCAGCGAGGGGGTCATGCACACCCTCGACCGCATGGTGGCGGAAAAGCACGGCGTTGCCTGACGGCCGCCGCCGGTCGGCCTCAATCCAGACCCAGGCGTTCGAGCCGGTAGCGCAGGCTGCGGAAGGTCACACCCAGCAGCCGCGCCGCTGCGGTCTTGTTGCCGCCGGTGTGGGCCAGGGCCGCCAGGATGGCCTCGCGCTCGACCCGGTCGAGGTAGTCCTGTAGTGGCAAGTCTAGCACGCCGCTCTGCCCCTCGCCGGGTCTCGTCTCGGCTGTCGCCGGCGTCAGGTTGAGGTCGGCCACGTCGATGCGTCCAGCCTCGCTCAGGGCGAAGGCGCGTTCCAGGATGTTCTCCAGTTCGCGCACATTGCCGGGGAAGGCATAGCGCTTGAGCGCCGCCAGGGCCTCGGGCGTAAGTTGCGGGGCGGGCTGCCCGGCCGCTGCCAGGCGGCCGGCGATGTGCGCGACCAGCAGGGGGATGTCCTCCTGGCGCTCACGCAGGGCGGGCATCTTCAGCTCGATGACATTGAGCCGGTAGTACAGGTCGTGGCGGAAGCGACCCGCCTCGACGGCACGGCCGAGGTCCTGGTGGGAGGCGCTGATCAGGCGCACGTCCACCGCCTCCTCCTCCACACCGCCGACCCGGCGCACGCGCCGCTCCTGCAGCGCGCGCAGCAGCTTGACCTGCATGGTCATGGGCAGTTCGGCCACCTCGTCGAGGAACAGGGTGCCGCCGCTCGCCGCCTGGAAGAAGCCGGCCCGGTCGGCCTCCGCGCCGGTGAAGGCGCCCTTCTTGTAGCCGAAGAACTCGCTCTCCATGAGATTCTC
The DNA here is from genome assembly GCA_021826065.1 of Pseudomonadota bacterium. Taxonomy (GTDB): domain Bacteria; phylum Pseudomonadota; class Gammaproteobacteria; order Burkholderiales; family Thiobacillaceae; genus JANWZL01. The sequence goes on from JAKADY010000024.1 coordinate 34,156, forward strand.
CGGGATCGCCCCGCAGTTGACGGCGACGAAGGGCTTGTTGGCGCGCGGCCCCAGGGCGTGGATGAGGCGGGCGGCGACCTCTTTGCCGGTGCCCGATTCGCCGGAGATGAAAACCGGCGCCTGGCTGCGCGCGAGCTTCTCGATCTTGGCGCGGATCTGCTGCATGGGGGCCGACTCGCCGATGAGCTGGGGAACATCCTCCCGGGCCCGGGGCGCGTCCGGCACCTTCAGGGCGGTCTTCACCAGGGTGCGCAGGACGTCCAGCTTGACCGGTTTCATCAGATAGTCGAAGGCGCCCGCCTTGAGGGCGGTGATGGCATTCTCCGTGCTGCCATAGGCGGTGATGACCGCAACCGGCGTGGCCGGGCTGCCCTGCACCACCATGCGCACCACCTCCAGGCCGTCACCGTCCGGCAGGCGCATGTCGGTCAACACCAGATCGAAGCGCCGCTGCGCGAGCAGTGCACGGGCCCCGGCCACATCCGCGGCCGTGGCGGTGGCAAGCCCCATGCGCAGCAGTGCCAGCTCCAGCACCTCGCGCAGGTCCGGTTCGTCGTCGACGATGAGGATGCAGGGTGGGGTCATGACGGCTGCATCGCCTCCCGCAATGCCATGGGTTGTCCGTTGACGCCGGGGGTGTCCGGCTCCCCAACGCGCCCGCCATTGCTCTGCCCGGTCTCCGCGACACAGGTCAGCCGAAACAGGGCACCGCCGGGGTGGTCGACATAGCCCAGACTGCCGCTGTTGGCCTCGGCCAGTTCCCGCGCGATGTAAAGACCCAGGCCGGTGCCGCGCGTGTCGGTGGTGTAGAAGGGCTCGAACAGGCGCTGCTGCATCTCGGCCGAGATGGGCTCGCCGTCGTTGAAGACATCGATCTGCACACCCCTTCCGGCGTGCCGGGCACTGATCCGGATGCTGCCTGGGGTGCGCGTGCAGTAGCGCCAGGCATTGCGGATCAGGTTCCAGAGGATCTGCGTCAGGTGGAGACGGTCGAACTGGACCCTGAGCGCTCCCTCGACCTCGAGGTGGATCACGTCGGCCGGGACCTTCTCGGCCTGGGCGAACTCGGCGCTGAAATCGCGCAGGAACTCCGCCAGGAGGACCGCTTCCTTCTGCAGGCGATCGCGGCGGTTGAGCGACAACACGTCCTCGACCAGGCCATTGAGACGCTTGGAATTGTCCTCGATGATGCGGGTGAGCCGCGCCATGGTCGGCGTCGAGGGCTCCTCCCCCAGCAGGGCGGCAGCCTGCTCGATCGCCGCCAGGGGATTGCGGATTTCATGGGCGAGGTTGGCGGTGAGTCGGCCGAGGGCTGCGAGCTTCATGTTCTGGGCCTCGCGTTCCAGTTCGGTCATGTCCTGGAGCAAGATCATGGCGCCGGAGGGTCGGCCGGGCTCCAGCTGGGTGAAGCGGGCGCGCACGCGCTGCGAGGTGTTCCCGGTGGCCAGCGGGGTCTCGGGATTGCGGCCGCTCGCCTGCCAATCCCTCCAGAGCTGGGCCAGGGCCGGCGCACATTGCCCAAGACGTGCCTGGGGGCCGAGCCGGCAACCGAGCAAGGACTCGGCACGGCCGTTGTGTTGCAGGACGCGGCCGTCGGCGTCCACCACCAGGATGCCGTCATGCAGCTCCTGAATCACCCAGTCGTTGATGCGCGCCAGGCTCTCGGCCTGCGCCGCCTTCTCCCCGGCGAGCTGGGCCGAGCTCAGCGTGCCCTTGGCCAGCACATGGGAAAAGCCCGATACCGTGAAGAAACCCAAGGCGAGCAGCCCCGCGCGCAGATAGCCCTCGTTGCCGGCCTGCCAGAGGAGGGTCTGCAGGGTCTGCTCGGTCAACACGGCAACGGTGCCCAGAGAGGCCAGCAACATGGCCAGCAGCGGCCTGGGGTGCAGGCCCGCCGCGGCCATGGGCACGATGAGCAGCAGGCCCACCCCGCTGGCGTTGCCGCCGGCCAGGGCCATGAGCCCGGTCAGGAAGACGACGTCGCTCAGCACGTGGACGATCAGCTGTCGGTCGAAGGACGGCCGCCGCCGTTTGAGGACGTGACCGAACCAGAGCGCGAGCAGCCCATAGAGCAGGCCGGCCAGGGTCACCCAGCGGCTGTCGGCCTCGCCCAGGGGCGCGTTCTGCCCGTAAAACGGCGCGAAGAGAAAAAACAGCGCAAGAAAGCCGCGAAAGCGGTTGAGGTGGTGCAATGACCGCCAGAAGCTGTCGGGGTATTCGAGCTCCGCGGGCGAGAGGGTCGCCATCAGGCCCCATTCTGGCGGCGGTGTTCCTCGCCGCAATAGAAACGCCCCCGGCTCAGGATGGCCTCGGAGCGGGGCAGGTTCACGCCACAGACGTGACAGCGTACCATGTCCTCGACCTTGGGCTCGCCGCCCGGCTGCTGGGGGACCTCGCGACGCCGGCTCGCCTTGTTCATGAGCAGCACGACGAGCACGACGAGGCCGATGACCAGCAGCCACTTAACCACGATCCAGCCCGTTTTTGTGCGTGTCGTTGATGCGGATCAAGAGCTGTTTGAACGGGAAATCCGGACCATACCGGTTCAGGACCTGCATGTAGGGCAGGTCGCGTCCCGTCGGGAACTGGTAGGTGTCGGCCACCATCTCGTCATACAGCTTGCGCAACACGCCGTCGAGCATGTCCAGCAGCCCGGACCAGCGCTCCATGTACTCGGGCTCGTACTCGATGCTGGCGCGCATCTCGTCCACTTCATAGACCGCCTGGTGCACCAGGTCGACGTATTCCTCGTAGGTCTTGGGTTTCTTCATCGCACTTCACTCGGGTCCAAAATGGCAACTATATGGCAACTATACCCCATGCCTCGCAGGCCGTATCCAGCCCACGTCGCCCACGGCAACAGACTCGGATTCGACGGCGGGATACCCCTCTTAACACCGATCCAGTAGCATAAGACGGCGTCACAATCACTGAACCAGACACTCTATGCAACCGCCCGAGGGCACCCTCCAGGAGGCCATCGCTCAGCAGCGCGAGGCCTTGCGGGTGATGCTGATCGGCCCGCTGCAGAAGGCGGCCGAGCTGGCGAGCTACGCCTGGCACGACCGGGCGGCGCTGGATGCCGCCCTGGTCGAGGCCTTCAAGCTGATCCCCGGCTGCAAGTACGTCTACGCCCTCAACACTGACGCCATCCAAGTCAGCAGCAACGTCGACAAGGATGGCATACACCCCGAGGACTATGGCCGCGACCGCTCGCAGCGGCCCTACATGCGCGAGGTGGTGCCGGCCGACGGCTTCGTCCTGTCGCAGGCCTACATCAGCCTGCGCGCGCAACGCCCCTCGCTCACCGCCATACAACTCGTGCGCGGCACCGACTGGCGGGTGCTCGGTTTCGTCGGCGCCGACTTCGACCTTAGGGACCTGCCCATAACCCGCCGGCTCTACGAGGAACCGCGCTACTGGCGGCAGATCAAGGGCGACCCGGCCATCCGCGGCACCGTCTTCCATCAGACCCGCGCCGAGAGTGAGATGGACCGCAACATCGACACCGTGCTGTCCGTGGTGGAGGAGCTCATGACCCAGCGCGGGGTCTACCACGTCATGCTGCACTTTTCCTCCAGCCGTGCCGTGGTCTGGGTGATGGACGACCCCTATCGTTATCGGCTGCTCGACATCCAGGCCCTGGTCGACCCAGACATCTGCCTGGCCTACCCCCTGCGCCCCTACCCCATCGATGCCCTGGTCAAGGCCGAGCAGGTCGCCCCCGTGCTGAAAGGGCTGCGCGAGCTGCGCTTCATGGACGAGATGCTCTATCTGCGCACCGGCACGCTCAACATCTTCAACGGCGTGGTGGGGCTCACCTTCTCCTGTGACGGTTCGCACTACGTGCCGGTCGACGAGTTCCTGGACAAAGGCCATGACTTCTGGGTGAGCGGCCTGGGACAAGGCTAGCGTGGCTCTCGCCACACGAAGCGATGCGGGACCGCAGTCCTATCCGGCATCGACACCCGCCTCGATCCCCCGACGCACCAGTTCGGCCAGTGAGTCGGCGCGCATCTTGGTGTAGAGCTTGGCGCGGTGGGCCTCGATGGTCTTCGGGCTTAAGCCCAGCTTGCGGGCCATCTCCTTGTTCGAGAGACCGGCCATGATCAGCCCCAGGACCTCGCGCTCGCGCGGAGTCAGACGCGCCATCAGGCCCTGGATCTCGGCCGACGCGCCTTGGGCCACGCGACGCCCCTCCGGTCTGGCCAGGGCCGTCTGTACGGCCGCGAGCACCTCCTGGGCGCGCAGCGGCTTCTCCAGGAAATCGACCGCCCCCGCCTTCATGGCCTTGACTGCCGTGGCCACGTCGGCATGGGCGGAGACGAAGACGATGGGGATCGCCAGGTGCATGGCCTTGAGCCGCGCCTGCAGGTCGAGCCCGGTGATGTCCGGCAGCAGCATGTCGGCGACCAGGCAGCTCACGGCGTCGGGCGTGGTCAGGCTGGCGAGGAATTCCTCCCCCCGCGTATAGGTCCTGACGGCCAGGCCGGTCGAGCGCAACACGTCCACCAGCCAGTCCCGCACGCTGGCATCCGCCTCCACCACACATATCGTCACGCCGAACCTCCAGTTTCGTTCACCGGCCCTAACTCCAACCACAGGGCTGCGTACTGGCCAGAGTGCGGCTCAGGCGAAGACCTGCCGGCGTAGGCAGAATGGCTGAGCCGGGTTTTTCCTTAAGTTTTCCGCCGCATTGACGATAATAAAGCCAGATGGCCGCTGGCTGCGCCCTAGGCGGCGCCTGCCTTGGCCGTATCGCCGATGAGAGACAGAGGGTCCTTGAAGAGGAAGCCACCCCCCGCAGCCGTTCGGATCCGGGAAAACGCGCGACGCGGTAGACCGCATCGCGTGCGCACCGGCATCACCGTCTGCGGCATGCTGGTGGGCGGCCTCATGCCGTCAACCGCCCTCGCCCAAAGCGGGGCTGTCTCGGTGGGCTGTGTCGTCGTGGCCTTGGTCACCACCCTGCTGGGCGGCTTGTTTTGGAATGCCCAACAGTCCGCCAGACGCAGCAGGCTGGCCGCCGAACGCAACGCCAGGCAGGCCGACTGGCTGCGCGCGCTCATCGACAGCGCCGGTCTGCCGGTCATCGCCACCGACACGCGCGGCTCCGTGGTCGGCTTCAATCCCGCCGCCCGGCGCATCCTCGGCTATCGTGCCGAGGAGGTGTTGGGCAAGACCACCCCCGCCCTCCTGCACGACCCCGAGGAGCTCATGAAGCGGGCGGTCGAGCTGGCGCGGGAGACGGGCGAGACGCTCAACCCCGGGTTCGAGGTCCTGGTGGCGAAGGCCCGGCACGGACTCGACGAGGAGCGGATCTGGACCTGGATACGCAAGGACGGCAGCCGCCTGCGGGTATGCCTGACGGTTTCGCCGGTGCGCGACGACGCCGGGGTCATCACCGGCTACATCATGATCGCGGCCCCCAATGCGGCACTGGAGGACACACCGCGTCTGCGGGGTCAGCAGGCCTTGTTGCAGGCCACCATAGACGCCATGCCGGGCCTATATTTCCAGTTCGATGCCGACGGGCGCATGCTGGCCTGGAATCGCACCTATGCCGCGACACTGGGACTGAGTGAGGATGAGATGCGCCAGATGCACGCCCTGGACGTGGTGCATCCGTCCGACGTGCCCTGCACGCTGGACAAGATCCGCAACGTCCTGGAGGAGGGTCGCATGGAAAGCGCCGAGATCCGGCTGCAGACGCGCGACGGCCGCGAGATCCCGGTGCTCGCCACGGGCGGGCGGGTGATGCTGGACGGCCGACCGGCCCTGGTCGGCACGGCGCTCGACCTGAGCGAACACAAGGCGGCCGAGGCCGCGCTGGAACAGTCTCGCCAGGAGGTCCTGCGCCGCAACGAGAGCCTGCAGCTCCTGCATGAGCTCTCGCGTCGGCTGCACAGCCAGCTCTCGGTCGATGCCATCTGCACGCAGGCCATCCAGGCCTTCATGCGCCTGGAGAACACCAACCACATCGCCCTGTATCAGCTGTCGGCCGACGGGCAGAGCCTCTTGCTCACCCACAGCCTGGGCTTCGACGCTGCCCAGAACGCCGATTTCCGCATCCTGCCCGTGGCCGGGACCCTGGCCGGGAAGGCCCTGGCCGAGGGGCGGCTGATGCACAGCCCGGACCTGGCCGAGGATGCACGCACCGGGGCGGAGATGCGCCAGCGCCTGGCCGCACATCGCATCCACGCAGCGGTCATCATCCCGCTCATTCATGCCGGGCAGGCCTTCGGCACCATACACCTCGCCTTCCAGCTGCGCCGCGAGTTCAGCGCCCTGGAGCTGGAGACCCTGGACACCCTGGGTAAGACACTGTCGCTGGCACTGGCCAACGCCCGCCACGTCGACCGGCTCGACCACCTCGCCCACCACGACAGCTTGACCGGCCTGCCCAACCGCGTGGTCTTGTACCAGAGCTTCGAACGCCTGCTCTCCCGGACCTCCGGGCGGACGCGGCCCTTGACCCTGCTGCTGCTCGACCTGGACCGCTTCAAGGAGATCAACGACACCCTGGGGCACTGCGTCGGTGACCAGGTCCTGCGCCAGATCGGCCCGCGCCTGCAGCCCCTACTGGCCCCACGCGAGGGGCTGCTCTGCCGGCTGGGCGGTGACGAGTTCGCCGTGCTGCTGCCCGCCGCGCTCGACGAGGCGCTCGAGCGCCATTACGCACGCGACCTGGTGGCGGCCCTGCGCCAGCCCTTCAGCGTCGATGCCATGCCGCTCACCGTGGATGCCAGCGTGGGGATCGCCCGTTATCCGGATGACGGCGAGGACATCCACGCCCTCATGCGCGCCGCCGACGTCGCCATGTATACGGCCAAGCGCAGCGGCCAGGCGGTGGCGCGCTATACCCCGTCCCTGGATCGCCACAGCCCCGAGCGCCTGGCCCTGATGGCCGAGCTCAACGAGGCCATCCGGTCCGGTCAGCTCCTGTTGCACTATCAGCCCAAGTTCGACCTGAAACGCGGGTGCATCACCGGTTTCGAGGCCCTGGTGCGCTGGCAGCACCCGCGTCTGGGCCTGCTGCATCCGGAGCGTTTCCTCCCCCTGGCGGAGATGGGCGATGCCATCCACGCCCTGACCGAGCAGGTGCTGGACCTGGCCCTGGCCGACCTCAAACGCTGGCAGGACGAGGGGCGCGCATACAGCGTGGCCGCCAATCTCTCGGCCCGCTCCCTCATGGACGAGCGTTTTCTCGTGACCCTCCGCGGCTTGCTCGACCGGCATGGGGTACGGCCCGACCGGCTGGAGCTGGAGATCACCGAGACCGCCCTCAAGCACGACCCCGAACGGGCCGCCGCGCTGCTGCAACGCATCGCCGACCTGGGCGTGAAGCTCTCCATCGACGACTACGGCACCGGCTACTCCTCGCTCGGTTATCTGCACCGCCTGCCCATCCACGCCCTGAAGATCGACCGCATGTTCGTGCACGACATCCCGGTCAACGAACACGACGGGATCATCGTGCGTTCGACCGTCGCCATGGCGCATCACCTGGGACTGGAAGTGCTGGCCGAGGGGGTCGAGGACGCGCGCACCGAGGCGCTGTTGCGCGACATGGGCTGCGACCAGATCCAGGGCTATCACCTGAGCCGGCCGCTGCCCATGCGTGAACTCACCGACTGGCTGGCCCGCTAGGCGCGGGCGGGTTGCTCGCCGGCGCCCGTCGGTGTATTCCTTGAGCACCCGCCGCATTGTCGCAGATCATGACCGGCCCCACGCGCAACGCCAAACCCCATCCCCAGCCCGTGCGCCGCGAGCACTGGTCCGGGCGGCTCGCCTTCGTGCTGGCCGCCACCGGTTCGGCCGTCGGACTGGGCAACATCTGGAAGTTCCCCTACATCACCGGGGTCAACGGCGGCGGCTGGTTCGTGCTGATCTATCTGATCTGCGTGGCGACTGTCGCCCTGCCCATCATGGTGGCGGAGATCATGCTGGGCCGCGCTACCCAGCGCTCGCCCGTGCTGGCGTTTCGCAAGCTGGCCGGCCCGCGCAGCCCCTGGCAGGGGATCGGCTGGCTGGGGGTGGCGGCGGCCTTCGTGATCCTGTCCTATTACAGCGTGGTGGCCGGCTGGACCCTGCACTACAGCTGGCTGGCGCTCTCCCAGGGCTTTGCCGGGATGCAGCCGGCCGAGGTCGAGGCCCTGTTCGGCCAGGTCTATGCGGACCCCGGCATCAACCTGTTCTGGCACGGGTTGTTCATGCTGCTGACCATCGCCATCGTCGCCGCCGGGGTCAACGCCGGGGTGGAGCGCTGGAGCCGCATCCTCATGCCGTTGCTGTTCCTGATGATCCTGGCCCTGGTGCTGCGCGCGGCGGGCACCGACGGCTTCGGCCCGGCGCTCGACTTCGTCTTCGGCGCCCACAGCGACCGGCTCACCCCCGCCGGTGTGCTGGAGGCCCTGGGGCACAGCTTTTTCACCCTGAGCCTGGGCATGGGCGCCATGCTCACCTATGGCAGCTACCTGCGCGCGCGCGACGACGTGGTGACGACCTCGCTCGCCGTGGGCGGGCTGGACACCCTGATCTCGCTCATGGCCTGCATGATGATCTTCCCCATCATCTTCGTCGCCGGCCTGACACCGGCGGCGGGCCCCGGCCTGGTGTTCGTGAGCCTGCCCATCGCCTTCGGCCAACTGCCGGGCGGGGCGCTGTGGGCGGCGGTGTTCTTCGTGCTGCTCGCCGTGGCGGCGCTCACCAGCGCCATCTCGCTGCTGGAGGTGGCGGTGAGCCACGCCATCGACTGGCGCGGGGTCTCGCGCCGGCGCGCCGCCATCGGCATCGGCGCGGTGATCTTCGTGTTGGGCATCCCCTCGGCCCTGTCCGGCGGCACACCGCTCTTCGGCAGCGACTTCGCCGCCGCCACCGAGGCCCTGTTCGGCGAGGGGCACGGCAAGAACTGGTTCGACCTGGCCGACTACCTGGCCAGCAACTGGATGCTGCCCCTGGGTGGCCTGGGGATCGCCGTCTTCGTGGCCTGGCGCATGGGTGAACACGCCCGCGAACAGGCCTTCCGCGCCGGCAGTCGCTTCGCCCGCCTCTACTGGGGCTGGGTCTGGCTGCTGCGCTACATCGTGCCGGTGGGCGTGGTGGCCGTGTTCCTCCATGCCCTGGGCATCATTTGAGGAGACCGAGGATGTTCGAATCCGCCGAGCTGGGCCACAAAGTCGACAAAAAGACCTATGAAGCCGAGTTGCCCGCCCTGCGCGAGGCCCTGCTCGACGCCCAATACGACCTGATCGAGAGCCGGGCCTTTCCCGTGGTGATGATCGTCAGCGGGGTCAACGGCGGCGGCCGGCGCGAGTCGGTGCGCCTGCTCAATGCCTGGCTCGACGCCCGCCACATCGACACGCACGGCCTGGGCGAGCCCTCCGACGAGGAGCGCGACCGCCCGCCGATGTGGCGCTTCTGGCGCCTGCTGCCGCCCAAGGGGCGCATGACCATCTTCCAGGGCTCCTGGTATAGCCAGGCCTTGATCGATCGCGTCTACGGACGCAGCAAGGTGGCCGACCTGGAGGAGGCGATGGAGCGCAACCTGCGCTTCGAACAGATGCTGGCCGACGAGGGGGCGCTGATCCTCAAATTCTGGTTCCATTTGTCGAAAAAGGCCCAGGAGAAGCGCCTCAAAAGCCTGGAGAAGGACCCGCTCACGCGCTGGCGGGTAACCGAGCGCGACTGGGAACACTTCAAGCTCTACGACCGCTTCTACAAGACCGCCTCGCATGCCCTGCGCATGACCAGCACCGCCGACGCCCCCTGGTACATCATCGAGGGTACGGACGAGCGTTACCGCAACCTGACGCTGGGCAAGATCGTCCTCACCGCCCTGCGCAAGCGGCTCGAGCTCACCCAGCCGCCGCCGCGGCCGCTCGCCACCCTGCCCAGCCTGCCGCGGGTCGATGAGCAGAATCTGCTGCGCAAGCTGGACATGACGCTGAGGCTACCCAAGAAGACCTACGAGAAACAGCTGGAGACCTATCAGGGGCGGCTCGCCCTGCTCACCCGCGAGCCCGGCTTCCAGAACATCTCGGTCGTCGTCGTGTTCGAGGGCGTGGACGCCGCCGGCAAGGGCGGGGCCATACGCCGCATCATCAGCGCGCTCGACGCGCGCATGTACCAGATCATCCCAGTGGCCGCCCCCACCGACGAGGAGCGCGCCCACCCCTACCTCTGGCGTTTCTGGCGCCACATCCCACGGCGCGGGCGGCTCGCCATCTTCGACCGCTCCTGGTACGGGCGGGTGCTGGTCGAGCGGGTCGAGGGCTTCTGCAGCGAGTACGACTGGATGCGCGCCTACAACGAGATCAACGACTTCGAGGCGCAGCTCGTCGAACACCACATCGTGCTGGTGAAGTTCTGGCTGGCCATCAGCAAGGACGAGCAGCTCAGGCGCTTTAAGGCGCGCGAGCAGACCGGTTTCAAGCGCTTCAAGATCACCGAGGAGGACTGGCGCAACCGCGAGAAGTGGGACCAGTACGAGGAAGCGGTGTGCGACATGATCGACCGCACCTCCACCGAGATCGCCCCCTGGACCCTGGTCGAGGCGGAGGACAAGAACTATGCCCGCATCAAGGTGCTCAAGACCCTGTGCGAGCGCATCGAGGCGGCGCTGTGAGCGCCGGCCCGGCGGGTAGTCCCCGACCCCCGGTCACTGGGCGGCGAAGGTTTGTGCCTTCTGCACCGGGCAGAAGAACTGCTCGGTCACCAGCTCGGCCTCGACCCGGATCTCGCCGGGACGTTGCACACGGCTGACGACACGCCACTCGGCCTGTTCTCCCGCATTGAGGACGGGCAGCGTGGCCGTCATCCCACCCTCGGCCGCGGCCACCGGACTGGGACCGGTGGCCGCGACATGGACCAGGCCCTCGCCCAGACGGATGCGCAGCTGGAGCTGGCTGAGCGCCTCGGCGCCGAGATTGCGCACGCGGATCAGGTGGGCGACCTCCTCGCCTGACTTGACTGCCTGAACCGGGCCGACGACCTCCAGCAGCGCCTCCGGCGAGGCCGTGACCAGGGTCTCCACCATCTGGACCTGCTCGCCGACCAGGGCGCTCGACGCCGTCGAGCGGAACTGGATGCGCCCGGCCCCGTCCGGCGCGAAGGTCGCGCACACGGTGCGCCGGGCCCCCCGCGGGATGGTATCGACGCTCCAGCTTAAGCGACGCTTATCGCTCACGTCCGCCCCGCCGAACACACAGTGCACTTTCGCCCCCTCGGGCATGGCCATGCTCAGGCGGGCCGGCGCCTCGGCATAGTCGCCGGTGTTCTGCAAGGTGCAG
>JAKADY010000025.1 GCA_021826065.1 Pseudomonadota bacterium
TGAAGGTGAAGGTGCCGCTCGACTTGGTGCTGGGCGAGTTGAAGCTGACCGTACCCTTGGAGGTGGTGGTGCCGCTGGCGTTACCGCTGACCACACCGCTCCAGCGGCCTGACACGCTGGCCCCGCTGACCAGCCCGCCACTGCTGTCGCGCACCGTCACCGTTGCCGTGGCACGCGTGCCGCTGGTCTTGACGTTGAGCCGCATGTCGATGTTGTCGACATAGAGGACAAGCGGCGGCGCCGTCACACTCACGCTCAGGCGCGCCGTATCCTGGCTGCCGCTCGCGTCGGTCACGGTCAGCACCGCGCTGTAGGCGCCCTGGGCGGTGTAGACGTGCACGGGGTTGGCCTCGGCCGAGCGCGCGCTGCCGTCGCCGAAGTCCCAGTCGAAACGCAGGGCACTGCCGTCCGGGTCATAGGAACCGGCGCTGGAGAACGCCACCGTCAGCGGCGCCGTGCCGCTCAGCGGGGTGGCGCTCGCCAAGGCGACCGGTGGCGCGCCATAAGGGGCCGCGACGCTGCCGCTGATGACGTACTCGCCCAGGCTGCCGTAGTCCGTGTAGCCCGTCGACGCTTCGCCCTTGCCCGTGCCATCGACGCTGAGGTAGTAAGTGCCCGCCGGCGGGCCACTAAGGCTGAAGCGGCCCCTAGCGCACTGTCTCTAAAATAGCCATACATTACTGACGTCTGAAAGCTTCGCGAGCGCGCTGGATTTTGGCGAGGATTTCCTCGCCCTTGGCGCGCCATCGATAAGGTTCGGGCTCGAGATTGTGCTCAGCCAGATAGGTTTCGATGGCGCGGGTCAGCTCGCGTACGCTACTGAAACTGCCCTCGCGGATGACCTCTTCGGTCAAGTCGCGGAAGAAGCGTTCGACTAGGTTCATCCAGGAGCTGGAGGTGGGCACGAAATGCATGTGAAAGCGCGGATGCTTGGCAAGCCATGCTTTGACTGCGGGATGCTTGTGGGTGGCGTAGTGATCGACGATCAGGTGCAATTGCAGCTCGCGCGGGGTGTCCCGGTCGATTTGCCTGAGAAAGGCGAGCCATTCGACGTGGGTGTGGCGCGGCGCCATTTGGCTGATGATCTTGCCATCCAGATCGTTCAGGGCGGCAAACAGCGTGATCGTGCCATGCCGCACATCGTCATGGGTGCGTGTGCGCACATGGCCAATGCCCAGGGGCAGGCCGGGTTGCGTGCGCTGCAGTGCCTGGCATTGGCTTTTCTCGTCGCAGCACAGCACCAAGGCGCGATCCGGCGGATCGAGGTAAAGCCCAACGACGTCCCAGAACCTGGCCTCGAAGTGGGGGTCCTGGGAGAGCTTGAAAGTTCGCAGCCGATGCGGCTTGATGTCGTTCGCATGCCACAGCCGCTGCACGGTCGCGGGCGACACCTGTGCATGCTGCGCCATGCTCCGTACGCTCCAGCGGCTGCGCCCCGCCGGCGGCCGCATCGCCTCCGTCAGCACTCGCTCCACCGTCTGCGGCGCAAGGCGGCTCTTTCGGCCCCGTCCCTTGGCATCGGCCAGCCCCGCCAGCCCCGCTTGCCGAAACCGCCTCTCCCAGTGCGATACCACCGACCGATTCACCCCAACCTCTCGTGCCGTTTCTTCCTGACTCTTGCCCGCCGCCCGCAAAAGCACAATGCGCGCCCTGCGCACCGCCCGCTGGGGCGAGGTCGGCGAGCGAACCACATGCGTCAATGCCTGCCTTTGCGCCTCGCTCAATTCCAACCTGGTTATCGGCCTGGCCATCAGTTCCCCCTTCTTTGCCTACACGATGGCAGGTTAGCCCATGGCTCGTATTATGTACAGCTATTTATGAGACGTTACACTAGCATTGGCGGGCATGTGCCGGAATCGGTGGCAATGCAGCGTTACCCGGCAGCGCCCCGAGAAGCCGCGTGCAGACCCGAGTCTGGGGTCGACCCCTAGGGATTCGCCCGCCCCATTCAAGCGGCGGTGTCGGCGATCGAGGCTCAGGTCGGGCGCTGTCTCCTGTCGAGCCAGACGCCCAGCCCCTGAGCGTTGAGCTCTACGTCGTGCGCGAGCATCTGGCGCAGGTCGGCCTGCTCCAGCCTGCAGCCATGCCGGCGCAGCCGCTCGATGAGCAGGGATTGCAACCCGGCCGAGATCTCGGCATGGCGCTGTGTGCTGTCCTTTGGCGCGGCCTCGGCAATCGAGACGAATTCATCCAAAAACCCGTGCAAATCCGCCGCCAGGCGGGGCAGATCGTCGACCCGGCCGAAGTGGGTCAGATACGCCGCCCGCGGCTGCAGCGACAGGATGCGGTCGATGGAGGCATGCGCCGCCTCGGGCTCGAACTGAACCGGCGTGGTGGTGGGGAAGATGAAGGGACGTCCATCGACGTCGAAGGCGCGATAGGAAAGGCCGAAGGCGTCGCCGGTGAACACCCCGGCGCTGGCGGCGTCGTGGATGCAGAGGTGGTGCCGGGCATGGCCCGGGGTGTCGAGGAAGACCAACTGGCGGCCCGCAAGGTCCAGCTCGAACCCGTCCGGCGCCTGCACCACCCGCTCTGCCGCGACCGGGACGATCTCGCCGTAGAGCTCGCGAAAGCGTGCCTCGCCATAGACGGCGATACTCCCCGCCACCAGCCGGGCGGGGTCGATCATGTGCGGCGCCCCGCGCGGATGCACCACGAGCCGGGCGTTGGGACAGAGTCCCATGAGCGTACCAGCCCCGCCGGCATGATCCAGGTGTACGTGGGTGAGCAGCACATAGTCCACCGCCTCCACACCCAGGCCCAGCTGCTGCAAGGCCCGCAGCAAGGCCGGCAGACTGTGCCGGGTGCCGGTATCGACCACCGCAACGCGGCCGTCCTCAACGATTAGGTGCACGGCGGCCAGGCCGGGACGCAGATAGCCGGCATCGATTGCATAGATGCCCTGACCGTAGTCGATCAGGTTGTCAGTCAGGTCCATACGGCAATCACGGTTTGACAGGCTAAGCTGGAATCATGACGACATCGCCCACCGCGCGCCAGCCCCCCATCCAGGAGGTGTTGCACCGCATCCGCTGGGATCCGGTCTTCGGGCAGGGCCGCTTCGAGCTGGGCTACTGGGACCGGGTGCAGCGTCAGATCGTGCGGGTGCCGCTCACGCAGGTGCGCACCGACCCGGCCGACCATTTCGCCCTGCGTGTCCTGGACGCGGAAGGGTGTATCGTCGAAATCCCCTATCACCGGGTCGTTGCTGTCTGGTGCAACGGCACGCTCATCTGGCAGCGGCGGGTCCCCAGCCGGCCATGAGCGGGCAAGGGTGGACAACACACCCGAGCTGACGCATCTTAACGCCCGAGGCCCCGCATCCCGACGGGGCCCATTCGAGAGGAGAGTGGAGCATGCGCATCGCGATTGGGTTGTTGGCGGTCGGACTGCTGTTGTCAGTCGCCGCCCGGGCCGAGATCCGCGGCCAGGAGATCAGCTACAGCGACGGCCAGGTCACCATGAAGGGCTATCTCGCCTACGACGACGCCATTGCCGGCAAGCGCCCCGGTGTATTGGTGGTGCATGAGTGGTGGGGCCACAACGACTACGCCCGCAGCCGCGCCCGCCAGCTGGCGGCGATGGGCTACACCGCCCTGGCCGTGGACATGTACGGCGACGGTAAGACCGCCGCACACCCCTCTGAAGCCGGCGCCTTCGCCAGCGAGGTGCGCCGCAATTTACCCCTCGCCCAGGCCCGCTTCGAGGCAGCCTTGAACACGCTGCGCCGGCATCCCACCGTGGCGGCCGATGACATCGCCGCCCTGGGCTATTGCTTCGGCGGCTCGGTGGTCCTGGAGATGGCGCGGCTGGGCCTGGACCTCGATGCCGTGGTCAGCTACCACGGCAGCCTGCAGCTCTCCACCCCAGCCGAACCCGGCCGCATCAAGGCCAGGGTGGCGGTGTTCACGGGCGAGGCCGACCCCATGATCCCACCCGCCCAGGTCGAGGCCTTCCGCAGCGACATGGAGAAGGCGGGCGCCCGGTTGACCATCGTCAGCTACCCCGGGGTGAAGCACAGCTTCACCAACCCGGAGGCCGACCAGCTCGCCGCCCGCTTCGGCCTGCCGCTCGCTTATGACCGCAAGGCGGACGAGGACTCCTGGGCGCGCACCGCCAGCCTGCTGAAAGAGACCTTCAGCCGCGGCAAGTAAGTTAGCGTTAAAGTCGCGCCAGCGACTTCTCGAAGCTCCCCTCGCCCGCTTGCGGGACCAGCCCGAAGGGCGCAGGACGCAACGAAGTTGCGGTCCCGAGCGTAGCGAGGGATGGGCCACAGGCCCACAGAGGGGCTGGGGGTGAGGGACCGTTCATGGCCGGCACAGCCGTTTTCATCGGCAGGAGTGGCCATCGGCCATGAACGCTTAGGCTGGCCGCGCCCCCTGCCAGGGATCAATTCCGGGGGATGCGCACCTCGCGCTCGGGATAGCGGCCCTCGTTGGCGCGCGTGTGGCAGGCGCTGCAATTTGAGGGGCTGCCGATCCTCGAGCGCTTCCAGATGTGCGCCGGCACCTCGTCGTGCTGGTGTCTGAACAGCGGGGTCTCGGTGATGCGCTGCGGTGCCGCCCCGCGCGGGATGGAGGCGGCGATGCGGCGCATCAGCATGTTGGCGTTGGGGCCGTCGGCGGCGTAATCGGTCAGCCAGCGCAGGATGGCCAGGCGCTCGGGCTCCTCCAGGCTGGCATCCTCGCCGAAGTGGTTGTCCAGCTCGTTCATCATCTTCTGCCAGGAGCGGGCCGGCAACAGCCCCGGCGCATAGGCGGTGTGGCAACTGCCGCACTCCTTGACGTAGAGCGGCCCCGGCGGCATGGGAAAGACCACCTCGCTGTCGGCCTGGCCCTGGCCGATCCAGGCACCCGCGAGCACCACCGCCCCGATCAGCACCGACAGATTCCTCCAGTTCACGCCCATGGCCTACCCCCTCACTTCACGCTCAGCACATAGGCCGTGAAATCGGCCTTCTCCTGGGGCGTGCACACCCGCCCCAGGACCTCGCGGCAGTTGCGCCGGAACCACTTCTCCACGTGTGCCGGGTCGGTGAAACGCTGCTTGTTCACCGACGGGGCCAGGGGCTCGACCGCCTTGTGCGTCTTGATGTGCTTGCCTTCGTCCTTCGGGTTGTCGGTGTGGCAGCTCGCGCAGGAGTCGGCCTCCTTGCCGCCCGTATGCTTCGCCCGGTAGAACTGTTCACCGCGTGCGGCCGAGGCCGTGAAGCCCGGCTGCACCTGGCGCGCCTCCTGCACCAGGCTGTCGAGGATCTGCTGCGGTGAGTTTGCCCAGGTGGGGCTGCTCGCCAGCATGAGTAGGAGAAGATTTCGGGGCTTCATGGTTCTTCCTTTCGATATTGGTAACCGCTCACCATGGCCTGGGCGATGGGAATGTGGTGCAGCCGCTCGTGCAGGATCAGGGCTGCCAGGTGCAGCAAGACGAAGGCGAGCAGGAGTTCCTCCAGCCAGTCGTGGGGCTGCCTGAACCAGGCCTTGGACTCGAAGGCGTAGCCCAGGGCGTTGAACAGCGGTCCCACCCCCTGGTCGATCGCCGCCAGGGCGAGGCCGGTGCCGGCCATGATCCAGGCCATGGCGTAGAAGGCCACGTAGGCGAGGCTGGCGAGCGGATGGTGACCCATGGCCTCAGGAGGACTGAAGAACTGGCGTTTGCGGATCGCCTGCAGCCAGACGCCCGGCCGCCAGAGTTCCGTGAAGCGGGCATGCGCCGGGCCCACCAGCCCCCAGACCAGGCGGGCGACCAGACCGATGAGCAGAAGGTAGCCACACCACAGATGCAGCCGCCACAGCGCGGCCACCTCCCAGGAAAACTCCAGCCAGCTCGCCAGCTGGCTGGTGATCAGCAGCAGCACGACCAAGAGCGCATTCCAGGCGTGAATGAGCCTGAGCACAGGGTCATAGACCCGCTCGCGTCTCAGGCGCTGCACCTGCATGGGTCAGCGCTTCCGGATTGCGCTCAATAGGCCTTGACCGCGTTGGCCGTCTGCTCGGCGGCAGCCACCTGGTCGTCGTCACCGACGATCTTGACGAAGGGCGGTGTGAAGGCGGGCTTGCCGAGCGACTGGTAGTAGGCGGAGATGTCGGCCACGTCTTTGTCGCTCAGTCCGACGGTGAACAGGTTCATGAGCGGGTGGAAGATCTTGCCAGTACGATATTTGTTGGTCTTGATGGTCAGCTTGTCGGCATTGCGTCCGGCGAGCTGATAGGTGTAGAAGATGCCGCCGAAATCCTTGTCACCATGGCAGGCGACACAAGCGTCGGCCTTCCGCCGGCCGGCCTCCACATCGCCGGCAACGGCCGGCAGGGCGATAAGACTGGCAAGGGCGATGGCGATGGCGGGCTTCTGCATGGTACGACTACTTCCTGTTGGTATTGATGAAAAATATGATATATTAATTTGCTAATTTACTAATCTTGTCAATCCGTCATGTCTACCAGTCCATCCCTTTTACACCCCCAGGACTGAGCTCCACGATGCAGACACACTACGAACGCATCGGCGGCGACGCGCAGGTCCGGGCCCTGGTCGACCGCTTCTACCAGCTCATGGACGAGCTGCCCGAGGCCTGGGAGATCCGCAAGCTGCACCCCGCCGATCTCTCCACCTCCAGGCAGAAGCTTTATGAGTTCCTGAGCGGCTGGATGGGCGGCCCGCCGCTCTACACCGAGAAACACGGCCACCCCATGCTGCGCCGGCGCCACCTGCCCTTCCCCATCGGCCAGCGCGAACGCGACCAGTGGCTCATGTGCATGCGTCAGGCGCTCGACGATGTGGTCGCCGATGCTCGCCTGCGCGAGGAGCTATACAGCGCCTTCGTACGGGTGGCCGACCACATGCGCAACCAACCCGGCTGACCCCGCCACCCCGCGCGGCTAGTACGGCTGGGGCGGGCCCCTAGCGCTGTCATCAGAACTTGCTTTCATGCACCGGTACGCCTGCGGTATGCTTGTACCCTGGCGCCCGGCGGTGTCATGCAAGGCGGTTGACCTGCCGGTGGCAGGACACCCCTCACCCATGGGTGAGCTGAGCTGCGACCGCTCTACGCCGTGGCATTTCCACCAAGCAAGCCCTGCTCAACCAATCGAGTTCGTGGAGGCATCGATCATGGCCCGGAATACCCCGCTCGGTACGCGTCCCCTGCTGTTGTCCCTGCTCGTCCCGCTCGTGCTATCCGGATGTGCGACGCGGGAATACGTGCAGCAGGAGGTGGGCGGCGTCAACAAACGCATCGACGAGTTGTCGGCCCTGGTCGCCAGTGCCAGCCAACGGATCGACGACAACGCCGCACGCCTCGGCAAGGCCGAGAGCCGCATCACCAACACCGAGCAGGTCGCCGCCTTCCTGAGCCGCCGGGTGGAGCAGGCCCAGAGCGGACTGGCCGATGCCGGCAAACGCATTGAGACGCTGAACGGACGCCTCGACGAGGCGGATCGCCGCATCGTGGAAAACCGCACCCAGATCGACCGGGCCCACCAGCGTCTCGATGCGGTCGAGACCCGGCTCGGCGCGGCCGATGCCCGCATCGAACGCAGTGAGACCCGTCTCGGTCAGGCCGAAAGCAGTCTGGACCAGCTGCAGACGGCGCTCAAGGAGCAGCCACGTCCCGCCGCAACCGAGCCAAGCGCACCGGTGCAAACCGCCGCGCCCGATCGCCCCATCGCACCCGCCCCGTCGGTCAAAGAGCCACGTGCTGCGGAGCCGGATCAAAGACTGGAGGCGATCTCCTCCTGGATCATGGCCGCCCATGAGCGCATCGAGACCCACACCCGCGCCATCGATGCCGCCGGCACGCGCCTGAGTAATCTCGAGCAGGGCCTTGCCGACACCAACCGCCGCCTGGGCGATACCGAGAAGGGGCTTGCCGGGGCGCACCAGCGCCTCGACGAGAGCGTCGGACGCCTGTCGAGCGTGGAACGCCGGATCGAGCTCAACACCAACGCCATCGCCGAGACAGCGAACCGAATCGGCCGCGCCGAGTCACGTCTGGACCAGGCCGAGGGCCGGCTCGCCACCCAAGAGCAGGGGCTCACACAGACCCAGAGCCAGATCGCCACCCTCACCCAGAGCACCCAAACCCAGCTGGGCGCTGTCGAGCAGCGCCTCGGCGCCCAGGAGACAGCACTGAGCGAGGCATCTGGCCGTATCGAACGCACGGACAAACGCCTGGGCCGCGCAGAGGCGCGCCTTGACGAACTCTCCACCACGCACGAGCAGACCGCCTCCCGCCTGAGTGAGGTGCAGACCGCGCAGCAGCAACAGGCCGAGCGGCTCGGCAGAAATGCGACCGAGATCGCCCAGCTCTCGCAGACTGCGCGTGAGGCCCTCGAGCGCGCCATCGCCGCCCACAAGCTGGCCGAGGGCAAGCTGGTCTACGAGACGGCGATGAGCGAAACCTTCCTGGGCTTCCGCCTCAACCGTGCCAGCCTGTCGCCCGAGGCGCAGCAGGCCCTCAAGGCCCTGGCCGACAAACTGCTCGCCGAAAACCGCAGCATCTACATCGAGATCCAAGGTCACACCGACAACACCGGCCCGGCCGAATTCAACGAGCGCTTGGGCCTGCAGCGCGCCACGGCCGTGCGCGACTTCCTGCACGCCAGCGGCATCCCCATGCACCGCATGTCGGTGATCTCCTACGGCCCCCGCCTGCCCGTGGCGAGCAATGCCACACGCGAGGGCCGCAGCCAGAACCGCCGGGTGGTGCTGGTGGTTTTGAAATGAGTCGATGCAGGCGATCTGGATGTTGTCTGGCGGAGGCGGTGAGATTCGAACTCACGAACGCTTGCGCGTTGCCGGTTTTCAAGACCGGTGCCTTAAACCACTCGGCCACGCCTCCGTTCGGCACTGTGCGTTGCCGGTTTTAGTTCCGGCACGCCCGCTGACGCGGGCTTAACATTCGCAAGCGAATGTTAGCCTACACTGCCATGCCGCATGCGCGGCATGGTCAAGACCGGTGCCTTAAACCACTCGGCCACGCCTCCGTTCGGCACTGTGCGTTGCCGGTTTTAGTTCCGGCACGCCCGCTGACGCGGGCTTAACATTCGCAAGCGAATGTTAGCCTACACTGCCATGCCGCATGCGCGGCATGGTCAAGACCGGTGCCTTAAACCACTCGGCCACACTTCCATATCACACGCCGTGCACTGCACGCAGGGCTGGCGACCGCAGCCTGCATTCTATTTTAAACGAGCCCGCGCGCTATCCCCATCAACCCATTCCAGCGCTACTGCCGGCCCGGGTAGGTGGCAAGCATCTGGAAGACGGCTGCCGCCTTGTCCAGACACTCCTGGTACTCGGCCTCTGCCACCGAGTCGGCGACGATGCCGCCGCCGGCCCAGAAGGTGAGGCCCCCGTCCCGCCAGGTGAGGGTGCGGATGGCGATGTTGGTGTCCATACTGCCGTCGAAACCCAGGTAGCCGATGGCACC
Source organism: Pseudomonadota bacterium (assembly GCA_021826065.1). Taxonomy (GTDB): domain Bacteria; phylum Pseudomonadota; class Gammaproteobacteria; order Burkholderiales; family Thiobacillaceae; genus JANWZL01. The sequence goes on from JAKADY010000025.1 coordinate 9,428, forward strand.
GCAATAGACGCCACGGCGGTGGGGCTCGAGTTCCTCGATGATCTGCATGGCGCGCAGCTTGGGGGCGCCTGTGATCGAGCCGCCCGGGAAGGCCGCGCGCAGCAGCGAGGCGGCATCCTCGCCGGGGCGCAGACGTCCGGTCACCGTGCTGACGAGATGATGCACGGTGGCGAAGCTCTCCACTCGGAAGAGCTCCGGGACCTGGACGCTGCCGGGTATGCAGACCCTGCCCAGGTCGTTTCGCAACAGGTCCACGATCATCAGGTTTTCGGCACGGTTCTTGACGCTCGACTGCAAGGCCTCACGCAGCGTGGCGTCTTCGTGCACATCCTGGGCGCGCCGGTGGGTGCCTTTGATCGGGCGTGTCTCGACCAGGCCTTCCTTGACCCGCAGGAATCGCTCTGGCGAGGCGGACAACACCGCCCCCCAAGGCAACGAGAGATAGGCCGAGAAGGGCGCCGGATTGATGCGCCGCAGGGCCTGGTAGGCCGCCCAGGGATCGCCCTCGACCGGACAGACGAAGCGTTGGGCGAGGTTGACCTGGTAGCAGTCCCCGGCGCGGATGTAGGCCTGCACCCGCTCGAAGGCGGCCCGGTACCCCTCGGCGCTGAAACTTCCCTCGACCGGGCCGCGCACGCCGAAGGCGGTACGACGAAAGGTTCCGGCCGGCCGACGGAAGCGGGCGACCAGGTCACGCCAGGTCTCGGCTGGCATGGCCTGACGCCCGGCGTGGACGAGCCAGCTACGGCGCTCACGGTGGTCGACCAGTACCGCCCAGTCGTAGATGCCTAGCGCCATGTCCGGCCAGACCGCTGTGTCCCGTGCCAGACTGGGCAGGCGCATCCACTGGCGGGCGAGGTCATAGGCGAAATAGCCGATGGCACCACCGCAGAAGGGCCAAGGTTGGGGCTGCGTGCGCGCGTCCAGAACGGTGTGCAATACCTCGAGCGGGTCGCCGCGGAGGTGGTCCAGGTGGCTGCCCTGGCGGTACTCGGTGACGCCCGCGCTGCTGACCAGGGTGGCATAGGGCCGCGCCGCCAGGACGTCCCAGCGCCCATGGCCGCCGGCGCCGCCACTGTCGAGCCAAACCGACCAGGGCTCGGCAGCGAAGCCAGCGAACAGCGCGGCACTGTCTGGATGATAGGTGAGCTCTACGACACGCATGACCGGCCACAACCACCTGCCAAGGCGCGCAGGCCGCCCAGGCTGCCAAGGATCACACGCATACCCATGAAGGGATACCCACACCGGGTAGCAAGGGCCGGTGTGGGCCTTAAAGGCTGGCGCGGGGAAAGGGGAATCTTGATCTTGCTCAAGAGGGTGCGCACGCGAGCGCGGCCGCTGCTCCAATTCGGCATAGAATAACCGACAACCCAATCGACGAACCGGGTTCGGCACCATGCTCATCGACCGTTTCGGTCGTGCCATCGAATACCTGCGGCTATCGGTCACCGACCGGTGTGATCTCCGCTGCGCCTATTGCATCCCGGAGGGTTTCAAGGGATTCGAGGAACCCGCCCATTGGTTGACCTTCGCGGAAATCGAGCGCCTGCTGAGCGTGTTCGCCCGCATGGGCTTGAAGCGGGTGCGTCTGACCGGCGGCGAGCCGCTGTTGCGCCGTCACGTGGACGAGCTTGCCCGGCGCATCGCCCAAATCCCCGGCATCGAGGACCTCTCGCTGTCGACCAATGCCACTCAGCTCGCGGGCATGGCCGAGAGGCTCAAGGCCGCGGGGGTGACCCGGCTGAACGTCAGTCTGGATTCACTCGATCCCGATACCGTCAAGCGTATCAACGGCCGCCCTGTCCTCGACGATATCCTGTCGGGCCTGGCCGCGGCCCGAGCCGCGGGTTTTGCGCCAATCAAACTCAACATGGTGGTCATGCGCGACAACGCGCACGAGGTCGATGCGATGGTGGAGTTCTGCCTCGCGCACGGCTATGTGTTGCGCCTGATCGAGCTGATGCCCATGGGAGACACCGCCCGGCGCATGGGTTACGTCGACCTACAACCGATCAAGCGGGCCTTGCAAACCCGTTTCGGCTTGGTGGACACGGTCATGCCTGGCGGGGGGCCGGCGCGCTATCTGGGCACGCCGGACGGGCGCTTCACGGTGGGCTTCATCACCCCCTTGTCGCAGCATTTCTGCGCCACCTGTAACCGCGTGCGACTCACCGTGGACGGGCAGCTCCACCTCTGTCTGGGCCAGGATGCACGCGTCGACTTCCGCAGCCTGCTACGCGAGGGGGCCAGCGACCAGGCACTGGTCGAGGCCATGCATCAGGCCCTTGCGCTCAAGCCCGAACGCCACGAATTCGTCGAACGACCCGAGAAGCTGATCCGCTTCATGAACATGACGGGCGGCTGAGGCGCAGCCCCTGCGCCGTCATGGCCCGTCATTCTCGAGAAGGTTCGCTGCGCCCGCCGCGATGGCGCCGCCCCAGACGGTTGATGATCTCGTCCTCGCTGATGCGGTCGTCGCCATCCGCATCCAGGCTCTCGAACCGGTAGAGGGCACGTCGGCAGCGCTCGCCGCGACGCTCAAGACAGTCCTGCTGCAAGCGCTGGTATTCCGCGCGGCTGAGGTAACCGTCACCATCCAGATCGTGCCGGGAGAAGACCTCGGGTGTACCCGCTGAACCGGCCTGTGCCGCGGCGAACATCCCGACCAAGACGATTAGGGACAGACGGTGGATGCTCATTTCGCGTGCCTCAGATAGGCGACCAGCGCCTCCATGTCGTCATCTTCCAGCCTGAAACGGTGCGCACGGATGCGATCCGAGCGCAGCAGCGCCGGGACTTCCGCCGGCAGTGTCTTGAGCCGGGCAGGATCGACGTCGTGACAGTAGATGCAATGGCGCTCATAGACCTGCGCACCCTGCTGCACGCGGTCGGATGGCGCCGGGGCGGGAGGCAGCTCGGCCGGGTCGAGCGGGTGATAGAAACGGCCGCGATCCCAAAAGCCCGCCTCGCTACAACCCAGACAGGGGTGTCCCGACTCGATGGGGTTGCTGACCCCATTCCAGCGCAGGGTGGCACAAGCGTTGTGGGTGAGCGGCCCCCGGCACCCCAGCTCCAGCAGGCACCAACCTGCACGCGCGCCCGCATCATCGAAGGCCTTGGCGAAACGGCCCGCCTCGTAATGACCGCGTCGAGAGCAACGATCGTGGATGGTCTCGCCATAAAAGGCCAAAGGCCGCCCTTGCGCGTCCTGGGGCGGGAAGGTGCCGAAGGCGACGCGATATGCCAAGACCGCGCCGATCACATCGGGCACGGGTGGGCAACCGGGGAGGTTGAGCAAGGGCCGCACCGGGACCATCCCTCGCCGCATCAATTCGGCCAAGCCATAGGCGCCGGTCGGATTCGGCGCAGCCGCCGGCAAGCCGCCATCGCTGGCGCAACTGCCCACCGCCAGCACGGCCTGGGCGGCGGCGAGGCAACGACGCAGCAGGCTCAGATTGGCCTCGCCGGCGATGGTGGAACACGCCCCGTCGAGCGCTGTGGGCACGGCCCCATCGACGATCAGCAGGAGCTCGCCGGCGGCGGCCGCGAGCACCTTATCCCGCGCCCGCTCAGCGGCGGCACCGGCAGCGGCCTGCAGGGTGTGATGGTAGTCCAGCGATATCGACTCGAAGAGCAGCCGCTCGAGGGATGGCGCCGCTGACCGGGTCAGCGACTCGGTGCAGCCGGTGCATTCCTGGAACGACAGCCAGATCACCGGGACGCGCCCGCGCCGGACAAGCCCCTCGGCCAGCAGACGCGCCGCCTCCGGCGGCAGGGCCAGCAGGGAGGCGCTCAGCGCGCAGAATTTCAAGAATGCGCGGCGGCTGGTCTGTGGGACAATGTTCATGCGTGGATCGAAAGGCACGCGTCAGCGACCTGCGGTGCTGGGCCTCGTTCATCTCAGCTTGGTCGCTAAAAGGCCCATCCGCAAGTCCTCGAACCCATAGGGCATGCTCTGACCCGTCCACCCGCCTGCGTATCGTGTAGAATCGCAACGTCACTGGGGAGTAGCCGACCTTCCAGAGGAAGGGGCCCGTATCAACAGACTCGGCGTCGATTCATCGACTCACGCCGTGGTGCGGGCAGCCCAGCGCCCGGCAAGACCTTTGACTGCGACGCCCTTTCCCGGCTGGAGGGGGTGGCGCAGTCAGGGTTTTGTACTCCGGCCGGGAAGCCCACGCATGGAAGCCTTTCTCGTCTCCACCGGTATCGTCGCCCTGGCCGAATTCGGCGACAAGACCCAGCTGCTCTCCTTCGTCCTGGCCGCCAGGTTCCGCAAACCGCTGCCCATCATCCTCGGCATCCTCGTCGCCACCCTGGCCAACCATGCCGCGGCGGGTGGGCTGGGGGCATGGGTGGCGAGCCTGCTGTCGCCCATGACCCTGCGCTGGGTCCTGGGGCTTTCGTTCCTGGCCATGGCGGTCTGGGTGCTCGTTCCCGACCGACTCGAGGAGGATGCCAGCCGGCTGCCCGCCTTCGGGGTCTTTGCGACCACCACGCTCGCCTTCTTCATGGCGGAGATGGGCGACAAGACGCAGATAGCCACCGTCGCCCTGGCCGGCCACTACCCCACCCTCGCCGCCGTGGTCCTAGGCACGACCCTGGGTATGCTGGTGGCAAACGTGCCGGCCGTTTACTTTGGCGAGCGGGTGGTGCGCCTGCTACCGCTCCGCCTGGTTCGTTTCACAACGGCCCTGATCTTCGCTGGCCTGGGCGTGGCGACCCTGCTGGGGGCAGGCGCTGACATCGGATTGTGAACGGTCCTAGGTCGGTTTGGGCTCTGGTCCCCAGGCATTACGTATCATCCTAAAAACCGCAGTTGACCGCTCTTATAGCTTCATAATAGCTCGATGATGCAAGAGATTTTGCCTCCGGTCATCCACTCCCAGAGGGTGAACACGCTACGCGCCCGCCTTCGGTCTTGTACGCCCGTCTGGCTGCGTTGCTCCTCCTTGCAGGCAGCCCACCCTGCGGCGTCGTCGCGCCTTGCCAGCCGGTCGTACAAGCCCGCTTTCGGGCACGTTCAACTGCGGTTTTTAGGATCATCTTTGATCCACCCACGCTACCTCACCGACCATCAAGCACCTCGGCGGAAGACGATGTGAACGCTGTCCAATGCGCCCTGGCTCTAGGAGTATTGCGGATCGAGGAGTTCCCGGTAATTGCCGGAGCTCAGGGCCTTGCGCAGGATGGATTGTGAATCGCCGCGGTAGAAGCGAAAGGACAGGCCCAGCCGGAAGCCCTGGGGTGTCAGGGTGCTGTGCATGACCACCGCGAGTGCCTCGAAGACGGCGGGCTGGTTGCTGTTCTTCTGCGGGATCTCCAGGTAGAGGTTTAGTTCTTGACCCGGCCGCAGGTTGGCATCACAGAGGACGGCGGCGCCTGAGATGGAGACGTTTTCGGTTCTGCCGAGATGACGGAGCCGATCGTCGATGAGCGCGGCGCGCCAGCGAGCGACATAGCGGGGATGGGCGCGCCGGTTCGGTCTGGGAGGCTGGGGTTCAGAGGCTGCGGAGCCCCTCGCCGTCTGCAGCCCGGCAGTACTGGGCGGGCCGCCGTCATCTGCGATCGTGACCTCTGTATCTCCCTGACCCAATGATTCCGCAAGATCTGCCATGGGTGTGTTCCGTTTACTGTGCGACCGATCCCGCAGGGGTACGGGCGCTCGATTACAAGCTACAACAGTCTCGATTTCGGCACACGCCGGCGAATCCTTAGGGTCGACACCGGGCCTCAGGGATATGACCGCCGCGAATCTGGCGGGCCAGGCAGTTCGATGGCATCGCAATTGTGGCTCGTCCCGGCGACATGATATGATTTTGAATTCCGGACAGCCCGGATAAATCCACACACCCGTCCCAGTTAAGGTGTCCGCCGCTTGAAGGCGGATTCTCGGCGGGTGGCGGTTCAACCTTAACCTGATGGAGTCCCACCCATGAGCATCACCATGCGCCAGATGCTGGAGGCCGGCGTGCATTTCGGCCACCAGACCCGTTACTGGAACCCGAAGATGGCCCCTTACATCTTCGGCCAGCGCAACAAGATCCATATCATCAATCTGGAAAAGACGCTGCCGCTGTTCGAGGAGGCCATGCGTTTCGCGCGGCAGCTGGCGGCCAACAAGGGGACCATCCTCTTCGTCGGGACCAAACGGCAGGCGCGCGACATCATCGCCGAGGAGGCCACCCGCTGCGGCATGCCCTATGTGTCGCATCGCTGGCTGGGCGGCATGCTGACCAACTTCAAGACGGTCAAGCAGTCCGTCAAACGCATGAAGGATATGGAGGCCCAACTGGCCGAGGGGGCGCGCGAGAGCCTGTCCAAGAAAGAGGTCCTACGTCTGCAGCGCGAGTACGACAACCTGGTACGCAGCCTGGGCGGGATCAAGGACATGGCCAGCCTGCCCGACGCCTTGTTCGTGGTGGATGTCGGCTATCAGAAGATCGCCGTCACCGAGGCCAACAAGCTGGGCATACCCGTCATCGGTATCGTCGACACCAACAACGCGCCCGAGGGGGTCGATTACGTCATCCCCGGCAATGACGACTCCAGCCGTGCCATCCGTCTGTATGCGCGCGGTCTGGCCGACGCCATCCTGGAGGGTAAGGCCCAGGTCATCGAGGAGATGCTCAGCGCCGCCCAAGAAGGCGATGAGTACGTGGAGGTGGAAGAAACCGCCACGGCGGGCGAAGGCGAATAAACGGGATCGGGCGGATTGGTTCCGCCTCGTTTCAGTGACGCCCCGATCTGGGGCTTTTTACGAATTTTTCGGGTCCGAACCGTTGTGTACACGGCGGCGGCCGCATGAACCAGGAGAAGCAAGATGGCTGAAATCACCGCGTCCATGGTCAAGGAGCTGCGCGAGCGCACCGACGCGCCGATGATGGACTGCAAGAAGGCATTGAACGAGGCCGGCGGCGACATGCAGAAGGCGGAGGAGATCCTGCGCGTGAAGTTCGGCGCCAAGGCCGCCAAGAGCGCCGGCCGCATCGCCGCCGAGGGCATGGTCGGCGTGCATATCACCCCGGACGGCAAGACCGGCGCCATCATTGAGGTCAACTGCGAGACCGACTTCGTCGCCAAGAACGACGACTTCCAGGCCCTGGTGAAGAACCTGGCGCAGATGGTGGTCGAGCACAACCCGGCCGACGTGGCCGCCCTGTCGGCAATGAAGATCGGTGACAAGACCGTCGAGGCGGTGCGCACCGAGCTCGTTGGCAAGATCGGCGAGAACATGTCCATCCGCCGCTTCATCCGCGTCGAGGCCCAGGGCAAGCTCGCCAGCTATGTACACGGCGGCGCCAAGATCGGCGTGCTGGTCGACGTGACGGGTGACGAGGCGCTCGCCAAGGACATCGCCATGCACATCGCCGCGGCAAAACCCAGGGCGTTGGACGCCGCCGGCGTGCCGCAGGACCTCATCGAGGCGGAACGCCGGGTGGCGGCGCAGAAGGCGGCCGAGTCGGGCAAGCCGGCCAACATCATCGAGAAGATGGTGGAGGGCGCCGTGCAGAAATTCCTGAAAGAGGTCACCCTGCTCTCCCAGCCCTTCGTCAAGGATGACAAGGTCACGGTGGGCGACCTGCTCAAGTCCAAGGGTGCGCAGGTGCACGGCTTCACCCTGTATGTGGTCGGCGAGGGTATCGAGAAGAAGACGAGCGACTTCGCCGCCGAGGTGGCGGCCGCCGCCAAGGTCTGAGCGCCGCCGTCATGTCCGCGCCGATCTACAACCGCATCCTGCTCAAGCTCTCCGGCGAGGCCCTGATGGGGCCCGACGCCTTCGGTTATCACGCCGAGACCCTGAATGGCATCGTACAGCAGATCGACGAGGTCGCCGGGTTGGGGGTGCAGATCGGCATCGTCGTGGGTGGGGGCAACCTCTTCCGCGGTGCCACCGGCGCCCTGGCCGGCATGGAACGCGCCACGGCTGATGCCATGGGCATGCTGGCCACGGTGATGAATGCCCTGGCGCTGAAGGATGCCCTGATGATGGCCGGCATCCCCGCGCACGTGCAGACCGCCGTGACAATCGCCCACGTCGGCGAGGCCTTCGAGCGGGATGCCGCCATCCGGCACCTGGAGGCCGGGCGCGTGGTGATCTTCGGCGGCGGCACGGGCAACCCGTTCTTCACCACCGACACGGCCGCGGCCCTGCGCGCCGCCGAGATCGGGGCGGAGTTGATGCTCAAGGCGACCAAGGTGGACGGTGTCTATACGGCCGACCCCAAGAAGGACCCCAGTGCCACGCGCTACACGGAGCTCAGCTTCGACGAGGCCATCGCCCGCAACCTGGGCGTGCTCGACACCGCCGCCTTCGCCCTGTGCCGCGAGCGGAAGTTGCCGTTGCAGGTGTTTTCCATCTTCAAGCCGGGTGCGCTCAAGCGGGTCGTCACGGGCGAACCCGAGGGCACCCGCGTGGTTCCCTAGACGGTCGAAAGACGCATGACAGGCGACCGAGCAGGGCAGTCCCCAACCGGCATCGAGTGCCGGCGGGCAGCGGCTGCCGCCTGTCATCCACCCTCCGTCTGGGCCAGCGGGTCTGGGGGCGCACCGCGGTTCAAGCGTGCGACAGTCCACGTCTATGGGGGTAGGCCATGATCAACGACATCAAGCGTTCAGCCGAAGAGAAGATGAAGAAATCGATCGAGGCGCTGAAGGTGGAGTTTTCCAAGGTGCGCACGGGCCGGGCCCATGCCGGCATCCTCGATCACGTCAAGGTCGATTATTACGGCAGCCAGGTGCCGGTGAGCCAGGTGGCCAACGTCTCCGTGCTCGACCCCCACACCCTCGGGGTCACGCCCTGGGAGAAGAAGATGGCGCCCGTCATCGAGAAGGCCATCCGCGACTCCGACCTGGGGCTCAACCCGGCCACGGTTGGCGAGCTGGTGCGCGTGCCCATCCCGGCCATGACCGAGGAGCGCCGCCGCGAGCTGGTCAAGGTGGTGCGCGGCGAGGCCGAGGGGGCCAAGGTCGCGGTGCGCAACATCCGCCGCGACGCCATCGCCCACCTGAAGGAATTGCTCAAGAATCACGAGATCGGTGAGGACGAGGAGCGTCGTGCCCAGGACGAGGTCCAGAAGATGACCGACCGGCACATCGCCGAGATCGACAAGCTGCTGGCGGAAAAGGAAAAGGACCTGATGTCGGTCTGATTCCGCCGCGCCTCTCGCATGACTCCCCAAGGGCTGCCCAGCAGCAGCACCCTCGATATCCCAGCGGTCTCCGACGTCCCACGGCACATCGCCGTGATCATGGACGGCAATGGCCGCTGGGCCAAACAGCGCAAGCTGCCCCGTGTGGCGGGGCACACCAAGGGGGTCGCCCGCGTGCGCGAGATCGTCGAGGCCTGTGTGCTGGCGGGCATCGAGCACCTGACCCTGTTCGCCTTCAGCTCGGAGAACTGGCGGCGTCCGGCCGACGAGGTGAGCAAGCTAATGGAACTGTTCATGCAGGCCCTGGAGCGGGAGGTGGACCGTTTGCACCGAAACGGTATCCGGCTGCGCATCATCGGCGACAAGACCCGTTTCAACGCCCGGCTGCAACACCTGATCCGCGAGGCGGAAGCGCTGACCGCCGGCAACAAGCGGCTCACGCTGACGGTGGCGGCCAACTACGGCGGCCGCTGGGACATCCTGCAGGCCTTCAACGCCTGGCTGCGCGACCACCCCGGCGGCCGCGAGATCACCGAGCTGGGCCTGACCCCCTACCTCTCCATGGCGGACGCCCCGGAACCCGACCTCTTCATCCGCACCGGGGGTGAGCAGCGCATCAGCAATTTCCTGCTCTGGCAGCTGGCGTATACGGAACTGTATTTCACCCCGACGCTGTGGCCGGATTTCGATGCCAAGGAGCTCGACCGCGCCATGGCCTGGTATCGGCAACGCGAGCGGCGCTTTGGACGCACCAGCGAGCAGGTCCACGTCGGCTGAGGGGTTGCGCCGGCGGCTGATCACCGGGGCGGCGCTCATCGCCGGCCTGCTCCTCGCGCTGTCCCTCGCCCCCGCCCACGTCTGGTCCCTGCTGATGCTGGCGATCGCCACGGCCGGGGCCTGGGAGTGGGCCGGGTTGATGCCCCTCAAGCCCGCGTCGCGTCAGCTCTACACGGGGGTCACGGCCCTGCTGATCGCCCTGGCCGTCGCCTCCGGTTGGCAGGACAGCCCATGGGTCTATCTGCCGGCCTTCTTGTTCTGGCTGCTCTTGGCGCCGCTCTGGTTGATGGGCCATTGGCACCTGCGTGCCCCCCTGGCGATGGCCGCCCTGGGGTGGCTGTTGCTCGTCCCGGCACCCCTGGCCATGATCCACCTGCGGGAGCTTGGACCTGCGGCCCTGCTGACGGTCGTCGGCGTCGTGGTCGTCGCCGACAGCGCCGCTTTTTTCGCCGGCCGACGCTTTGGCCGCCACAAGCTTGCACCGCGGATCAGTCCGGGCAAGACTTGGGAGGGATTCCTGGGCGCCTGGCTGGGGGTGGGCCTCTACGCCTTGTTGCTCGATCTCCTCCAGGCGGGGCCTGTCGGCGGTCTGTTCCAGACGCTGGTCGTCTTCTGGGGGCTTTTTGTCCTCTCGGTCGCCGGCGACCTGTTCGAGAGCTGGATGAAGCGCGAGGCCGGGGTCAAGGACAGCGGCCGGCTGCTGCCCGGTCATGGCGGCGTGCTCGACCGCATCGACAGCCTGCTGGCCGTGCTGCCTGCCGCAGTGCTCTACTGGATGTGGATCCAGTGAGGGGCGTGAAGACCGGTCTGCAATCGAAGCCGCGCTATGATGCCCCCCACACCACCAGCGCCCCAGCCCCCTGACGACAACCGCTCCCCGTCATGATCCGATGCAACCTGACCATCCTCGGCGCCACCGGCACCATCGGCATCAACACCCTCGACGTGGTGGCGATGCATCCCGAACGCTACACCGTCGTGGCGCTGACCGGACAGAATCAGGTCGAGCGCCTGGCCACCCAGTGTCGGCAGTTCAAACCGCGCTATGCCGTGGTCACAGATACGGCGCGGGCGCAGGAGCTACGCCACCTGCTCGCCGACACGGAGACCGAGGTCCTCTGCGGCGAGCGGGCCTTGGAAGAAGTGGCCAGCCTGCCCGAGGTGGACACGGTGATGGCGGCGATCGTGGGCGCCGCCGGGCTCAAGCCTGCCCTGGCCGCGGCGCGGGCCGGCAAGCGCATCCTGCTGGCCAACAAGGAGACCCTGGTCATGGCCGGGCGCTTCTTCATGCAGGCCGTGCGCCGCGGGGGGGCAACCCTGCTGCCGATCGACAGCGAACACAACGCCGTCTTTCAGTGCATGCCCGAACCCTATAGCGGTGACTTCGCCACGCATGGCGTGCGACGTATACTGCTCACCGCCTCAGGCGGCCCCTTCCGCACCCGACCGATCGAGACCCTGGCAACGGTCACCCCCGACGAGGCGGTGGCACACCCCAACTGGGTGATGGGCCGCAAGATTTCGGTCGACTCGGCCACCATGATGAACAAGGGGCTGGAGGTGATCGAGGCGCACTGGCTGTTCAATGCGCGGGCCGATCAGATCGAGGTGGTGATCCATCCGCAGAGCATCGTGCACTCCATGGTCGAGTATATGGATGGCTCGGTCCTCGCCCAACTCTCCAACCCGGACATGCGCACCCCCATTGCGCACGCCCTGGCCTATCCCGACCGCATCGAGGCGGGTGTGCCCTGGCTCGATCTGCCGCGCCTGGGCCAGTTGAGCTTCGAGACCCCGGACACCCGCCGCTTCCCCTGTCTCGCCCTGGCCTATCGTGCGCTCGAGACCGGGGGTGCGGCGCCGACCGTGCTCAACGCCGCCAACGAGGTAGCGGTGCAGGCATTTCTCGACCGCCGCATCCCCTACCCGGCCATCGCCCAGACCCTGGAGCGCTGCCTGGACCGCCTCGGCGATCGCCCGGCCGAGGAACTCGACGCACTCGTTGCCCTCGATCAGGAATCCCGTGCCTACACTGCAGCACTGATCGCCCAGCACGCATGACCACCCTCCTCGCCTTCGTCTTCACCCTGGCCCTGCTCATCGTCGTGCACGAGTACGGCCACTACGCGGTGGCCCGCCTGTGCGGGGTGAAGGTCTTGCGCTTCTCCGTGGGTTTCGGCCGTGTGTTGGTGAGCCGGCGCGACGCCAGCGGCACCGAGTGGGCCCTGTCCGCCTTTCCCTTGGGCGGTTACGTCAAGATGCTCGACGAACGCGAGGGGCCGGTACCCCCAGAGGAACAGGCTTATGCCTTCAACCGGCAGGGCGTGTGGCGTCGCATCGCCATCGTCGCCGCCGGGCCGGCCGCCAACCTGCTATTGGCTGTACTGCTCTATTGGGGGCTTTATGCCACCGGCGTGCCGGCCTTGAAGCCCCTGCTGGGCGAGCCCCTGGCCGGCTCGCCGGCCGCGGTGGCCGGCATCCGTGCCGGCGAAGAGGTCGTCCGCATCAACGGCGAGCGCGTCGAGAGCTGGCAGGACTTCCATCTCCTGCTACTGCGGCATGGCCTCGGCAGCGACCGGCTCGAGCTGGAAACCCGTGACGCCAATGGCTACATCGCCTTCCGCCGGTTGGATCTCGCTGCGATCGACCGTGCGGCCTTCGAGACCGACCCGCTGCGACAGGTGGGCTTGCAGCGCTATACGCCGCCAGTCATGCCAGTCATCGGCGAGCTGCAGCCGGGTGGTGTGGCCGAACGTGCGGGGCTACGCGCCGGCGACCGGATCGTCGCGGTCGATGACCGCCCGGTCACCCGCTGGGACGAGGTGGTGGAGGCGATCCGCGCGCGGCCGGGCGAGCCCGTCCGCTTGGAGATTGCGCGTGCCGCCGAGTCCCTGACCATCGTCCTGACCCCCGAGCGCGTGACCCAGGGCGGGCAGACCGTGGGCCGTATCGGCGCCGGCCCGAGGCTGGAGCCGGGGGTGTTGGAGTCGCTGCAGACCGAGGTGCGCTACGACCTCCTGCCCGCCCTCTGGCGCGGTGTGCAGAAGACCTGGGAGCTGGCGGTCTTCAGCCTGGAGATGCTGGGTCGCATGGTGATCGGCCAGGTGTCGCTGCAAAACCTCTCCGGCCCCATCACCATCGCCGATTACGCCGGGCAGACGGCCAGCGCAGGACTGGTGCCCTTCATCACCTTCCTGGCCCTGATCAGCATCAGCCTGGGCGTGCTCAATCTGCTGCCGGTGCCCATCCTTGATGGGGGGCATTTACTGTATTATTTCGCCGAGCTGGCCACCGGCCGGCCAGTTTCCGAGCGCATCCAGATGATCGGGCAACGCGTGGGCATCGTCCTGATCGGCTTTCTGATGTTCTTCGCGCTCTACAACGACCTGTTCAGGCTCATCTCCCGTTGATTCGATGAAAACAAGAACGCTCCCGCTCATCGTTGCCCTGCTCAGCGCCCCCGCCCATGCCTTCCAACCCTTTCAGGTGAAGGACATCCGCGTCGAGGGCATCCAGCGCACCGAGGCAGGCACCGTCTTCAGCTACCTGCCCGTCAAGGTCGGCGACACACTCGATCCGGAGCGCGCGGCGGCGGCCATCCGCGCCCTCTACGCCACGGGGTTCTTCAAGGACGTGCGGCTGGAGGTGCAAAACGATGTGCTGATCGTCTTCCTCGAAGAGCGTCCCGCCATCGCCCAGATCAGCTTCACGGGCATGAAGGAGTTCAACAAGGACGACATCCTCAAAAGCCTCAAGGACCTGGGTCTGGCGGAGGGCCGCATCCTCGACCAGTCGCTGCTCGACCGCGCCGAACAGGAACTCAAGCGGCAGTATTTCAACCGCGGGATGTATGCCGCCCAGGTGAAGACGCGCCTGTCGCCCCTGGAGCGAAACCGCACCGCCATCACCTTCGAGGTGAGCGAAGGCGAGGTGGCGAAGATCCGTGGCATCAACATCGTCGGCGCCAAGGCCTTCAGCGAGCGGGAACTGCTCAAGCTCTTCACCCTGACCACGCCCGGCTGGCTCACCTGGTTCACCAAGAACGACCAGTACTCGCGTCAGAAACTCGCGGCAGACCTGGAGACCCTGCGCTCGCACTATCTCAATAGGGGTTTTCTCGAATTCGCCATCGAGTCCACGCAGGTCTCCATCACCCCCGACAAGCGCGACATCTACATCACCATCAACATCAACGAGGGCGAGCGTTACAAGGTCTCGGAGGTCAAGTTCGCCGGCAACCTGGTGATCCCGGAACCCGAGCTCGCCAAGATGGTGAGCCTAAAGGCGAGCGACTTCTTCTCGCGCGAACAGCTCAACGAATCCATCAACCGCATCAGCGACCGCCTGGGCAACGATGGCTATGCCTTTGCCAACGTCAACGCCGCGCCTGAGCTGGACAAGGACAAGCGGGAGGTGGGGCTCACCCTGCTGATGGACCCGGGCCGCAAGGTCTATGTCCGCCGCATCAACATCAGCGGCAACACCCGTACGCGCGATGAGGTGATCCGCCGCGAGATGCGCCAGCTCGAGGGCGGACTCTATGCCGCCGACAAGATCAAACGCTCGCGCGAGCGGGTTGAGCGCCTGGGCTATTTCAGCGACATCAACCTGGAGACGCCGATCGTGCCCGAGGCGACCGACCAGGTCGACCTCAATCTTTCAGTGACCGAGCGGCCCACCGGCAACCTCATGCTGGGGGCCGGTTTCTCCAGTTCCGAGGGGCTGGTGCTGTCGGCCTCCGTCTCGCAGAACAACCTGTTCGGCACGGGCAACCGGCTCGCCGCGCAGATCAACAGCGGCAGCGTCAACACCGTCTATTCCCTGTCCTTCACCAACCCGTATTACACCCCCGACGGGGTGAGCCTGGGCTATGACCTCTACCGGCGCGACGTCGACACCGACCGTCTGGACGCGGTGTCGACCTTCAGCACCTCCACCCTGGGTGCCGGCCTGCGCCTGGGGCTGCCGCTCACCGAATACGACTCCCTGCAGCTGGGCGCGGCTATCGAGCGCTATGAGTTAACGCTCTATCCCAACAGCCCGCAGCAATACAAGGACTTCGCCATCAAGTTCGGTGGCAGCGCCGCCGGCGTGACCACCGATTCCCTGCGGCTCGACATCGGCTGGGCGCGCGACAGCCGCGACAGCATCCTCTACCCGACCAAGGGGACCCTGCAGCGCATCTATGGCGAGACCGGCACACCCGTCGGCGACCTCAAGTACTACAAGCTGTCCTACCAGCACCAGTGGTGGTGGCCGCTCACCAGCACCGTGAGCCTTGCCCTGAACGGCGAGATCGGCTGGGGCGGCGGCTACGGCGGCAAGCCCCTGCCCTTCTTCCGCAATTATTTCGCCGGCGGCATCGGCTCGGTGCGCGGTTTCGACTCGGGCACCCTGGGGCCCCAAGGCCTGGACAGCAGCAACCGGCCCTTCTCGCTCGGCGGCGACAAGCGCCTGGTCGGAAATGCCGAGCTCTATTTCCCGGTGCTCGGCGCCGGCAAGGACAAGAGCCTGCGCCTGAGCGCCTTCATCGACGCCGGCGGGGTCTGGGGCCCGGATGACTATCTCGGCCGCTACAAGAAGATTTCGCTCAGCGAATTGCGTTACTCTGGCGGTATCGCCGTGACCTGGTACTCGCCCTTCGGACCGATCAAGCTGTCGCTCGCCGCCCCCTTCAAGACCCAGCCGGACGACCGCAAACAGGCCTTCCAGTTCCAGTTGGGCAATGTCTTCTGAGGATTGGTCATGAAACGCCTTTGTCTGCTGCTCCTCTTCCCCCTGCTGCTCACCGGCCCCGTTTGGGCCAACGAGACGCGCATCGGTTTCGTCAACACCGACCGCATCTTCCGCGAGTCGCAACTGGCCATCCGTGCGCAGAAGAAGCTCGAACGCGAGTTCTCCAACCGCGAACAGGAGATCCAGAAACAGATCAAGCAGGCCCGCGACCTGCAGGCATTCTTGGAGAAGGAGGGCCTGACCCTGGCCGAGGCCGAGCGCACCCGGCGAGAGCGCGAGCTGGCCAACCTCAACCGCGACATCCAGCGCGCGCAGCGCGAGTTTCGCGAGGACCTCAACCAGCGCAAGAACGAGGAGTTCGCCGCCGTGCACGAACGTGCGCGCAAGGCCATCATCGAGCTGGCCGAGCGGGAGAAGTTCGACCTGATCCTGGAAAACGTCGTCTACGCCAGCCCGCGGGTGGACATCACCGATCGCGTCATCCGTCTGCTGGACCGCTAGGCCCCGATATGACTGGCGCAGGCCTGACCCTGGCCGAGCTCAAGGCCCGTCTCGGCGGCGAGATCCGCGGTGACCCGGCGACTCGGGTGCAGAGTGCAGCGTCCTTAGCCAAGGCCGGACCCGACGATTTGAGCTTCGCCCTCGGCCGGAAGCAACTCGAGGCCGCGCGTGCCTCCCGCGCCGGGGCCTTGATCATCTCGCCCGAACTGGCTGAGGCCCTGGACGGCCGGCCCTGTCTGGTCAGCAGCAACGCACATGCCGCCTTCGCCCGAGCCGTCGGCCTCCTACACCCGGAACCCGCGCCCGAGCCCGGCGTGCATCCCACGGCCAGCGTGCACCCGAATGCCGAGCTCGGCCCCGGGGTGAGTGTGGCCGCCGGCTGTGTCATCGGCGCCGGGGTGCGCATCGGCCCCGGCAGCCGCGTCGGTCCGCTCTGCGTGTTGGGCGATGGCGTCAGGCTCGGCCGGGACTGTGTCCTGCATGCCCGGGTCACCATCTGTCACGACTGCGAGATCGGCGACCGCGTGATCCTGCACCCGGGTTGCGTGATCGGCGCCGACGGCTTTGGCAACGCGCGGGAGGACGGCCGCTGGATCAAGATCCCGCAGATCGGACGCGTGGTTATCGGCGACGACGTGGAGATCGGCGCCAACACCACGATCGACCGGGGGGCCCTGGACGACACCGTCATCGGCACCGGCGTGCGCATCGACAATCTGGTGCAGATCGCGCACAACTGCGTCATCGGCGAGCACACGGCCATCGCCGGCTGCGCCGGTATCGCCGGCTCCACCCGCATCGGCCGGCATTGCTTGATCGGCGGGGCGGCCATGATCCTCGGCCACATCGAGATCGGCGACCACGTGACCGTCTCCGGGGCCTCCTTCATCGGCAAGTCCCTGCCTGAGCCCGGCGTCTACACCTCGACCATGCCGCAGATGCCGCACGCCGAATGGCTGCGCAACGCCGCCCAGCTGAGACATCTGGCCGACATGCGCGAGCGCATCCGGGCGCTCGAGCGCGAACTCGCCGCACGGAAACGCCCATCACCAGAGTAGGGCCTTCGATCTGCAACAGAATCCAACGACAATAACGCGCAACCCGCTTCCTACGCCCAAACTTCATCGCAAGAACCGATCCCGCAATGGAACTCGCCGAAATCATGCGGCACCTGCCGCACCGCTATCCCTTTCTGCTGGTCGACCGCGTCCTGGAGCTCGTCCCGGGCGAGCATGTCGTCGCGCTGAAAAACGTCACCATCAACGAGCCCTTCTTCCCGGGACACTTCCCGCATCACCCGATCATGCCGGGGGTGTTGATCATCGAGGCGCTGGCCCAGGCCGCCGGGCTGCTGGCCTTCAAGTCTTCGGGCCAGGAGGGCGGGGACGACTCGGTCATCTATTTCGTCGGGATCGACAACGCGCGCTTCAAGCGCCCGGTCCTGCCCGGCGACCAGCTGCGGCTCGAGGCGCGCATCCTGAGGCACACGCGGGGAATCTGGAAGTTCGAGGCCCGCGCCCTGGTCGATGGCCAGACCGCCTGCGAGGCGGAGCTGATGTGCACGCTCAGGGGTCTGAAGACAGAGGACAGAGGACAGAGGACGGAATGCTGATGACCGAAGACAGAGGACGGAAGACTGTGCGGGTGGCCGACGTGACGCTGTCACTCGAACAGTCTTCTGTCTTTAGTCCTCCGTCTTCAGCCTTCAGTCCTCAGTCTTTAGTCCCCCCTCCTCTGAAATGATCCACCCCACGGCCATCGTCCATCCGGCCGCCCGGCTCGGCGCCAATGTGCGCATCGGCGCCTACAGCCTGATCGGCGAACACGTGGAGATCGGGGACGATTGCGAGATCGGGGCGCATGTCGTGATCACCGGCCACACACGCCTGGGCCGGGGAAATCGCATTTATCCCTTCGCCAGCCTGGGCGAGGCGCCGCAGGACAAGAAGTACGCCGGCGAACCGACACGGCTGATCATCGGCGACGGCAACACCATCCGTGAGTTCTGCACCCTCAACACCGGGACCGTACAGGACCGCGGCGAGACCCGCATCGGCAACGACAACTGGATCATGGCCTATGTGCACATCGCGCACGACTGCGTGGTGGGCAACCACACCATCTTCGCCAACAACGCCACCCTGGCCGGCCATGTCCTGATCGACGATTACGCCATCCTGGGGGGCTTCACCGGGGTGCATCAGTTCTGCCGCATCGGCGCGCACGTCATCACCGGCATCGCCAGCGTGGTGCGGCAGGACGTCCCGCCCTTCGTCACGGCCGCGGGAAATCCGGCGACACCCCATGGCATCAACAGCGAGGGGTTGCGCCGGCGCGGCTTCAGTCCCGAGGCGATCAGCGCGATCAAACGCGCCTACAAGACCCTATACCGCTCCGGCCTGGGGCTCACCGAGGCCCGCCAGCGCATCGAGGCCGAGGCCGGCCAGCATCCCGTACTCAAACCGCTCGCCGATTTCCTGGCCGTTTCAGGCCGCGGCATCATCCGTTGAGGCCCGCTGTTGATGCTTGCGATGCCGCGGTCAGCCGCGACGCCCACCCCTCAGCCCTCACTCCTCTCCTCTCACCCACAAATCGCCATCGTCGCCGGTGAGCCCTCCGGCGATCTGCTGGGCAGCCTGCTCATCCAGGCGGTGCAAGAGGCCGGCTTGCCAGCCGAGTTCTACGGCATCGCCGGACCGCGCATGCAGGGCCGCGGCGCCCGCACACTCTACGACATGGAGACGCTGGCCGTGCGCGGCTATGTCGAGGCCCTGTCCAATCTGCGCCGCATCCTCGCCATCCGACGCGGTCTCAAGCGCCAGCTGCTCGCCGCACCGCCGCGGCTGTTCATCGGGGTCGATGCACCCGACTTCAACCTCACACTGGAGACCGCCCTGCGCCGCGCCGGCATCCCCACCGTGCAGTTCGTCGGCCCCTCTGTCTGGGGTTGGCGCCGCAGCCGGCTCAAGCATGTGCGCCGGGCGGCGACGCACACTCTGCTCATCTTCCCCTTCGAGGAGGAGACCTACCGCCGCGCCGGCATCCCCGCCACCTATGTCGGTCACCCCCTCGCCCATGCCCTGCCCTCTCCAGACCGTGCGAGCGCCCGCGCGCGCCTGGGCTTGCAACCGTCGGCCGAGTACGTGGCCCTGCTGCCCGGCAGCCGGCGCAGCGAGCTCGAGGCCCTCGGCCGTCTCTACGTCGAGACGGCCATGCGGATCTTGGATGAACGCCCAGGCGTGCGTTTCCTGGTCCCCCTGGCCAGCCGCGAGACACGCGACCTGTTCGAACAGGCTGTGCACCAGTGCAAGGCGCAAGCGCTGCCGCTGCGCATCCTCTACGGCCACGCCCATGACGCCCTGCAGGCCGCCGACGTCGCCCTCATCGCCTCCGGCACGGCCACACTGGAGGCCCTCCTGCTCGACTGCCCGCACGTGATCACCTACCGGGTACCCTGGCTGACCTATCAGATCATGAAGCGTCAGGCCTATCTGCCCTACGTGGGCATGCCCAACATCCTCGCCGGCCGGTTCATCGTGCCCGAGCTCTTACAGGAGCAGGCCAGACCAGAGACGATGGCTGCGGCGCTGTTGTCCCTGCTGACCGACAAGGGGGCCAGGCAGGCCATGAGCGCCGAGTTCGCGCAGTTGCGTGCGAGCCTCAGGCGCGACACCCCGCGGCTCATTGCACAGGTCCTGGCCCCCTATCTCACATGAACCGCCACCAACACCCCCTGGTTTGCGGGGTGGACGAGGCCGGCCGCGGCCCTCTCGCCGGTCCGGTCTGTGCCGCCGCCGTCATCCTCGACCCACAGCGCCCCATTCCCGGCCTCAAGGACTCGAAAAAGCTCTCTGCGGCCAACCGCGTCCGCCTGGCCGATGAGATCCGGCGCCATGCCCTGGCCTGGTCGGTGGCCTGGGCCAGCGTGGCCGAGATCGATCAGCTCAACATCCTCAACGCCAGCCTGCTCGCCATGCAGCGCGCGGTGGAGGCGCTGTCCGTGCCGCCATCACTGGTGCTAGTCGATGGCAACCGCTGCCCGCCGCTCGCCATGCCCGCGCGCGCGATCGTGCGCGGCGATGACCTGGAACCCGCCATCTCCGCCGCCTCCATCCTGGCCAAGACGGAACGGGATAAAGAAATGCGCCGCCTGGCCGATATCTACCCGCAGTACGGCTTCGAACGGCATGCGGGCTATCCGACACCGGATCACCTGGCAGCCCTGGCCAGACATGGACCCTGCCCTTGTCACCGTCTGACGTTCCAGCCCGTACAACAATACTGTGTGAAAAACGAATGATCGGATAAGGAGCGTTCTCACCATGATGGTCATCGTCGGCTGGCTTGTGGCCCTCGGATGCATATTTGGCGCTTATGTGGCGATCGGTGGACCGGTCGCCGCGCTGATCCAGCCGACCAAGTTCATCATGATCTTCGGCGGCGCGCTCGGTGCCTTCATCGCCGCCAACAGTGCGCCCGCCCTGAAACACACCATCTCCGGACTGGTGAGCTGCTTCAAGGGCTCGAAATACACCCGCGCCTTCTACATGGAGCTGCTCGCCCTGCTGTTCGAGCTGCTGGCCAAGGTGCGCAAGGAGGGCCTGATGTCGCTCGAGTCCGACGTGGAAGAGCCGGACAAGAGCGCGATCTTCACCAAATATCCCACCATCCTGGCCAACCATCACGTCGTCGAGTTCATCACTGATTACCTGCGCCTGATGGTGGGTGGCAACCTCAACGCGCTGGAGATCGAGAACCTGATGGACAACGAGATCGAGACCCATCACCACGAGGAGATGCACCTGTCGCACGCCGTGGCGAAGATGTCGGATGCCCTGCCTGCCTTCGGTATCGTCGCCGCGGTGATGGGGGTGGTGATCACCATGGGTTCACTGCACCTGCCCCCGCCCGAGCTGGGGGCGCTCATCGCCAAGGCCCTGGTCGGCGCCTTCCTGGGGATCCTGCTGTCCTACGGCTTCATGGCCCCGCTGGCCAGTGTGCTGGAGACCAAGGCCAACGAATCGGCCAAAGTGCTGCAGACCATCAAGGTCGTCCTGCTCGCCTCGCTCAACGGCTTCTCGCCGCAGGTCGCGGTCGAGTTCGGCCGCAAAGTGCTCTACTCGAACGAGCGCCCCAGCTTCCGCGAGCTCGAGGACGACATCAAGTCGCGCAAGGGCAAGTGATGCCGCCGATCGTTCGATGGCCTTTCGCGGATCCAACTCGCTACCCGACCCGGCAGCGTGCCCCTGACAGTCCTCTGTCCTCTGTCTTCAGTCTCCTGCCGTCTGTCCTCAGTCCTCTGTCCTCAGTCCTCTGACCATGTCCGACGACTCACAAAGACCCATCGTCATCAAACGCATCAAGAAGGGCGGCGGCGGCCACCACGGCGGCGCCTGGAAGATCGCCTACGCCGACTTCGTCACGGCGATGATGGCCTTCTTCCTGCTGATGTGGCTGCTCGGTTCCACCACCAAGGCCAACCGGCAGGGAATCTCGGACTACTTCAACACCCCGCTCAAGGTCGCCCTCTCGGGCGGTGAGGGCTCGGGCGATGCCACCAGCATCATCAAAGGCGGCGGCAACGACCTGACCCGGCGCACGGGTCAGGTCAAACACGGTGAGATCGACCCCGAACTGGCCAAAAAGACCTTGGACAAGATCGAGGCGCAGAAGCTCGCCGAGATGAAGCAGAAGCTCGAGCGGCTGATCGAGAACAACCCCAAGCTCAAACAGTTCAAGCGCCAGCTCAAGCTAGACATCACCAGCGAGGGGCTGCGTATCCAGATCGTCGACGAGCAGAACCGGCCCATGTTCGATTCGGGCAGCGCGGTGATGAAGGACTACACCCGCGACATCCTGCGTGAGATCGGCCGGACGCTGAACGAGCTGCCCAACAAGATCAGCCTCTCAGGTCACACCGATGCGGTGCAGTATGCCAGCGGCGAGCGTGGTTACAGCAACTGGGAGCTCTCCGCCGACCGTGCCAACGCCTCGCGGCGGGAACTCGTGGCCGGCGGTCTCGAGGAGGGCAAGATCATGCGCGTGGTTGGCTTGGGCTCGGCCGTGCCGTTCGACAAGGACAATCCCAACTCGCCCGTCAACCGGCGCATCTCCATCATCGTCATGAACAAGAAGGCAGAGGAGGCCATCGCCAAGGAAGGCCGCGAGGTCGAGGCGACGACGGCGCAAGAGGTCAAGGAGCGGCTGGATAATGGCAAACGCTGAACCCCGCAGCGCTGCCCAAGTCGAAGCCTCGCACCCAGCGGCGTCGGGCATGGCGCGCGCCGCTTGGCTTGCAGGCAATTTACGCCGACTGCCCCCGGCCATCCCCGCCCTGGGCCTACATCTGCCGATCTGGGCCTTCATCCTCGCTGTCTGCCACGGGGTAGGCAGTACCTGTGGCCTGAGTCTGACTGCGCTCACCTGGATAGAGGGTCTGACGGCCTGGGCCGTCACGCGTGGGCTAGGTCTGCCGCGCTGGTGGCAACCGATCAATCTGTTCTTTTTCCCGCTGCTGGGCCTCGCCCTCTCGAGCGAGATCGAGCCGCTCTGGGCGATGGTCGCCTTCATCGCCCTTGCCCTGACCTCGCTGGGTAGCCTGCGTACGCGCGTGCCCCTGTTTCTCTCCAGTCGCCCGGCGGTCGCTGCCCTGGCGCGATGCATACCCGAGCGGCCGGGACTGCGCCTCATCGACCTGGGCTGCGGCCTGGGCGGTCCCCTAGCAGGCCTTGCCCGCCTGCGGCCCGACCTCGTCTTGCACGGCGTGGAGGCGGCCCCGCTCAATTGGCTGGTCAGCCGGTTGCGTCTGGACAGGCGCGCGCGCATCGCGCTGGGCAGTCTGTGGGATCAGGACCTCTCGCGCTTCGACGTCGTCTATGCCTATCTCTCGCCGGCACCGATGGCGCGTCTGTGGGACAAGGCATGCCGGGAGATGCGGCCGGGCAGCCTGCTCATCAGCAACAGTTTCGAGGTCCCTGGCGTTGCGCCGGATCGCGTCATCGCGCTGGACGATCTGAGTCGTTCGAGGTTGCTGCTGTGGCGCATACCCTGACCCTGGAGGACTGGCTCAGACGTCTACAACCGGGACAGACGCCGGTCTTCCGCCATACCAAGACCGCCCTGTGCGCCTTGAAGGACCGGCTGGACCAGCTCGGGGTCCGCGAGGTTACGGCGCTGGTGCTGGCCGATCCGCTCGCCAGCCTGCGCCTGATCTATTTGGCCAACAACCGGGTCAGCCGCCACTTCGGCAATGAGGTGGCCACAGTCGAGCACGCCATCATGATGCAGGGCCTCGGCATCTATCTCGACAAGGTCACCGACTTTCCCGTCATTGAGGAGACCCCGATCGGCCGACAGCCCGATTCGCTCGCCTCCCTCTACCGGCTCTTGCGGCTCGCCCAGCACGCGGCCTGGCAGGCGCGCGACTTTGCCGTGCTACACACCGATGTGCGCGCCGAGGAGGTGGAGGTGGCCGCCCTGCTCTACTACGCGCCGGAATTCCTGTTCTGGCTGGACGCCCCCGATACCGCACGCTAGCTCGCGCGGCTGCGGCGCGTCATGGAACCACAGGCGGCCGAGCGTCAGGCCCTTGGGTTCGAGCTGGAACCGCTGCGACTCATGCTGCTCGAGGCCTGGCGCATCCCGGAGGTGATCCGCGACATGCTCGATGCGCGTTATGCAGAGCGTTCGCGCAACGTCATCCTGCGCGCCTGTCTGGACATCGCCCACCGCAGCCGGCACGGCTGGTGGGACGAGAAGCTCATGGCAGACTACGAGGCCCTGGCCGGCATCGAGGGCACACCCGTCGAGGTGGTGGTCAGCACCGTGCACCGCAATGCCGTGCGTGTCGCGCACCACGGCGCCTGGATACCGGCGCCGCCGGCGGCCGCCTGGTTGCCCATGCTGCCGGGGACTTGGCCGCACGAACCGGCGGCGGCCGAGACACAACCCGCCGCTGTGAAGGCTGCGCCCTCGGCACCGCCCCCTGCCCCGGCCGCGTCACCGCCTGCGAGCGAGCTGCAGACGGCCAGAGAGGACGCCTGCCCCACGCCGGACCCGGCCGCGCTCAAGGTCGCCGTGCAGGAGATCGAACGGCACCTGGACGGCAGCCTCAACCTCAACCAGATGCTGGCCCTGGTGCTCAAGGGGCTGCATCACGGGCTCGGCCTCTCGCGCGTGGTCTTCGCCATGGTCACGCCCGACGGTCAGCGGGTCAAGAGCCGTTTCACCCTGGGCGTGCCGACGCACGAGCCGCTGCGCCACCTGGAGTTCCCCCTGCAGTCGCCGGACCTCTTTGGGCGCCTCATGGCCAAGATGCAGGGGGTCTGGCTCAACGCCGAGAACCAGGCGCGCTACTGGCCCATGGTCCGGCCGGAACTCAAGGCCATGATCGGCGAGGGCGAATTCTTCGCCATGTCGCTGTTCGTGGGCGACAAGCCGTTCGGTCTGATCTACGCCGATAGCGGTCGCGCCGGCTGCCGGCTCGACGCCTCCACCTACGAGGGATTCAAACGGCTGTGTCTGCTCGCCGGGCGAGGCCTGGGCTGCCTCAAGGCCGGCTGACGCGCTGCTCGCAGGGCGTCACGACCCGGCCTTGCCGGCCAGGCGCAGCCAGGTGCCCACCACCGTGTCCGGGTTGAGCGACAGGCTGTCGATGCCCTCACGCATGAGCCACTCGGCCAGATCGGGGTGGTCCGACGGCCCCTGACCACAGATGCCCACGTACTTGCCGGCCTGCCGACAGGCGGCGATGGCCTGGGCGAGTAGCCGCTTGACCGCCGGGTCGCGCTCGTCGAAACGTTCCGCCACCAGGCTGGAATCCCGGTCGAGCCCCAGGGTGAGCTGGGTGAGGTCGTTCGAGCCGATGGAAAAGCCGTCGAAGCGTTGCAGGAAGTCCTCGGCGAGCAGGACGTTGGACGGGATCTCACACATCATGATCAGCCTGAGGCCCTGTTCGCCGCGCTTGAGCCCATTCTCGGCCAGCACCTCCAGCGCGGCGTCGGCCTCGGCCAGGGTGCGCACGAAGGGCAGCATCACCTCGACATTGGCAAGCCCCATCGTCTCGCGCACCCGCTTGAGCGCCCGGCATTCGAGCTCGAAGGCGCGGCGAAATTTGGGGTGGATGTAGCGGCCTGTGCCGCGGAAACCCAGCATGGGGTTTTCCTCCTGCGGCTCGTATAGCCTACCGCCGATCAGATTGGCGTATTCGTTCGACTTGAAGTCCGAGGTGCGAACGATCACCGGTTTGGGCCAGAAGGCGGCGGCGATGGTGGCGATGCCCTCGGCGAGCTTGTCGACATAGAAGCCGACGGGGTCGGCATGACCGCGCATGCGCGTGGTGATCGCCTGGCACACATCAGCCGGCAGGTTCGGGTAGTCGAGGGCGGCGCTTGGGTGGACGCCGATGGCGGTGTTGATGATGAATTCCAGCCGCGCCAACCCCACCCCCGCGTTGGGCAGCAGGGCGAAGTGGAAGGCCTGCTCGGGGTTGCCGACGTTCATCATGATCTTGACCGGGATCTGCGGCATGGCCTGCATGGACACCTCGCGCCGCTCAAAGCGCAGCAGGCCCTCGTAGATGCGGCCGTCTTCGCCTTCCGCGCAGGACACGGTCACTTCAGCCCCATCCGGTATGCTGCGCGTGCCCTCCCCGGTGCCAACCACCGCGGGCACGCCAAGCTCCCGCGCGACGATCGCGGCGTGGCAGGTGCGCCCGCCCCGGTCGGTGACGATGGCCGCCGCACGCTTCATGATGGGCTCCCAGTCGGGGTCGGTCATCTCGGTGACCAGGACCTCCCCCGGCTGCAGGATGTTCATCTGAGCCGCCGAGCGGATGACCCGCGCCCGGCCCTGGCCGATGCGGCTGCCGATGGCGCGGCCCACCGCCAGCACCCGTCCGTGTTCCAGCAACTGATACTGGGTCTGTACCTGACCGGCGCGTGACTCAACCGTCTCCGGCCGGGCCTGGAGGATGTAGAGCCGACCATCGAGGCCGTCGCGGCCCCATTCGATGTCCATGGGCCGGCCATAGTGGCGCTCGATCGCCACGGCGTAACGGGCGAGTTCCAGGACCTCGTCATCGGTCAGGCAGTAGCGCTGCCGGTCGGCCTCCGGCACGTCCTCGACACGGGTCGAGCGCTCCGCCGCCGCCTCGTCGGTGAAGACCATACGGATCGCCTTGTCGCCCAGCTTGCGCCGCACTATAGGCCGGTATCCTTGCGCCAGGGTGGGCTTGTGCACATAGAACTCGTCCGGGTTGACCGCCCCCTGCACCACCGTCTCGCCCAGGCCCCAGGCCGCATTGATGAAGACCACGTCGCGGAAACCGCTCTCGGTGTCGAGGGTGAACATGACCCCGGCCGCCCCCAGATCGGAGCGGACCATGCGCTGGATGCCGGCAGACAGGGCCACCGCCGCGTGATCGAAGCCGTGATGCACGCGATAGGCGATGGCGCGGTCGTTGTAGAGAGAGGCGAAGCAGCGCTTGACCGCGTCGATCAGGTTGTCAGCACCGCGGATGTTGAGGAAGGTCTCCTGCTGCCCGGCGAAGGAGGCATCGGGCAGGTCCTCCGCCGTGGCCGAGGAGCGCACCGCAAAGCTCAGGTCCCGCCCCGCCGCCTCGCACATGCGTGCATGCGCCGCACGGATGGCCGCCTCCAGCCCGGCCGGCAGGGGCGCCTGCATCACCCAGCCGCGGATCTCGGCCCCGGCGGCAGCCAAGGCATCGACGTCCTCGACATCGAGGGTGGCGAGCCGCGCGGCGATGCGCTCCCGCAAACCCGCCTGGGCGAGAAATTCTCGAAAGGCCGCGGCAGTGGTGGCGAAACCGTCCGGCACGCGCACCCCCTCAACCGCCAGGTTGCGGAGCATCTCACCCAGCGAGGCGTTCTTGCCCCCCACCCGATCCACGTCCTGCATGGACAGGGCTTCGAACGGCAGGATATAGTCCATTGCACCCTCTCTACAGCGTTTAACCTAAAAACCTCAGTTGAACGCGGCCGAAAGGCGGCCTAAGCCAGTGGCTGGCGCGAAGCGACGACGCCGCAGGGTCGCCCCCTGCAAGGAGGAGCGACAAAGCCAGACGCTGGCTTGGGCCGGAAGGCGGCCGCGTAGCGGTCTCACCTTATGGGTGAGGGCAATCGAAGGCAGAATCGTGTGCAGCGTCAGACCCTTACAAGACCAAAGGAGCGTTCAACTGCGGTTTTTAGGTTTAAACCTAAAAACCGCAGTTGAACGCGCCCGAAAGCGGGCTTGTACGCCCGGCTGGCAAGGCGCGACGACGCCGCAGGGTGGCCCCCTGCAAGGAGGAGCAACACAGCCAGACGGGCGTACAAGACCGAAGGCGGGCGCGGAGCGTGTTCACCCTCTGGGAGAGGATGACCGGAGGCAAAATCTCTTGCATCATCGAGCTGTTACGAAGCCATAAGAGCAGTCAACTGCGGTTTTTAGGTTAAACCCACAGGGCGGGTTCCTGCATGCCCCCTGCGCGACCGGTCTTCCTCGTCTCCGACCATACCGGGATCACCGCCGAGATCGTCGGCAAGAGCCTCTTGTCCCAGTTTCCGGACGTCGAATTCACCTACACGAGTTTACCCTTCGTCGACTCGCCGGAAAAAGCTGCGCAGGCCGCCGCCAGAGTCCGTGAGGTCTGGGCCGCCGGCGGGCTCAAGCCCTTGGTGTTTTCCACGCTCACCGATGCCCGGTCACGCGATCTCCTGCAGTCGAGCGGTGCGCTGGTCCTGGACATCTACGGCCAGTTCGCCGGAGCGCTGGAGCGCGAGCTCGGTCGCGCCGCCACACCGCTGCGCGGCCGCCTGCACGGCATCGAAGACCACACCGGCTACCACGCGCGCATCGATGCACTCAATTACACCCTCGCCACCGACGACGGCCTCAACACCGACAAATATGCCCTGGCCGACCTCATTCTGCTCGGCGTGTCGCGCAGCGGCAAGACGCCGGCCGCGCTCTACCTCGCCCTGCAGTACGGTCTGCGCGTGGCGAACTATCCCCTGACCGCGGAGACCTTCGCGCAGCCGGGCCTGCCCGCCTGTCTTCGACCCTACAAGGCGCGGCTGCGGGGGCTCACCCTGGCGCCCGAGCGACTCGCCCAGATCCGTTCCGAGCGCCGCCCCAACTCGCACTACGCCAGTCTGGAGACCTGTCGCGAGGAGCTGGCTAAGGCCATGGCCCTGATGCGCGCCGAGGCCATCCCGGTCATCGACACCACGCGGCGCTCGGTCGAGGAGATCGCCGCCTTGTTGAACCTGAGTCGGGATACCGCTCGGGTCACCGGTCCCAACCAGACCGCTTGATTCCGCGCGCGGCGCGCTCCAGTCCGCACGCCTCGCTGCCGATATACAGCACAGGGCCACCGCAGCGGTTTACGGCCGTGCGGCGAGCATTTAACCTGTCAGGGCACGGGAGGGAACACACCCACGGCCATGAACAACGATCTTAAAGCGGCCTTCGATCATTACTTCGAGATGGTCCACGCCGACACCGACGCCCTGCGCGAGGAGGTGTTCCGGCTGCGCTATCAGGTCTATGTGTTGGAGACCGGATTCGAGCGTGCAGAGGACCACCCCGAGGGGCTGGAGCGCGACGCCTTCGATCCGCGCGCAGACCACTACCTCTTGCGGCATCGCCGCACCGGCTTGTATGCGGCCACCGCGCGCATGATCCTGCCTGACGCGAGCAACCCCTCGAGTCGGCTGCCCATGGAGCTCCACTGTCCCATCCATCCGGGTGCAGGCATCGAGAACCCCAACGAGCGCATGCGACTGGGCGAGGTCTCCCGCTTTGCAGTCTCCAAATCATTCAAGCGGCGCTTGGGCGAGGCCGGGACTGCCGCGGGGATCTCCGAGCCCTGCGGGGTCGCGTTCGATGCCGACGAGCGCCGTATCCTGCCCCACATCTCGCTCGGGCTGCTGGCAGTCGAACTGCGCAGCATGCACAAGCATGGGCTGATCTACTGCTACGCCGTCATGGAATCAGCCCTGCACCGGCTGATCAGCCGTTTTGGCCTCACCTTCCACCCGATCGGCCCGCTCGTCGACTACCACGGTCAGCGTCTGCCGTGCCTGGGCCGCGTGCACGAGTTCCTGCCGAACATCAAACGCGTAGCCCCGCCCCTCTGGGATCTGATGACGGACGGCGGGCGCTACCACTGCGGCACGGAGTAGCGCTGGCGGCCTGCATTCACCCCGGGTCCGTGCCCTGCCCGGATTCACCGCCTGCCTGCGCGCACCGCGTCTTTCCTGGATAATATGCCATAGACGGCCTCACGCCGCCGCAGCGGCGGGTCACCCGGCCGTTTTGGTCACACCCTTGAGCATCGGAGCCGCGCATGACTGTGAATTCCCCCGCGAACATCCGCACCCTGGCCCTTGTCGGCCACGGGGGTGTAGGCAAGACCACCCTGATCGATGCCCTGCTCGCCGCAGGTGGTGCCATCCCGGCGGCCGGTCAGGTGGAGAAGGGCAACACCGTCTGCGACTACGACCCGCTCGAGAAAGAACACCAGCACACGATCAAACTTGCCGCGGCGCACATGACCCACGCCGACACGCGCATCCACCTGCTCGACACCCCCGGCTACCCTGATTTCATGGGCCAGGCACTGTGCGCCCTGGACGCGGTCGAGACCGTGGGGGTGGTGATCGACGCCTCGCGCGGCATCGAGTTGACCGCCAGCCGCATGATGCACTGGGCGCAAACGCGCAAGCTCTGCCGCATGGTCATCGTCAACAAGATCGATCTCGACAACCTCGATCTGCCCGGCCTGCTCGCTGAGCTGCAGAGCGCATTCGGCCGCGAGTGCCTGCCCATCAACCTGCCGGCTGAGGGCGGCCGCCGGGTGGTCGACTGCTTCTTCAACCCGGGCGGTGATGCCGACTTTCTATCCGTGGCCGACGCCCACCGCGCCATCGTCGACCAGGTGGTGGAGGTGGACGAGGAACTGATGGGCCTATACCTGGAACAGGGCGAGATCGCCCCCGAACAACTGCACGCCCCCTTCGAAAAGGCCTTGCGGGAGGGGCATCTGATCCCTGTCTGCTTCGTCTCGGCGCGTACCGGCGCGGGGCTGGCCGAGCTGCTGGACATCATCGTGCGGCTACTGCCCAACCCGACCGAGGGCAACCCACCCCTGTTCGTCAAGGGCGAAGGCGATGCGGCCCGCCCCCTCCTGGCCGAACCCGACCCGCAAAAGCACGTCCTGGCCCACGTCTTCAAGGTCGAGATGGACCCCTATCTCGGCAAGATGGCGGTCTTCCGCGTGCACCAGGGCACCGTCACCCCCGACACCCAGCTCTATATCGGCGAGCTGAGAAAAAAGCCCTTCAAGGTGGGGCACCTCTACATGCTGCAGGGCAAACAGCTCGTCGAGACCAGGGCCTGCCTGCCTGGCGACATCTGCTGTGTCACCAAGGTGGAGGACATCGGCTTCGACTCGGTGCTGCACGATGCCCCCGAGGATGACCACATCCACATGAAGCCGCTGGATTTCCCGCATGCCGTCTTCGGCCTGGCCATCCGCCCGAAGAAGCAGTCGGACATGGGCAAGCTGTCCGAGGTCCTGCACAAGCTCACGGCCGAGGACCCGGGGCTGCATGTCGAGCACGATGCCGCCACCCACGAGGCGGTCATCCGCGGGCTGGGCGAGATGCACCTCACCCGCGTGCTGGAGAAGATGCGCGGCCAGTTCAAGCTGGAGGTCGACACCCACCCGCCCACCATCCCCTACCGCGAGACCATCACACAGAGCGCCGAGGGCCATCACCGGCACAAGAAGCAGACCGGCGGCGCCGGCCAGTTCGGCGAGGTCTTCCTGCGCGTGGAGCCACTGCCCCGCGGCGCCGGCTTCGAGTTCGTCGACGCCGTCAAGGGCGGGGTCATCCCCAGCCAGTTCATCCCGGCGGTGGAAAAGGGCGTCCGGCAGGCCATGGCCGCCGGCGCCGTGGCCGGCTATCCGCTACAGGACATCCGCGTGACGGTCTACGACGGCAAGACCCACCCCGTGGACGGCAAGGAGGTGGCCTTCATCACCGCCGGCAAGAAGGCCCTGCAGGCGGCGGTCGCCCAGGCCAGACCGATCGTGCTGGAGCCGATCGTCAAGATCGAGGTGACCATCCCCGAGGCCTGCTTCGGCGACGTCAGCGGCGACCTCTCCAGCCGGCGCGGCCAGGTCACGGGCAGCGAGTCCGGTCGCGGCGGCATGATGATCCTGCAAGGCCTGGTGCCCCTGGCCGAGCTGGACAACTACCAGTCACGCCTCAAGGCCATGACCGGCGGGCGCGGCTCCTACACCCTCGAGCTGGTCGACTACCAGCCCGTGCCGCCCAACGTCCAGCAGCAGCTCGCCGCCCAGTTCAGGCCGGCCGCCGAGGAGGAGTGAGGGCACTCGCCCGGCCGGTCGAGGGGGCACGATCTGACTATCGCCACTCGATCGCGCCGGCCGGCCTGCCGGAGAGTAGATTGACGCGCTCGACGAATTTCTGGGCCGGCACCGGCAGCCGTAGTCCGACCCGAGTGCCACGGGCGATCTCACCCGCCGGCAGGGTCTGCCCGTACAGGGTCAGGTTGCCGGGTTCGTCGATGCGCACGACGTATTCGTCGATGGACTGGCCGACCATCAGGCCTCGGCGCAGGGCGTAGGAGACGATCTCCGCCTCGCCATCCGGCGTTGGGGGCTGGCCCGACCCGAGCGGGAGGACATCCATACCCGACCTGGGTGTACCCGCGAGCAAACCCTCCAGGCTGCGCCGGGTCTTCAGGACGACGAGGACGTCGCTGACCTGCAGCCCGAATTGCGGGCCCAGGCTGTACCCCTGCAGCGTCAGCAGGATCGGCGGGCCCCAACCGCCATCCTCATTGCGATAGGTCAACACACCGCGCCCGTAGATGTTCGCCAGGATGAAGCCGGCCTTGGTCAGGTTCGGAAACACGGCAAAGCCGTGGGCGTCCCGCAGCAGATCATGAAAGACCGCCCATGCGGCGGGGTGGTTGGCGAAGAGCCGATCGAGGACCTCGCTCGCCGATTCCACCTGCTGGCTGGCGTAGACGCTGATTCCTGGGTCAACGCCCTCAGTGGTCTCACCCGCGGCTACCGCGGTCGCCGATTCGGCCATGGCGCTGGATGCAGCCCAGACGAACACGATTACGATCGTGCGGTGCAGGCGGCTGAGGCAGGATTTCATGTTAAGGGGACGCGTTCGGGGGTGGCATGGAGGCCTGTGTTTGCCCCACAGGTCTGGCAGTCGGGATAGTCTAAGGCTGAGCGATCGGATGGTGCCAGACCAGCGCGGGCTTTGCTGTGATCGGTCCAAGCTGGGCTTCGTGAACAGGACTGGCCTGGATCTCGCAGGCCATCCTGGCGGATCCGCCGATGGCCGCGACTGGCGACACCGTTGGCGTCTGGGCTCTGCTCGGGGCTATCGTGCTCATTGTGTCCGCACCCAGAACATGCGCTCCTTCGGCAGGGCCATGCTGACACCGGCCTGGCCATCGTGCAGACCGAAGCGCTCCACGACGCGCCATGAGGCCACCGCTTCGACGACCGGCCCGCCCGTCTCGGGGTGCAGGTGGATGGACACCTCGCTGCCCAGATCGACGAGACGCACCGTGCCACGCAGCAGGCATTCGCCTGGGCGTGGCAGATGCGCGGCATCGCGCAGGGCCACTGACTCCGGCCGCAGGCCGATCATGATCGCCTCGCCCACAGTCGCCGTGCCGACCAGCCCGACGTTCAGGCCCAGTTCCGGGCAGTGGGCCTCGATGCGACCCTCGGCTGTGCCCACGACCGTGGCCGGGAACAGGTTCTTGAGCCCCAGGAAACGCGCCACCGCGAGACTGGCCGGGCGGTTGAACACCTCGCGCTTGTCGCCGGTCTGCTCCTGGCGACCTTCGATCAGAACGGTGATGTGATCGGCCAGGACATAGGCCTCCGTGAGGTCGTGTGTGACCAGCATGACGGTCAGCCCTCGCTCGCGTTGCAAGTCTTTCACCAGCCACCAAAGTTCCCGGCGCAGGCTCTCGTTGAGCGCCGTGAAGGGCTCGTCGAGCAGCACCAGGCGCGGGTTGGCCACCAGTGCCCTGACCAGGGCAACGCGCTGACGCTCGCCGCCGGAGAGCGTGGCGATCCGCCGTGACAGCAGGGCGCCGATGCCGGTGATCTCCACCAGCCGGTCGAGCAGCGGCTGGTAGTCAGCCGCCGGCACGCGGCGGGCGCGGGCACTGTAGATGAGGTTGTCGAGGACCATCAGATGCGGGAAAAGGCCCAGATGTTGCGGCACATAGCCAAGCCGCCGGCGCTCCACCGGCAGCCGCGTGAGGTCCTCGCCTGCGAGCCGAAGCGTTCCGGAGCTGACAGGTAGCGTGCCGAGCACGGCATTGAGCAAGGTGCTCTTGCCCGACCCCGAGGGCCCCAGCACGGCATGGCATTCGCCCTCCCCTATCTGCAGCGTGATGCCCTGCAGGCGAAAGCCACCGGCCTGGGCGGCGAGCCCCTCGATCTCAAGCACGCCGCCCCCCGCCCAGGATGTGCCGCGCGGTGAACAGGGCGGTCAGACCGATGCTCACCAGGACAACGATCAAGGCCACCGTGCGTTCGATGTCTGCGTTGGACAGCCGCATGTAGATGGCGATGGGCAGGGTTTCGGTGCGCATGGCCATGGAGCCAGCCACCATGAGGGTGGCACCGAACTCGCCCAGGGCCTTGGCCCAAGCCAGGATGAAGGCGGCGATCAGCCCGTTGCGGGCGAGTGGCAGGGTCACGGTGAAGAAGCTGTAACGCGGGCTCGCCCCCAGGGTGCGGGCGACGGTCTCCAGCTCCAGCGGCACTGCATCGAAGGCGGCCTTGAGCATGCGCACGGCGATGCCCAGTACGGTGACGAACTGGGCGAGCACGATGCCGGCGAAGCCGAAGACGAAGTAGATCACGTTCTCCTGGATCCACTCACCCAGCGGGTTGTTGAAGAAGATCAGGATGATCGCCCCCAGGGCTGCCGGCGAGACGATGATGGGGAATTCCAGCACGGTGTCGGCCGCCTCCTTGCCCCAGAAGCGGTAGCGCGACAGGGCATAGGCGGCCGGGATGGCGAGGAAGAGTGCCAGCAGCGTCGCCAGCGTGGCGGCCATGAGCGACAGCCGCACGGAGAACAGGGTACGCTCGGAGAACAGGGTCTCCCGCAGGATGCCGGTATCGAAAAACCAGAGGAGCGAGACGATCAAACCGGCATAGATGGCCAAAACGGCCAGCGCCGCGGCGACGCTGGCCCGCACCCCGCCCGCGTGCGGCAGGAGCTTCACTGCTTGACGACCTTCTTGGGATCGACCGTGGCGCGCAGGTTCAGCCACTCTCTGGGCACGACGTATTCGCCGCCCACCGGCTTGACCGCCCCGATCCATTTGAAGGCCGCCTCCGGCTCGGTGAAATAGTTGTACTTGGCATAGATCGCCTGACCCTCTGGGCTGTTTACGAAATCGATGAACTGCTGGGCGAGCTTCACTGCTTGACGACCTTCTTG
>JAKADY010000026.1 GCA_021826065.1 Pseudomonadota bacterium
TCCGATCTAGGGCAACAACGTTGTTGCCCTCTCGGGCTGAAAACCATCCGTCATTCACCGGATCGGGGCAGATTTACAGCAAATTTCGGACTTGACTCAATGAAAGGCATAGCCCTGTCCGTAGTCGACGCCGATCTCCCTCAGCTGGGACACGAGTTCCTGTGTCTCCACGTACTCAGCGACCGTTTTCAGCCCGAACATCTGGGCCAGGTTCTGAACCGCCGCGACGATTGCCCGGTCACTGCGATCGAGGCCCATGTTGCGTATGAAGGCGCCGTCGATCTTGAGATGTCCACCGGCAGTGTCTTGATATGGACGAATGAGGAAAGGCCGCGGCCGAAGTCATCCATGGCGAACTTGCAGCCCATGGCGTGGAATTCGCGCATGAAGCCGAGCGCCCAGGCGTTCTGAGGAATCCGGCCTGGTCTCCATAAATCGAACGACACCCGATGTGGGTTAGTTCACTGCCAACCCCGATTGATACCAGGAGACTTGGTCTGCATGTGACGGTGCATGGCGCCTCATTGCCGTAATTTTGCACGACAACGTTTTGGCGCCGGGGTGGCTGAAGGCTCGCCGCTCTGACAATTGCCAAGCCATGCCACGTGGTTTGGGGAATGGCAGCGGGTTGCCCAGGTCGATGTCGGAGGGCCAAGCCGGTTTTTTTGAAGTGGCATGTATTTTGCATGTATTGGATTAAGAGTGATTCAGACCGAGGTCTATGAAACCTGAACATGAACCTTTGGAGCTGCCGCGGCGCATCGTCCTCTACACCTTTTTCGCCGTCGGCGTGATCTATCTCTACTGGCGCACGGGTACCTTTCATCCTGATCACCCGGTGTTTTCTCGCCTGCTCTATGCAGCCGAGGTGTTCGGTTTCTTCACGGCGCTGCTCAATGCCTTCATGACCTGGCGTCTCACGGTGCGGTTCAGCCCGACACCTGCATCGGGCCTGAGCGTCGATGTCTTCATCCCCACATACAACGAAGACATCGCCGTCGTAAGGAGGACCGTTATCGCCGCGAAGGCGATGGACTATCCGCATGAGACCTGGGTGCTGGATGACGGCAACCGCCCGGAGGTCCGGACACTGGCGGCGGAACTGGGGGTCCGTTATCTGGCGCGCGCAGACAACACCCATGCCAAGGCGGGTAATCTCAACCATGCCTTGCAGCACAGCCGGGCCGACTTCATCGCCACTTTCGATGCCGACCACGCGCCGCGGCGTGATTTCCTGCTGAAGACCCTGGGCTTCTTCGCGGACGAACGGGTGGCCTTCGTGCAGACCCCACAGGACTTCTACAACCTGGACTCCTTCCAGAACCGCACCGATGAGCGCCAGCGGCGGGCCTGGTCCGAGCAGTCGTTGTTTTTCCGGATCATCCAGCGCGGCAAGGATTATTGGAATTCGGCCTTCTATTGCGGTAGCTGCGCCGTGATCCGGCGTCGGGCCCTCGACGACATCGGCGGATTCGCAACGGGCACGGTCACAGAGGACATCCACACCAGTCTGCGCCTGCACAAACGGGGGTGGCATTCGGTCTATCTGCCCGAGTCCCTGGCCTATGGGATCGCCCCGGCCAAACTTGAGCCTTTCCTCAAGCAGCGCATCCGCTGGGGCCTCGGCGCCATGAACGTTTGGCGGCGCGAGGGTATTCTGACCGCGCGCGGGCTTACCCTGCCACAACGGCTGTCCTATCTGGCGACGGCCCTGGCGTATTTCGATGGCTGGCAGAAGGCCCTGTTCTACATCGCACCCGTGCTCGTACTCACCACGGGGATGATGCCCCTGAGTGTCGAGGCGGGGGAATTCTTGATGTACTTCGTGCCGTACTATCTCCTCAATTTTCTTGCCTTCGAGGAGATCGCCCGGGGGTATGGGCGCAGTATCCTCATCGAACAGTACAACCTGTCGCGTTTCGCGGCCTTCGCCTGGTCGACCCTGGGGTTGCTGTTCCGCAAGCGGCGTTTTGTCGTCACCGACAAACGCCTGTCTGCTGCGACTCGAGGTCATCTGTGGCTTGCCCCTCAGTACCTCGTTTTTTGCCTTCAACGCGATCGCAATACCCATTGGGCTGGTTCTGTACACCCTTTATGGACACCTGCCCACCGATGGCATGTGGGCGAACGTGTTTTGGGCGAGCGTGAACACCTGGCTGGCCTGGTCCGTGCTCCGCTTTTCCGCGTTGCGGGAGCGTAACCGTCGGCATGAGTACCGTTTCCGGGTACCCATTGCGGCGCAGGTGGAGGGCATACCCGTCACAGTGGACGACATCTCCCCTGTGGGGCTGCGGCTCTACGGTGCGCTGACAGCAGAGCGGGTCGGCCAGAGGCTGAGCGCCAGCCTTGCGCTGCCGGACGGACCGCTTTCCTGCAAATTGGAGGTGCGAAGCGTGGGCGAGCGCATAGGCAGTCTCGGCAGTCGCTTCGTGGAGATGCCGGAACCGGAGCTCCAGCGACTTGAAGCCTTTCTCTATGGCAGCGATAGTCAATGGTGGTTGTCAGGATTTAGCGAGCAAGCCCCCACCCCGCTGCAACGCCTTGGGCTGGTGCCGCAGCCACGGCGTGAATGGCTCCCGCCCGACCATTGGAATGCCGCACGCGTGACGCTTGGCGAATCAGCCTCCACGCCTGTCCTCGTGCTGGCGGGCCCGGAGTCAGATACTGGCGACTGGCTCGTGCTCAGCCACATCGCACTCCCGGAAGGGCCACAGGTGAGGCTCGAGGTCCATGGCCACATGACGACCCACCTTCTATGAGTGCGTCTGCATCAGGTGGATAAGGATGTGCGCGGCCTGCGCCTCTACCGCAGTCAGCCGGCCGACAAGGTCGAGAAATCAGAAACCCCCATGGCTTACGCGCGCGCCGCCTGATCACGGTGATGCCGGCGACAACGGGCCGCGTGGGCTGGTACATTTACACAACCACAAAGACCCTTGACCGTAGCATGCGCTGTCGCCTGCCAATCCTGCTGATCGCCTGCCTGCTGCGCTGGGGGTCGCGGCACCGCCACGCGCGATCGTTTTAGCCGGTACCGAGTTAAGCCGTGACAGCCACTATGCCTATGTCGGCAGCGTGCTTCCACTTCCCGGGTACACGCTGGGCAATGGACTTGTCGCCAGGCTGTGGCTGGATCACGTCGGCTATACCTATGATGCGACCCCGGTCACCCGGATTGAGGGGCGTGTTCTCGGGCAGGAGGCAGCTTTGGGCTGGCAATGGTCCGAGGCCCAGTCCTGGGGCGGACTCTATCTGGGGCTGCGACACGGCTACCTCGATCTCGATCCGGACGATCCCGCCAACCGCGACCGGGGGCACCGCTGGCGGGGAAAGCTGCAGGTCGAGGGGGAAACCGCGATTTCTGAGGCCTGGCGGGCCAACCTGATCGCCAGCCATCTATTCGGCTCCAGCA
The DNA here is from genome assembly GCA_021826065.1 of Pseudomonadota bacterium. Classification (GTDB taxonomy): domain Bacteria; phylum Pseudomonadota; class Gammaproteobacteria; order Burkholderiales; family Thiobacillaceae; genus JANWZL01. The sequence goes on from JAKADY010000026.1 coordinate 3,413, forward strand.
ATCACTGGGCCCGATTGCGCCTGCAAACGGTTCTGGCGAAGGGTTGGCACGCAGGACCGGAGGTGATCAGTTTGAGCGCCCCTGACCACCGGGCCTGGCAGTTGGGTGGCTATCTGGGCAATCTACGCCTCGGCGCGGCAAGCTACCTCACCGTCAAGGCGGGCGTACGCAAGGCCGAGGGGGAGAGCACCAGCGGTTATGTGGGCGCCGAGTTGTACCTGCCATTTTGATCCCGCCGCCTGAGCACCGCGGTCAAGGCGATGAGGCCCAGACCCAGCAGGGGGAGGATGCCGGGCAAGGGTACACTGGCGGCGGGGCTGCCAAGCCAGGTCAGGCGAACGTTGTCCAGCCCCCAGCTCTCGTCGTCGATCGACTGCAGCCCCAAACCGGTGAAGTCGATCTGTAGGGATGGATCGAGGTGTGTGAATGTCAGGGCCAGCCGGTAGACTGCATCCTGGTGATAGCTCTGGCCCAACGTGCCATCCCAGAACGTGTAGCCCAGAGAATAGGTCTCCACCGCCCCGGTCATCGGTGCATTGTTCGCTGCTGAACCGAAGCTTTGTCCGGCCGGATTGCCGTTGCTGAACGTCTCTTTGAACAAAACCGGGCCGGCGCCGAGACTCACCTGAAAGGTGTCGTTGCCATAATCGAAAGGCGTGCCACTCGAGCTGCCGTCCCAGGTGCGGATCAGGTAGAGATCGAACTCCAGCAGCAACTGCCCTGTGTAACCACCCAGGGCAGTGCTGAAGCGCACGCTCTCGTTGCCGAACTGGCCCAGGAAGCTGCGGGGCACCGGGCCGGGATAGGGCGTGGGGGTGGCCTCGGTACGCCAGACCGACCAGTGTCCATCGTTGGTTGCTGACTGGAAGTCGTTGAAATAGAGGACGTGCGCGCCGGCGGTTCCACATGTCAGCGCGAGTGCAAGTATCGGTATCCGACTTAAGCGTCCAGGCATGGCGATCCTCCGTAATCTCTGTCTGCAATTACCTAGCAATATCCATGCCAATAAGGTATCCCCTGCCTGCAGCCAGGCTAGATGGGGGCCTGTCAAGACGCAGAAAAAATGCCCCAGACAACCTGAGCGCGTTAGGTCGAGGAGATGACGAATGTGTCGTTTCTCAGACGGCGCGCAAAGGTCTCTGTCTAAGCAGCAGAGTCAGCTGCCGCAGCCAGAGGAACAGGCCGCGCAACCCACAGACGATGACCAGGGCGAAGAACAGCCCGTAGACCACGTGCAGTGCCTGCAGCAGGCCATAGACCGCCGCCACCGCGAGGCCGAAGAGGATTTGCCGCTCGCGCTTGAGCGGGGTGGTGGCGGGGTCGGGGATCATGTACAGGGTGAAGATGATGAAGGCGGCGCTGGTCATGGGCAGGATGGGGACGAGCGGGGGGATGTCGAAGGCCCAGGCGCGGATCTGGCCCTGCAGCAGGAAGCCGACGATCCAGGCCGCTACCAGGGGCAGCCGGCCGGTGAACAGGGCGTGCAGGAAAATGCCGCTCGCCAGCACGAATAGCGGCACACCCCAGTCCCACAGGCCGCTGACGTTCTCGGTGAACTGATAGGGCGGGGTGAGACCCACCACCTCGTGGAACAGCACTAGGGTGACCACCACGGCGATGTTGGAGGGGTTGAAGATGTGCTGGGTCACCCCCGGTGCGACCGGCGCGCGGAAGAGCACCTTGGAGGCCATGGCGAAGGCGGCGGCAAAGGCGAGCGGCAACACGGCCTCGCCGGGGAAGAGCAGCATGGACAGGGCCATGCCGGGGATGATGGCGGGGGGGAGGAAGTTGAGGAAATTGGCCCAGCCGCCGGCGAAACGCGGGGGCCGGCCCTTGGCGCGGGCATCCACCCACTCCAGCAGCATCTGTACGGCAATGGCCGTGCCTACCGACACGGCCGGATGCGCCCAGGCCTGCTCGAAGCCGAGCACCCAGTGGCCCAGCCCGAGGATCCACAGCAGCATCAGGCTGGTGAAGTACCACAGGGCGATCTGCCGGCGTCTGGCGTCGCCCTGGGGGTAGAAGAGCAGGGTGGCGTTGGCGAAGGTGCTGCCCATGCGTCACCCCGTCGCGCCGAGCAGCAGGGTGTGCCAGCCGGGTTTGAGCTGCAGGCTTTGGGTGCGTAGCGCGCCGCTGCGGTCGCGCCAGCGCAGGTCGACTGTCAGGGCGCGATCCCGAGACAGTTCGCCCAGGCCGAAGTGTAACTGCGGCGCCCGTTTGCCCGACTGGCCATTGCCACCATCGACCTGGGCGGTCAGCCGCCGTCCGTCCGGCAGCCGGATGCTCGCCTCGGCACCGATGGCGGGCGTGCCGCGCAGGTCGGGGCGCGGATGCCCAGCGTGCACCTCCAGGCCCGCCCCGCTGTCGAGCGGCAGCAGGAGATGGAGCCCGAGGAAGGCGCCCGGCTGCGGGGCGTCGTTGCGATAGAAGGTGGAGTCTTCCCATTGGTTGGCGAGGACGAAGTCCAGGTCGCCGTCGCCGTCCACGTCAGCGATGGCAATGCCGCGCGTGACTACGGGCACGCCCAGGCCGATGCGGTGCGCAATGTCGTGGTAACGGCCGTTACGGGCGCGGACGAAGAAGGCGTTCGGGTCGTGCCCGCTGATGTCACTGCCGGGCTGGAATTTGGGCCAGTTGCGCGGGTCGCGCAGCAGGGCGTCGTTGGCCGTGCCCAGGGCCTGCAATTCCGGCCAGCGGTTGATCCGGCCTTTGACGAAGCCGGTGGCCTGGATCACCTCGAGCACGCCGTCGTTGTCGAAATCGGCCAGCCGTGCATCCCAGCCCCAGCCGCTGCGGGAAAGCCCCAGTCTTTCCGCCCCCTGTACGTAGGGGGCGATACCCTTGCGCATGTCCTGCACACGGCCTGTGGACAGCCAGAGGAAATGGCCCTCCTGCAGCGACCAGGTCGAGGAGATGTTGCTCACATAGATGTCCATACGGCCGTCGCCATTGACGTCGGCGAGGTCCGCCCCCATGCCCTTGCAGGAGTCCTGGCCGAGGGCGAAGGACTTGGGCGTGGTGAAGCCCTGCCGGCCCATGAGCTGCACGAAGGACGGACGGCCGGGTGAGGAGCGGTTGTGGAGCAGGCGGTCCGGGCCGAAGTCGTTGGCGAAGTACAGTTCCGGCAGACCGTCACCATCGAGGTCGCCGGCCGCCAGGGCCAGGGTCCAGCCGCGGCTGTCCTCGTCGCTCAGGGCATCTGAGGCATCGCGGTAGCGCACGCTCGGCGCGTCGCCCGCGGCGGCTCCGGCCCAGAGCAGGAGCCGATTGCGCCCGCCATTTGTGGAGCGCGAGGTGGACTCCGGCATGACCATCACCCCGCTCGCCGTGGCGTCGAGCAGGGGGGAGCCGTCCGGATAGGTGTTGCCGAGGATGAGATCGAGGTGTCCATCGCCATCCAGATCGGCCAGCACCGCGGCGTTGCTGTACCAGCGCGCGACGGGGCTGACCACCTCGACGGGCCGGTAGGCCGTGGGCGACGGTGCCGGAGTGCCGGCGCGGCGCAGGAAGGCCACCGGTGTTCGACCCCAGTAGTAGACCAGGAAGTCCATCCACCCGTCTTCGTTCAGATCGGCGATGAGACAGCCCATGGGCGCCATGGTCGCATCGTAGGGCAGGGGGGCGGGCGTTAGCAGGAAGGGGTTGTAACGCGCCCCCGTGCCGGGTACCGGCAAGACCTGCACCTGGTCGGAGCGCGGTTCGACATGACACAGGTCGTTGGGCAGCCCGTCGCCGTCCACGTCGCCCAGGGCGGCCGCGGCTCCCATGGCCGAGACCCAGGCGGAGATGCGCTGCATGCTGGGATGCACGGGGCGCACCTCGCGCTCGAAAAAACCCGCGGGGTGGGGGATGGTGATGGGCGTGAAGCGGAAGCGCGCCGCCAGCGCCGCCTCCTCCTCGGGCCCCGGCTTGGCCGGCCGCGCCATACCGTAGAGGATGAGCACCGTGAGGAGCGCCACCCCCAGGGTGAGGTGGCGCGACGGCATGCGTAAGGACATCATGGCGGCCGGCGCTGCGCCCAGGTCCGGGCTTCGTCAAGACAATGGTACGATTGTACATGACCGGCGGACCGTGAACGGTTGCTGCCGCGCCGGGTCGACTTGTGTCCTCAGCCGCCGGTCTTCAGCCGTGTCACCCGACCGCCGCGCTGCGCGCTGGCGCAAAGCGACTGTCTTCCGCGCCGAGTCTTCCGCCCTCTGGATCAGAGCCTGCCCTGATAGCGCAGGATGGCGATGCCGTGGCAAACGGCCGAGAATGCGAGAAGGCCGAGCGCCTCGGGGGCAATGTCGCGCAACCCGCCGCCGCGCACGAAGACGTCCTGAAAGGCGTCAAGCCCCCAGGACAGGGGTGAGAGCTGGGCGAGGTCCTGCATCAGCGGCGGCATCACCGTCTTGGGCACCAGGATGCCGCCCAGGGCGGCCAGGATCATCACCGTGGCGGAACTGAAGCTGGCCGCCTGCTCGGTGGTGCGGGCATACATGGCCACGGCGATGCCGAAGCCGATGGCGGCGAGGCTGGCCGAGGCGCCGGTGACCAGCAGGGCCAAGGGGGCGTCACCCAGCTCCAGGGCGTCGCCGCCCAGCAGCGGCAGGACGTGCACGCTCACCAGGAGGATGGAGGCCATCTGGATGAGGTTGATGACGAAGAAGGGCACGGCCTTGCCGCCCAGCACCACCCAGGCCGGCACCGTCATGGTCTGCAGCCGGAACAGGCTGCCCTGGTCGCGCTCCTTGATGAAGGACACTGACAGCGGCACCGTCAAGAAGAACATCGCCAGCAGGGTCCAGGCCGGGGCGTTCTGCTGCACCGAGGTAGGCACCGGCCCGACGGCGCCCCGCGTGACCGGCTCCGGCGGCAGGGGGGCGAACAGCCGGGTCTGCTCGACATCGGGCAGCGGTACGTAGTCCTTGCCCTGCGTCAGGCGCAGGGTCTGTTCGAGCTGCTCGCGTGCGAGCCGCATCTCGACCCCATGCAGGGCGAGGTCCAGCATGCCCTCCAGGACCTTGCGGTAATCCGAACGCAGGGCCGGATCGACCAGTACACGCACCTTGACTACCTGCTCCAGGCGTAGCTCGGGCGGCACCTGGGCCATGATCTCGCCCACCCGCCGCCGGGCCTGTTCGGTGGCGCCGCTCGGCATCAGGATCGCGAGTTTGTAGCGCCCCTTGATCAGCCAGGTGCGCACCTCGTCCTCCGGCGCAGCCGGCAGGCGGGTGAGTTGGATGTGGCGGTTGGCGCGGAAACCCGCCTCCACGGTGTCGCCGGCGAGGTCACCACTGGCGGCGATCAGCAGCACCGGAAAGGTGGCGCCGGGACGCTCACCGAAGGCGTCGCGCAGCGCCAGCGAGAGGATCAGCACGAACAGCACCGGCATGACGAAGAACAGGATCAGCGCCTGCCGGTCGCGGACAATGATGCGGGTGTCCTTGATGACACTGGCGACGAAGCGGGCGAGGTTGCCGTTCATGGCCTGGCGTCCTCGCCGGTGTAGCGCAGGAAGATGTGTTCAAGGCTGGCCTGGCCGTATTCCAGCGACACGGCCTCGACCCCATGGGCACGCAGGGCCTCGAGCAGGGCAAGCGCGGCCTCGGTGGGGCGGGGGGCGGTGGCCACCAGGCAGAGACCGCTCAGGCTGACGTCACCCACACCCGGCAGCTGTTGCAGGGTGAGGGCAAAGCCCGGCGGTGCTTCCCGGTCCAGGGTGATCTGTATGGTGTCGTCGCGGTGGCGGGCGAGCAGGGCATGCACCTCGCCCTCCACCACCACGCGACCACGGCTCAGGATGGCCACCTGGTGACAGAGCTGCTCGGCCTCTTCCATGTAGTGGGTGGTGAGCAGGATGGTGACCCCGGCCGCGTGCAGTTCGCGCAGCCGCTGATGGATCAGCGAGCGCGAATGCGGGTCGATGGCCACCGTGGGTTCGTCGAGGATGAGGATGCGCGGTTCGTGGATGAGGCCGATGACCAGGTTCAATCGCCGCTTGTAGCCGCCGGAGTAGTGCTCCACCCGGCGGTCGGCCTGATCGCCGATCTCGGCGATCTTCAGACAGGCCTCCACCCGTTCGGCCAGGCGTGCGCCCCGCAGCCCCTGCATGCGGCCGAAATACTCCAGATTCTCGCGGCCGGTCAGGGTGGGGTAGATGGCTGGCTCCTGCGGCACCACCCCGAGCATGCGCTTGACTTCCGCCGTCAGGGTGTCATGGCCGGCCAGGCGGACGCTGCCTGCGGTGGGTTTGAGCAGTCCGCAGAGGATGGACAACAAGGTGGTCTTGCCGGCCCCGTTCGGCCCGAGGATGCCGAAGATGACGCCTTGCGGCACGGTGATGCTGAGGTCATCCAGGGCCGGCGGGGCGTCCGGTCGGAAACGCTTGGAGACCTGCCGCACCTCGATGGCCGGCGTTTCAATGCCAGCACCGGGCCCGAGGGCCGAGGGGATACAGGCGCTGGTCATCTAGGCGCTGGCGCGAGGGGGCGGCCATACCCGCGGACAGACGGCGTGGACAGGGCGTCCCCGCGTGTGGATGGACCAATGGGCATGGTGAGCGGGCGGTGAACGTTGCGGGCATTGTAACGGTGCGCGGGCGGCCTGAAAAACAGTAGAGGTTGCCTGAATTTTTTGCGTAGCCTGCCGATATGCAAGGGGGCGGCATCCCGTGTCGCCGCATGCTGTTGAACAGCCTGAATGAGCGATTGTCGATATGCAAGGACGTCTGACCCTACTGATCGTACTCGGCCTGTTGACCGGCTGTGACCGTCTGTACGAGCGTGCCGGCCTGCCCGATCCGGCCAAGGTGCTGGCCGAGGGCAAGGCCATCGGCGGTGCCTGCCGGCATGCCGGCCGCGGCCTGGAGGACTGCTACACCCTCAACCCGACAGCCTCGAAATCGGCCATCTACGAGGGCTGGAAGGAGATGAACGAGTACATGGCCAAGCATGGCATGCAGGCCATCCCGCCGCAGATCGACCCCGCCACACGCAAGCCGGCAGCCGGCAAGGCCGAGGTCAAGACCGGGGCCTCGACCGAGACCCCAGGCGACACGAGCGAGGACGCTGACGCCAAGGTCGATGTCGGCAAGAAGAAGGCCGAAAGAACGACTGCCGCCGGCGACAAGGGCTGAGCGTGCGGTCATGGCGTACGAGTTTTCCGCTGCCAGCGGCCTCGCTAAAATCGCGCCCATGAAACCGACGCTGCGCATCACCTCCTACAACATCCACAAGGGCCTGTCCTTCTTCAACCGGCGTGTGGTCGTGCACGAGGTGCGCGAGCGGCTGATGGCGATCAATGCCGACATCGTCTTCCTGCAGGAGGTGCAGGGCCACCACGCGCGCCACAAGCACCGTTACCAGGAGTGGCCGGAGTCGCCCCAGCACGAATACCTGGCCGGCGACCTGTGGACGGATTTCGCCTACGGCCGCAACGCCGTCTATGACCACGGCCACCACGGCAACGCCATCCTGTCGCGGTATCCCATCCTGCGCTGGGAGAACGAGGACATCTCGGCCCACCCCTTCGAAAGCCGGGGTCTCCTGCACTGCGAGATGGAGGTGCCCGGTCTCGATCAGCCGTTGCATGCCATCTGTCTGCACCTGGCCCTGAACGAGTCGGGGCGGCGCAAGCAGTTGCACCAGCTCTCGCAGCGCATCCGTCGCATGGTGCCGGACAGCGCGCCGCTCATCATCGCCGGTGACTTCAACGACTGGCGGCAGCGTGCCGGCCGCTACCTGGCGACCGAGCTGGGCCTCAAAGAGGTGTTCGAGGCCACGCACGGGCAGCCCGCGCGCAGCTTCCCGGCCGCGTTGCCGCTGTTTCCGCTCGACCGCATCTATGTGCGCGGTTTCGGCGTGGCCTCGGCCCACGTGCTGCACGGCCCCAACTGGCGCCGCCTGTCGGATCACGCCATGCTCACCGCCCAGCTGGTGCACAAGGCCGCCGATACCAGGCACGAAACTGCCGCTGGCGTCCAGGCTGCCCCCGTCCTTGCTCAGCCTTGATCCTGTTCAGGACGGGTCGCGTCGGCCTGGACTGACCGGTCTCGACACAAGCCCCACGTCCTGCGTCCGGCCGCCATGCTGGTGACGGGCAACCGGTTGACCCTGCTCGAGAACGGGCGGCAATACTTCCCGGCCTTGCTGGCGGCCATCGCCGCGGCGCAGCACGAGGTCCACCTGGAGAGTTACATCTTCGAGCTCGACGCGACCGGGCGGCAGGTGCTCGACGCCCTGGTCGCCGCCGCCCGCCGCGGGGTGCGGGTGCGTCTGTTGCTCGACGGCTTCGGCTGCCGCCATTTTCCCTCCGAGGCGGCCGAGGGACTGCGCCGCAGCGGCGTGCAGCTCATGTTCTATCGGCCCGAGCTGGGGCTGCTGCGGCTACGGCGGCACCGGCTGCGGCGCCTGCACCGCAAGCTGGCGCTCATCGATGCGCGCATCGGCTTCGTCGGCGGCATCAACGTCGTCGACGATGCGCGCGCCGGCCCCAAGCTGGCCTATGACTACGCGGTGCAGGTGGAGGGGCCGGTGGTGGCCGAGATCTGGCAGGCCATGCGCCGGCTGTGGTGGCTGGTGCGCTGGAGCCGGCTCGGGCGTCGGCCGCGCCTGGGCAGGGGGGTTGAGCCCAGTCTCACGCCGGTCGGCGACCAGGCGGCGGAGTTCCTAGTGCGCGACAACCTGCGCCACCGGCGAGACATCGAACGGGCCTACCTCAAGGCGATCGGCACGGCGCGTCGGGAGATCATCCTGGCCAACGCCTATTTCCTGCCCGGTCGCCGTTTCCGCAACGCGCTGGTGCACGCCGCCCGGCGCGGGGTGCGCGTGACCCTGCTGATGCAGGGCTACACCGATCACCCCTTCTACAAGTTGGCCGCCCGCGCCCTGTATCGCTATTTCCTCGACCACGGCGTGGAGATCCGCGAGTACCACGCCGGTTTCCTGCACGCCAAGGTGGCGGTGGTGGACGACGACTGGGCAACCGTGGGCTCCAGCAACATCGACCCCTTCAGCTTGCTGCTCTCCCGCGAGGCCAATCTGGTGGTGCGCGACCGGCGTTTCACCGATGAGTTACGGGCAAGCCTGCTGCGGGCGATCGAGACGGGCACCCACCGCATCCATCACCAAGTCCTGCGGCGCATCCCCTGGTACGAGCGGCTGGCCTCCTGGCTGCTCTACAACGCCGTGCGGGTGGCGACCGGGTTGACCGGTTACGCGCGGGGCAAGGTCTGATCAGGGCAGGATGTCGGCGACCCGCAACGCCCGTCCGTTCTGCGCCATGGGGGCGACCGACTCGTCTGCAGAAAGGATGCGCCGCTCGCCATAGGCCTCCCCCATCGGACGGCGGCAGACCTCCAGGGTCCCGCTGTTGAGGTCCAGGATCCAATACTCCGGCACGCCGGCGCGGGCATAGGCGGCGAGCTTGCGGCCGCGGTCGTAGGCCAGGGTGGCCTCGGCCACCTCTACCACCAGCTCGGCGCGGGTCGGATGGGCATCGCGATAGTCGCGCGGGCCGCCGGGGACGACGGCGATGTCGGGTTCCGGCTCGGAGTGATCGTCCAGTGCTAGGGGTAGTTGCGCACGTATATCGACCCCCTGGGTAAAGCAGTTGCGCAGAGCTTCTTCCAGGAGGCGGATGGCCGTGGCATGCCGGCTCTTCTGGGGTGCCATCTCGATCAACTCTCCATCGAGCAGTTCCAGCCGGTCCTCCGGTCCGAAGATGCCGGCATCGACCATCTGCTCGTATTGACGGCGGGTGATGCGGTGCTGGCGCACCGGCGGGGAGAGGACTGCATTCATGGGCCTGGACTCGCTGACAAGACCTCGCTGAGCTCAGTATACGCCAGGTGGTCGCCCTCAGTAGCGGCGTGCCGTCATGAGGAAGACCGGATAGCGGTGTCTGACGCCATCCCTGTCCTTCTCGATCTCGAACACGGTGTCGAAGGCGATGTCGGCAAAACCGGCCGCACGGGCCAGCGCGGCGAGGTCCTCGCGCTCGAAGCCGTGGTGCACGTCCACCTCGTGCCCGTGGAAGGAACCGTCCTCGCGGTCCAGGTCGGCCACCGCCAACCAGCCGCCAGGGTTGAGCAGCCGGTGGAAGACCTGCAGGATGTGGGCCGTGTCGCGGATGTGGTGCAGGGTCATCGCCGTGCAGATGAGGTCGTAGGTCTCATCTGCCGGCGGGTCCGCGCTCAGGTCGACCTGGCGCAGCGTCATATTGGTGACCCCCTGGGCCGCCATCTTGTCCGCGGCCACGGCCAGCATGCCGGCCGAGCTGTCCATCAGGGTGATGTGGCCGAGCTCGTCCTTGAGCAGGAAGGCCAGCAGCCCGGTGCCGCTGCCATAGTCCAGCGCGGTCATGGCCCGGTTCAGCGGGATGCGCGCGCGGATGGCGGCGGCGATGCGCTCGGCGCGTTCGCGGAAGACGGGGTTGGCGTCCCAGCGCCGCGCCTGGGCGTCGAAGTGGGCGGCGTCGAGGACCACCTTGTTCATCGCCGGCCACCCAGCAGGGAGCCGAGCACCCCGCGGATGATGGCGCGGCCGATCTGGCTGCCGACCGAGCGCGCCGCGCTCTTGGCCATGGCCTCCACCACCCCCTCGCGCCGGCGGCCGCCGCTACTCGTGCCGCCGCCCAGGAGGTCGCCCAGCACCCCGCCCAGGCCGCCGCCGGCCGGGGCCTGGCTCGGCTGGGCGGGGGCGGTGAGCGGCTCGGCCCGAGCCTTGAGCTTCTCATAGGCGGATTCGCGGTCCACGGTCTTCTCATAGACCCCGGCCACCAGTGAGGCCGCCATCACCTGGCGGCGCTCCGCCTCGGTGAGCGGCCCCAGGCGGCTGCCCGGCGGCACGATCCAGGCACGCTCCACCACGCCGGGCTTGCCCTTCTCGTCGAGCAGCGACACCAGGGCCTCGCCCACGCCGAGTTCGGTGATCGCCTTGACCTCGTCCAGATTGGGGTTGTCGCGCAGGGTCTCGGCCGCCGCACGCACCGCCTTCTGGTCCTTGGGGGTGTAGGCCCGCAGGGCATGCTGCACCCGGTTGCCGAGCTGGCCGGCCACGCTGTCCGGGATGTCGGCCGGGTTCTGGGTGACGAAATACACCCCCACACCCTTGGAGCGGATCAGGCGCACCACCTGCTCGATCTTGTCCACCAGGGCGCGGGGGGCGTCGTCGAAGAGCAGATGCGCCTCGTCGAAGAAGAAGACCAGCTTGGGTTTTTCCAGGTCGCCCACCTCGGGCAGGTTCTCGAACAGCTCGGAGAGCAGCCACAGCAACAGGGTGGCATAGACCTTGGGGGCGGCGAGCAGCTTGTCCGCCGCCAGGATGTTGACCATGCCGCGGCCATCCACGGTCTGCATGAGGTCGGCGATGTCCAGCATGGGCTCGCCGAAGAGCCGCTCACCGCCCTGTTGTTCGAGCGCGAGCAGGGCGCGCTGGATGGCGCCGATGCTGGCGGCGGAGACGTTGCCGTACTCGGTGGTGAACTGGCGGGCGTTCTCTCCCACGTACTGCAGCATCGCCCGCAGGTCCTTGAGGTCGAGCAGCAGCAACCCGGCGTCGTCGGCGATCTTGAAGGTGAGGGCGAGCACCCCGGCCTGGGTCTCGTTGAGATTGAGCATGCGCCCGAGCAGCAGCGGGCCCATGTCGGAGATGGTGGCGCGCACCGGGTGCCCGGCCTCGCCGAAGGCGTCCCAGAAGGTGACCGGACAGCCCTCGTAGTGGAAGTCGGTCAGGCCCAGCATGGCGACGCGCTCGGCGACTTTGGGGTTGTCCCCGCCGGGCCGGGCCAGGCCGGCCAGGTCGCCCTTGACGTCGGCGAGGAAGACCGGCACGCCGATGCGGCTGAATCCCTCGGCGAGCCGTTGCAGGGTCACCGTCTTGCCGGTGCCGGTGGCGCCGGTGATCAGGCCGTGGCGATTGGCCATACGGGGCAGGAGGTGCAATTCGGTGTCACCGTGCTTGGCGAGCAGGAGGGGTTCGCTCATGGGGTTCTCCGATTTTCGAATGGCGCGCCAGGGGTCGCCGTGGGCAAACGCACGGGCCATTGTACGGGGCGCCGCAAGGGGCAACAATGGGACTCGCCTGGAGGCCAACCGGGTTGTCGGCGTCACGCCCGAGATTCAAGTTGTGGACCATAATCGCCGATAAGGGCGGCAGGCACCAGGACGGTCCGACCCGGCGTGCCGAACCGACACCACAGTCAGAGACGAACGCGTTGGATACCGAAGACACCCGCCCGGCGAGCGCGCCGCAGACCTGCCAGCCCCCCCTGATCCTGCTGGTGGAGGACGATCCGACCCTGGTCCATGCCCTCGCCGAGCGCATGCAGCGCGATGGCCATGCCGTGCGGGTGCATCCGGCCCTCCCAGGCGGGCCTGCCACGGCTGTGGACGGGCCGGCGGCCCTCGAGATCTACGAGGTCACCGGCCCGGGCGCCCCGGCGCTGCCGCTGTCGCTCACGGCCGATGGGCTGCTGGTGCCGCGCATCTACATCTCTGCACGCGACGACATGGACGCCCGGCTCGCCGCCCAGCGTGTGGGCGCCACCCGCTACCTCACCCAACCCGTCGATCTGGACCGGCTCATGTTGCAGATCGACACGTACCTGTTGCGCACTCCGGAGCGCCCCTATCGTGTCCTCCTGGTCGCGGACGACGCGTCCGCCCTGGCCGGTTATGCCGCGGCGCTCGAGGCGCGGGGGATGCGGGTCGAAACCCTCACCGATCCTTACGCGACCCATGCCGCCGCCGTGCGGCTGCGGCCCGAGTGTCTGGTCCTCCAGCGCGACATGGCGGCCTGCAGCGGGGACGAGCTTGCAGGCGTGTTGCGGGCGGATGCCCGCTTCCAGGAACTGCCCATCGTCTTCCTCATGCGCGCCGACGACACGCGCCCATTGCCGCTACTCGACGGCGTGGGCGAGACCTGTCTGCCGGAGCGGGCCGCCCCCGACGCGTTGGCGGCCACCATCGCCCTGCGCGTCCGCCGTGCCCGCAGCCAACGTCGGCTCAACGAGGATCTGCGCGCGGCGCTGCGCGAAAGCCGCGTGCTGCGGCTGGCCCTGGACGTGCACAACCTGGTGTGCATCACCGATACGAGCGGGGTCATCGCCTATGTCAACGATGCCTTCTGCCGGGCGAGCGGGTACAAACGCCGCGAGCTACTCGGTCAGGGCTTCGGCCTGCTCAAGTCGGGGGTGCACAGCGCCGAGTTCTACGCCGGGGTGTGGCAGGCCTTGCGCCAGGGTGAGGTTTGGCGCGGCGAATTCTGCAACCGGCGCAAGGATGGCAGTCTCTACTGGGTGGACACCTCCATCGTGCCCTACCAGGACGACGCGGGGCGTCCCACGCGCTACCTCGGTGTGGGCACCGATGTGAGCCGGCTCAAGGCGCTGGAGCAGGCGTTCACCTCTACCCGACCGGACAGCCGGCCGGGGTGACCCTGCCGAGCGGCTGGCTCTGACCCGGCCCGTAGCGGGCGCAGCGCTGAACTCCCAATTGCTCCAACCCGTTTGAAGAACGTGTGAGCTCGATACATGCGCGCAAGCGCGGATGGTACTCTCCTGATGCCGGCGGGATGGAGCCAACCGCTCATATGGGAGGATCTGCCCAACTCTTGTCCTTGTTTTCCCAGGTGGGGCCGCCCATGATCATGGACCGCCTGAACACACAAGATCGGCGCCGGAAACGACTGGGAATTTAGGCATGCGCTGGAATCTGGAAGGTGGTCAGCAGCGGGCGCCCGCTAAAGATGGGAAAACTCTTCGAGATTAAGCTCGGTTGACTCGCGCAGGTTGCTCGATGCTTCCTCGAAGTTTTCGCCTTGCGAGGTTGTTCCCGTCTCCGGGTTGTATGCGACATAGCCACCTTCTGGGGCTGGGGAGATAACGGCTGAAAGTTCCATATCGTCCTCCAATAAGCGGGATGGTACAGCCTAACGTCCAAGCTCAGGGGCGCGGAGCCAGCGTAGGGCGAAGCGTCCTCTGGAGCGGAGGGTTAGGCAGGGATGAACACATACTCAACCACAGTTTGCGCTGGAGGGGGCGCAAGGCCATCCTCGCGCAAACCCTCAAGATGAAATTGAATCGCGGAAAGCAACTCTGCTTCCGTTTCCTCGACAGAGGAACCGGTTGCGATGCAGCCCGGCAGATCGGGCGAATACCCGGAGAAATTGTTTCCGGCTTTTTCGATAACAATGGCATAGCGCATGGCTTCAACCTTTCAGTGATGCTTGTTTGAGGATGCTGTTCAGTGTCCCTGGCGCGAGGTCGTCGCTTGGTTTGCCCGCGACGGTGACGCGCCCTGGTTTGACAGGGTGCTTGAACTGGCGGTGGCTGCCCCGGGTTGCCACCAATAACCAGCCGTCTTTACGCAGAAGCTCCAGTATCTCACTGACTTTCATGCGCTTAGTATCCCATGAGCTCCCTTGCGATGCCTAACGTCCAAGCTCAGGGGCGCGAGCCTGCGCAGCAGGCGAAGCGTCCCTTTGGAGCGAGGGGTTCGGCATTGCGAGAAACATAAGAAGAAGCGCTACAAGTCTTCTGGCGTAATACCGGTGTGCTTGGCAATGCGCGCAAGCATCCGAGGGCCGATTTCTTCGTTGTCGTGAAACGCGAAGACAACATCAGGCCACCCCTCGCGGGACAAGGTGCGGTGCGAACCGGATTGCCGCTTGACTTTCCACCCAAGGCCAAATAGCGCCGCAAGCAACCGCTTGGCCTTGATGGAAGGCCATTGGTTCATGCGGCGAGAGGAAGAGAGATATTGATCCCAGATTGTCCATTAGACCGGCCTGTGCCTTGAGGCAGGTCATGCCGAGTGCCAACGCTGCGTGTACCGAACCGGCTGTGTGAGCCACGCGGGCCTCGCTCGCCCCTGATCGGTCATCTCGCGCGCAACTTCTCGGCGAGGTGTTCAACCTCGCCTGCGACCGTCGCGCTCGCTTGACTTTCATGGGCTTCGCGCCTTCCCGCGTCCTAATGGACAATCTGGGTTGATTGCGACGGGGCCTGACTCGTTTTGCTCAAGGCGCTCTGCCATCGTACGGAGAGCGAGCGCTTCGACCTTTGCCATAGCTTCGTCAGCGGTCTTGCCATAGCACAAGACGCCAGGAAGCTGCGGAACTTCGGCGATCCAGCGGCCATCAATCTCTTCCTCGCATTCGATGCTGAAATTCATGACTGATCTCCGGTACGGCGTGAGCCGAATTGTAGCGCGCCATGACTGGTCGCGTCGAACGTTCAAGCTCCGGGCGCGCCGCTTGCGGCGCGTCCCCTGGAGCGCAGTGTTAGCCATTGGCCTCACATGGGCAACCGCAAGGCCGACAGCTTCCACGAAAACAGGCCATCACGATTGAAGACGAGGCCGAGAGGTTCTTCAGTAGTGCCCTTTTTCTTCACCGTCACTACGAAACGGTCAAAGCTCTCGTAGGACATTGAAATATCAGCGTCTGAATCTGAGGGCTTCGTTTTCTCGGTGTTTTCGGTGAGCTGTGGCTTGTCACCTTTCATCATCATTGCGAGGCTCTCCGGTGTTACAAGTGCGTCAATCATTGGATTGATTAAAGCGGCTGCCAGTGCACCGCCTAAAGCGGCGAACGGATTATCTTTCTCTTTCGTGACTTCCGAGGCAAGCTTGGCATTGAAGCTCGCCTTCAAGCTATCCTTGAGTGCCGGAAAATTAACGTAGCTAGACAGTTTGGCAGCATCTTTTGCTTCAGCAGCGGACTTCATTCCAATTACGGCGAGGTGCGGCGTGAAGTAGAACCATGTACTAAATGCAATCAAAATAAAGGCAAGGGAAAGTTTGATCTTAGTGCTCATGTTAATACTCCCTAAAAATGGCTAACGTCTACCTGAATCCGTGGTCGATCAAACTCAAACCTTTCCTGTGACCCTCTGGCACGATTTTTTCAGACGGATGGCCATACGATTCCTCTCGCCGATGGTCTTATCAGAGGAGAAACGATGTCCTTTCTCCTGAAAAATCGGCGCAGGAAGCGCGGTATTACGTCATTTTCCGTCTCCAAGACAAGTTGCTTCCTGCCGCGATCCCGGCATAGGGCGTTTCAATCGCGCACAACGCCGTTGTCATGGCGAAGCCGCTCGCAGCAATCGATCCTGCAGCGCCACGAAGACCTTGACGTGATCGGCGAAGTTGCGACCGAAGTCGAGAATCAGGCGGCGGGCGTGCTCGACGAACTTCGCCGCCCGGTACATGATCTCCTGCAGCACGGTCTTAAGCCTTCTGCGCTTAGCCGGGTGACGGATCGGGGCGAACTTGCCCGTCAATCCCAACTGCCCGATCAGGCGCAGGCAGTTGTAGGCGAACGCCCCCAAGTGCAGGATCGCATCGTTGGTATCGAACTTGCCCGAGGGCAGGCGCTCCAGGTCAAGGTCGCTCTTGATCTCGGCGTGAAACTGCTCATGCGTGCCGTGATAGCGGTAATGCGCGATCACTTCCGCCGCCGGCAAGGTCGAGCTTGTCCACCAGCCGGCAAGCTCGATGTCCGGCACCAAGAGGTGTTGGCCCTTTCTGTCGATGGTGCGTTCGGTGACTTCGATGATGAGTCGGAAGGGGCGTCTATCCTTACCAAAGGCGCGCTCGACCTGGAGATCGAGCACACCCACCCGCTTGCCCGGTCGCACTTGCTGGAAGGCGCCGGCCTTCTCGGCCTGATCGACCCAAGCGGCCTTGTCCTGGCGTCGTGGGTTCCACTTCGTAATGAACTCAAGCCGGCGTCCTTCGGCGGCGAAAGCCTCGCGCTGCTGTGCCTTGGCAAAGAGCAGGCGCGCGCTGTCAAAACCACTGTCTTCGACCATCAGTACCGGCTTGTCCGGTGCAACCAGGCGCTTGATGCGGGGGAAGACCCGTTCATAGAAGTAGTGGCTCTCCAGCGCCGAATGATGCGTGCCCGCACGCAACTCAAAGCCCACGAGCCAACCTTCGCACCCCAGGTAGCTGGCAATCGGGCAGTAGCCATCCACACCCTGATAGGTGCGCCCCACCCATTCTTTCTTGGTGTCGGAGTTGTCCATCACGAAAGTGTCGATCTCGAAGCGCACGTACCCCTTGTACGGGGTGATGGGGGCTTGGGTACGTTCGATGAGCCGCAGCCACAGCTCGTCGGTCAGCTCCCGCAGCGCCTCGGCCTTGGCATCCAGACGTTGCCGCATCCAGGCGCTGCTCGGCACCTTGCCTATCCCCAGGGCTTGCTTGAAGAAGCGGTCATCCCGAAACGGCTCAATGGCGTCAAAGTCGCTCTTGCCCAGGCTCAACAATCCGACCATCGCCTTGACCAGATCGGAGCTCTTCATGCCTTGCGACACCGGCAGGCGCGGATCGATCACCGCTTCCACCTGCGCCGCCTCCAGGCATTGCCCGATCAACGCCAGGCCAGAGTAGGAGGTCAGGTTAAGCTTCGCAGATTGACGCACTTCAAATCGGGGCATGTTCGCTTTGGGTGAAGGATGGCGACACAATATTATCGCATAGAATCATTTGGTTATGATCGTTTTCAGGCTGACGGCCACGGATTCAGGTCACCAGCAAGGCGGTTTGCTGAACGTATCCGCGCTGGCGGGGGCGCTGGGCGTCAGTCATGGGCGGGTGGCGCGGGCGTTGGACGTTTTCGAACAGACCTTTTTGTTGCGCCGTCTGCCGCCTTTTTTCCGCAATGTGGGCAAGCGCCTGACCAAGTCACCGAAAGTCTATCTGCGCGATACGGGGCTTTTGCATCATCTGCTCAACATCGGCTCGCTGGACGAGCTGGACGCGCATCCAATACGCGGCGCCAGCTGGGAAACTTTCGTCATCGAGGACATGTTGCGTCGTGAGCGCCTGGTGCGGCCCTTCAGCCAGCCGTTCTTTTGGCGCACGGCGGCGGGTGCGGAGGTCGATTTGCTGTTCCAGCGCGGCGATTCGCTCAGCGCGATCGAGATCAAGGCCGGCGTGGGCACCTTGCGCCAGGCACGTTCCTTGGCCGGCGCACTGAACGATCTGGGGACATCGGCGGGCTGGATCGTCGATCAAGGCGGCGAGGAGGAAGCGCTCAATGCCCACGTGCGTCGGCGCGGCTTCGCTGTCGATCTTCAATGGCTGCCCTGAGCCGGCATGCCGTCCCACCCGCGCCGATTTTTGCGATGAGTGATTCCGGTTTCGACAGCAAAACCTTTATCGCCACGCTGACCGAGGCGCCGGGCGTCTATCGGATGCTCGCCGCCGACGGCACGGTGCTCTACGTCGGCAAGGCGAAGAATCTCAAGAAGCGTGTATCGAGCTACTTCCAGAAGAGCGATTTGAGCCCGCGCATCCGACTGATGCTGCAACAGGTGGCGGGGGTGGAGACGACGGCGACGCGCCCGGAAGCCGAGGCGTTGTCTTAGAGAACACGCTGATCAAGAAGCTCAAGCCATAATCCTAAAAACTGCAGTTGACCGCTCTCATGGTTTCGTAACAGATTGCTGATGCAAGAGATTTTTGCCTTCGGTCATCCTCTCCCAGAGGGTGAACACGCTCCGCGCCCGCCTTCGGTCTTGTACGCCCGTCTGGCTGCGTTGCTCCTCCTTGCAGGGGGCCACCCTGCGGCGTCGTCGCGCCTTGCCAGCCGGTCGTACAAGCCCGCTTTCGGGCGCGTTCAACTGCGGTTTTTAGGATAATACCACCCGACCGGACAGCCGGCCGGGGTGACCCTGCCGAGCGGCTGGCTCTGACCCGGCCCGTAGCGGGTGCAACGCTGAACTCATGTCAGCCCCGAGTGGTCTAACGTAAGGTGCGCGCTCAATACCGGTGCGTGAGCATCGGTTGGTATTCTCTTGAAGCCGGCGGGATGGAGCCAAACACCTCACCCCTACCGCGCAGCGCCCGTAAAGAGACAAAGACCGGTCAGCCCATGCCCATCGCCTATACCCGCACCGCCATCGCCCTGCACTGGCTCGTCGCCGTCCTGATCCTGGCGGCCCTGCTCCTGGGTCTGGTCATGACCGAGATGCCGCTGTCGCCGCAGAAGCTCAAGTTCTATTCCTGGCACAAGTGGCTGGGGGTCACGGTGTTCCTGCTGGTCGTGCTGCGGCTCGCCTGGCGCGTCACCCACCGGCCGCCGCCGCTGCCCGCCAGCCTGCCGGCCTGGCAGCGGTCCGCCGCCGAGGCCACGCACTGGCTCATGTACGCCCTGATGCTGGCCATCCCCTTGAGCGGCTGGCTGATGAGCTCCGCCAAGGGCTTCCAGACCGTCTATCTGGGGGTGATCCCCATCCCCGACCTGCTGGCCAAGGACGAGGCCCTGGGCAACCTTCTGGACATCGTGCATCAAGTCCTCGCCTACGGCCTGATCGCCCTTCTCGTCGTGCATGTGGCTGCCGCCCTCAAGCACCACTGGGTGGACCGCGACGACGTGCTCACCCGCATGCTACCCTGGATCAAGCCGCGAAAGGATCAGGCATGAGATTGTTAACTCCGCTGCTGTTGCTCGGTCTTGCCCTGTTGCCGGGCGGGCCTGTGCTGGCCACCTCATACGAACGCATCCTGACCGACCAGAGCCGCATCAGCTTCGTCTCGCGGCAGATGGGGGTGCCGGTGGAGGGCCAGTTCCGCCGCTTCAGCGGCCAGATCGCCTTCGACCCCGCCCGCCCTGAGGCGGCCAGCGCCCTGCTCACGGTGGAGCTCGCCAGCTTCGACATGGGCTCGCGCGAGGTCTACGACGAGGTGGTAAGCCGCAACTGGTTCGACGTGCGGCAGTTCCCCACCGCCCGCTTCGTCGCCACCGGCCTGCGGCATCTGGGCGGCGACCGCTATGAGGTGCGCGGGCAGATGACGATCAAGGGTCGCACGCGCGACATCACGGTGCCCGTCACCTTCCGCCCGCAGGGCCGCACTGCGCTCCTGGAGGGCGGTTTTGCGCTGCGCCGGCTGGACTATGGCATCGGCACCGGCCCCTGGGGCGACACCAGCGTCGTCGCCGACGAGGTGCAGGTGCGTTTCCGCCTGGTCGCCGCCGAGGCGGGCGTCGCACCCCCTGCCGCCCGGTCCGGCGGCAGGCCCTGACATCCCCTCATTTTTTTCCACAGGAGGAAGACCCATGCAAGCCATCGCCCTCATCGCCACCGCCACCCTGATCGGCCTCTCGGCCCCGGCCCTGGCCGCCGACAGCTTCAACATCGACAGCCGCCACACCTTCCCGGTGTTCGAGGTGAACCACCTCGGCTTCTCCACCCAGCGCGGCCGCTTCAACAAGGTCACCGGCCGCATCACCCTGGACACGGCCGCACAGAAGGGCAGCGTCGAGGTAACGATCGACACCGCCTCCATCGACATGGGCCTGGAGGACTGGGACAAGCACATGAAGAACGAGGACTTCTTCAACGTCGAGAAATACCCGACCATGACCTTCAAGTCCGACAAGTTCGTCTTCCGCAAAGGCAAGCCCGCCGAGGTCCACGGTGAGCTCACCCTGCTGGGCGTGACCCGGCCGGTCAAGCTGGCAGTGAATTACTTCAACTGCGGCGTGCACCCCATCAACAAGAAGGAGGTCTGCGGGGCCGACCTCACCACCCGGATCAAGCGCTCCGACTTCGGCATGACCAAGTTCCTGCCCGGCATCGGCGACGAGATCCGTATCCACATCCCGGTCGAGGCCTTCAAGGAGTGAGGCGATGATCACCGTACGCCCCGCGCGCTCGCGGGGCCATGCCCACCACGGCTGGCTCGACACCTGGCACAGCTTCTCCTTCGCCGATTACTACGATCCGCAGGAGATGGGCTGGGGCAGCCTGCGCGTGCTCAACGAGGACCGTGTGGCGCCCGGCGCCGGCTTCCCCATGCACGGTCACCGCGACATGGAGATCCTCACCTGGATCCTGGAGGGCGCGCTCGAGCACCAGGACAGCCTCGGCAACGGCTCGGTCATCACCCCGGGCGAGGTCCAGCGCATGAGCGCCGGCACAGGCATCCGCCACAGCGAGCGCAACCCCTCGCCAGACGCGCCGATGCACCTGTTGCAGATCTGGATAGAACCGGCCCAGCCGGGGCTCGCACCGGGCTACGAACAGAAACGCCTGGACCCGGCGGCGCTGGAGGGGCGGCTTTGCCTGATCGCCTCGCCCCAGGGCCGCGCCGGCAGCGTCACCCTGCACCAGGACGCCGAGGTCTATGCCGCCCGCCTCGATGCCGGCGCCAGCGTGCGGCACGGCCTGGGCGCAGGGCGGCTCGCCTACCTGCAGGTGGCGCGCGGCGCCCTCGACTTGAACGGCACCGCCTTACGCGCCGGCGACGGGGCCAAGATCTGCGACGAGCGCGAACTCAGGATCACGGCCGGCGAGCGCGCGGAGCTGCTGCTCTTCGACATGGCGGTACACTGATAGCGCCATACCCCGAACAAGGAGCCCTCCGTGAGTGTGAAACTACTCGTCTTCGCCGGCAGCCTGCGGCGTGATTCCTTCAACAAGAAGCTCGCCCGCGCCGCCGCCCGTGTGGCCGAGGCCGCCGGCGCGCAGGTCCGCTACATCGAACTCAACAACTATCCCATGCCGATCTACGATGGCGACATCGAGACCGGCGAGGGCCCGCCCGAGAACGCCTTCCGGCTCCAGGCCCTGATCGCCGAGCAGCATGGGCTGATCATCGCCTCGCCCGAATACAACCACTCGATCCCCGCCCTGCTCAAGAACACCCTCGACTGGGTCTCGCGCACGCCAAGGGTGCGCGGACCCAACCCCTTCGCCGGCAAGGTGGCGACAATCCTGAGCGCATCGCCTGGCAGCCTGGGCGGCATTCAGGGCCAGGATCACGTGCGCCGCGTGCTCACCACGGTCGGCGCCCTGGTCCTGCCCAACAGCCTGGCCCTGCCGCAGGCAGACCAGGCCTTCGATGCCGAGGGCGATCTGGTCGATGCGGCTATGCGCCAGCGGCTCACGGATCTAGTCGCCGAGACGGTACGCATCGCCGCCCGGCTCGCCGGCTGACCCCCTGGCGAAAGCGGGCATTCGGGTCTATAGATAGCAATAGATCCCGACTCGCTGGGAGGTCACCATGATGCGCCCGATCCCTACTTGAGTCCTGGCCGCCGGTCTGTGGTCGCTCTCCGCTGGTGTGGCGACGGCCGGCTACATGCGTCTGTACGCCTTCGGAGACAGCCTGTCCGACAGCGGCAACATGTACAACGCCGTGTGGGCCCTGACCGGCGGCACGGTGGAGGTCCCGCCGCCGCCCTATTACAAGGGGCGCGCCTCCAACGGCCCGGTGGCGGTGGAGTATCTGGCGGCGCATCTGGGCCTGACCGCCAAGCCGGTCATCGATCCGACGGGCAACATCGACCCGGCGGGCAGCAATTTCGCCGTCCTGGGTTCGGCCACGGGTTTAGTAAAGCAGGTTGGCGGTGCTGAGTACAGCAACTACATGACCTTCCGCTACAACCCGTTGCTGCCAAATGTCGGTATTGATTTCCAGGTCTGGTCCTTCGCCGACCTGACCGATGGCGAACTCGATGGCTCGTTCGGGATGGCAAATCCAAGCGCGCTGTACTTCTATTGGGGCGGCGCCAACGATGCCTATCTCGCCCTGGAGGATCCCGGCATCAATCAGGACGATGCGTCCCAGATGAATGGGATCGCCAAGGACACAGCCCTGATGGCGGCTGGTAACGTGGAGAATCAGCTCCGGTTCCTCGCCAGTCTGGGTGCGACCGACTTCCTGGTGCCCAATCTGCCGGACCTGGGCAAGACGCCCGACGCCATCCTGGGAACCCTGATCGGGACCTACGGCAGTGCCTACGCGTCGGCCCTGTCGCTTTATGCCCAGACCTTCAACGACGCCCTGGCCGATCTGATCATCACCCTGGACGCCGACCCACACCTGCGGGTGATCGGCTTCGACGTGGCCAGCGTTTTCGAGACCTATCGTGCCAGCGGCCTCTACGAGGTCCTGACCCCCTGCATCCTGGATCTGTCGACGTGCGAGCCCGAGCGCTACATGTTCTGGGACGGCGTGCACCCCACCACCTATTTCCACGCCGAGCTGGGGCGTCTGATGGCCCAGGCGGTGCCCGAGCCGGCCACGCTCACGCTCTTGCTGCCCGGACTGCTGGCCTTGGGGTGGATGGCGCAGCGGCGTTCCGGCCCCTGAGCCTGGCCGTCAGGCGGCGGGTCCCGGCGTCGGTCGGGCCGCGGTCGCCGCCGTCGAACCATATCCGAGCCCATCCGCATGCCGGCCCGTCTGTGGCCGTGCATCGGCTAAAATACCGGCCATCGAACAATTTTCCTGCTTGAGGTCGATCGCACATGGCCGGACATTCCAAATGGGCCAATATCCAACACCGTAAGGGCCGCCAGGACGAAAAGCGCGGCAAGATCTTCTCGCGCCTGGCCAAGGAGATCACCGTGGCCGCCAAGCTGGGCGGCGGTGACCCCGCCTTCAACCCGAGGCTGCGGCTGGCCATCGACAAGGCCAAGGCGGAGAACATGCCCAACGACAACATCGAGCGGGCCATCAAGAAGGGTACGGGCGAGCTGGAGGGGGTCAACTACGAGGCGGTGCGCTACGAGGGCTACGGCCCCGGCGGCGCCCCGGTGATCGTCGACTGTCTGACAGACAACAAGACGCGCACCGTGGCCGACGTGCGCCACGCCTTCAGCAAGCACGGCGGCAATCTCGGCACGGACGGGTCGGTCGCATTCCAGTTCAAGCACTGCGGCCAGATCGTGCTGGCGCCCGGCGCCGACGAGGACCGCGTGATGGAGGTGGCCCTGGAGGCCGGGGCCGAGGACGTCATCAGCAACGAGGACGGCTCCATCGAGGTGATCACCGCCCCTTACAACGACCTCACCACCGTCAAGGAGGCGCTGGAAAAGGCCGGCTTCAAGGTCGAGTTCGCCGAGACGGTGATGAAGCCGCTCAACGAGACCGAGGTCACGGGCGAGGACGCGGTGCGTTTCCGCAAGCTGCTCGACATGCTGGACAACCTCGACGACGTGCAGGAGGTCTACACCGCGGCCATCCTGCCGGACGACTGAAGCATGCGCATCCTGGGGCTCGACCCGGGTCTCAGGGTGACCGGTTACGGGGTCATCGACAAGACGGGGCAGACCCTCAGCTACGTCACGAGCGGCGTCATCCGCACCGGCGAGGGCGCCCTGCCGGAGCGTATCCGCGTGCTCTTCGCCGGTATCCAGGAGATCGTCACCACCTTCCAGCCCGAGGCGGCGGCGGTGGAGAAGGTCTTCGTCAACGTCAACCCACAGTCCACCCTGCTCCTGGGACAGGCGCGCGGGGCGGCCATCGCCGCGCTCACCCATGTGGGGCAGCCGGTCTACGAATACACGGCGCTGCAGGTCAAGCAGGCGGTGGTGGGCAACGGCCACGCCGACAAACAGCAGGTCATGCACATGGTGCGGCGGCTGCTGGGCCTGCCGGGTGAGCCCAAGGCCGATGCCGCCGATGCCCTTGCCTGTGCCATCTGCCACGCCCATGGCGGCCTGGGGCTGGGTGGTCTGGCCACCGCCGGGCGGCGGGTGCGCGGGGGGCGGCTGCTGTGACCCCCGCCAGCGTGGCCGAACCCAGCCCGCAGCGCCTGGCGAACCCGCTCCTGCGCTATCTGCTGGCCACCCGGCCGGCCTTTTTCGGCATCACCCTGGCCGGCTGCCTGCTGGGCTTCGCCACCGCCCGCCATGCCGGTGTCGCCCTCGACCCCTACAGCGCCGGCCTCACCCTGTTGCTCGCCCTGCTGACCCACGCCGGGGTGAACGTCCTCAACGACTACTACGACCACCTGAACGGCAGCGACCCGCACAACACCGACCGCCTCTATCCCTACACCGGCGGCTCGCGCTTCATCCAGAATGGCGTCATGAGCCCGCGACAGACCCTGACCTTCGGCCTGCTGCTCTTCGCCACGGTCATCGCCGGCGGGGTTTGGCTGGTCGGGCAGGCGGGCCTGGGGCTCTTCTGGATCGGGCTGGCCGGGCTCATCCTCGGCTGGGCCTACTCGGCGCCACCGCTCAAGCTCGCCCACCGCGGCCTGGGTGAACTGGCGGTGCTCGCGGGCTTCCTGCTCGTCGTGGTCGGGGCGGACTATGTCCAGCGCGGCGCCTTCGACCCCTTGCCCTGGCTCGCGGGCCTGCCCTATGCCCTGCTCACCGTGAACATCCTCTACATCAACCAGTTCCCCGACCGGCGCGCCGACCTCCTGGCCGGCAAGCGGCACTGGGTGGCGCGCCTCGCCCCCGGGCGTGCCGCGCAGGTCTATGGCCTCATCCTCGGCCTGGCCGGGGCTTGGCTGATCGGTGTCAGCCTGGGTGGTGCCCTGCCGCAGGCCGCACTGTGGGCCCTGGCCGGTATGTTGCCCGCACTCGTGGCCGATCGGCTTCTGCAAGCCCATGCCGCCGCCCCTGCGCGCCTGCGCCCGGCCATCCGCGCGACGATCGCCGCTGCCCTGCTGCACACCCTGTTGTTGGCCGGCATACTGATGGCTTTGGGACGCAGCGCATGATCGGCCGCATCACCGGCACCCTGCTGGAGAAACACCCGCCCCAGGTCCTGGTGGACGTGCAGGGGGTGGGCTACGAGGTGGACGTGCCCATGAGCACCTTCTACAACCTGCCGGCGACGGGCCAGCCGGTGACGCTGCTCACCCACTTCTCGGTGCGAGAGGACGCCCATCAGCTCTTCGGCTTCCTCACCGCCAAGGAGCGCGAGGCCTTTCGCCTGCTGATCCGCATCACCGGCGTCGGCCCCAAACTGGCCCTGGCCGTCCTCTCCGGCCTGAGCGTGGACGAACTCGCACAGGCGGTCACCCTGCAGGAGGCCGGGCGGCTCACGCGCATCCCCGGCGTCGGCAAAAAGACGGCCGAGCGCCTGCTGCTGGAACTCAAGGGCAAGCTCGCCGACGCCCTGCCCACGGGTCCCGGCGTTTTGCCGGTGACTGCAGGCGTGCAGGCCGACGCCCTCAATGCCCTCATCGCCCTGGGTTACTCCGACAAGGAGGCCTTGCCGGTGGTCAAGCAGCTGCCGGAGGGGCTGGCCCTGGAGGAGGCCATAAGGCAGGCGCTGAAGCTGCTGGCGAAAAAATAGGCACCATACCAGCTGGATGACGGTCATCTTGATGTAACAGGCCGCTACCCACCCCCGCTGGGTTTAGGGGGACCGCCCACGATGCGCAGGCAGCCGGGTGGCCTGGTACGGCCGTGATCCCAACCGGGGTGTCGTCAGTCGGGGAAGGAGGAGGGCGTGTCCTTGTCGGACATGAGGAAGTACATGCCTATGCCTGCCAGCGCCATCCACAAGACCATCGCCCACACGCCGATCATCTCCCAAAGGCGGTTGAGAAAGAACAGGCCGATCAAGGCCAGGCCCAACAGCCCGTTGCCTATCCAGAAGTTCAGGCTGTGCTTGCCTTTTTGCATCGTTTACCCTGTGACGGTCGAGGCCAATGCAGAATCCCAACCCATCACGGTCAGGGCTGTGGGCTCGGCATGAGGCCGGGGAAGGGTGCGCCGGGCACCGGGTAGGGCAGGGGCGCGTTGAAGGGGGTCTGCATCCAACCGCCGATGCTCGGTCCGTAACTCTGCGGGGCCACCATCCCGCCCATCCAGGCGCCGTACCAGTTCGGATTCATCGTGTTGCTGAGCATGGTCCACAGGCGCGGGTCCAGGCCGATGGTCCCCCAGCGCAGATAGACGTTGGGGTTCAGCAGGTTGAGCACCACGCTCATGACGGCGGGGTCGAGCGGTGCCATCACCCACCGGGCGAGCTTGTTGGGGTCGGCGAACACGCTAGATACCGCAGCGAAGAACTGCGGGTCCATGAGGGCCTGGGTCCAGTCGGCCACGACCTTGGGGTCCATGGTGCGCGCATAGTTGCTGTAGGCGCGCGGGTCCATGAGGGTGGCGACCGACTGCATGTAGAGGTTGGGGTTCATCATCGCATTGAGCGCGGCGATGACGAAGCGCGGCTCCGTGACTGCATTGAGGGCGGCCACGAACTTCTTCGGGTCGACCAGCATGTCCGCGTTCTGGGTGAAGTTGGACAGGTACTGGACCCATTCCTCATGCGTTTGCGGCATCGCCGCGGCCGGCGCCGCGGTCTGTGCGTGACTACCCTGGCTCCAGAGCAGGCCGGCGCAGAGGCTCAGGGCGCTGGCGAGGGCTTTCATCCGGGTCTGCATGCGGTTTCCTCTCAGGATGAAGTGGCGTTGTCGGTGACCTGCCTTCGTACTGTATGAAGCTGTGGCCGGTGTTCAGCCGCGAGCGCGGCTGACCGGCAGTCGTCACCTAAGCATAGTCCAAACCGGCTTGGTGATCTGGCGCGCCGTTAGGGATCGATCTCCACCCGCCGGTTGGGTGCAAGGCAGGCGATGGTGCGGGGATTGGCGCCGCCCTTGCAGTGTTTGACCGGTTGGCTCTCGCCCTTGGCGATGATCTCGATGCGGCCGGCATCCACGCCCTTGCCGATCAGATAGGCGCGTGCGGCCTCGGCGCGACGACGGGAGAGGGCCTTGTTGTAGGCTGCCGGGCCGAGCCTATCGGCGTGTCCGATGATGACGATCTTGGCGTCCTTCGCCCCGCCCGCCAGCCAGGTGTCGAGGGCGGCGCGCCCCGCCGCGGTGAGCTGCGCGCTGTCGAAGGCGAAGTGGGCGATCACGGTCTCCCCAGCCGGGACTTGTGCCGTCGGCGAGCCGGATGCCTCCACCCGGACGACCGTCTCACCCGCCGCGGGTGTTGCTCCGGTTGCCGGGGCAGGAGGCGCCGCGACGGGGGCGGCAGGTGTCGAAGAAGGTGTCGTGCCTGCGGCGGGTGTCGTGCGGGTGGCGATCGGCTGCGCCGCCGGGCCAGCCGCGGGCAGGGTGACCTCGCCGCCCGATGCGGTGGCCGGACTGGGCGCGATATCGGGCCTCTGGGTGGCAGCTGTGGCCGGCAGATGCATCGTTTGCGGCTGCGGGGCGGGTGGCAGGGAGGCGGTCACGGGCGCCCCCGCGGCCGTCCCGCTCGGCGGCTGCCAGGGGGTGACGGCCAGGCCGGTGCCCGCAAGGTATGGGTTGCCTGCGTAGGGCATCGCCGGGAGCGGAGGCCAGGCGGGTTGGATGCTGGGCGGCGCCAGCGGCACTTGCACCAGCGGCTGATAGCTGGGCATAGGGCCTGGGGCCGGACCCACGAGGCCGATCGGCTGGCAGACCCGCAGCCCGTTGGACAGGACCTGACAGTAGGGGGTGACCGCATACACCACCAGCTGAGCCCATTGGTTGAGCAGGTCGGTCGGTGACGGTGGCGTGGTCGCCACGCCCTGGGCGCTGGCGGCTGTTGCAAGGCCAAGGCTCAGCAGTGCGCTGGTCAGGCGCTTGGGTTTGGAGACGGGGTTGGGCATTTCTGATTTCTGATTCGTGGGGACTGACAGTCTGACCAGTATAGCGTCAGGCGGTGGGGACTGCCGTCTTTGCGTGACGGGCCGCAAGCCTTCGATTGCGGGGGTGTCGTAAAAAACCGTCTCGGGTGGGAAGATGCCCGGTCACTGCTGGGACGCTAAGGCCCAATCGAGTGATTTGTACGCATGGAGTGAAAGCTATGACCGGCGACGCCGCAGGACCCGCCGCAGCGCATGCGGCCCGTACACGGGTGGGCTGCTGCGGCTTTGCCATGGCCCAGGCGCGCTACTATCGTCAATTCGACATCATCGAGGTGCAGCAGACCTTCTATCAACCGCCGCGGTTGGAGACGCTGACGCGTTGGCGCGAGGCGGCGCCGCCGGGTTTCGTCTTCACCCTCAAGGCCTGGCAGCTGATCACCCACCCGCCCTCGTCACCCACCTACCGACGGCTCAGGCGCCCTATACCGGCCGACCGACACCCTCTCTACGGCGCCTTCCAGCCCACTGCCGAGGTGTGGGCGGCGTGGCAGACCACCCTGCACTGTGCCCAGGCGCTCGGCGCGCGCCTCGTGCTCTTTCAGACCCAGGCCTCGTTCATCCCGCAGGCGCCGAACATCGAGCATTTACGCGCCTTCATCACCGGGGCACGGTCGGAGACGGGCGACATCCGCCTCGCCTGGGAGCCGCGCGGCTGGCCGGTCGGGCTGGCGCAAGACCTGTGCGACGAGCTGGGACTCATCCGCGTGGTCGACCCCTTCCGCGATCCGCCGCCACCGACGGGGCTGCGCTACTTCCGTCTGCACGGCGTGGGCGGCTATGGCCACCAGTACACCGATGCGGAGCTCGAGCGTCTGCGCGGGCTCTGTCAGGGCGAGACCTGGTGCCTGTTCAACAACCGCAGCATGGCCGCCGACGCCCAGCGCTTCCAGCGGCTGCTCGCGACCTGAGATTGGTCCTAGCGTGAAGTCGCGCCGCGACTCACGAGGCTCCCCTCCCCCGCAAGCGGAGGAGTGGCTGGGGGTGAGGGGAACGGGCATGACTTTCATCTTCTGGGGCGTCTCCTCAAAGTCATGCCCGTTAGGGCCGCTGCCGGCTCGCACCGCCGGCAAGCCCTGCAGCGATGAGGTGGGCGGTGCGTAGCGGCTCGGGCAGCTTGCCGTTGAGCTGCCAGCGGCTGACGGCCAGCGCGGCCTGCTCGGGGCCGATCCCCACGCGCTGGATCCAGATCCCGCCCACAGGCGCCATGGGGCCGGCGGCCTCGATCAACCGCCACTTGCGCGCACCGCCGGGCACCTTGCCGAGCAGCGCGCGGCGGATGGCCGCGTAATCGGGCTGGCGCCGCGCGGCGACCAGGACCGGCAGGCCCGTGGCGGCATGCAGACGGTGGATGTCAACCACGTTGAAGCCGGCCAGGGCGATGCCTTGCATCCAGATGAGCTGCAACTGTGCGAAGAAACGCGAGGCGGTGAGGACCTCGATCAGCCGCTCGGTGGCGTTGGCGCCGTCCCGCCGCACCCGGGTGACGAGCACACCGTCGAGCCGGGCGCCGGCGTGGACGGCACCCACCACCGGCACATCGCCGCGGTGACTGCGTGCGAAGGGGCAGTCGTCGAAGCCGACGGCATGGGCATAACCTTTCACAGCCACCAGCCCGCGATCGCACCCAGGGCGACGGCGGCGAAGCCGGGCAGGGTGCGCAGGGCCAGACCGACGCCACCGATCACCAAGGTGAGCCCGGTCTTGAAGCTGATGTTGGCGAGCAGGGCGATCAGGATGGCGGTCAGCGCCTGATCGCCGGTGAGCGTGCCCAGGCCGAGCAGGCGCAGGCTCGACAGGGTGATGGCGTCGACATCGGTCAGGCCCGAGACCAGCGCCACGCCGTAGACCCCCTGGCTGCCGATCCAGTCGGACAGCCAGGCGGCGGCGAACAGCACGGCGGCGTAGAGGGCGCCGAAGCCGAGAGCGGCGCGGATCTCGGTTGGGTTGCCCAGGGTCAGCGCCGGGATCTCACGGCTTTCCAGGCGGCGCCAGCGCCGGTAGAGCAGGGGGATGCCGGCCAGCGCCGCGAGCCCGAGGATCTCCAGCGCTTGCGGCAGCAGGGCGGGGGCGAGGACGGCCACCAGCAGGCTCAACCGCACCAGGACCACCCAGTTGGCGGTCAGGATCACCAGGGCCGCCACGCCGGTGAGCTCCGGCCGCCGGCCGTGACGGGCAAAGGTCAGGGTGGTGGCGGTGCTGGAGGCCACGCCCCCGAACAGCCCGGTGAGCAGGGCGCCCTGCCGTTCGCCGGCCAGGCGCAGGGCGGCATACCCGGCCAGGGCCAACCCCGAGATGAGGACCACCATCCACCAGATCTGATGCGGGTTGAGCGCTGCGTAAGGGCCGTAACCCCGGTTCGGCAGGACCGGCAGGATGACCAGGGACAGCACGGCGAACTGCAGGATGGAGACCAGGTCCTGGCGGGTGAGGTGCTGGGTGACTCCGCGCAGCTCGGCCTTGAAATAAAGCAGCACGGCGGTGGTCACGGCCAGCGCCACCGCCAGTTGCGTATGGCCATACCAGACGATGGCGCCCAGACCGTAGCAGACCACGACGGCGGCCACCGTGGTGGTGCCGGGGTCGGCCTCCTGTGGCTGTTTGAAGTAAGTCGCCACCATCATGCCGCCGAGGATGATGAGGCCGGCGCCCAGCACCCAGGGCGCGCCGGTCTCCTGGCCGATCATGGCGCCTAAGGTGCCGGCCAGCGCCACCAGGGTGAAGGTGCGCAGCCCCGCCTTGGCCGCGGGTGAGCGCTCGCGTTCCAGGCCGATCAGCAGGCCCAGGCCCATGCTGGTGAGGAAGGCACCCAGCGGCGCGATCTCGGGCGGCAACCAGTCGCTCATCGTCCTCTCACGCTGTCTCGGCACGGAGCGCCGGATTCAGGCCAGGGCGCACCAGTGTTCCAGGGTGAGCTGCGGCGCCAGCCGCCCGTTCCAGGCGTTGACCTCTAGGCGGTAGGCGGCCTGGATGCGTTCGGGCAGGGGCTGGTCGTGGTTGAACAGCATGGCCTCGGCACGGATCCGACCGTCGGAGAGCTGCAGCTTGAGGTGCCTGTCGCCCACCAGGCGCTGGGCGTCCACCCGGAAATCGCCGTGGAACAGCGGCGGCGGGAAGGCCTGGCCCCAGACCGCATCCTGCAGGGCCATGGCCTGGTTGAGCTGGTATTCCTCCGGGCTAAGCGGGCCATCGGTCTCGATCACCCGCATGAGGTCCGCCGGGGTGAGCAGCTCGCGTGCCACGGCCTCGAAGGCCTCGGCGAAGCGGGGTAGATCGGCACGCCGCAGGGTCAGCCCCGCCGCCGCGGCGTGTCCACCAAACTTGACGAGCAGACCCGGCTCGCGCTTGTCCACCCGGTCGAGGGCATCGCGCAGGTGCAAGGCGGGGATCGAGCGGCCCGAGCCGCGGATGAGCCCGTCGCCGCCGTCGGCGAAGACGATGGTGGGGCGGTGGTGACGCTCCTTGAGGCGCGAGGCGAGCAGTCCCACCACCCCCTGATGCCAGGTTGGGTCGTACAGGGTGAGGCTAAAGCCCTCGGCCACGTCCACCGTCTCCAGCAGGGCGAGCGCCTGCGCCTGCATGTCCGCCTCGATCTCGCGCCGCTCGCGGTTGAGCCGGTCGAGTTCGCGCGCGAGCGGCAGCGCCTGGGCGAGGTCGGACGCGAGCAGACAGGCGATGCCCAGACTCATGTCGGCGAGCCTGCCGGCGGCATTGAGCCGGGGCCCCAGGACGAAGCCCAGGTCATAGACGCTGGCCCTAGCCGGGTCACGCCCGGCGGCCTGGAACAGGGCCTGAATGCCGGGTCGTGCCAGACCGGCGCGCATGCGCTTGAGGCCCTGGTCGACGAGCAGTCGGTTGTTGGCGTCCAGCGGCACCACGTCGGCCACCGTGCCCAGGGCGACTAAGTCCAGCAGCTCGGCGAGATTGGGCTCGCCGCGTTGGGTGAAGGCACCGCGGCGCCGCAGTTCGGCACGCAGGGCGATGAGCACGTAGAACATCACCCCCACCCCGGCCAACCCCTTGCTCGGGAAGGGGCAGCCGGGCTGGTTGGGGTTGACGATCAGGGCCTCCGGCAGGGGCAGGCCCTGCGCAGGTAGGTGGTGGTCGGTGATCAGGACCTCCAGGCCTAGACTGCGCGCCCGCTCGACGCCGGCGTGGGCGGCGATGCCGTTGTCCACGGTGATCAACAGATCGGGGCGGCGCGCGGCGGCGAGGGCGACGATCTCGGGGCTCAAGCCATAGCCGAACTCGAAACGGTTGGGCACCAGGTAATCCACCTGCGCGCCCAGGGCGGTGAGACCGGACACCGCCACGGCGCAGGCCGTCGCCCCGTCGGCGTCGTAATCGGCCACCACCAGCAGGCGCTCGCCACGGGCGATGGCGTCCGCCAGCCGCGCCGCCGCCGCCTCTGAATTGCGCAACGCCGTGTGCGGCAGCAGCTCGCTCAGCCGCGACTTGATCTCCTCCTGCCGGCTGACCCCCCGGCTGGCATAGAGGCGCGCGAGCAGGGGCGGCAGACCCGCCCGGCGCAGCCGCTCGACGGCCGTGGCGGGGCAGGGGCGGGTGACGAGATTGAGCATGGTGGCGATGCGCGCTTATAGCCGACATTTAAACCCAGGACGGCGCCCGGCTCCAACCACCCTGTCACTCGCGCCGCGCCCGCCGACGTACTATCATCCTAAAAACCGCAGTTGACCGCTCTGACGGTTTCGTAACAGATCGATGGTGCGAGAGATTTTTGCCTCCGGTCATCCTCTCCCAGAGGGTAAACACGCTACGCGCCCGCCTTCGGCCTTGTACGCCCGTCTGGCTGCGTTGCTCCTCCTTGCAGGCAGCCCACCCTGCGGCGTCGTCGCGCCTTGTCAGCCGGTCGTACAAGCCCGCTTTCGGGCGCGTTCAACTGCGGTTTTTAGGATCATCGAACCATGTCGCATACCTTCTCCCTCTCCCGTGTCGCCCGTCTGGTGGGCGTGTCCCGTAGCGCCCTGCAGCGGATGGTCAAGGAAGGGACGCTCCAGTCCCAAAACGGGCAGGTGGAAATGGACGAGCTCCTGCGCGTCTTCCCCGACGTCAAATGGGAGGACGATGGCGAATACGCGCGGGTCGAGGAGATCAAGAAAAAGGCCTTCGCCAAGCGCATCTTCGAGCGGGCCCTGCCCGACCGCGAGGTGCTGGCCGACCGCCTGTTCGACCTGTCCACCGAGTACGCCGCCGCCAAATCGCTGCTGACGCACTACGAGCAGCTGTTCGACTGGACGCTGAAAAAGCTCGACGACGTCGCCGAGAGCGGCGGACCGGCCACGCTGCAGGCGGTGAGCTCGCTCAAACAATGGTTGCGAGGCCAGATTCAGGCTGCCCCCAAGGAGGCGGGGCGCGGTCTTGTGTTGCTCGCGGAGGAGAGCGTGATGCGCATCGTTTCGGCCCAAGTCAAGGTGCTGCCCTCGGGCCATGAGTTCTTCGTGGAGGGAACCGATACCATCCTCGAGGCGGCCCTGCGCGCCGGCATCCCGCTCAACTACGGCTGCAGCAACGGCAACTGCGGCGAGTGCCGGGCGCGCCTGGTCTCTGGCGAGATCAAGAAGGTGCACCCGCACGATTACACCCTCAAGGAGGTCGAGAAAAACGCGGGTTACTTCCTGATGTGCTCCAACACGGCGGTCACCGACATCGTCATCGAGGCCTCGGTCGCCGGTGCGACCGACATCCAGCCGCAGACCATCGCCACCAAGGTCAAGGCGGTGGAGCTGCTCGACGCGCGCATTGCCGCCCTGCACCTGACCACCCCGCGCAGCCAGCGCCTGCGCTTCCTCGCCGGGCAGCGGGTGCGCCTGTCCACCGACGGCGTGGCCGGCGACTACTACATCGCCAGCTGCCCCTGTGAGGACCGCCACATCGAGCTGCACGTCCGCCGCGACAACCGGCCCTTCGCGCGCAAGGTCTTCGACGATCTGCGCAAGGAGGATCCCGTCACCATCGAGGGGCCGCAGGGGACCTTCGTCATCAACATGGAATCGCGCCGGCCGGTGATCTTCGTCGCCTGGGACGACGGCTTCGCCCCCATCAAGAGCCTGGTTCAGCACGCCATGTCGCTGGAGATGGCGGAGTCTATGCACCTTTACTGGGTGTCGGAGGCCCTGCCGCACTACCAGGACAACCTCTGTCGCTCCTGGGCCGACGCCTTGGACAACTTCACCTATGTTCCCTTGAGCGTGGACGGTGGGGCGCTGGACGTGGCCGAGCACATCCTCGGCGTGCACAACGACCTCACCCACACCGACATCTACGCCGCCGGCCCCGCCGAGTTCCTGCACCATCTGCGCGACGGGGCCATCGCCCGCGGTCTCTCGCCGCTGGGCTGGCACGGCGAGGTCATCGTCTGAGGGCATCGTCTGCGGATCGCTGCGGATGTCTGGCCGTAAAGGGGGCGGGGGCCCATGACGGCGCGTGTCATCGCCGTGGTCAACCAGAAGGGTGGGGCGGGTAAATCCACCCTGGCCATGCTGTTGGCCGGTTCACTCGCCGATGCGGGTGACAGGGTCCTGGTGGCCGATGCCGACCCGCAGAACACGGCCCTGCGCTGGGCTCAGACGGGTAGCGGCTTCCCGGCCGACGTCGAGGACCTCTCCGGTGAGGAGGGCAAACTGCACAAACATCTGCGCAAACGGCTCGACGATTACGATTACATCGTCATCGACAGCCCGCCGCATGCCAGCGCTCCGGTGACCGAGAGCGCCCTGCGCCTGGCGCAACTCGCCCTGGTGCCGGTCATCCCCTCGCCGCCCGACCTCTGGGCCAGCCTGCGCACCCGCGAGGCGATCACCCGGGCCCGGCGCAAGAATCCTACGCTCGCCGCACGTATCGTCGTCAACCAGGCGCAACTTAACACCCTGCTGGCGCAGGAGGTGCTCGCCCTGCTGCCCGAGTTCGGCATCCCGCTGCTGGCGGCCCAGCTCAAGAGCCGCACCGCCTACCGTCAGGCCGCCGTCCTGGGCACGACGGTGCGCGCGCTCGGGGCGCGGGCGGCCATTGCCAGCCTGGAGGTCGAGGCCCTGAGGCGCGAGGTCATGACACTCCTGGCCTGATCTCTGTCTATGATGGAATATCCGGACCGATCGCGCCCCAAGAGGTCGGCCCGAGCCGCAGGAGCAAGGCATGGAAGAGGGCTTTCGCTACGCCGACGAACTCGGCCCATCGAGGATCGTGCATGTCTATGAGCCGTCAGTGGGGCTCAAGGGCATCCTGGTGATCGACAACGTGGCGGCGGGGCCGGCCATCGGCGGGCTGCGCATGGCGCCCGACGTCTCCACCGAGGAGTGTGTGCGGCTCGCCCGCGCCATGACGCTCAAGAACGCCGCGGCGGGCCTGCCGCACGGCGGCGGCAAATCGGTGATCTTCGGCGACCCGCACATGCCCGTCGCCGACAAGGCGCGGCTCATCCGCGCCTTCGCCCGTGCCCTGGGCGACGTCTCCGACTACATCTTCGGTCCCGACATGGGCACGGACGAGGTCTGCATGGCTTGGGTGCGCGACGAGATCGGCCGCGCCGTGGGGCTGCCGCGCGAGCTGGGTGGCATCCCGCTCGACGAGATCGGCGCCACCGGCTTCGGGCTCGCCCACGTGGTCGACGTGGCCGCCCCCTTTGCCGGGCTGTCGCTGCCGGGGGCACGCGTGGCGATCCAGGGCTTCGGCGCCGTCGGCAAGCACGCCGCCTGCTTTCTCGCCAAACGCGGGGCCGTCCTGGTGGCCGCCTCGGACTCGCACGGCACCGTCTACGACCCGCAAGGGCTGGACCTCGGCACCCTGATCCCGCTCAAGCGGGCGGGCAGGAGCGTGATCGACAGCCCCAGCGGGCAGAAGCTCGACCGGGAGGCCATCCTGGACGTCGAATGCGACATCTGGATCCCCGCCGCCCGCCCCGACGTGGTGCGCGAGGACAACGCGCACCGGCTCAAGACCCGGCTGCTGGTGGAGGGGGCCAACATCCCCTGCACACCGGGCGCGGAGCAGAGGCTGCACGCGCGCGGCGTGCTCTGTGTGCCCGACTTCATCGCCAACGCCGGCGGTGTCATCTGCGCCGCCATGGAGTACCACGGGGCCAGCGAGCAGGCCGCGCTGCAGGCCGTCGAACACAAGATCCGCGAAAACACGCGCGAGGTCCTGCGGCGCGCGCAGGCGGAGGGCATCCTGCCGCGCCAGGCCGCCCTGGACCTCGCCACCGAGCGGGTCAGGCGGGCCATGAGCTACCGGCGCCATTCCCTCACCTCCGGCGCGCCCGGACATCTCTGACCATGTACCGCATCCGCCTGCACGGCCGCGGCGGTCAGGGCATCAAGACCGCGGGGCGCATGCTGGGCAGCGCCTTCTTCCTGTCCGGCTGGGAGGTGCAGGACGCCACCGTCTATGGCGCCGAGCGGCGCGGCGCACCGGTCTACGCCTATGTGCGCGCCGACCATGGCCCCATCCACGAGCGCGGCGTCATCCGCGACCCCGACCTGGTGGCGGTGGTGGACGAGAGCCTGGTCGGCATCCCCTCGGCCGGCGTGCTCCAGGGGCTGGCCGGCCGCGGCCTGCTCTTCATCCTCAGCACCACGCCGGCGGCGCTTTGGCAGCAGCGCCTCAACCTGCCGGACCGCGTGCTGACGCTGGCGCCGCCAGCCGGCGCGCCGCCCATCGGCACGCTCTGTGTCGGCGCCGCGGCCCGCCTCACCGGGGTCATTGACGAGGCGGCGCTCGTGGCCGCCATCCGCCAGGAACTCGCCGGCATGCCGGCGGCGGTGGTCGAGCGCAATCTGGACTGGGCCCGGCGCGCCTACGCCGAGCTCGCCCCACATGCCGGCCGGGTGGTGGAGGGCGGCAGCGGCACGGCGGTCGGCTATGCGGCGCCGGATTGGGTGGACCTGCCCTTGGAGCCGGCCGAGACCGCCGCGCCGGCCATCCATGCGGCGCTCACCAGCCTGCGGGTGCCGACCGGTCTGTGGCGCACCCTGCGCCCGGTCATCGACTACGACCGCTGTAACCGCTGCTGGTGGGTGTGTAGCGAATATTGTCCCGACGGCGCCATCACCGTCGCAGCCGACGGCACGCCGCGCATCGACTACGAGCATTGCAAGGGCTGCCTCATCTGCGTGGCGCAGTGTCCGCCACACGCCATCAGCGCTATCCCCGAAACGGAGGCCACTAACCCATGAGCCGGCAGCTCCTCACCGGCAATGCCGCCGCCGCCTGGGGGGCGCGGCTGGCGCGCGCCGACTATATCCCCGCCTTCCCCATCACGCCGCAGACGGAGATCATCGAGACCCTGTCGGCCTGGTGTGACACGGGTGAGATGGCGGCCCGCCTGGTGACCCTGGAGAGCGAGCACGCCATGCTCACCGCCGCGGCGGCGGCGGCCGCGACCGGCGTGCGGGTGTTCACCGCCACCTCCAGCCAGGGCCTGCTCTATGCCATGGAGATGATCTACACCGTGGCGGGCTGGCGCGCCCCCTTCGTACTGGTCAACGTCTCGCGCGGGCTCGCCTCGCCCATCACCCTGGAACCGGACCACACCGACGTGCTGGCCGCGCGCGATGCCGGTTTCCTGCAGATCCACTGCGCCACCTGCCAGGAGGTGGTCGACTCCGTGCTGATGGCCTACCGGTTGGCGGAGGACGCCCGCGTGCGCCTGCCGGCCATCGTCAACCTGGACGGCTACTACCTGTCCTTCACGCGGGAGCCGGTCGAGCTGCCGGCGCCGGAGGTCGCGGACCGCTTCCTGCCCCCATTCGAGCCGCACGAGCTTGCCTTCCGCGCCAGCCAGCCGCTGTCGCAGGCGGTGGTGGTGCTGGGTGGGTCCACCTACAGCTATTTCCGCTACGAGAGCCACCTCGCCGCCCAGGCCGCACTCGCCGTCTACGACGAGATCGCGGCGGACTATGCGGCGCTGACCGGGCGCCGGCATGACGTGGTCGAGACCTGGCGCCTGGAGGACGCCGAGTATGCCTTCGTCATGATGGGCTCCTTCGCCACCAAGGCCAAGGCGGCGGTCGAGCGGCTGCGTGAGGCGGGGGTGGCGATCGGGCTGTTACGCCTGCGCCTGCTGCGGCCCTTCCCGGCGGCCGCCATCCGCCGGGCGCTGGCCGGCAAGCGGGCGGTGGCGGTGATCGACCAGAACCTGTCCATGGGCAGGGGCGGCGTGCTGCATGGCGAACTCGCCGCCGCCCTCTATGGCCAGCCGGACGCCCCGCCCATCCTGGCCAGCTTCATCGGCGGCCTGGGTGGGCGCGACCTGCCGTCCGAGGAGTTCTACGCCATCGCCGAGGTCCTGCGCGAGGCCGCCCGCAGCGGTGTGACGCCACCCCAGCGGCTGCTCTATACCGAACACGAGTTGCGCGAGCTGCGCAAGCTGCAGGCCATCGCCCTGGCCGAACGGCACGACCCCCGGCTGGGAGGACGCGGCCCATGAACGAGACCGCCTTCAAACGCCTGAAGGACCTGCCCTCGCAGCGCCTGCTGGGCACCGGCACCCCGCTGTGCGCCGGCTGTGGCGGCCTGGAGGCCCTGCACCAGATCTATGACATCCTCGGCGGCCGCAGCGTGTTCGTCAACGCCGCCGGCTGCATGACCCTGCTGGCGGTCTACCCCTTCACGCCCTTCCGCGGCGCCTGGCTCTACACCGCCATGGCGGGCGCCCCGGCCGGTGCCCAGGGCGTACGCGACGCACTCGACCTCCTGCTCGCCAAGGGCCGGCTGCCACCCGCGGAGGACCTGACCGTGGTAGCCCTGACCGGCGACGGCGTGGCCTATGGCATGGGCCTGTCCGCCACTTCGAGCGCCATCGAGCGCGGGCTCGACTTCCTCTACATCGTCTACGACAACGAGGGCTACGGCAACACCGGCCAGCAATACTCGGAGGCCACCCCCCTGGGGGCGAAGACCGCCACCAGCCTGCGTGGCTTCGCCGGCCGCAAGAAGGACCTCTTCGCCATCTGGACGGCGCACCGCCCGGCCTACGCCGCCACCGTGATCGGCGCCGAGCCGCTCGATCTGGCGCGCAAGCTGGAAAAGGCCCTGTCCCTCAAGGGGCCGCGCCTCCTCCTGGCGCTCGCGCCCTGTCCCACCGGCTGGGACTTCGACCCCAAGGACACGGTCGAGGTCGGCCGCCTGGCGGTCAGGACCGGCGTGTGGCCGCTCAAGGAATACGTGGACGGCAAGGTCACGCACACCCGGCTACCGCACCCGCGCCTGCCGGTGGAGGACTACCTCCGCACCCAGGGCCGCTTCCGCCACCTGTTCGAGCCGGTGCGCGACGAGGCCCTGCTCGCGCGCATCCAGGCCCAGGTCGACGACTATTGGGCGGGGGTGACATGACCCGCAGCTATTACCACCGTGGCGGCAGCGAGCCGCTCATCGGCGCCACCATCCCCGAGCACTTCCTGGCCGTGGCTGAGCGCCACCGCGAGCGCGAGGCGGCGGTGTTCATCCCGCAGGGGCAGCGCCTGACCTACGGGGCGCTCAGGGCGGCGGTGGACCAGCTCGCCCGCGGTCTGCTGGGACTGGGGTTTGGCAAGGGCGAGCGCATCGGAATCTGGTCTACCAACAACCTGGAGTGGCTGCTGCTGCAGCTTGCCACCGCCCGCATCGGCGCCGTGTTGGTCAACATCAACCCGGCCTACCGCGCACAGGAGCTCGCCTATGCCCTCAAACGCGCGGAGGTGCAGGCCCTGTTCCTGATTCCCCGCTTCCGGACCAGCGACTACGTGGCCATGCTGCTCGAGGTCCTGCCTGAGCTGAGACGGGCCGGCCCCTGGCAAAACCCCGAACTGCCGGCGCTGCGTCGCGTGGTGCTCTACGACCCGGCCGACCCTCTCAACACCCAGCGGCCGCAGCCCGGCTTCACCCTGTGGCAGGAGGTGCTGGCCGCCGGCCGGACGGGGTCACGCGCCGGGCAGG
>JAKADY010000027.1 GCA_021826065.1 Pseudomonadota bacterium
CACGAAAGCCATGGTGGTGGAGATCTGCCGCTCGCCAGTGGTCTCCAGCATGTTCTGGAAGGCGGCCAGCGGCGGCACGGTCAGCGGCTCGGCGCGCCGACGGCGGGCCGGCAGGTAGCCGCCCAGCGCCTGGCGCCGCGCGCGCAGATATTTGATCTCGGGGCTGTCCTCGGATGGCCGGTAGAACGGCAGGCGGGGCAGGTCCTCGTCGGAGATGGGGATCTGGAAGCGGTCGCGGAAGGCCTTGAGCGATTCCAGATCCATCTTCTTTTGCTGGTGGGTCGGGTTCTGCGCCTCACCCGCCGCCCCCATGCCATAGCCCTTGACGGTCTTGGCCAGGATCACGCTGGGCTGGCCCTCGTGGTTGACGGCGGCGTGGTAGGCGGCATAGACCTTGTGCGGGTCGTGGCCGCCGCGGTTAAGGCGCCAGATGTCCTCGTCGGACATGGCCGCCACCATCTCCTTGAGTTCTGGATACTTGCCGAAGAAGTGCTCGCGCGTGTAGGCGCCGCCCTTGGCCTTGAAGTTCTGGTATTCGCCGTCGACGCACTCCTCCATGCGCTGGCGCAACAGGCCCTTGGTGTCCATGGCCAGCAGCGGATCCCAGTAGGAGCCCCAGATCACCTTGATCACGTTCCAGCCGGCGCCGCGGAATTGGGCCTCCAGTTCCTGGATGATCTTGCCATTGCCGCGCACCGGCCCATCCAGCCGCTGCAGGTTGCAGTTGACGACGAAGATCAGGTTGTCGAGCTTCTCGCGCGCGGCCAGGCCGATGGCGCCCAGGGTCTCCGGCTCGTCGGTCTCGCCGTCGCCGAGGAAGCACCACACCTTGCGCCCCGAGGTGTCGAGGATGCCGCGGTCATGCAGGTATTTGAGGAAGCGCGCCTGATAGATCGCCTGGATGGGGCCCAGTCCCATGGAAACGGTCGGGAACTGCCAGAAGTCGGGCATGAGCCAGGGGTGGGGATAGGACGACAGCCCGTTGCCGCCAGTCTCCTGGCGGAAGTTGGCGAACTGTTCCTCGCTGATGCGCCCCTCCAGGAAGGCGCGTGCGTAGATGCCGGGCGAGGAGTGGCCCTGGAAGAAGACCAGATCACCGCCGCCGGGCGCGTCGGGGCCGCGGAAGAAGTGGTTGAAGCCCACCTCGTAGAGGGTGGCGGCGGACTGGTAGCTGGCGATGTGGCCGCCCACGCCGGGCGCCTTCTCGTTGGCGCGCATGACACAGGCCACCGCGTTCCAGCGGATCAGCCCCTTGATGCGCCCCTCCAGCGGCACATCGCCCGGGTGCTTGGCCTGCAGGTGCAGGGGGATGGTGTTCACATAGGCCGTGGTGGCGTTGTAGGGCAGGTAGGCGCCCGACCGGCGCGCCTGGTCCACCAGCTTCTCCAGCAGGAAGTGGGCGCGCTCCGGTCCTTCCTCCTCGATGACCGCGGCCAGGGCGTCCAGCCACTCCTGGGTCTCCTGCGGGTCGATATCAGGGGTCAGCATGGCCATTGCGTGGGTTCTCCGAAATAAGGTCACTGACTTCGACCGGACGTGAGGCGCCGGTCGGAACGGGGAGGGGGGTTGGGTGCTGCGGGCGCTGAACTGTTTATCATCAATTGCGGAAATTATCGCGGGGGGGCTTAATGCGGTCAAATCAAGGGCCTGCCGGTGGACAACGTCAGGAACCCCGCCTCGCCGTGGCCACAGGCCCGCAACCGGGGGAAAATAGGCCACCCGACCGGCTCACCCATGACCATGAAGACGCCCGAATTGCTGCCCGAACTCGCTGCCACGACGCTGCACAAGGCCCCGCTGCGCGAGCGCCCCGTCAAGGTCCGTCACCTGCTGGTGGTGCTGCCTGCGGGCGAGGCATGGCTCGACGCCCCCGATCAGCCCCATCTGCTGGCCGCGCTCGAACGCAAGGGGATGAAAGCGGCCGAGCTGGCCAAGAAGCCGCTCGTCGTGGAGTTGCCGGGTGGCTGTCTCTCGGCCTGGGTGCGGCTGGATGCCGGGCAGGGCGTCTTCCAGTGGGCGAGCCTGCTGCGTCAGGCCCTGAAGCCCCTGCTCGACGAACACCCCGAGGCGGTCCACGTCGCGCTGCATGGCGAGCCGGCCTTCCGGCAACAGGCCGCGCGCTGGGCCGCCTATGTGGCATGGCTGAACGGCACCCCGCTGCCCAGCTTGAAATCGGCGGACAAGCCGCCTCGGCCCCTGGCGCGTATCCACCTGCATGGCGTGGCGGACCTCGATCTCGAGCGCGAACGGGCCATGGCCGAGGGCAATACCCTGGCACGGCGGCTCACCTGGCTGCCACCCAACCTGCTCACCCCGGCCAGCTACCGCGCGCACGTCCGCGATCTGGCCAAGGCCTTGGGCTGGGGCCTCGAGGAGTACGACGTCAAGCGCCTGCGCCGCCTGAAGGCCGGCGCCTTTCTGGCGGTGGCGCGCGGCAGCCAGCACGAGGAGGCGGCCATCGTCCGCTTGAGGTATCCCGGTGTGCGTGGCAAGGGCAAGGGTGGACACATCGCCTTGGTGGGCAAGGGCATCTGCTTCGACACCGGCGGCCACAACCTCAAGCCCGCCCGCTACATGCACAACATGCACGACGACATGAACGGCTCGGCCGTGGTGCTCGGCATCCTGCTCGCGGCGACGCGACTCAGGCTGCCGGTGTCGATCGAGGCGTGGCTGGCCATTGCGCAGAACCACCTCTCGCCTGAGGCCTACACCCAGAACGAGGTGGTCACGGCGCTCAACGGCAAGACCATCGAGATCGTCCACACCGACGCCGAGGGGCGCATGGTCCTGGCCGACACCCTGACCCTGGCAGCGCGTGCCAAGCCCGATCTGATCCTCGATTTCGCCACCCTCACCGGCAGCATGGGGGTGGCCCTGGGTGAGCGCATGAGCGGCATCCTCGCCAACCGGACCGAACTCGCGAGCCATGCCGTGGCCGTTGGCGAGGCCGTTGGCGAGCGGGTCGTGGCCTTTCCGGTGCCCGAGGACTACGACGAGGCCTTGGAGTCCCAGGTGGCGGATGTCAAACAGTGCATCCTGGAGGGCGAGGCGGACCACATCCTGGCCGCCCGCTTCCTTTCCCGCTTCGTCGACGACCGACCCTGGCTGCACATGGACCTGTCGGCCAGCCGCTGCAAGGGGGGGCTCGGGGCGGTGGCCACGGACATCACCGGTTTCGGCGTGGCCTGGGGGGTCGAGTGGCTGCTGCGCCAGGGCCGGCCCGACATGCGATAATTCCAGCTATACCCCCATACGATCGTCATGTCCGGCAACAGCCTCGGCCTCGTCTTCAGCGTCACCTCCTTCGGCGAATCGCACGGCCCGGCGATCGGCTGTGTGGTGGATGGCTGCCCGCCGGGTTTGAGCTTGAGCGAGGCGGACATCCAGCGCGACCTGGACCGACGCAAGCCCGGCACCTCGCGCCATGTCACCCAGCGCCGGGAGTCCGACACGGTGGAGATTCTGTCCGGCGTGTTCGAGGGGCGCACCACCGGCACCCCCATCGCGCTGCTGATCCGCAACGAGGACCAGCGCAGCAAGGACTACTCCGAGATCGCCCGCACCTTCCGGCCGGGGCATGCCGATTACACCTACTGGCAGAAATACGGCATCCGCGACTACCGGGGTGGAGGGCGTTCGAGCGCCCGCGAGACGGCGGCCCGTGTGGCGGCCGGAGCCATCGCCAAGAAGTGGCTCAAGGAAAAGTACGGCACCGTGATCCGCGGCTATCTCGCCCAGCTCGGTCCCCTGGCGATCGACTTCAAGACCTGGGACAGCGTCGAGACCAACCCGTTTTTCTCGCCCGACCCCGAGCGCGTGCCCGAGCTCGAGCGCTACATGGATGCCCTGCGCAAGTCGGGCGACTCGGTCGGGGCGCGTATCAACGTGGTGGCGGAGAACGTGCCCGTCGGCCTGGGCGAGCCGGTCTATGACCGCCTGGACGCCGACATCGCCCATGCCCTGATGAGCATCAATGCGGTCAAGGGGGTCGAGATCGGCGATGGCTTCCGCGTGGTCGAGCAGCGCGGCAGCGAACACCGCGACGAGCTCACCCCGGCCGGATTCCTCTCCAACCATGCCGGGGGCATCTTG
Source organism: Pseudomonadota bacterium (assembly GCA_021826065.1). Taxonomy (GTDB): domain Bacteria; phylum Pseudomonadota; class Gammaproteobacteria; order Burkholderiales; family Thiobacillaceae; genus JANWZL01. The sequence goes on from JAKADY010000027.1 coordinate 4,096, forward strand.
GGCGGCATCTCCACGGGCCAGGACATCCTCGCCTCCATCGCCATCAAACCGACCTCGTCCATCCGCATCCCGGGCCGCTCCATCGACCTCGACGGCCGGCCGGTGGAGGTGGTCACGCACGGCCGCCATGACCCCTGCGTGGGCATCCGCGCCACCCCCATCGCCGAGGCCATGCTGGCCATCGTGCTGATGGACCACGCCCTGCGTCACCGCGCCCAGAACGCCGACGTCGTCTGCCCCACCCCGGCCATCCCCGGCCGGGCGCCCGAGGTTTAATTTGTTGAAGGGAAGGAGAACCCCATGATCGAGAGCCACGACCTGTTCCACGAGTTTCCCGAGTATCAGGAGACCATCCGCCGGCTGATGCTGAGCAATGACGAGTTCACCAAGATGATGCGCGACTACGACGACGTCGATCACAAGATCGTCCGCATCGAACAGCGGGTCGAGGCGGCCTCCGACCTCTATTTCGAGGAGCTCAAAAAGCTGCGCGTGAGCCTCAAGGACAAGCTCTACAAGATGATCGTGGCGGCCAACCACTGATCCGCCGGTCCAGACCCAGCGGCCCGAAGCTACCCTTCGGGCCGTTTTCATTGTGCGCGACAGGTGCCCGTGATGTCCCACGTCCCCTATTGGCGCCTGTCGGCCTTTTATTTCTTCTATTTCTCCTTCGTCGGGGCCATGGCCCCCTACTGGGGCCTATACCTCAAGTCCCTGGGCTTCGCCGCCTTCGAGATCGGCGTGCTCATGTCGCTGCTGCAGGTCATGCGCATGTTCGCGCCCAACGTCTGGGGCCATCTCGCCGACCGCACCGGACGGCGCGTGGCCATCGTCCAGACCGCCGCCCTGGTCTGCCTGATCGCCTATCTGGGGGTCTTCGTCGACCAGTCCTTCTGGTGGATGTTCGCGGTGATGAGCCTGATCAGTTTCTTCTGGAGCGCGCCGCTGCCGCTCGTCGAGGCCACCACGCTCACCCACCTCGGCGAGCGCACCGAGCGCTACGGGCGCATCCGCCTATGGGGCTCGATCGGCTTCATCCTGGTCGTCCTCGGGCTGGGCAGCGCCCTGGATCACTATGCCGTCGGACTGGTGCCCTGGGTGGTGCTGGGGCTACTCATCGGCATCTGGCTCACCAGCCGTTTGATCCCCGAAGCGGTCGTGACCCATGCCGGCCAGGCGCACACACCGCTGACCGAGGTCCTGCGCCGCCCCCAGGTCTGGGCCCTGCTCGCCGCCGCAATCCTCATGGCCGCGGCGCATGGGCCCTATTACACCTTCTTCACCATCCACCTGGTCGAGGCCGGCTACTCCAAGACCTTTGCCGGTTGGATGTGGGCCCTGGGGGTGATCTGCGAGATCGGGGTGTTTTTACTCATGCCGCGCGTGCTGCGCCAGATGCGGGTCGAGACCGTGTTCCTCCTCACCCTGCTTACCGCCGCCCTGCGCTTCCTGGCCATCGGCTGGTGGGTCGACCGGCTGCCGGTGCTGATCGTCGCCCAGGCCCTGCATGCCTTGTCCTTCGGTGCCTACCACGCCGCCGCCATGGCCCTGGTGCACCGCCATTTCCGCGGCCGCATCCAGGCGCGCGGCCAGGCCCTCTACAACAGCCTCGCCTTCGGCGTCGGCGGCACCGCCGGCAGCCTCTACGCCGGGGCGGCCTGGGACGGCTTGGGTGCGGCCTGGTCTTTCAGCCTGGGCGCCGGCCTCGCGGCGTTGGCCGCGGTCGTCTTTGCCTGGCGTGGATGGAAGACAGGCGGGTAGCTTTATGTGACAATGCAAATTTATTTCGCCTGACGATGCGCATGTCCGCACGTACCCTCTACGACAAGCTCTGGGACGCCCACGTGGTCCACGAGTCGCCGGACGGCACCACCCTGCTCTACATCGACCGGCACCTGGTGCACGAGGTCACCAGCCCGCAGGCCTTCGAGGGGCTCAAACTGGCCGGACGCAAACCCTGGCGCCCGGACAGCATCCTGGCGGTGCCGGATCACAACGTACCGACCCGTGATCGGGAGAAGGGGATTGCCGATCCGGTCTCGCGCCTGCAGGTGGAGACCCTGGACGCCAACTGTAAAGAATTCCGACTGACCGAGTTTCGCATGGACGACCGTCGCCAGGGCATCGTCCACGTCATCGGCCCCGAGCAGGGCTTCACCCAGCCGGGCATGACCATCGTCTGCGGCGACTCGCACACCAGCACGCACGGGGCCTTCGCTGCGCTGGCCTTCGGCATCGGCACCTCCGAAGTCGAGCACGTGCTGGCCACCCAGTGCCTGTGGCAGAAAAAGTCCAAGACCATGCTGGTCAGGGTGGAGGGCCAGTTGGGCCAGGGCGTGACCGCCAAGGACGTCGCCCTGGCGGTGATCGGCCGCATCGGCACTGCCGGCGGCACCGGCTACGCCATCGAGTTCGGCGGCAGCGCGATCCGCGCCCTGTCCATGGAGGGGCGCATGACCCTGTGCAACATGGCGATCGAGGCGGGCGCGCGCGCCGGCATGGTGGCCGTGGACGACAAGACCATCGAATACCTGCGCGGCCGCCCCTATGCGCCACAAGGGGCGATGTGGGATCGCGCGGTGGAGTACTGGCGCACACTGGTGTCCGACCCTGATGCGGTATTCGACGCGGTCGTCGAGATCGACGCCGCCGACATCGTGCCGCAGGTCACCTGGGGCACCTCGCCCGAGATGGTGGTGCCGGTCACCGGCCGTGTGCCTGACCCGGCGGAGGCCCCCAACCCGGTCAAGCGCGCCGACTGGGAACGGGCCTTGAACTACATGGGGCTCGCCCCGCACACCCCGATAGCCGAGATCCGCGTGGACAAGGTCTTCATCGGCTCCTGCACCAACTCGCGCATCGAGGATCTGCGCGCCGCGGCCGAGGTTGCCCGCGGCCGCAGGGTCGCCCCCAACGTGAAGCTCGCCATGGTGGTGCCGGGCTCCGGCCTGGTCAAGGCACAGGCCGAGGCGGAGGGGCTGGACCGGGTGTTCAAGGAGGCCGGCTTCGAGTGGCGCGACCCGGGCTGCTCCATGTGTCTGGCGATGAACGCCGACCGCCTGGAGCCGGGCGAGCGCTGCGCCTCCACCTCCAACCGCAACTTCGAGGGGCGTCAGGGGGCGGGTGGCCGCACGCATCTGGTCAGCCCGGCCATGGCCGCGGCGGCGGCCGTGTTCGGGCATTTCGTCGATGTACGCAACGTGCAATGAGGCTGGGTTATGGCGCCGAAACAACTGATCATCTTGGGGATCGTCAAGGTCGTTCTCATCACCGTCGCCGTGGGCGTGGTCTTCAGCATCTATGGCTGCAACACGGTGCGTGGCATCGGCCAGGACATCGAACGCGCGGGCGAGGCCATCCAGAGGTCCACGCGATGACGCCTTTCACCCGTCATGTGGGGCTGGTGGCACCGCTGGACCGCGCCAACGTCGATACCGACGCCATCATCCCCAAGCAGTTTCTGAAGTCGATCAAGCGCACCGGCTTCGGCCCCAACCTGTTCGACGAATGGCGCTACCTGGACCGCGGCGAGCCGGGACAGGACTGCTCGAAACGGCCGCTCAACCCGGACTTCGTGCTCAACCAGCCGCGCTACCAGGGGGCGAGCATCCTGCTCGCGCGCGAGAACTTCGGCTGCGGCTCCTCGCGCGAGCACGCGCCCTGGGCCCTGGCCGATTACGGCTTCCGGGCCCTGATCGCGCCGTCTTTTGCCGACATCTTCTACAACAACTGCTTCAAGAACGGCATTCTGCCCATCGTCCTGCCGGCCGAGGTGGTGGATCGTCTGTTCCAGGAGACCTATGCGACTGAGGGCTATCGGCTGACGGTAGACCTGACCGAGCAGACCGTGACCACGCCGGCCGGCGAGGTCTTCCGCTTCGAGGTGGATGCCGAACGCAAGCACCGGCTGCTCAACGGGCTGGACGACATCGGCATCACCCTGCAGCACGTCGACGCGATCCGCGCCTACGAACAGCGCCGGCGCCAGGAGGCGCCTTGGCTGTTTGTCTAACCGTTCATGGCCGATGGTGATCCTTACATGTGAAATCGCCTGCGCCGGCCATGCACGGTTCCCTCTCCCCCAGCCCCTTCCCCGCCTACGGGGGAGGGGGGGTTGTGAGTCGCTGGCGCGACTTTCATGGTAAAGGCCGATGCGGCTCACTGCCGAGCAGGTGCAGTTCATCAAGGCGACCATCGCCCGGCATTTCGGGCAGGAGGCCCGGGTGTGGTTGTTCGGCTCGCGCGTGGACGATGCACGGCGGGGCGGGGACGTGGATTTGTACGTCGAGGTGCCGACCGCGCCCGCCGACCTGTTCATGCAGCGTATACGCTGTCTGGGCGAGCTGAAGGAGGGGTTGCCCTTCCCGGTGGATTTGGTGATGGCCGATGCCAGTCGACCCAGGGCAATTGACCGCATTGCAAAGGCGCAAGGGGTGCTGCTGTGAATCCAGACCTCGTTGACGCTTTGCGCGAGAAACTCGATCATCTGGAACTGATGCGCCAGCATCTGGAATATTCCCTGGCGAAGGTTCGCACATGGTGGAACGCCGAGCGTGCGTTTCGCGAATGGAATGCAGATCAGCTCGAGAGTCTGGCGGCACTCAAGGCGAGATTCGCTGAATTGCAAGACCATCTGGCTGCCGCCATGCGACTGGTAGCCACCATCGAGGAAGAACCGACCGAGATCTTCTCCTACGTCCTCAACTACATGGTCCAGGTCGGGGTGTTACCCAATGAACAGGTCTGGCGTGATCCGCGAAATCTGCGCAATGCCGCTGTACATGATCATTCCTCGTCGGACCACGAAAAGAGCCTCCACTATCAGGGGTTGCTCGACCAGGCACAGATCCTCTTACAGGTTCACACCAACCTGAAAGCATTCGCAGCCCGTGTTTACGGAATTTCGACGCCTCCGTTATCTCCAACATGAAAATCGCCATCCTCCCCGGCGACGGCATCGGGCCCGAGATCGTCGCCCAGGCCCTGAAGGTGCTCGACGTGCTCAGGCGCGACGGGCTACCCATCGAGACCGAGCAGGCCCCTATCGGCGGGGCCGGTTATGACGCGGCGGGCGACCCGTTGCCCGAGGCCACCTTGAGCCTCGCCCGCGCGGCCGACGCCGTGCTGCTCGGCGCCGTGGGCGGGCCGCAGTACGACAGCCTGGACCGGCCCCTGCGCCCGGAGCGGGGGCTGCTGCGCATCCGCAAGGAACTCAATCTCTTCGCCAACCTGCGGCCGGCCCTGCTCTACCCGGAGCTGGCCAGCGCCTCCACCTTGAAGCCCGACGTGGTGGCGGGGCTCGATCTCATGATCGTGCGCGAGTTGACCGGCGACGTCTATTTCGGCCAGCCGCGCGGCATCGAGGTGCGCGATGGCGAGCGGGTCGGCTTCAACACCATGATCTACTCGGAGAGCGAGATCCGGCGCGTGGCGCGGGTCGCCTTCGACATCGCCATGAAGCGCGGCAAAAGGCTTTGTTCGGTGGAGAAGGCCAACGTGCTGGAGTGCTCCGAGCTGTGGCGGGAGGTGGTCATCGAGGTCGCGCGCGACTACCCCGAGGTGGAGCTCTCCCACATGTACGTGGACAACGCCGCCATGCAGCTCGTGCGCAATCCCAAGCAGTTCGACGTGATCGTCACCGGCAACCTCTTCGGCGACATCCTCTCCGATGAGGCCTCTATGCTCTCCGGCTCCATCGGCATGCTCCCCTCCGCCTCCCTCGACGCGAACAACAAGGGCCTGTACGAGCCCATCCACGGCAGCGCCCCCGACATCGCCGGGCGCGACCTGGCCAACCCGCTCGCCACCATCCTGTCGCTGGCGATGATGTTCAAATACACCTTCAACGACCCGGCCACGGCCGACCGCATCGAAAACGCGGTGAAGACGGTCATTGCGCAGGGTTATCGCACCGGCGACATCTGGACCGAGGGCTGCCGGCGAGTGTCCTGCAGCCAGATGGGCGACGCCGTGGTGGCGGCGATGTAGGGCTTTTGATCCAAGCGGGAAACGACCATGAAGAGAGTAGGACTGATCGGCTGGCGCGGCATGGTGGGCTCGGTGCTCATGGGCCGCATGCGCGAGGAGCGGGACTTCGACCTGATCGACCCGGTCTTTTTCACCACCTCCAACCCCGGCGGCAAGGGGCCGGACATCGGCCGCGAGGTGCCGCCGCTCAAGGACGCCATGTCCATTGAAGAGCTCAAGGCAATGGAGGTGATCATCACCTGCCAGGGCGGCGACTACACCAAGGATGTCTACCCACGTCTGCGCCAGGCGGGCTGGAAGGGCTACTGGATCGATGCCGCCTCGACCCTGCGCATGCAGGACGAGGCCATCATCATCCTCGACCCGGTCAACCTGAACGTGATCAAGGATGGGCTGGCGCGCGGGGTGAAGACCTATGTCGGCGGCAACTGCACGGTGTCGCTGATGCTGATGGCCATCGGCGGGCTGTTCGAGGCGGGGCTCATCGAGTGGGTGAGCCCCATGACCTACCAGGCCGCCTCGGGGGCAGGGGCCCGCAACATGCGCGAGCTTCTGCAGCAAATGGGGGCCATCCACGCCGAGGTGCGCGAGCTCCTCGACGACCCGGCCAGCGCGATCCTCGAGATCGACCGCAAGGTCACCGAGTTCCTGCGCTCCGACCGCTTCCCGCTCGATGCCTGGCCGGTACCGCTGGCGGCGAGTCTCATCCCCTGGATCGACGTACAGCTGGAGTCGGGGCAGTCCAAGGAGGAATGGAAGGCACAGGTCGAGGCGAACAAGATCCTGGGACGCTCCAGCAATCCCATCCCCATCGACGGCCTGTGTGTGCGGGTGGGCGCGATGCGCTGCCACAGCCAGGCGCTGACCATCAAGCTCACCCGTGATGTGCCGCTCGCTGACATCCACGGCCTCATCGCCAGCCACAATGCCTGGGTCAAGGTGGTGCCCAACGATCGCGAGATCACCATGCGCGAACTGACCCCGGCGGCGGTCACCGGCACGCTCACGGTGCCGGTCGGCCGCATGCGCAAGCTCAACATGGGGCCGCAGTATCTGTCCGCCTTCACCGTCGGCGACCAGCTCCTGTGGGGGGCGGCCGAGCCGCTGCGGCGCATGCTGCGCATCCTGCTGGAGGCCTGAGTCTGGGCATCGCCTTGCGCCGACGTGTCGCCATCGTCGGGGCGGATAGCCCCGTCGGGGAGGCCCTCCTGCAGGCGCTCCAGGACATGGCCCGGCCGCCCGAGGCCATCGTGCCGGTCAGCCTGGGCGAGGCGGAGGGCTACGTGACCTGGCTGGGCGAGGACCTCCCTTGCCAGACACCTGATCGGGTGGACTGGTCCGCGGTCGACGCGGTGGTGGTCGCCACCCAGGCGGCCGCCGCGGCCCGCTTGCTGGAGGGGCTGCCGACGCCGCATGGGCCCGTCGTGGCGGTTGCTGGTCTGCTGCCGCAAACGCCTGGTGTGCCGCTGATTGCCGTCGACGACGCCGCCACCGCCGCCCTGCTCAGGGTCCTGCAGCCCCTGCTCGCGGGTCAGCCGCCGATGTGGCTTGCCGGTTTCATCGGGCTGCCGGTCGCCGCCCACGGTCAGGAAGGCATCGAGGAGCTGTCGCGGCAGTCCCGTGCCCTGTTCGCGCTGGAGGCGGCCGAGGCGGAGAGCTTTCCAGTACAGATCGCCTACAACCTGCTGCCGCAGGTGGGTGACATCGGTCCGGGCGGCAGTTCCGCCTTCGAATCTCGCCTGATCGCAAGGCTGCGGCAGGCCTTCGGCAGCGCGACCCCATTGCAGTTCACCGCCGCCTGGCTGCCCACCTTCCATGGCGCCGTCGTCGATCTGCATGGCTGTTGCGCATCGGTGCTGGACCTTGCGGAGGCCAAGGCCCGCATCCAGCGCGTACCGGGCATCCTGCTCATGGATGCCGAATACCCGGGCGGCGCGCCCACGCCGGCCACCGACGCGGTCGACAGCACCGATGTGGCCCTGGGCCGCCTGCGTCTGATCCCGCAGGACGGCCGCTGCTTCTCGCTGTGGCTGACCTTCGACTACAGCCGCCTGCAGGCACACCAGCTGTGCGAAGGCCTGGAAAAAACGATTGAATCCGGCCTGAATTAAAGATACTTTTGCGAACGTCGTTAAATACGGTGCCTAAACCCGTGCAGGCACATGAAAAAAGCCTGGTTCGACCGGGGCATCCGGCAATCACTCGCGATAACTTGAGCGTAGGGCGGAGCGATGCATAAACACCTGCAAATCAGTGGCTTGGTCAGTGCTCTCATGCTGGCCTGGGGGGTCGAGGCGGCCGGTCTGGGGCGGCTGACCGTGCAATCCGCGCTGGGGCAGCCGCTGCGAGCGGAGATCGAACTGGTGGCCGTCCAGCGCGACGAGATCGGCAGCCTCAGCGCACGTCTGGCCAGCGCCGAGGCCTTCCGCCAGGCGCGCATGGAACGGGCCGAGGCCCTGTCCGCTCTGCGCTTTGAGGTCGATCAGCGCCCCAACGGCCAGCCCGTCATCAAGATCACCTCCGCCGCGCCGATCAACGACCCCTTTCTCGACCTCCTGGTCGAGCTGAACTGGAACACCGGTCGCCTGATCCGGGAATACACCCTGTTGCTCGATCCGCCTGCGGATGCGCGCCCCAAGGCCGAGGCGAGCCCGACCCCCGCGGTCGTCGCCCCCCGTGCGGAGCGTCCGACCCAGACCCAGGCCACCGCGCCGGCCGCCACCGAGGCGGCACCCGCCAAGCCGGCGGCACCGGCACGCTACGGCCCGGTCAAGGCCGGCGAGACCCTGCACGCGATCGCCGCCAAGACCCGGCCGACCGACGTGACCCTCGAGCAGATGATGGTCGGCATCTACCACCAAAACCGCGCCGCCTTCCAGGGCAACAACATGAACCGCCTGAAGAAGGGCGCCGTGCTCAACCTGCAGGACCGGGATACCGCCATGCGCGTCGATCCGGCGCGGGCCAGCCGGGAGGTGCGTGCGCACGCCAGCGACTGGATCGCCTACCGGCGGCGTCTGGCCGAGGCCGTGGCCACGGCGCCTGCTGGCGTAGTGCCTGAGGCCGGTGCCGGCCGTGTGACCCCGGCACCGGAGCGGCGCGAACCCGCACCTGCCGCACCGGCCGAGGACGTCCTGAGGCTGTCCAAGGGCGAGCCCGGCACGGCCAAGGCCCTGGAGCGTATCCAATCGCTCGAGGAGGAGCTGGCCGCCAAGGGACGTGCATTGCAGGAGGCCCAGGAACGGGTGGCCGAGCTCGAACGCACGGTCAAGGACATGCAGCGCCTGCTGGAGCTCAAGGCGACTGAGGCCGCCAAACCGGCGCCGACCGAGGAGGCGCCTGCACCCGCAGCGGCGAAACCGGAGGCGGCCACCCCGGCCCCGGCGCCCGCGCCCAAGGCGACACCGCCATCCGCCGTCAGTGCGCCGTTACCGACGCCTGAACCCGAGAGCAGCTGGCTGTCCACCTTCATCAGCAACCCGCTCTACATCGGCGGGCTCGTGGCCGCCGTGCTGTTGTCCTTCCTGCTATGGATGATGATGGTCGGCACCCGCCGCCGCAAGGGTCTGACCAACTTCGAAGACAGCATCATGACCGGCGGCGAGTTCAAGAAAGAGGCCGTCTTCACCGCGGGCACGGGCGCGGCCGGGGCCCCCACCGGCGGCAGCGCCCTGATGACCGACTTCAGCCGTCTGGGCCTGGGGGCCATCGACGCCCATGAGGTCGACCCCATCGCCGAGGCGGAGGTCTATATGGCCTACGGCCGCGACAGCCAGGCCGAGGAGATCCTCAAGGAGGCCCTGTCCAAGGATCCGAACCGCCATGAGATCACGCTCAAGCTGCTGGAGATCTATGCCGCACGCAAGGACACCGTCGCCTTCGAAGCCCAGGCGAGCGAGCTCTATGCCAGCCTGGGTGGGCAGCCGACCGAGGTATGGATCAAGGCGGCCGAGATGGGCCGCAGCATCGATCCGGACAACCCCTTGTACCGCGTCACCCCGGCGACTGTCACACCGGGCGTTGCAGCCGTCGCCGCCGCAGCCACGGCTGCCACCGCAGCCGCGGCCACCGCGGCAGTGGCGGAGCCGGCCCCGGAGCCCGAGCCGCTCGAGTTCGCCGCCCGCACCGAGCCTGCCGCATCGCCGCAGCAGGCTCCTGAACAACTGACCCCCGTCGCGGAGGCGAGCACCGCGCTGGATTTTGACCTCGGCCCGGCGGGCGATACGGGTGCGGCGGCGGAGCCGGAGCTCGCCGACCTGTTCATCCCCGAGCGCGAGCCGTCGGCGCAGGCGGCGGCCGCTGCAGCCACGACCCTGGCGTCCCTGGAGGCCAGCGAGACAACGTCGCTCGATTTCGATCTGGAGCCGCCGCCGGCCGAGCAGGCCAGTGCCCCCGACCTGTCGGACCTCACGGTCGCCGAGGTCGAGGAATTGGAGCTGCCCGCGGCCGCGCCGGCCGAATCCCCGATCAGCCAGGAAGCGCTGTCGCTCGAAAGGCCAGCCGGCCCCTCGCCGGTAGAGGCCGACCTGGGTGTGCCGGAGATGGACCTCTCCGGGATCGATCTCGAACTCAAGGAGGACCTCGCGCCTGAGGTCCCGCCCGCGGTAGAGACGGCCCTGGCCGGATCCGGGCTCGATAGCCCCGTCAGCGCCGAGGCGGTGGCCGAGGCGCCGACCGAGATCGACCCCGAGGTCTGGGAGGAGACCAACACCAAGCTCGACCTGGCGCGTGCCTACCTCGAGATGGGGGACCAGGAGGGGGCGCGCGAGATCCTGCAGGAGGTCCTGGCCGACGGTGACAGCCGTCAAAAGGACGAGGCCCGCAAGCTCCTGGGTGAGGCCGCCTGATCCAGTTTCGGACATGGGCCCCGCTGTGGACGGCGGGGCTTCATACCCGTCCTTGCCTTCGCCTTGCGGGGCCACTGACGCTGAGACGCCCACCCCGCAAGGGCATGACACTGGGCCCGCGCCAAACCGACCTACTCCCCTGCGTCGAGGCCCAGCAGGCGGCCTCGTGCTGCACCCCGGCACACGCATCCTCATCTACGCCTTGGCGGCGGTGGCGCTGCCGGCGCTGAACGCGATGCAGCTCGCGCTGCTCGCCTGCGCCGCGGCGCTGACCATCATCGGACGGCATCGGGAGGTCTGGCGGCTGTTCCGGCGCACACGCTGGCTCCTCCTGCTGCTGGTCCTGACCTATGCCTACAGCCTGCCGGGTGAGGCCGTCTGGTCGCAGGCGGGCGCCCTATCGCCCTCGCAGGAGGGGCTCGCCGAGGGCCTGCTCCAGTCCGCTCGGCTGGGCGTGTTGCTCCTGCTGTTGGACGCCCTGGTCCTACGCATGCCGACTGCCGCCCTGCTGAGCGGCATCCATCTGGTTCTTGCCCCCTTTGCCGTGTGCGGGCTGGATCGGGCACGTGCCACGGTCCGCCTGGCCCTCACCCTCGAGGTCATGACCCGTCCGCCGGCCTGGAGTGGCGTGCATGAGATCATCGCCGGTCGCCTGCCAGAGGGCCCGCTGCCCGACCGCTACACCCTCACCCGACAGCCCTTTGGCCGGTGGGATTGGGTCGTCCTCACCCTGATGCTGCTGGGCATCCCGTGGCTGTACGCATAGCGCTGGGTCTCGAATACGACGGCAGCGCCTTCTGCGGCTGGCAGACCCAGCCCGGTGGCTGCGCGGTGCAGGACGCCCTGGAGGCGGCGCTCGCGCGCGTGCACGCGGCCCCAGTCAGTACCATCGTGGCCGGACGCACCGATGCCGGGGTGCACGCACTGGCCCAGGTGGTGCATTTCGACGCGGTCCACGCACGCCCCCTGGAGGCCTGGGTGCGGGGTGTCAACGCTGCCCTGCCGGACAGCATGGCCGTGCTGTGGGCGCGTGAGGTGCCGCCGGATTTCCATGCACGAACCCGTGCCCTCGAACGCACCTACCACTACGTCCTGCTCAATCACCGGGTGCGGCCGGCGCTGATGGCCGGGCGGGTCGGCTGGATGCACCAGTCATTGGACGTCGCGCGTATGCAGGAGGCCGCCGGGTATCTGGTCGGCAGGCACGATTTCTCGGCCTTTCGCGCCGCCGAGTGTCAGGCACACTCCCCCGTGCGCGACCTGCGGCGGGTGTCGGTGAGCCGGCGCGGCGACCTGATCGTGTTCGAGTTCAGCGCCAACGCCTTTCTGCACCATCAGGTCCGCAACATGGTCGGTGCCCTGGTCTGGGTGGGGCTGGGGCGCCGTCCCGCCGACTGGGTGGGGGAGGTGCTGGCGAGCCGCGACCGTCGTCTCGCGGCCGCTACCTTCGCCCCGGATGGCCTTTATCTCACGGGGGTGCGCTACGATCCGGCCTGGGGCCTGCCGACGGAGCACAGGCGGTCGTCCTGGTTTATGGCATGATAGGCAGCAAAGGCCAACGTGACTGATCCGGTTGCGCCCAGAGCAGATCTCGTCAGCCACCAGCGCGCCCTGGCCGGCACATTTCAGTTTCAACAGATCCATGCTACCGACGATCGTCCTGGTCGGCCGGCCCAATGTGGGCAAGTCGACCCTCTTCAACCGTCTGACCAAGACGCGCGACGCCCTGGTGCACGACCAGCCGGGGCTCACGCGCGACCGTCATTACGGTCACGGACGCGTGGGTGACAAGCCCTATCTGGTGGTGGATACGGGCGGTTTCGAACCGGTGGCCGACAGCGGCATCCTGGCCGAGATGGCGAAGCAGACCCTGCAGGCGGTGGACGAGGCCGATGCCATCGTCTTTCTCGTCGACGCTCGCGCGGGGCTCACGCCGCAGGACAAGCTGATCGCCGAGCGCCTGCGCCGCTGCGGCCGGCCCGTGTATCTGGCGGTGAACAAGACCGAGGGCATGCCGGAGGACACGGCGGTGGCCGAGTTCCACGAGCTCGGCCTGGGCGCGCCCCATGCCATCTCCGGGGCCCACGGCGAGGGGGTGCGCGAGCTCATGGACCTGATCCTGCAGGGCTTCCCCGCGGTCGAAGCGCCCCCCGCCGAGGACGAGCACCCGCGCATCGCCATCGTCGGCCGGCCCAACGTGGGCAAATCCACCCTGGTCAACACCCTGGTCGGCGAGGAGCGGGTGATCGCCTTCGATCAACCCGGCACCACGCGCGATGCCATCCACGTCGACTTCGAGCGGGCAGGGCGCAAGTACACCCTGATCGACACCGCCGGCGTGCGGCGCAAAGGGCGGGTGTTCGAGGCGGTGGAGAAGTTCTCCGTCATCAAGACCCTGCAGGCCATCGAGGAGGCCAACGTGGTGGTCCTGGTGCTGGATGCGCGTCAGGACATCGTCGATCAGGATGCGCACCTGGCCGGCTTCATCCTGGAGGCGGGCCGCGCCCTGGTCGTGGCGGTGAACAAATGGGACGACCTGGATGCCTACCGGCGCGAGCAGGTCAAGCGCGAGCTCGCCCGGCGTCTGACCTTCCTGTCCTTTGCCCGTTTCCACTTCATCTCGGCCCTGCATGGCAGCGGTGTGGGGGATCTGCTCAAATCGGTGGACGAGGCCTATGCCGCGGCCATGGTCAAGTTGCCCACGCCCAAGCTCACCAAGGTCCTGCACGAGGCGGTCGCGCACCACCCGCCGCACAAGTCGGGGCTGTTCCGCCCCAAGCCCAAATATGCCCATCAGGGCGGCCAGAACCCGCCGGTGATCGTCATCCACGGCAACCACCTGGAGGGGCTCACCAACGACTACCGGCGTTATCTGGAAAACACCTTCCGCGCCGCCTTCAACCTGCAGGGCACGCCGCTGCGGGTGGAGTTGAAGGCGAATGTGAATCCCTATGAGGAACGCAAGCCCAAGCCGCTGACCCAGCGCCAGGCCAACAAGGCGCGCCGTGAGCGGCGCCGGCGCCGGCAGATCTTCGGCTGAGGGCTATTCCCTGGCCGGCTCGGGACGGCGCAGTTCGGTGGCGCGCAACACCCGCTCCCACAGCAGCCGCCCGTCGCTGTCATGGCTGCGCAGGACCAGACGGCGGTCGTCGGCCGGACCGGTCACGTCGATGCTGCAGTAGTTGCGTTGTGTCACCAGCGTGCCCTTGACCCGCAGTGGGTTGTCCAGCTCCTTGTCCTGCGGGCTGCGCGCTGCCGAGGTCAGCGGCGAGCAGGTGAGCTCATAGAGCGGATAGAGGTCCTTCACCTCGCGCCGGATGAGCTCGGTGAAGTGGCGGTCGCCGGAGAGGAAGACGACGCCGGGGATGTTCTGCCGCCTGAGCCAGGCGAGGAAGGCCTCACGCTCGGCCGGGAAGTTGTGCCAGCCCTCGAAGGGGTGCCCATCGTTCAGGAGCTGGCTGCCGGCGGCGATGAACTTGAAGGTGGCGCGCGACTGGATCAAGGCCTGCTTGAGCCAGTCGAGCTGCTCGGCACCGAACATCACCTTGTTTTCGCTCAGCAGCATGGGCTGGCTGCCGAAGTAGCGCCGGCCGATGAGGCGGGTGATCGGGTTCTGGCCCAGGGCCCAGTCGCGTGCCTCCTTGATCAGGTCGATCTCCTCCTTGGGCAGCTCTGTCTTGTCTGCGGCGCGATAGAAACGGTTGTCGAGCAGGAAGAAGTCGGCATCCTGGTATGAGAAGGTGGTGAAGATGCCGGGCAGTTCGTCCAGGCCCAAGCTCGGGTTGGCCCAGTAGCGCCGGAACAGGCGCAGGCTCTCGTCCTTGAACACGAAGCTGCGGTTGGCGTCGTTGGGGCCGTAATCGTGGTCGTCCCAGATCGCATAATGGGGGAGGGCGGCGAGCAGGGGCTGCAACTCCGGCAGCGACCGGGCATGGCGGTAGCGGGCGTTCATGCCCCAGGGGCTGGCATAGTCGGCCTCGCGCAGGTAGACGTTGTCACCCAGCCACAGCATCAGGCGTGGGCGCGGATTGGTCTCGGCGGCGCGGGCGATGCTTTGGAAGATGCGATAGCCGCCCCCCAGCGGCGGGCCCGGACGATCGACCGCCGGGTCGTTGATGTAGGCGCAGGAACCGAGATAGAGGGTGAAATCGACGGGCGAGCGGCGCCCCTGCCACAGGGCCTGCGTCTCGAAGGCGAGGTTGCGCTCCACGCTCAACGGCTGGCCATCGAGCTGGATCCGGTAGGCGTATTGGGTGCCGGGCTTGAGGCCCACGAGGCTCAGTCGCCCGGCGAAGTCGCTCGCTGCCTCCAGACGCAGACGCGGCCCAACGACGCGCTCGGCTGCCTGGGCGCTGGGCCAGTATTCGATCGTGACCTCGGCCGGGCCATCCGTCTGCAGCCAGATATCGGCCGTGCGGCTGGTGACATGGCCGAGCATGGGGCCGGCCGTGAGCTGGGCGGACCAGGCCGGGGGCAGCAACAGGACAAAGCATATCCAGGGCAAGAGACTGCGCATGGGCAGGTGCAGACAGGCTTGTGACGACCCTTTCATCATAGCGCCCCGCGATAGGGATTAACGACGCCAATAGACCGATAAAAAGGCCCTTTTTGCCGGCAGCGCGGTCGCATGGTGCAATCGTGGCTTCTTGGGCGGCAGTGCCCCCTCCACCGAGTGCTCGATTAAGGACATGACCCCGATGCAATCCGGCCCGCGCGAGATCGTGACCCCCTACCGGCCCATCCCCCTGGAAGTCCCCGAGGGAATGAAGCCCAACGAGTTCTTCAACAGCACCGAGAACCTGAACGACCTGGTGCACAACAACGGCCTGCTACAAAACCCTGAGGGCCTGCTGCTCTACCGCAAGGCCCTGGGCCACAGTAACGAGTTCGACACCTCCATCATCTACAACACCTCGCGCACCATCCTCGACCCCCTTGGGCGGCCGGTGCGCCGCACCCAGGTGCCGGAGCCGGTGAAGAACGTCTGGAACCGCATGAACCAGATCATCTTCGCTTACATGCTGGAGCAATACCCCGACCCCGAGGCCCATCTGATCCTCGCCGGCGAGGCCAGCCTGGACGCGACCTGGCCGCTGACCTCGCCTGGGGTCCCCTCCATCCGCATGCTGCACAACCACTTCATCGTCTTCGACAAGCGCGCCTTGGCCCAAGCGCCGCTTGCCGACCCGGACAACCCCAACCTCACCGACGGCGGACAGCACTCGCTGTTCCAGGCGCACATGCGCGAGGTCTACCGCGCCTTCTTCGACGAGCTCGATCTCAAGATCCTGCGGCCCTGCCAGGCCGGATCCTGCCGCATCGCGCTCACCGGCTACCCGCAGGGCCTGCCGAGCTGGGAGGTGCAGGGCGGCGCCGAGGCGCTCAAAGAGGTGCGCTTCTGGCGCGAATACGACACCATCCTCATGGGCTTCCTCGATTTCTACCGCACCTTCTTTGGCCAGGTGTCCACGCGCAACTCGCCCATGCCCAAGGATGTCTTCTTCCCGCAGCTGGTCGAGGAGCGGCTGCTGTTCAACAACGACTTTCTCAAGACGGCGAAGATGGTGCGCGACCGTTGCATCCGCGATGCGCGTTACGCCAACGCCATCCGCTGGCAGCCCGCCTTCAAGCAGTTGATCTATCGCAACGACCGCGGGCAGTTGATCGTCACCATCAGCCAGAACTCGATCGGCAACGCCATCACCGAGCTGTTGGGTGTGGTGGTCCGGCGGGTGCCGGACGCCGAGGCCTACGCACGTGCGGAACCGGCGCTGCTCGCGCGGTTGCTGGAAGTGCGCCGGCGCCTGGTCGAGGCGGATCTCGGCGAAGGGATCGCCACACCGCACTGGGGCGCGGACTGAAGGGGAGGCGCACCGTTATCGCCCAACGGGAACATATCCCGGCCGGGTCACTCCAATCCACCTGAAACATCGCTGAAATGCGTTAATATTCGACTTCCAACAACAAGTTACGGTGGCATCATGAGCAAAGGGCAACAACTACAAGACCCGTTCCTGAACGCGCTCAGGCAGGAGCAGGTGCAGGTCTCCGTCTACCTGGTCAACGGGATCAAACTCCAGGGCCACATCGACAACTTCGACCAATATGTAGTGCTGCTCAAAAACGCGGTCACCCAGATGATCTACAAGCACGCCATCTCCACCGTCGTTCCCGCACGGCCGGTCAACTACCGGACTGAGGAGGATGCCCCGCCCTCTGCGTGACGCGGACCCGTGGAGGAAGGTCTTGGCGTTCGTTTGGCGCGAGCGCCCATCGATGCCATCCCCCAGCCACTGCCGTCGGGGCCCTGCCCATGGGCAGGCCGGCGGTCTGAGACGCAACACCGACGCGTACGGATGACGGACCAACCCCGGGTCGTCCTGGTCAGTCTCGACGTCGGGACGCCGGATCACGAAGAGTCCCTGGCCGAACTGGGCCTGCTCGCGCAAAGTGCCGGCCTCATGGTTGCCCAGGTTGTCACGGGTCGCAGGGGGCGACCGGATGCCGCCACTTTCGCCGGCTCGGGCAAGGTCGAGGAGATCGCCCGTGCGGTGCGCGAGTCCGGCGCCAGCCAGGTCATCTTCGACCACGACCTGTCGCCCATCCAGGAACGCAACCTGGAGCGCGCCCTACAGTGCCGGGTGCTGGACCGCACGGCGCTGATCCTGGAGATCTTCGCGCAGCGGGCACAGAGCGGTGCCGGCAAGCTCCAGGTCGAGTTGGCGCAGTTGCGCCACTATGCGACGCGCCTGGTGCGTGGCTGGACCCACCTGGAACGTCAGCGCGGCGGCATCGGCGTGCGCGGCGGCCCGGGCGAGACCCAGCTGGAGATCGACCGCCGCCTGATCGCCGGCAAGATCAAGACCATTGAGGGCAGGCTCGCCAAGCTGGAGAAGAGCCGCGCCATCCAGCGCCGTGCCCGCCATCGCGGCGGCGTGCTGTCGGTCTCCTTGGTGGGCTATACCAACGCCGGCAAGTCCACCCTGTTCAACCGGCTCACCCACGCCGGGGTCTATGCCGCCGATCAGCTCTTCGCCACCCTGGACACCACCAGCCGCAAGCTGTGGCTACCGGGGGCAGGGCAGGTGGTGTTGTCCGACACCGTGGGCTTCATCACCCGGCTGCCGCACAGTCTGGTGGCCGCCTTTCACGCCACGCTGGAGGAGACCGTGCATGCCGACCTCCTGCTCCATGTGGTCGACAGCGCCAACCCCAACCGCCAGCAGCAGATCGAGGCGGTCAACGGTGTCTTGGCGGAGATCGGCGCGGAACCGGTACCGCAGATCCTGGTCATGAACAAGATCGACCTCTCCGGGGCGGCGCCGCATGTGGCGCGGGACGAGTGTGGTAACATCCACGCCGTTTATTTGAGCGCCCGGACAGGCGAGGGCATCGACCTACTCAAGCAGGCCCTGATCGAGGTCGCCCAGGCGCGACGCCCGTATCCGGTAGAACAAGCGACAGCAGCGGAAATCACGGCAGATGGCATGGAATGATCCCCAATGGGGCAACCGTAACGATGCGGGCCCGCCCGACCTGGACGAGTTGTGGCGGCGGTTCAATCAGCGCCTGAAAGGCATGTTCGGGCGCCGTGGCGGCGCCGGCGGCGGCGAGTCGCGCGGCGCCGGCGGTGGTGGTGGCGAGGGCTTCAAGCTGCCCGGCGGCGCCAGGGTGATCGTCGGCATCCTAGTGGCGATCTGGCTGGCCAGTGGTTTCTACATCGTCGATGCCGGCGAGCGCGGGGTGGTCCTGCGCTTTGGCAAGTATGTCGAGACCACGCAGCCGGGACCGCGCTGGCACCTGCCCTTTCCCTTCGAATCGGTCGAGGTGGTCAACGTCGAGCAGGTGCGCACCGTCGAGGTGGGTTACCGCAAGGACGTCAAGTCCAAGGTGTTGTCGGAGTCGCTGATGCTCACCGATGACGAGAACATCATCGACCTGCAGCTCTCGGTGCAGTACCTGCTCAAGGACCCCGAGGACTATCTGTTCATGAACCGAAACCCCGACGAGGCGGCCATGCAGATCGCCGAGACCGCGATCCGCGAGGTGGTCGGCAAGAGCAAGATGGACTTCGTCCTCTATGAGGGGCGCGCCGAGATCGCCGACCGGGTGACCAAGCTCATGCAGGAGATCCACGACCGCTATCGCACCGGCATCCTGATCAGCAAGGTGAACCTGCAGAACGCCCAGCCGCCCGAACAGGTGCAGGCCGCCTTCGACGACGCCGTCAAGGCCAGCCAGGACCGCGAGCGGCTCAAGAACGAGGGTCAGGCCTACGCCAACGACGTCATTCCCAGGGCCCGCGGCGTGGCGGCGCGACTCATGGAAGAGGCCGAGGGATATCGGCAGCGGGTGGTGGCCAATGCCGAGGGTGAGGCCGACCGCTTCAAGAAGATCCTGGTCGAGTACAGCAAGGCGCCGCAGGTCACCCGCGAACGCCTGTACCAGGAGGCCATGCAACAGGTGCTTTCCAGCACCACCAAGGTCCTGGTCGACGACAAGGGCGGGGCCAATCTGCTCATGCTGCCGTTGGACAAGCTGCTGCAGGCCGCTGGCGCCAGTGTGCCCAGTGGTGCGATGGAGCAAGCAGCGTCGATGCCCGCCGAGAGTAGCGCGCCCGCAGCGCGGAACGACAGCCTGTTCCGTTCGCGCGAGGCCTTCCGCACCCGCGAACGCGAGGAGCGCCCATGAAGAACATCGGCAACATCGTCATCGTCGTCCTCGTCGCGGTCATCCTGGCCTCCCTGTCCCTGTTCACGGTGGATCAGCGTCAGGCCGCCCTGGTCTTCCAGCTCGGGGAGATCGTCAGCGTCAAGAAGGAGCCGGGGCTCTACTTCAAGATCCCGCTGCTGCAGAACGTGCGTTATTTCGACACCCGCATCCTTACCCTGGATGCCTCCACGCCGGAGCGTTTCATCACCTCCGAGAAGAAGAACGTGCTGGTCGACTACTTCGTCAAGTGGCGCATCGTCGACGTGCAGCGCTTCTACGTGAGTTTCAACGGTGACGAGGCCAGGGCCATGAACCGCCTGGCGCAGACGGTAAACGACGGCATGCGCGCCGAGTTCGGCAAACGCACGGTGCACGACGTGGTCTCCGGCGAACGCGACACCATCATGGAGGTCCTGCGCAAGAACGCCGACGTCGACGCCCGCCGTTTCGGCGTGCAGGTGACCGATGTGCGCATCAAACGGGTGGACCTGCCCACCGAGGTGAGCGAGGCCGTCTACCGCCGCATGGAGGCCGAACGCAAGCGGGTGGCCAATGAGCTGCGCTCCACGGGTGCCGCCGAGGCGGAGAAGATCCGTGCCGACGCCGACCGCCAGCGCGAGGTCATCATCGCCGAGGCCTACCGCGAGGCCCAGCGCATCAAGGGTGAGGGCGACGCCCGGGCGGCGGCCATCTACGCCGAGGCCTTCGGCCGCAACCCCGAGTTCTACGCCTTCTACCGCAGCATGGAGTCCTATCGTTCGAGCTTCCGCAGCAAGAACGACGTGCTGGTGTTGCAGCCCAACTCGGAATTCTTCCGCTACATGCGCTCGCCGCGCCCGGCCGGCAAGTAATCCCCGCCGAGCGACGTGGGTCTGGGTGAACTCCTCTTGCCGGCCTTTGCCCTGATGCTAATCCTGGAGGGGCTGCTCCCCTTCGTGTCGCCGGCGACCTGGCGGGAGGCCTTTGCCCGTATGATCCGGCTCAAGGACGGTCAGATCCGTTTCATCGGCCTCGTCTCGATGCTGATCGGTCTCTTGCTGCTCGTGCTGACGCAATGAACCACGCCTGGTTGCTGCCCGAATACATCGAGGACATCCTGCCGCCATACGCGCAGCAGGTCGAGGCGCTGCGTCGACGCCTGTTGGATCTTTTCGCCGGCTGGGGCTATGAGCTGGTCTGCCCACCCCTGATTGAGTATCTCGATTCCTTGCTGACCGGCAAGGCCCAGGATCTGGACCTCAAGACCTTCAAGGTCGTGGATGTCTTGTCCGGGCGACTGCTGGGCGTGCGGGCGGACATCACGCCGCAGGTGGCGCGTATCGATGCCCACCTGCTGAACCGTAAGGGCCCGAGCCGGCTATGCTATGCCGGCGCCGTGCTGCACACCCGACCGGCGGCGCTCACCCACTCCCGGGAGCTGCTCCAGGTCGGCGCCGAGCTGTTCGGTCACCCCGGTGTCGAGGCCGACCGCGAGGTGCTCGAACTCCTGCTCGCCGCCCTGCGCGAGACCGGCCTGGGCGACATCCGGGTGAGCCTGGGCCATGTCGGCATCTTCGACGCGCTGGCTACCGTGGCCGGGGTTGCAGAGGCGGACCGGCAGGCGTTGTTCCAGGCCCTGCAGGCCAAGGACATGCCGGCGCTGCAGGGGCTTGGCCGCTGCCTGACGCCCGATGTCGCCAATGCGCTGATGCGCCTGCCGGAGCTTTACGGTGACGCTGGGGTTTTGGCGACCGCCCGTCGCGTGCTGCCTGACCTGCCCGACATCGCCCGCGCCCTGGACGAGCTGACCGAGCTGGCCACGCTCGAGGCCGGCATAGAGCTCTTGGTGGATCTGGCCGATCTGCGCGGCTATGGATATCACAATGGCGCGATGTTCGCCGCCTACGCCGGCGGGCAGGCGCAGGCGATCGCGCTCGGGGGGCGCTACGACGGTGCCGGCGCGCTGTTCGGGCGTGCGCGACCGGCAACGGGCTTCAGCCTCGACCTGCGGCGGGTGGTGGGCAGCCTGCCGGTGCCGACACAGCCGCGCGGCATCCTCGCCCCCCACTCGGCCGACGCCGGTCTCAGGCGTCGGATCGACACACTGCGCGCGGCGGGCGAATGCGTGGTGGTGGAGCTACCCGGGCAGGAGACCCATCGCGCCGAATCGGGCTGTGATCGTATGCTGGTCCTCGAGTCGGGCGAATGGCAGATCCGGCCGCTCGTCTGAGGGCTCGCTTCTTTCGTTCAGGGAAATCAAGGGGTAGACATGAAAAACGTGGTGGTCATCGGGACCCAGTGGGGCGACGAGGGCAAGGGCAAGATCGTCGACTGGCTGACAGACCGCGCCCAAGGCGTGGTGCGCTTCCAGGGCGGGCACAACGCCGGGCACACCCTGGTCATTGGCGGTAAGAAGACGGTGCTGCACCTGATCCCCTCGGGCATCCTGCGCGAGAACGTGCGCTGTTACATCGGCAACGGCGTGGTCGTCTCGCCACAGGCCCTGGTCGAGGAGGTCAACATGCTCGAGGGCAATGGGGTCGACGTGGTCAGCCGACTCACCATCTCCGAGGCCTGTCCGCTCATCCTGCCGCATCACGTGGCGCTCGATCACGCGCGCGAGGCGGCCAAGGGGGCGGGCAAGATCGGCACCACCGGACGCGGCATCGGCCCCGCCTATGAGGACAAGGTCGCGCGTCGCGCCATCCGCATGCAGGACCTCTTTCACCGCGAGCGCTTCGCCGCGAAGCTCGGCGAGGTGCTGGACTACCATAACTACGTGCTCAAACACTATTTCCAGTGGGAGACGGTCGACTTCCACAAGACCCTGGACGAGACCCTGGCGCTGGCGGAGAGAATCAAGCCCATGGTCGGCGACGTGCCGCGCCTGCTCTATGAAGCCAACCGCCGTGGCGAGAACCTGCTGTTCGAAGGGGCGCAGGGCACACTGCTCGACATCGACCACGGCACCTACCCGTACGTGACCTCCTCCAACTGCACCGCCGGCGGCGCGGCAACCGGGAGCGGCATGGGGCCTGCCACCCTGCACTACGTGCTGGGGATCACCAAGGCCTACACCACACGCGTGGGCTCTGGACCCTTCCCGACCGAACTCTTCGACGAAACCGGGCGCCATCTCGCCGAGCGGGGACACGAATTCGGCGCCACCACCGGGCGTCCGCGCCGCTGTGGCTGGTTCGACGCCGCGGCGCTCAAGCGCTCCATTCAGATCAATGGAGTGTCCGGGCTGTGTGTCACCAAGCTCGACGTCCTGGATGGCATGGAAACGGTGCGCATCTGCACCGGCTACCGGCTCGACGGACAGTTTTGCGACATCCTACCGGTGGGGGCCGAGCTGCTGGCCGACTGCGAGCCGGTCTACGAGGACATGCCGGGCTGGAAGGAGAGCACCGTGGGCGTGCGTCACTACGACGACCTACCGCAGGCCGCGCGCAACTACCTGGCCCGCCTGGAGCAGCTGTGCGAGGTGCCGATCGACATCGTCTCCACCGGCCCTGACCGGGAGGAGACCATCGTCCGGCGGCATCCCTACGACTGACCGGTGGACGCAGGGTAGGAGCGGCGACAGCCGCGACCAAGACACCAGGGAAATAATCCTAAAAACCGCAGTTGACCGCTCTCATGGTTTCGTAACAGATTGCTGATGTAAGAGATTTTTGCCTCCGGTCATCCTCTCCCAGAGGGTGAACACGCTACCCGCCTGCCTTCGGTCTTGTACGCTCGTCTGGCTGCGTTGCTCCTCCTTGCAGGCAGCCCACCCTGCGGCGTCGTCGCGCCTTGCCAGCCGGGCGTACAAGCCCGCTTTCGGACGCGTTCAACTGCGGTTTTTAGGTTGAAGCGATGAATGTGATGTAGGCGCAACGGGTAGGAGCGACGAAAGTCGCGACCCAACAACGCCCACAACCAAAGGTCGCGGCTTTCGCCGCTCCTACACGATGTCGTTGCCAGAACGGGTCAGGACCAGCAGCCGGTAGAGCCAGGCATACTGGTTGGCGCTCGCCTCCCAGCTGAAGTCCTTCTGCATGCCGGCCAGCATCATGCGCCGCCAGGCCGGCTTGTCCTGGAACACCGTCAGGGCCCGCTGGATCGCCCCCCAGAGGCCCTCGGGCGAGGCCTCGGTAAAGACGAAGCCGGTCACGCCGTCCTCGACGGTGTCCTTGAGCCCCCCGGTGGCGAAGACCACGGGGATGGTGCCGTAGCGCTGGCTGTACATCTGGTTGAGGCCACACGGCTCGAAGCGTGAGGGCATCAGGAAGACGTCGGCCCCCGCCTCGATGCGGTGCGACAGCCCCTCGTCGTAGCCGATGATGCTCGCCACCCGGCCGGGGTGGCGTGCGGCGATGTCGTGACAGGCCTGTTCCAGATGGGCCTCGCCCTTGCCCAGGATCACCAGCTGCGCCCCTGCGGCCACCAGGCGGTCGGCGATGGCGGCCACCCAGTCGATGCCCTTTTGATAGGTCAGCCGGGAGATCACCCCGAACAGGGGGGTCTCGGGCTGGATCTCTAGGTTGAGGTCCTGCTGCAGGGCCAGCTTGCAGCGCCGCTTGCCGGCCAGGGCACGGCTGGAGTACTCGCAGGGCAGGTGGAGGTCGCTGGAGGGGTTCCAGTCCGCCATGTCGATACCATTGAGAATGCCGGTGAGCCGATCCCGGCGGCTCGCCAGCAGGCCCTCCATGCCCATGCCCAGGGGGCTTTGCTGGATCTCGCGGGCGTAGCTGGGGCTCACCGTGCTGATCCAGTCGGCGTAATAGAGCCCCGCCTTGAGGAAAGAGAAGTTGCCGTAGTACTCCACCCCCTCCACCTGGAAGCTCGCGGCCGGCAGGCCCAGCGGGACCACCAGGTCGGGGGGGAAGATGCCCTGATAGGCCAGATTGTGGATGGTCATCAGGCTGGGGGCGCCACCGCCGGCGAAATGCAGATAGGCCGGTGCCAGGCCGGTCTGCCAGTCGTTGCAGTGCAGGACATCCGGCCGCCAGGCCAAGGGGGTGTCTGGGGCGGAGATCAGGGCGGCGATGCGGGAGAGCAGGGCGAAGCGCCAGGCGTTGTCGGGGTAGTCGCGGCCGCTCGCGTCCTGGTAGGGGCCGCCGTCGCGCTGGTAATGCCAGGGATAGTCGATGACATAAACCGGCACGCCGGTGTCGGGCATCTGCCCCTCCAGCAGGCGCACCGCCCCGTAGCCCGGCAGGTCGTTGAGCCGCAGCCGTTCCCGGGCGTTGACCACCCCGGCGATCACCGGATGGTAGCCCGGCAGCAGCAGGCGGCAGTCCAGGCCGATCTCGCGCAGGGCGGCGGGCAGGGCGCCCGAGACGTCCGCCAGGCCGCCGGTCTTCACCAGCGGGCGGGCCTCCGGGGTGGCGAATAGGACCTTCATGGTGGCGGTAGTCTTGCGGCGGTCAGGCGGGGTCGGCAGGACGGTCGGGTTCTGACGTCTTCGCCAGGGTTTTTGCACAGTATGCCTTATACCACCGAATCACGACAGCACGCCGCTCGCCGGCAGCCCTGGTCTCAGGACAAAAAAGAGACGCC
Organism: Pseudomonadota bacterium; assembly: GCA_021826065.1. Classification (GTDB taxonomy): domain Bacteria; phylum Pseudomonadota; class Gammaproteobacteria; order Burkholderiales; family Thiobacillaceae; genus JANWZL01. Next base: position 29,169 of record JAKADY010000027.1, read on the forward strand.
GCAGCGTCTCTTGGGTTCGGTGCGAGGTGCCGGGGGCGTTCCCCGGCAGGCCGCTCAGGGTTTCAGATAGACGTAACCCTCTTTGGACTGCAGCCGGCCGATCTCCGCCACGCCGGAGGGCACCACGGTGGCGTCCATGATCACTGCATTGTCATCCAGCTTGCGGCCGGTCAGGGTGTTGCGGCAGACGCGGAATTCGACCCCCTTGTCCTTGAGACCGGCGACCTGGGGCTGGTAGGGTTCGCCTTTCTCGTCCTTGGCGTCGTTGAGCAGGAAGTCGATGCCCTTGCCGTGGGTGACCACCACGATCTTGGCATCGGGGTTGGCGGTGATGTGGTTTTGCACGTTGCGCATCGCTGTGCGGGCGACGGCCGAGTCGTTGATGTGATAGACCACCTTCTCCTGCTTGCTGTCGGCGGCCGGGCCGGCGGTGGCGCAGCCGGTGAGACCGAGAACCAGGGCGGTGGCGATGAGTGCATTGCGGATCATGTTGTCCCTCCAGTGAAGATCAGTGGTCAAAAAAGCATTGCAAGCGTCGCCGGTTAGTCTGCGACTGTCGTAGAGACGCAACAGCAGCGCAATTTATTCCATGGGTGATTGGGCCCATTGACCCCGGCGGCGAATGGAATAATCCTGAGGCCTGCACCGTCTCTGAGACGTGGCACATACCGATGGAGGAGAACACGCGTGCCCCCTGCCTTGTCCGCACTCTGGCCCAGCCGGCTCTGCCGTGAGGTCGAGACGCTGCGCCCGCGGCTGTACCGCATGGCCTATGCCTGGTGTCACGATGCCCATCTTGCCGAGGACCTCACGCAGGAGGCCATCACCAAGGCCCTGGCCCGCTGTGGCCAGCTGCGCGAGGTCGAGTCTGCACCGGCCTGGTTGTTTGCCATCCTCAACAACTGCTGGCGCGACCATCTGCGGGCCCGGCGTGAGCTGAGCGACATCGACGAGCTCGATGACGTGGTCCTCGATGCTCAGCCGGGTCCGGAGGGGCTTTACGAGTCGCGCCAGACCACCGACCGCGTGCGCGCGGCCATCGCCAGCCTGCCCATCGCCCAGCGTCAGGTCATCACCCTGGTGGATCTGGAGGAATACAGCTACGCCGAGGTGGCGCGCATCCTGGAGGTGCCCGTGGGTACGGTCATGAGCCGCCTGTCACGCGCGCGCCAGGCGCTCAAGGAACGCCTTGTGGCGCAGGAGTCCAGTAGCCGGCGCACGCAACTGCGGAGGGTCAAATGAGCGAACGCCTGTCGCACGAGCTCCTCTGCGCCTACCTCGATGGGGAGCTGACCCCGGCCGAGCGTGAGCGTGTGCTGCGGCTGAGGGAGCAGGATCCCGCGGTCAAGGCGGCGGTCTGTGAGCTGCGCACGCTCAAGGAGATGGTTCGCGCCAGCTACCCGCTCGGGCAGCCCCGGGCACACGTCGGTCTGCCGTTGCGCAACTGGGGCGGGCTGCGCCAGGCCCTGGCCGCCGTCCTGATCCTCGCCTGTGGCCTGGGGCTGGGCTGGATCGCCAACGAGCAATTCCACCGGCTGCCCGGATCGCAGCGGATCGAGGGCCTGCCGGCCGGTGTGCAGCCCGTGTCGCTCAACCGGCGGGCAGACCCCGACAAACTGGTGCTGCACGTCGACAGCGGTGAGCGCGCCGTCATCGATCGCGCCCTGACCCTGGCCGAGGCCCTGGCAGCGCAGAACCGCGGCCGCCGCCAAGTGGAGATCGTGGTGCACAGCGCCGGTTTGGACATGCTGCGGGCGGACGTCACCCCCTTCCGCGAGCGCATCCACCGTCTGGCCAGCCGGCATGCGAATCTCAGCTTCATCGCCTGCGGCAACACCATCGCCCGGCTGCAGCGCGAGGGCAAGACCGTGGTCCTGCTGCCGGTGGCAAAACGGGTGGATTCGGCCGTCGGCGAGATCGTCCAGCGTCTGCAACAAGGCTGGGTCTACATCAAGGTCTGAACGACGGTCGGCCGGCCCGACTATACCGCCTGCCGACTTGAAGCCGGCCGGTGTGACGCGCATCCGCCGGCGCTGCAGCTTTTTCCCGCGCCAGCCGATATAGTAGAGCGCCTCAGGAACGTCAGCGGGAGGGCTTATGCTGGAGATCGGTCTTTATGGCCTGGGTCGCATGGGCGGCAACATGGCCCGACGTCTGTCACGCGGCGGTGTGCGGGTGTGCGCCTACAACCGCAGCTTCGAGGTCACCGAACGCATCGCCGCGGAAGAGGCGAACGTCCTGGCCTGCGCCAGTCTGCAAGAGATGGTGCAGGGGCTCGCCGCGCCGCGCGTGGTCTGGTTGATGCTGCCGGCCGGGGCGCCCACGGAACAGGCCATCGATGCCGTCGCCGACCTGCTCTCGGCTGGCGATCTCTTGGTCGACGGGGCGAACGGCTACTACAAGGACGCCCAGCGTCGCGCGAAGGCACTCGATGCGCGCGGGATCGACTTCGTCGATGTCGGTGTCTCGGGGGGTGTCTGGGGGCTTGCCAACGGCTACTGTCTGATGGCGGGTGGGCGTGCCGAGGCGGTGGAACGGCTCGCCCCCTACCTGCGCATCCTCGCCCCGGCGCCCGACCAGGGATGGCTGCACGCCGGCCCTTCCGGTGCCGGGCAGTTCGTCAAGATGATCCACAACGGCATCGAGTACGGCATGATGCAGGCCTTCGCCGAGGGTTTTGCCCTGATGCGCGCCAAGCAGGAATTCGGCCTCGACCTGGCCGCCATCGCCGAGCTGTGGCGACACGGCTCTGTCGTGCGCTCCTGGCTCCTGGACCTCACCGCCGATTTCCTGCGCGAGGATCAGGGGCTGGAGTCGATCGCGCCCTTCGTCGCCGACTCCGGGGAGGGGCGCTGGACCGCCCTGGAGGCGGTGGAGCAGGGTGTGCCGGCCCCGGTGATGTCGCTCGCGCTGATGATGCGCTTCGCCAGTCAGGGCCGCAGCGACTACGCCAACCGGCTGCTCGCCATGATGCGCAAGGGCTTTGGCGGCCATGCGGTCCAGTCGGGGCCGGCGGCTGGCGGCGAGGGGCAGGGGTGACCGGTCTGTCGCAGGCCTCAATCACCGTTCAGGGAAGACCATGATCGATCTGGAAATGCCGCTGCCGCCGTGCAACTTCGTCATCTTCGGCGCCACCGGGAACCTCTCCACGACCAAGCTGCTGCCCGCTTTGTTCCGCCTGGAGCAGGCCGGCAAGCTGCCCGAGGCGCTCAACTTCATCGCCTTTGCCCGGCGCGAATGGGACGACGCCGCCTGGCGCGCCCATGTCAGGGAGGTGCTGGCCAACCGCGTCAAGGCCGACGGCGGCGCGCTGGAACGCTTCGTCCAGCGTTTCGATTACCTGCGCGGCGAGCTGCACGACCCGGAGTCCTATGCCCGCCTCAAGACCCTGCTGGGCAGACCGAAGCTGGGTGCCTGCTCCAACATCGTCTTCTATCTCGCCATCAAGCCGAACGACTTCCCGCCGGTGATCAAGAATCTGGACGCCGTGGGTCTGTCGAAGCCGCGTGGGCTACACCGCATCGTCGTGGAGAAGCCCTTCGGCGAGGACCTCGAATCGGCGAAGGTGCTCAACGAGCTGCTGCACCGCTACTTCGAGGAAGACCAGGTCTTCCGCATCGATCACTACATGGGCAAGGAGACGGTGCAGAACCTGCTCGTCTTCCGCTTCGCCAACACCCTGATCGAACCGCTGTGGAACCGCAATTTCATCGATCACGTGCAGATCACCGTGGCCGAGGAGGTTGGCATCGAGAAGCGCGCCGATTACTACGACAAGGCAGGTGCCATGCGCGACATGCTGCAGAACCATCTCATGCAGCTGCTCACCCTGGTGGCGATGGAGCCGCCACCGGCCCTGGAGGCCGACGCCCTGCGCGACGAGAAGGTCAAGGTTTTGCGCTCCATACGCCCCATCTCCAAGCGCGCCGTGCATGCCCATGCCTTCCGCGCCCAGTACAAGGCCGGCCAGGTGCGCGGCGAGCAGGTGCCCGGCTACCAGGACGAGGCGGGGGTGGAGCCCAACTCCATCACCGAGACCTATGTGGCCGCCAAGTTCTACATCGACAACTGGCGCTGGCGCGGCGTGCCGTTCTACCTGCGCACGGGCAAGCGGCTGAAGGAACAGCTCTCCATGATCGCCATCCGGCTGCGACACCCGCCGCAACAGCTCTTCCGCGAGACCCCCCTGGAGACCCTCGAGCCGAACTGGATCGTGCTCTCCATCCAGCCCAGCGAGTGCATGCACATGGAGATCCATGCCAAACAGCCGGGCTTGGGGATGGACACGCGGGTGGTCAAGCTCAACGCCAGCTATCGCAACCCCGAGGAACAGCCCCTCGATGCCTACGAGGCCTTGTTGCTCGACGTGATCGAAGGGGACCGCACGCTGTTCATCCGTTTCGACGAAGTGGAATGGGCCTGGCGCGTGGTCGATCCCATCCTGAAATACTGGGCCACCGAGCGGGAGTTCATCCACACCTATCCGGCGGGCACCTGGGGGCCGCACGAGTCGAACCGGCTGTTCGACTCCGAGGACACCGAGTGGCGCAACCACGTATGAGTTTCGGATAAAGGCCGAATGAATCCCTGCACAGCTGCAGAATAGTCACCTGCTCACACAGGGGCTCGAGCCAGCGTTTCCGCAAGGACCGAGAAAACCTTGCCCGGTGCTCGGAACCCTATCTCGGTCAGGACGATCTCCTGGTGCGAACTCGCCAATTACGGATTGATCCGCAACGAATGAACTTCGCCCTTTCCTCTCCCTGAGGGTGAGGGGGTCAACTGGACAGGTTTTGCATCAATATGCCGGTGAGGCGGGTCTTGCTGCGCTTGACACCTGATTACTGCGTGCCGGCGGGCTCCTTGTGGTCCTGGTTGGCCGTTTCAATAATCTTGTGTGTGTCGGCGGTCGGGGCGCTGGCGGCCAACCGTATGGCCGGCCAGGCCTCGCCCTATCTGGCGCTGCACGCCCAGGACCCCGTGCATTGGCAGGTGTGGGGGCCGGCGGCGCTGGAGGCCGCACGACGCGACAACCGTCTGATCCTGGTCTCGCTGGGCTACTTCGCCTGCCACTGGTGCCATGTGATGCAGCGTGAGACCTGGGCGGATGCGGAGGCCGCCCGCTTCATCAATGCCAATTTCGTTCCCGTCAAGGTCGATCGCGAGGTCAATGCCGCCCTGGATGCGGCCCTGCAGGCCTTTTCCCAGCGCACGCGCGGGATTGCCGGTTGGCCGCTCAACGTCTTCCTGACCCCGGAGGGCTACCCCCTGTTCGCCATCGCTTATGCGCCCAGGGATGAATTCCTGCAGGTCGCGCGCGCCCTGGCGGAGCGTTGGCGGCGCGAGGGGGCGGCGCTGGCGCAGCTCGCCCGCGAGGCGGCGCAGAACGACCGGGCACGGGCCATCGCCGACCTGCCGCGGGCCTTTCTCGCCGCGGCCAAGGCGCATGCCGACATGCTGCGCGGCGGCTTCGAGCGGACGGCCAAATTTCCCATGTCACCGCAGCTGCTGGCCTTGCTGGAGAGTCAGGCGCGCGCGCCGGACGGTCAGATCGAGGAGTTCCTGCGCCTGACCCTGCAACAGATGCGCGACGGGGGGCTGCGCGACCACGTCGGCGGTGGTTTCTTCCGCTACACCGTCGACCCGGACTGGCACGAGCCGCATTTCGAGAAGATGCTCTACGACAACGCCCAGCTCGCGCTGGTCTTCCTGCGTGCGGCCGAGGTCCTGCGGGAGCCGGACCATCGCCGTATCGGCCTGGAGACGGTCGATTTCCTACTCAACGACATGGCCGTCAGGCGCGGCAGCGCCGCCCGCGGCTTCGTGGCCAGTCTGTCGGCCCTGGACGACAAGGGCAGGGAAGGGGGCGGCTATCTGTGGGACAAGGAGATCCTCAGGCGTGTACTGGACCCTGAGGCGTTGGCCCTGGTCACGCGCGTCTGGGCGCTCGATCGCGCCGCCGACTTTGAGCTGGGCTATCTGCCCCAGGAAAAGCGGCCGGCCAGCCCGTCCGACCGCCAGGCCCTGGCCGCGGTCCACGCCAAGCTGCGGGGCTTGCGTGCCCAACGGCGCATCCCGCGCGACGAGAAGGTACTCACGGGTTGGAACGGCCTGGTGCTCGCCGCTCTGTCCGCCGCGGCCGCAGTCGACCCACGCTACCGCCCGCAGGCCGATGCCCTGTATGGCTTCGCCAGGCGCCAGCTCTGGCAGGGCGACCGCCTCGTCAAGGGGGTCGCCGGCTCACGCGCGCTGGGCCCGGCCGAACTGGAGGACTACGCCTATCTCGCCTATGGGCTGGCGCGCTACGTCGCGCTCAGCCGGCGCGAAGAGGCCCGCGCCTACCTGCGCCAGGTGGTCCAGACCGCATGGCAGCGTTTTTACGACGGCGGGGCCTTCCGCCTGGAGGAGGCGAGCCTGCTCGCCGCGCAGCATGCCGACCCCTGGAAGGACGGTGCCACACCCGCCCCCGCCGCCCTCCTGGCCGCCGTGACCCGCGCTGCGGGTATCCCGGCGCTCACGCGGCGGGCCGATGCGGTGCTCGAACAGGCCCGCACCGCCGCCACCGGCGACCCGCTCTGGCGGGCGACCCTGGCCCAGCCGCCGTCGTTGTGAACAGCGGGCTTGCCGCGTTCGTGTCGTCGCCGCGGCGGCGCGCCACCGGGGCGGCCTACTCCTCTTCCTGGGCGCGACGCATGAGCGGTCGCCGCTCCACCTTGACCGTGAGCTGCATCGCCTTCTGCCGGCGGATCAGACCCAGGGTGGCGGTCTGGCCGGGCGGCAGGGCGGCGATCAGGTTGAGCAGGGAGGCCGAGTCGGCGACCGGCTTGTCGTTGACCGTCACCAGCACATCGCCCGGGCGGATCCCGGCCCGATCCGCAGGCCCCCCGCGCAACACACCGGTGATGAGCGCGCCGGCGCTGCCTGTGAGGTTGAACGAATCGGCAACCTCCGGGGTGATATCCTGCACCTCGATACCGACCCAGCCGCGCGTGACCGAGCCGTGCGCGATGATCTGCTGCATCACCTGCTGGGCGAGCGACACCGGGATGGCGAAGCCGATGCCCTGGTTGCCGCCGCTGCGCGAGAAGATCGCCGTATTGATGCCGACCAGGCGACCCTCTGTGTCCACCAGCGCGCCGCCGGAGTTGCCCGGGTTGATGGCGGCGTCGGTCTGGATAAAGTTCTCGAAGGTGTTGATGCCCAAGTGGCTGCGATTCAGACCGCTGACGATGCCCATGGTCACCGTCTGGCCGACACCGAATGGGTTGCCAATCGCCAACACGACGTCACCGATACGCAGGCTGTCGGGCTGGGCGAAGGTGATGGCGTTGAGCCCCGTCGCCCGGACCCGCAACACGGCGAGATCGGTGTCGGGGTCGGTGCCGACCAGTTGCGCCGGCAGATTGCGACCGTCGGGCAGCGCGATCTGGATCTCCTCGGCGGCCTCGATGACGTGGTGGTTGGTGAGGATGTAACCGTCCGGACTGACGATCACACCCGAGCCAAGGTTGGACACGCGTTGTGGACGGTTGTCGTCGTCCAGGCCGAAGCGGCGGCGGAAGGCCGGGTCGTCCATGAGCGGCTGACGCGGGCTCTTGATCTGCTTGGTGGTGTAGATGTTGACCACCGAGGGTAGCGACCTGGCGGCCGCCTCGGCAAAGCCCGAGACCGCGGGCGACGCGCCCGGCCGGTTCGTCTCCTGGGGCGCGCTCGCGACGCCAGGACGCGGCAGCAGGCCCGGAACCAGGCGGTCCAGCGCCAGCAGGGCCGCCAGCAGGAGCACGGCCGCCGTTACCAGCTGGGCGAAGAAGAGCCAGGTCTTGTGCATGGAGGGAAACGGGGCCGGCATCTGTGGAACTCGGTATTGTACTGTGTGGGGCGCGTCGGCGACCTTTCCGCGGGGCCTGCGCGAGCTGGCATGCGGTAGCAGGAAGCTGAGGCATCGCGTTCTTGCCGCCGATCTCCCTTCGATGTGCAGTCCCCGCCCTCAGTGCGGCCCATAGCCAAGTGGGCGCGAGAGTTTAAGTCCCTCATGTCTTTTGTGTACAATGCGCGGATTTGTTGGCCCCGCTACCCGCGCTGCCGATCCGGATATCCGAGCAGGGCGCGTCGGCTGGCTGCCACACCTCAGCTTTCACAGCGTCAGTCAGGAATCGATATGAGCGATATGGCCGTGGACAACTCGAAACGCCGCTTTCTCGTGGCCGTGAGTTCGACCGTGGGTGGGGTGGCTGCCGTGGGCGCCGCGCTGCCCTTCGTCTTCAGCATGAGCCCCAGCGCCCGCGCCTTGGCCGCCGGCGCGCCGGTCGAGGTCGATCTGTCCAAGATCGAACCGGGTATGAAGGTGGATGTCGAGTGGCGTGGCAAGCCGGTCTGGGTGGTGCACCGCACGCCGGAGATGCTGGCCCTGCTGCCCAAGCACGACGACAAGCTCAGCGATCCGAAATCGGAAAATACCGCACAGCAGCCGAAGTACTGCCAGAACCCCACGCGCTCGATCAAACCGGAGTATTTCGTGGTCATCGGCATCTGCACCCACCTGGGCTGCTCGCCCACCTACCGGGCCGACATCGGCGCCGCCGACCTCGGTGCCGACTGGCCCGGCGGCTGGTTCTGTCCCTGCCACGGCTCCCGCTTCGACATGGCCGCGCGTGTGTTCAAAGGCTCGCCCGCGCCCACCAATCTGGTGGTGCCGCCGCACAAGTATCTGAGCGAGACCAAGGTGTTGATCGGCGAGGATCAGGCCAGCGCCTGATCCGACTGGACAAGGACCTAGACCATGCAGAGACTCCTAGCCTGGGTGGACGCGCGCTTTCCCCTGACCGCGACCTGGAAGGCCCATCTCTCCGAATACTACGCGCCGAAGAACTTCAATTTCTGGTACTACTTCGGCTCGCTCGCCCTGCTGGTGCTGGTGATCCAGATCGTCACCGGTATCTTTCTGACCATGCATTACAAGCCGGACGCGAACCTGGCCTTCGCCTCCGTCGAGTACATCATGCGCGACGTGCCCTACGGCTGGCTGATCCGCTATGCCCACTCCACCGGTGCGTCGGCCTTCTTCATCGTTGTCTATCTGCACATGTTCCGCGCGCTGCTGTATGGCTCGCACCGCAAGCCGCGCGAACTGATCTGGATCCTCGGTGTGTTGATCTATCTCGCCCTCATGGCCGAGGCCTTCTTCGGCTACCTGCTCCCATGGGGCCAGATGTCCTACTGGGGCGCGCAGGTGATCGTCAACCTCTTCGCCACCATCCCCATCATCGGCGAGGACCTGTCGATCTGGATCCGCGGCGACTACGTCGTGTCGGATGCGACCTTGAACCGCTTCTTCGCCTTCCACGTCATCGCCCTGCCGCTGGTGCTGCTGGGGCTGATCGCCGCCCACATCGTCGCCCTGCACGAGGTTGGCTCGAACAACCCCGATGGCGTCGAGATCAAGAAGCATAAGGACGAGCAGGGCCGGCCCCTGGACGGCATTCCGTTCCATCCCTATTACACCGTGAAGGACATCCTCGGCGTGGTGGTCTTCCTGATCGTCTTCACCGCCATCCTGTTCTTCGCGCCGGAGATGGGCGGCTACTTCCTGGAGGCCAACAACTTCATCCCGGCCGATCCGCTCAAGACCCCCGAGCACATCGCCCCGGTGTGGTATTTCACCCCCTACTACGCCATCCTGCGCGCGGTCCCGCCGATGTTCGGTTCGCAATTCCCGGGGGTACTGGCGATGGGCATCGCGGTGCTGATCTTCTTCCTGCTGCCCTGGCTCGACCGCTCGCCGGTCAAGTCCATCCGCTACCGCGGGCCGAAGTACAAGATCGCCCTGACCCTGTTCGTCATCGCCTTCATCGGCCTGGGCATCCTCGGCATCCTGCCGGCCACCGAGCTCTACACCTGGATCGCGCGCGTACTGACCGTGGTGTACTTCGCCTTCTTCCTGCTGATGCCCTGGTACACGAAGAACGACAGCCACAAACCCGAACCGGAGAGGGTGACCGCAAAATGAGCCGACCGCTATACCATCTCGCCCGCCTGCTGTGTCTGTCCCTGCTGTGTCTGCCGTTGACGGCGACCGCCGCCGGTCCGGCCGTCAAGCTCGATCGCGCGCCGATCAACATCAACGACAAGGAATCCCTGCAGCGCGGGGCGCGTGTCTTCGTTAACTACTGCTTGAGCTGCCATTCCGCCAGCTACATGCGTTACACGCGGCTGACCGACCTCGGGCTCACGGAGGCGCAGATCAAGGACAACCTGCTGTTCGCCGCGGAAAAGCCGGGCGAGACCATGACGATCGCCATGCGCGCGCGCGATGCCAAAGAGTGGTTTGGCGCCACACCGCCGGATCTCACCGTGATCACCCGCTCGCGCGGTCCGGACTGGGTCTACACCTATCTGCGCACCTTCTACCGAGACGACAGCCGCCCCACCGGCTGGAACAACCTGGTCTTCGACAAGGTGGGCATGCCCCACGTGCTCCACGAATTGCAGGGCCATCTGGTGCCCGTGATGCGTGAGGTGATCGGCGAGGACGGCAAGCCGCACACGGTCGTCGAGCGTCTGCAGCTCGCCAAGGCCGGCAAGATGACCCTGACCGAGTACGACGCCCTGATCGGAGATCTGGTCAACTACATGACCTGGATGGGTGAGCCGGCCAAGGCCCAGCGCATGCGCACGGGCGTGGCGGTGGTCCTCTTCCTGTCTTTGTTTTTCGTCGTCGCCTTCTATCTTAAGAAGGAATTCTGGCGCGACGTCCACTAAAGACCGGAGGCTGCGGCCATGATGATCCTCTATTCGGGCACCACCTGCCCATTCAGCCATCGCTGTCGTATCGTCCTTTACGAAAAGGGCATGGACTTCGAGATCCGCGACGTCGACATTCACGACATGCCGCCGGAGATCGCCGCCATGAACCCCTACAACCAGGTACCCGTCCTGGTGGAACGCGACCTGGTGCTGTACGAGGCGAACATCATCAACGAATACATCGACGAGCGCTTCCCGCATCCGCAGCTGATGCCGGCCGATCCGGTCATGCGGGCGCGGGCGCGGCTGTTCCTGTTCAACTTCGAGCGCGACCTGTTCAATCACGTGCGCGAGATCCAGGAGGGCGCGCAAAAGGTGGCCGACAAGGCGCGCATCATCATCCGCGACAATTTGACCGCCATCGCCCCCATCTTCGCCAAGCAGAAATACATGCTGGGCGAGGACTACTCCATGCTCGACGTGGCCATCGCCCCCTTGCTCTGGCGCCTGGACCACTACGGCATCGTCCTGCCCAAGCAGGCGGCGCCCCTGCTCAAATACGCCGAGCGCATCTTCAGCCGGCCGGCCTTCATCGACGCTTTGACGCCGGTCGAGAAGGCGATGCGCAAGTGATAAAGCATCCGTGAGCGGACTGCCCCAGCAACCCTATCTGCTGCGCGCCCTTTACGAGTGGTGCGTCGACAGCGGCTACACCCCCTACGTGAACGTGCGGGTGGATGCCCGCACGCGTGTGCCCACGGCCTTCG
>JAKADY010000028.1 GCA_021826065.1 Pseudomonadota bacterium
GTCGCGGCTTTCGCCGCTCCTACCGGACGCTTGGTGGGTGGGGCTGGGGCGAAAGCTAAGTCAGGTCCTGTAGGAGCGACGAGAGTCGCGACCCCCAGCACGGGCGCGGTCCCTCGCCGGTCGAAGCGTGTGGCACCACCAGGGTGGGTATGCCGGGAGGAGATGCGGCGTCGGTTTGCTGGTCATCGAGGCTAAAGCGTGGGTCGCGGCTCTCGCCGCTCCTACCCGCCATCGCCGGATTGAAGCTCGGCGGCGTGGAGGTACTTCGCTCGATGGAATACGCGTAGGGCGGGAATCCCTTCCCGCCGGATCAAGGCTGCCGGACATGTCTTATACTTTGTCTATCGTTGCCTCACTCCATCCATGAGCGCGCCGCAGATCCTCGACATCTATGACAAGCTGACCCAGGCCAGCGACGACCGCACACGCGCGCGCGTCATCGCCGAGGCCTTTGCCCAGCTCGAGGAGCGCTATCCGCACCTGTCCGAGCTGGCCACCCGCAGCCATGTATCCGAGAGCGAGCTGCGTTTGCGGCAGGAGATCGAAAAGGTGCGCGCCGATGTCGCGGTGGAGATCGAAAAGGTGCGTGGCGAGATCAAAGCGCTGGAGCTCAGGCTCACCAGGGAAATCGTCGGGGCGCGCGCGGATTTGCTCAAATGGAGCTTCGTATTCTGGGTGAGCCAACTCGCCGCCATCCTGATCCTCATATGGCGCATCTGGCCCGCGCGGTGATGTCCTGTCGGCGCGCGTGGCGCGCCGGAAGGGGGCATCAATAGCCTCGGGGGCGCGCCTGACGCGCTCCTGCCGGAGTTGGCTTATACTCTGACGGCCTTTGCACAGTCACCCATGAGCGCGCCGCAGATCCTCGACATCTATGACAAGCTGACCCAGGCCAGCGACGACCGCACACGCGCGCGCGTCATCGCCGAGGCCTTTGCCCAGCTCGAGGAGCGCTATCCGCACCTGTCCGAGCTGGCCACCCGCAGCCATGTATCCGAGAGCGAGCTGCGTTTGCGGCAGGAGATCGAAAAGGTGCGCGCCGACCTCACCAGGGAGATTGAGAAGGTGCGCGCCGACCTCACCAGGGAGATTGAGAAGGTGCGCGCCGACCTCACCATGGAGATCGAAAAGGTGCGTGGTGAGAGCAAAGAGATGGAGCTGAGGCTGACCAAGGAAATCGTGGCGGTGCGGGCCGACGTGCTCAAATGGAGCTTCGTGTTCTGGGCGAGCCAGCTCGCCGCCATCCTGATCCTCATGTGGCGCATCTGGGACACCACGAGTTGATGTCTAGGCGGCATGCTGGCGTGTCGGATGCGGCGTCTTGTGTGAGCGGTCTAGCTGGGAGGAGTGCCATGTGGCGGAAACTGCTGCAGTTGCTGATCGTTGCCCTGCTCGCCCTGCCAGCCTGGGCGCAGGTGGACATCAACACCGCCACGCAGTCGGAGCTGGAGTCGCTGCCGGGGATCGGCCCAACCAAGGCGCGGGCGATCCTGGAATACCGCCGGCAACACGGCCCTTTTCAGAGCGTGGACGATCTCGCCAAAGTCAAGGGCATCGGCCCGGCCACCGTTGAGCGGCTGCGGCCGGAGGTCATCGCCGGGCCGGCGCGGCGGGGACGAACCGACGCCGACCGGGCTCAGACGCGGCGGTAGAGCTGCGCCCCCTGGCGGACGAACTCCACCGCCTTTTCCTGCATACCCCGCTCGATCGCCTCGGACTCGCTGAGGCCGTGGCTGGCGGCATAGGCGCGCACGTCCTGGGTGATCTTCATGGAGCAGAAGTGCGGGCCGCACATGGAGCAGAAGTGCGCCATCTTGGCCCCCTGCTGGGGCAGGGTCTCGTCGTGGAAGGCTCGGGCCTTGTCCGGATCCAGTCCCAGGTTGAACTGGTCCTCCCAGCGGAACTCGAAGCGGGCCTTGGACAGGGCGTTGTCGCGGATCTGGGCGCCGGGGTGGCCCTTGGCGAGGTCGGCGGCGTGCGCGGCGAGCTTGTAGGTGATGATGCCCTCCTTGACGTCGTCGCGGTCGGGCAGGCCCAGGTGTTCCTTGGGCGTAACATAACAGAGCATGGCCGTGCCGTACCAGCCGATCTGGGCGGCGCCGATCGCGCTGGTGATGTGGTCGTAGCCGGGGGCGATGTCGGTGGTGAGCGGCCCCAGGGTGTAGAAGGGGGCCTCATGGCACCACTTAAGCTCCAGGTCCATGTTCTCCTTGATGAGCTGCATGGGCACGTGGCCGGGGCCTTCGATCATGACCTGCACGTCGTGGCGCCAGGCGATCTGAGTGAGTTCGCCCAGGGTCTTCAACTCCGCCAACTGCGCCGCGTCGTTGGCGTCGTAGATGGAGCCCGGTCGCAGCCCGTCGCCGAGCGAGAAGGCCACGTCGTAGGCCTTCATGATCTCGCAGATCTCCTCGAAGTGGGTGTAGAGGAAGTTCTCCTGGTGGTGGGCCAGGCACCACTTGGCCATGATGGAGCCGCCGCGCGAGACGATGCCGGTCATGCGCCCGGCGGTGAGCGGGATGTAGGCAAGCCGCACGCCGGCGTGGATGGTGAAGTAGTCCACGCCCTGCTCGGCCTGCTCGATCAGGGTGTCGCGGAAGATCTCCCAGGTGAGCTCTTCCGCCTTGCCGTCGACCTTCTCCAGGGCCTGGTAGATGGGCACAGTACCGATGGGCACGGGCGAGTTGCGGATGATCCACTCGCGCGTCTCGTGGATGTGTTTGCCCGTGGAGAGGTCCATCACCGTGTCGGCGCCCCAGCGGATGGCCCAGGTCATCTTGTCCACCTCCTCGGCGATGGAGGAGGTCACTGCCGAGTTGCCGATGTTGGCGTTGACCTTGACCAGGAAGTTGCGGCCGATGATCATCGGCTCGCTCTCCGGGTGGTTGATGTTGGCCGGGATGATGGCGCGGCCGCGGGCGACCTCCTGGCGCACGAACTCGGGCGTGATCTCCTCGGGGATCGCGGCGCCGAAGCGCTGCCCCGGGTGCTGGCGCGTGAGCATCTGCGCCATCTTCTCGCCATTGGGACCCGCGGCGCGCAGGGATTCCAGGTATTCGCGCCGGCGCAGGTTCTCGCGGATGGCGACGAACTCCATCTCCGGGGTGATGATGCCGCGACGGGCGTAGTGCATCTGCGTGACATTGCAGCCGGCGCGGGCACGGCGCGGCGGGCGCTTGAGCCCGGGGAAGCGCAGCGCCGAGAGTTCGGCGAGGCTTGCGCGCGCGCGTCCATAGGCCGAACTCAAGCCCGGCAGCAACTCGGTGTCGCCGCGCGCCTCGATCCAGGGGGCACGCAGCGGCGGCAGCCCCTGGCGGATGTCGATTTGCACATCCGGATCGGTGTAGGGGCCGGAGGTGTCGTAGACATAGATCGGGGGATTCTTCTCGCCGCCGAACTGGGTGGGCGTGTCGGCCTGGCGGATCTCGCGCATGGGCACGCGGATGTCGGGGCGGCTGCCTTCGACATAGACCTTGCGCGAGTTGGGCAGCGGCTGGATGGCGGCGGCATCGACTTGCGCCGTGGCGGCCAGGAATTGCGGATTGGCGTTCATGGGCGGCTCCTACGCTCTGTGGGCTTGCCGGGTAGCGAAAGGGCCGGACGCCATCGCTTCCCTACGCCGGCATGACCCGGATCAGGTTCCAAGGGTATTTCTCACCGCTGCGCGGCATGAGCCGCAGCGGACCCCTAGCGACAGGGCGCAGCATACACCGTTTTAACGTGAAAGTCGCTTAAGCGACTACTTGAAGCCCCCCTCGCCCTTTGGGAAAGGAGTTGGGGGTGAGGGAAACGGTCAGTGCCGCCGGTGTCGGGCGGGCGCGGGCCTGTGCTAAGATCGGCCTGTACTGAGCGATTCCAAGGATGCCCGGCATGGACTACGAGTTGGCGCGGCACAACATGATCGAGCAGCAGATCCGGCCCTGGGAGGTGCTGGACCAACGGGTGCTGGACCTGCTGACGCGGGTCAAGCGCGAGGACTTCGTGCCGCCGGTCTACCGCTCGCTCGCCTTCGTCGACATGGAGATCCCGCTCGGCCATGGCGAGGCCATGTGGTATCCGAAGGTCGAGGCGCGCGTGCTGCAGGCCCTGGCGCTCAAGCGCAGCGACCGGGTGCTCGAGGTCGGCGCCGGCAGCGGCTACCTCACCGCGTTGATGGCCGCCCAGGCGATGCAGGTGGTGAGCGTGGAGATCCACGCCGACCTGAAGGAATCGGCCGAGGCCAAGCTCAAGGCGCACGGGTTTGCCAACGTCACCGTCAAGCTGGGCGATGCGGCCCGCGATTGGGGCGAGGATGGGCGCTTCGACGTGATCGTCCTGACCGGCTCCACCCCCGTGCTGCCCGAGGCCTTCTTCAAGCGGTTGAACCCCGGCGGGCGGCTGTTCGCGGTGGTGGGCGAGTCCCCCGTCATGCAGGCGCAGCTCATCACCTGCCTGGACGAGCAGGCGCGCCGCACCGACGTCCTGTTCGAGACCGAACTCAAGCCGCTCATCAACGCGCTCGAGCCCGAGCGCTTCGAGTTCTGAGCGCCGGCGCGCATGCAGCACATCCGCCCGACGGAGCTCAAGGCCTGGCTCGACGACCCCCGGCGCGAAAAACCCCTGCTGCTGGATGTGCGCGAGCCCTGGGAGTTCGAGCGCTGTCACATCGAAGGGGCGGTGTCGCTGCCGATGAATGGCATACCGGCGCGGCTCGCCGAGCTGCCGCGCGACCGCGACATCGTGGTGATCTGCCATCACGGTGTGCGCAGCTACCACGTGGCCCGCTTCCTCGACCACAACGGCTTCACCCGCGTGATCAACCTCACCGGCGGGGTGGACGCCTGGGCCAAGGAGGCCGACCCGACCATGCCGACCTATTGAGGATTGTGCCATGCGCCGCCGCCTGCTCGTCGCCGCCCTGGCCCTGCTGCCCATCTATGCCGCCGCCGAAAACCTGAGCGAGATCTACCGCCTGGCGCTGGCCAACGACCCGGTCTATGCCGCCGCGCGTGAGGCCTATCGCGCCAGCCAGGAAAAGCTGCCGCAGGCCCGCGCCACCCTGCTGCCCAGCCTCGGCCTCTCCGCCTTCGCCCGCAATACCGACATCGAGGTGAGCGGCGCCTCCACCAGTAACACCTCGAACCAGCCCTACGGCTACGGCCTCAGCCTTACCCAGCCGATCTATCGCAAACAGAACCTGGAGACCCTGGCGCAGGCGCGCTTGATGGTCACCCAGGCCGAGCAGCAGTTGCGGCAGGCCGAGCAACAGCTCCTGCTGCGTGTGGCGCAGGCCTATTTCGACGTGCTGCTCGCCCAGGACAACCTGGCCACGGCCCAGGCGCAGAAGCAGGCCTTCGCCGAACAGCTCGCCCAGGCCCGTAAGGCCTTCGAGGTGGGGGCGGCGACCATCGTCGACAGCCACGAGGCCCAGGCGCGTTATGACCTGGCGCTGGCGCAGGAGATCGCCGCGGCGAACGAACTGGAGGTCAAACGCCGGGCGCTGGAGCGGCTCATCAACCGTGAGATGCCCCGCCTGGCCACGCTCAAGACGCCGGCCGCCCTGCCCACCCCCAACCCGGCGGCGATCGAGGCCTGGGTGCGCCAGGCCGAGGAACAGGGCCTGGGCGTGCTGCTCAACCAGAGCGCGCTGGAGATCGCCCGGCGCGAGGTCGAGCGGCAGCGCGGCGGGCACTACCCCACCCTGGATCTGACCGCCCAGTACACCGACACCCGCCGCACCAGCACCCTACCCGGCACCGGCACCATCAACCAGAGGAACGGCACCATCGGCGTGGAGTTCAACCTGCCGCTCTACCAGGGTGGCGGCACCGACGCCCGCGTGCGCGAGGCGGCGGCCAACCTGGAACGCGCCCGCTTCGAGCTCGACAATGCCCGCCGCGAGGCCGCGTTACAGGCGCGCCAGGCCTATCTCGGCGTCGTCTCCGGCGAGGCCCGCGCCAAGGCCCTGGAACAGGCCCTGGTCTCCAACGAGGCGCAGCTCAGATCCACCAAGCTGGGCCTGGAGGTGGGCGTGCGCACGCGGGTGGACGTGCTCAATGCCGAGCAGCAGCGCTTCACCACGTTGCGCGACCTCGCCGCCGCGCGCTATCAGGTCCTGCTGGCGGGGCTACAGCTCAAGGCCGCCGCCGGCCAGCTCGGCGAGGACGACCTGAAGGCCATCGACGCGCTTCTCAAGGACTGATCAGCCCCTCACGCCCTCGGCGGCAGTGCCGCCATGAGCAGCGCCATCACCCGTGCCGTGGCCCCTTGCTGGGAGCGGGCATAGGCCCTGCCCGCCGCCGCCATCGCCTGCCGGCGTGTAGGATCGGCATAGAGCGCCTTGACCGCAGCGACCAGTTCATCCACGTCGGCCACGCGCAGCGCCGCGCCGCAGGCCACCGCCTGCTCGGCGGCCGCGGCGAAATTCCAGGTGTGCGGCCCGATCAGGATGGGCACGCCAGCGGCGGCCGCCTCGATCAGGTTCTGGCCGCCGTGGGGCAGCAGGCTGCCGCCCACGAAGGCCAGGTCGGCGGCGGCGTAATAGGCCGTAAGCTCCCCTAGGCTATCGCCCAGGTAAACGCGCGCATCGGCCGCGGGTGCATGGCCTTGGCTGCGGCGGGCGAACTTCAGGCCGCGTGCGGCGATCGCGCGGGCTACCGCTTCGAAGCGCTGCGGATGGCGCGGCACGATGACCAGCAACAGGTCCGGCACATCGAGCCTGGGTAGCGCGTCGAGCAGCGCATCCTCCTCGCCCTCGCGCGTGCTCGCTGCGAGCAGGACGAAGCGTCCGGCGAAGGCGGCGCGCAGCTCGGCGGCGCGCTGGGCGGTGTCGGCGGGGGGCGGTACGTCGAACTTGAGATTACCGGTGACAGTCACCGCCCGCGCCCCCAGACGCTTGAGCCGCTCGGCATCGGCCGCTGTCTGCGCGGCGATGCAAGAAAAGCGCCGGAGACTTTCGCGTGTGAGCGACGCAAGCCGCGCATAGCCGCGCGCGCTGCGCTCGGAAAGCCGCGCGTTGACGAGAAAAACGGGCACGCCCTGCCGCGCACAGGCGTAAAGCAGGTTGGGCCAGATCTCGGTCTCAAGGATCACCGCGAGGTGCGGCCGGCTGCGTGTGAGGAAACGCCGCACGCACCACGGCAGATCGTAGGGGAAATAGCTTTGGACCACCGCCTGGCCGAAGAGCCGCGCCCCGGTGGCGCGGCCGGTGGGGGTGGTATGGGTGAGCAGCAGGGTGTGGTCTGGATAGGTGGCGCGCAGGGCCTGGATGAGCGGCGCCGACGCGCGGGTCTCGCCCACCGACACCGCATGCACCCAGATCACCGGTCGGCCGGCGAGCCGCGGCACCGCCCCCAGCCGCTCGCCCCAGTGACGCAGATACTCGGGCTGCTTGCGGGCGCGCCAGAGCAGATAGAGGAAGACGAAGGGCAGCGACACGACCCAGGCCAGGGTGTAGAGAGGGTGCATTTGCCGGAGTGGGCACGAATACGTAAACTATGATCGACTTAGATTTTACTGATTCCCTGAGCGTGCAAACGATCACCGCCACCGAACTCGCCCGTAACCTGCGACAGGTGCTCGATCGGTTGGCCGCGGGCGGGGAGGACATCGTGGTGGAGCGCAATCATCAGCCCATCGCGCGCCTCCAGGCCCTCCCACCCCAGCGCACGGCACTCGAGGTGATGGCGGACCTCTATCGTACTCTGCCCGAGGCTGCGGCTCGTGAATGGCTCGATGACGCGCATGGTGGCGATACCCGCCTGGATCGGGAGATGCGTGATCCATGGGCTACCTGATCGACACCTGCGTGTGGATCGACGTGGAACAGGGCCGGCTGGCCCCGGCGGATGTCGCCGCGGTCACCGGCGATTCACCCGTCTTTATGTCGCCGGTGACGATTACCGAGTTGAAGTTTGGTGCCGAAGTGGCTCGCGAGGAGGACGTACGGCAGAAGCGCCTGGCCGCCCTGCAACGGCTCAGGCGCAAGCCGATGCTGCCCATCGACGGTGACACCGGCGAGATATTCGGCAGGCTGGCGGCCAGCCTTAAGGCGGCCGGGCGGGGTCATCGTTACCGCGTCCAGGACTTGTGGCTCGCAAGCCAGGCGATCCAGTGGGGCTACCGCCTGCTGACCCGCAATGGTCGGGATTTCCAGGATATACCCGGCCTAGAGCTCGTCCTGATCTGAGAGAATCCGTTCTAACCCTCGCCCGTCATTTCGGCGCAGACCGGAATCCAGGAATTTAGTGCGCGGGTGCGGGGTTGGCTAAAGCCGCTTGGACGACTTACGCGTTAAAATCGCCCCATGAAGATCCTGCTCACCGGCTGCGCCGGCTTCATCGGCATGCACGTCGCCCAGCGCCTGCTCGCGCGCGGCGACGAGGTGGTCGGGGTGGATAACCTCAACGACTACTACGACCCACGCCTGAAACTCGCCCGGCTGGAGCAGCTGCGCCCGCAGCCCGGCTTTCGCTTCGTGCAGGCCGACATCTCCGACCGCGTGGCGATGGAGGACCTGTTCGCGCGCGAGCGCTTCCAGCGCGTCATCAACCTCGCCGCCCAGCCCGGCGTGCGCTATTCGCTCAAGAACCCGCATGCCTACATCCAGACCAACCTGGTCGGCTTCGGCAACATCCTCGAGGGTTGCCGCCACAACGGCGTGGAGCACCTGGTCTATGCCAGCTCCTCCAGCGTCTATGGCGCCAACACCCGGATGCCCTTCTCGGTGCACGACAACGTCGATCACCCGGTGAGCCTGTACGCCGCCAGCAAGAAGGCCAACGAGCTGATGGCGCACACCTATAGCCACCTCTATGGGCTGCCGACCACGGGGCTGCGCTACTTCACCGTCTACGGCCCCTGGGGGCGGCCGGACATGTCGCCCTGGCTGTTTACCAGCGCGATCCTTGAAGGCCGGCCGATCGACGTCTTCAACCACGGCCGCATGCAACGCGACTTCACCTACATCGACGACATCGCCGAAGGCACCGTGCGCGTGCTCGACCGCCTGCCGCAGCCTAACCCAGACTTCCGCACCGACGCCCCCGACCCCGGCACGAGCTATGCCCCCTACCGCGTCTACAACATCGGCAACCACCAGCCGGTCGAGTTGATGACCTTCATCGAGACCCTCGAGCAGGCCCTGGGCCGCGAGGCGCAGAAAAACTACCTGCCCATGCAGCCCGGCGACGTCGTGGCCACCTACGCCGATACCGAGGACCTGAAGCGCGACGTCGGCTTCGAGCCGAGGACGCCGCTGGCCGAGGGCCTCGCGCGTTGGGTGGACTGGTACCAGGCTTATCGGGACAAGTCCCGTTCACTCAATCCCTGATCACAGCGTTCAGCTGTCGCGCCCTTTAAACCACTGGTTGACGCGCGCCAACTCGCTCTCATCGAGCAAGCCGCTCACCTGCATGAGACGCAGCTGGCCCAGAAGCGTATCGATACGCGCCCGGTAGAGCTCGTAGCGCACGGCCGCCTCCTGCTGCAAGGCGTTGAGAACGTCCACACGGCTGCGTGTGCCCGCCGCGAGCCCTTTCTGCGAGGAGCGCACGGCCTGCTCGGCTGAATTGAGGGCCACCTCCAGGGCCTTTACCCGGGCAATGCCCTGGGTCACGGCGCCATAGGCCCGCGCCACCTCGACGCCGACCTGACGTCGCGCCGACTCGAGCTGTTGCCGCGCGCTGTCGCGGTTGGCCAGGGCCTGACGCACGGTCGAATCCACATATCCCCCCGCATACAGCGGCACGACGACCTGCGCACCGATCCGGGTGGTCCAGTAGCGGCTGCCGATCGTGGAGTCGCTCTCGCTGTCGCTCAGGCTGCGGCTGGCGAACAGGTCGACGGTCGGCAGGTGGCCGGCGCGGTTTTTCTGGATCTCGTGCTCGGCGGCATCGACCGCCGCCCGCAAGGCCTTGAGCTCAGGGTTGTTCTCCTCCGCGCGCCGGACCCAGGCCTGGAGGTCGGCCGGTTCGGGCAGGCTCAGCACGGGGCCTGTCTCTTTGAGTCCCTGCAGGCGTCGGGCCTCCACCGGTTCATCGATCAGGGCGGACAAGGCGCGTTCGGCCACCGCGAGACTCAGCCGGGCCTCGATTTCCCGCGCCTGGGCGAGGTCCAGCCGGGCGCGCGCATCGTCGATGTCCGTGCGTGTGCCGAAGCCGGCGCGGAAGGCGCGCTCGGCCGCATCAAGCTGGGCGGCATAGGCCTGCTGCTCGGACTGCAGGCTGGCGATGCGCTCGCGCGCCGACAGGACGTCAAAATAGGCCTGCGCCAGGCGCATGGCGACATTCTGTCGTTCCCTCTCCAACTGGGCATCGATGCCGTTGACGCGCGACTCGGCCGCCCGCAGCTGGGCGAGCGAGGCAGGCCGATAGACGGCCTGTCGCAGGGTGAGGGCGGCCCCCTCAGCCGTGTAGTCGTATTGACGGCTCACCTCGCGGCCGAGGATGTCCTTGGTGGTCTGGTCGGTGCTGTTGCGGCTTAGGCTGAGGTTGGCCGAGACCTGTGGCAGCAGGCCCGCGCGCGCTTGCGGGACGATCTCGCGTCCGCTTTCGGCGGCGGCGCGCGCGGCGAGATAGGTCGCATCGCGTTCGATCGCCAGGCGGTAGAGGTCGAGTAGGTCCTGGGCCTGCGCAGCGCCAGACAGGCTCAATGTTAAGGCCAGCCCGAGCAGGCAAAGGGGGTTGCTTGACTTTCGTGACATCTCACTCTTCCTTGAGCGAGGTGGTGATGCGTTTGAGCAGCGGGTGCAGCAGATACGTGAGCAGCGAGCGCTCACCGGTCTTGATCACCACCTCCGCCGGCATGCCTGCCTGCAGGCGCCGCTGTCCGAGCTTGCGCATCCCCTCCGGGGTGATCTCCAGGCGCGCCAGGTAATAGGGCGGCTGGTTGGGTTCCAGGATCAGATCGTCGGACACCGACAACACGCGTGCCTCGACGATCAATTGCGGTGAATGGGCGAAAGCGGAGAAGCGCACATCGGCTATGTTGCCGCGCTTGGCGCTGTCGATCAGGTGCGGCGGGATGTGGGCCTCGAGCAGCAGCCGCTCGTGCTCGGGGACGATGTCCATCAGCTTCTGACCCGGCGCGATCACCCCCCCGACGGTCTGCATGGCGAGCCCCACCACCTGCCCGTCGGCCGGCGCCCGAATCTCGGTGCGGGCGAGTTCCAGCGACAAGGCACGGAATTTCTCCTGTTCCGCCTCGACCTGGCGCCTGACCTCGGCGAGCTGGGTCTCCACTTCCCGGCGATACTCCTGCTCGCGCAATTGGGCGCGCATGCGGAGCTCGGCAATGGTACTGCGCGCCCGCTGCATGTTGGCCTGCAGCTCGGCCAGCGCCGCGGCCGTGTCGGCGGCCTGCCGTTCCAACTCCAGCTGACGGTTGCGCGGGGCATAACCCTCCTGGACCAGCTCGCGCAGGCCTTTGAGATCCTCGTTCAGCAGTCGCATCTGCGTCTCGCGCGCCGCACGCATGGATTCGAAGCCGCGCAACGCGGCCTCCTGCCCTTGGATGGCCTCGCGTATGGCTGCCAACTCGGTGGCGAGCGCTTGACGGCGCGTTTGGAAAAGCTGCTCCTGGTTGGCGACCAAGCGGGCGATCTCGGCGTCCTCCCGCCCCATCCGCAGCAGTTCCTCGGGAAAGGCAATGCGCGTCTGCCCGCCCTGCTCGGCCAGTAGGCGTGCCTCCATGGCACGCAAGGTTGCATAGTTCAAGCGGCTAGCGGCATAGTTGGCCTGTGTGGCCGCATCCTCCAGGCGGAACAACACATCCCCAGCCTTGACGCGCTGTCCTTCCCGTACCAGGACCTCCTTGACGATGCCGCCGCTGGGGTGCTGCACCGCCTTGCGTTTCGTGTCGTGGGTGACGATGCCCTGGGTGGGCACGCCCTCGTCCAGGGGTGCCACGGAGGCCCATAGGAGGAAACCGCCGAAGCCGATGGCCAGGGCGATGAGACCGAAACGGGCCGGCCGACGGGGGTCGGCCGGCAGGGTGATCTCGCCTTCGATGGGGGGCGTGCCGGCCGGGGCGGGTAATGCTTGGTTTTTGGTCATGTCTCGCGATCAGGCAGGGTTGGCAGTGGGTTGCAGGGGGGCGCCGGCGGGCCGTGGCGGCGTGAGGGCTGCTAGGACCTGGTCGCGTGGCCCGTACAGGCGGATGCGTCCGTCCATGAGCAGCAGGATGCGGTCGGCAACCGCAAGGGCCTGCGGTCGGTGCGTGATCATCAACACGGTCTTGCCGAGTTCCTTCAGCGCCCGCAGTGTGGCGGCCAGGGCCGCCTCGCCGACGTCGTCCAGGTTCGAGTTGGGCTCGTCCAGCACGATCAGCGCCGGTTCACCGTAGATGGCGCGTGCGAGCCCAATGCGCTGGCGTTGTCCGCCGGACAGGGCGATGCCGCCCGTGCCGACCGGGGTGTCATAGCCGAGCGGGAAACGCAGGATCATCTCGTGTATCCCCGTGCGCTTGGCGGCCGTGATCACGGCATCGGCGTCGACCGCCCCGAAGCGGGCGATGTTGTCGGCGATGCTGCCGTCCAGGAGCTCGATGTCCTGCGGGAGGTAACCCAGGTGCGGCCCCAGCTCGGCGCGGTCCAGTTGTCCGATGGGCACCCCGTCCAACATCACCTGGCCCTCCGTGTGCGGCCAGATGCCGAGAATGGCGCGCGCGAGGGTCGATTTGCCGGAACCCGAGGGACCGATGATCGCCGTGATCTCCCCCGCCGGGAATTCCACACTGAGCCCGTCCAAGATCGGCGCCTGCCGCCCTGGTGCGGTGGCGACCAGGTTCTCGACACGGACAACGCCCTTGAGCGGGCTAAGGACAGACTGGGTCACGGGCTCGGGGTAGGCCGCCAGCAGCGCGTTCAAGGAGCGATAGGCGGACAGCGCGGTGAAAAAGCTCTTCCAGGTCGCGGCCAGCAGGTCGATGGGCGCCAGGGCGCGCCCGACCAGCACGCTCGCCGCAATCATGCCACCGATGGTGAGTTCCCCCTCGATCACCAATAATGCACCGGCGCCCAGCATCAGCGATTGCTGGGCGAGCCGCGTGAACTTGGTTAGCGACTGCATGCGCCGGCCGATGTCCTGCGACTGACCGCTCGCGGCCAGGAGCCGGTTCTGCCGGTTGCGCCAGCGCCGGCGCAGGCTGTCCAGCATGCCCAAGGCCTCGACCACCTCGGCGTTCTTGAGCTTGCTGAAGAGGAAGGCGTTGACCTCGGCGCTGCTGCCGAGCACCGCCTCGGTCGAGGCGCGGGTCACCCGATGGGTGAGCCAGGTCAGTCCCACCAGGACGAGGGCAAAGACCAGGGCCAGCCCACCCAGCATGGGATGCAGCAGAAAGAGCACGCCGATGTAGATCGGCGTCCAGGGGGCGTCGAAGAAGGCGAAGATGCCGTTGCCGGTGAGGAATTGGCGTAGATTGGTCAGATCGGTGAAGGCCTGGCTGGGGCTACGGCCGGTCTGATCCAGCGCCGCGGCGAAATTGGCCCGGAACACGCGCGTGTTGACCGCCTCGTCGAAGCGCACGCCGGCGCGCACCAGCACACGCGAGCGTATCCACTCGGAGAACCCCATCACCGCAAAGAAAAACAGCGCAACCATCGACAGCACCGCCAGGGTGGTGCCGCTCTGGCTGAGCAACACCCGGTCATACACCTGCAGCATGTATAGCGACGGCGTGAGCAGCATCAGGTTGATCACCAGGCTGAACACGCCGACGCTGGCAAACTCGCGGCGAAAGGCCCACAGGGTGGCGTTGATCGCGTTGGTCGTTGAGCGGGTCATGGTCTTAGGCCTGGGCGACAGCGGCCGCGCCGGGCGTGGCCTGGACAGGGGTACGGGGTTGGGTCAGGGCAGCGAGGACCTCGTCACGCGGCCCGAAGGCGACCGCCTGCCCGTCGCGCAGAACCAGCATGGCATCGGCGACCGGCAGCACGCTGGTGCGGTGGCTCACCACCACCAGTGTCGTGCCCTGTGCCTTCAGGTGTTGCAGGGTGGCGAGCAGGGCGGCGTCACCCGCCTCGTCCAGGTTGGAGTTGGGCTCGTCGAGGACGACGAAGCGGGGGTTGCCATAGATCGCCCGCGCCAGGCCGACCCGCTGGCGCTGCCCGCCGGACAGGAAGGCGCCCTCCTCGCCGATACGGCTGTCATAGCCGGCCGGCAGCGCGAGGATGGTCTCGTGCAGCCCGACCAGACGGGCCGCCGCCTCGACCTTGGCCATGTCTACCTCGCCGAAGCGGGCGATGTTTTCCGCCAGCGTGCCCTCGAACAGCTCGATATCCTGCGGCAGATAGCCCAGGTGGGGGCCCAGCTCGGCCTTGTTCCAGGCGTGCACGTCCACGCCATCCAGGCGCACCTTGCCGGCGATGGTCGGCCACACTCCGGTCAGGACCCGCGCGAGCGTCGTCTTGCCCGCCGCCGAAGGGCCGACCACGATCAGACACTTGCCGGCCGGCAGTTGGAAGCTCACCCCACGCAGGATCGCCGCCTGGGTGCCGGGTGCCCCGGCAATGACCCCCTCGACGCTCAGGTTCCCCAGAGGCGGCGGCAGGGGCATGCCGGCACGCCTCGCAGGCGCCTGGCGCAGCAGCTCGTCGAGCCGGGCCCAGGCCAGGCGCGCCCCGACCACCTGTTTCCAACCGCTGATCACCTGGACCAAGGGCGCCAGGGTCTTACCGCCCAGGATGCTGGCCACGATCAGCATGGCCCCACCGCCCGGCAATTCATTCTGGAGCAGCAGCCACGCCGACAGACCGAGCAGACCCGAGGACAGGGTCTGCTGCAGAGCCTTGGCCAGCGCGCCCTTGCCGCCAGCGTGATCGGAGGCCTCGGCCTGCTTGCCCAGGAAGCGGCGCTGCAGCCCCATCCACCGCTGGGTCACGTGCGGCAGCATGCCCATGGCCTCGATCGCCTGGGCATTGCGCAGGCTGTTGCTCGCATTGGTCTGCGCGGCAATGGCCATGCGGTTGGCCTCGGTCAGCGGCGGATTGGTCGTGCGCTCGGTCAGATAGGCGACATACACCTGAGCAGCGGCCAGGACCAGGGCGAAAGCCCCCAGCGCGGGGTGGATCAGGAACAGCAGGATGAGGAAAAAGGTTGCCGTTGGCGCGTCCAGGATCGCGGTGAGCGCCGGTGACGGCAGGAATTCGCGCAAGGTGCGCAGGTCGTTGAGCGCCTGCGTCGAGCCCGTCGGCTGGATCAGGTTGGCGGCAAAGACCGCGTCGAAGACCCGGTCGCCCAACTGATTCTCGAGGATGAGCCCCCCCTCGTGCAGGATCTGCCCACGCACCCATTCCAGCAGCTCCATCAGGGCCAAGAGGCCGAGCAGCAACAGCGTGAGCATGAGCAAGGTCGTGACATTGAGGCTGTTGATCACCCGGTCGTACACCTCGAACATGTACAAGGCTGGCGCCAGGGACAACAGGCTGATCAGCGCCGTGAAACCGACCGCCCGCTTCAGCAATGGGGTGATGGATTGCCGGAACGCGAGCAGCTCGGCAGCGGGTCCGGTTGTGTTCTTGGCAATGGCTGGCATCAAAACGTCGATATCCCTGTAGCTGTGTCAGACAGCAACGGCTGTATCACCCCTCTTTGCGCCGTCTAGTGCTGAAACTTCCTCACGGATGACAAGGTACTGGGGCAGCTCTGCTGTGGCGGCATCCCCGCCTGTCATCTTGTCTCCGCCAAAGTGGAAAAACAGCACATAGCGGTCTGCCTGCCGCGACAACATGATCTCGCGCAGGCGCTCACTTCTGAAGCGCTGCAGCACCTCGGGTGGCAGGCTCAGGGAGAAGTGCATACGGCCGTCCAGGGTATACATGGATAGCCCATCCGCCTTGATGTTCAGGGTGTGGCGGTCGAAATAGACGGGCGCCGTCGGTGCAAACTCGATCATAGGCAGAGCACGCTCACCCAGGCGTGCGAGGTGCCAGGGGCTGCGCGGATGTTGAAAGAGCAGCCTGCAGACGCGACAGACGGAATAGATCGCGTTGCATGCCATCTGCGAGCCAAGCTGCGGGAAACGTGAACGCAGTTCGTGATAGGTCAGGTGATGCAGGGCGACGCGGTTCCAGCAGCGTCGTTCCCGTACCACGGGCACCAGGGCGTTGCAGGCCTGAGCGAAGGCCGCCTGAAGGCTCGCCAGACTTGCCGACTGTGCCGGCGTCGTGACTAGAGGGACATGAATAACGTCAGACATGCCGTCACTATATAGAGATTCATATAGGAAGTCCACGCCCGATCCTTCTCGGTCAGGTAGTTGTTCGTCAAGGCGTCCTCGAGATACCCTCGCAGTGGCGGACGCTACCAGTCCGGGGCCCGGGATACAGCGACGAACTCAGGCCAGACCTGGCTGATTACATCCATGCCGGTTCTTGATGGAAAATCCCCCCATGGACACGAAACATGAAATTGTAAGGCCATGGGGTGCTGGGGAGACGCCCACCCTGGCCACATCCATCGTGCTCTATCGGCCGGATTTGGAACGCCTCGAGTGGACCCTGGGCACGCTGGCGACAGCCGTTAGGGTCGCGAATGCTGCGCGCCTAGTGGCCCGCTGTGTCCTGTTGCTCACCGACCACACCCCCGAGCCTGCGCCCCAGGGGCTGGTGGATCGTTGGCGCCATCTCTGTCTACCCTGGCTGGACCTAGCCTATCGCCATGATCCCAGCAACCCAGGCTACGGGGCAGGTCACAACGCCGCCCGACAGTGTTGTGCTGAGGCGGATTATTTTCTGGTCGCCAATCCCGACCTTCAATTTGCCGAAGACGCGCTCATCAACGGTTTAACCTTTTTGCATCAACATCCTAGGCTAGGAGTGATCGCCCCAGCCCAGGATGGGCCAGACGGCAAACGCAGGCCGGGCTGTTTTCGCCAGCCAGACCCATTGACGCTGCTTCTGCGAGCCCTGGGCTGCACCGCACGCCATAGCCCACGCATTGCCCGATATGAGTGTCTCGACTGGGACGTCAACGTGCCGGTCTTCAACCCACCGCTGATGAGTGGCTGTTGTCTCCTTTTTCGTGGCGAGGCCTATGATCGCCTCGGCGGTTTCGATCCGGGTTACTTCCTCTATTTCGAGGATTTCGATCTCTCCCGCCGCGCGGCCAGGCTGGGGCTTTCGGCCTACTGTCCGACGATGTGCATCCGACACTTGGGTGGGGGCGCTGCCCGCAAGGGTTGGCACCACCGCTGGTGGTTCATCCGTTCGGCCTGGCGTTACAGTTTCGTAAAACAATTCCAATAAAGCAGACCGGAAGGCCTCGGGTATTGCCCCGTCCGCGGACCACCCCATCAGACGGCTTGGAGGGCGCACGGCTGGCGTGATCTCTATGCTCGACAACTATCGTCTCGGCCCCAGACACGAAGCAACGCATTGTGGTTGGACCGGCTCAAGGGGATATCCCAGTGGGCTCGCGGCAAGCTGACTCCTGTCTCACGCTCTTCATGGCAGAGGTGTCAATGACCCCCGTGTAACTGAGGCCAGTACCATGTCCACAAGCTACCCCCTCTCAGCGCTTATCGGTGAGCCCTTCACGGCGAAAAACCCACCCTTCCCGGTGGGCACGCCCGTGCGCGTCGAGTATGCCTTTGCATCCACGCGACCGAACGACTGGCCCGAGTTGGGCTTCAGCCCGATAAACGAGGGCAGCGTCTACCGCACCTGGGTCGATCAGGCCCTGGCCAACATAGAGGCGGTCTGTGGCGTCGATTATGTCGAGGTCCAAACTGCCTCGGCCCGCATCGTCTTCGGTCTAGCGCCGATCTCTTTGGCCGGCTACGCAAAGACCCAGTATCTAGCGACGCGCGACACCTATGTCACGCATGTGGTCTACAACAGCGACCTGTCCAGCGCGGCCAATGCACGCCTGACCATTGTCCATGAGATCGGTCACGCCCTGGGCCTCAAACATCCCGGCCCTTATGCGTCCGATGACAAAGGTCCTTACCTCCTGCCTTCGGAGGACACTACACGTCTGACGGTGATGTCGTACAACAAGAATACACCGGATGACCTGAGCTTGGCTCCTTACGACGTCCTGGCGCTGCAGCATATGTATGGCCCACCCATCAGTGCCGGCGTGCGTGTGGGTCTGGTAGCTAGTGGGCAAACGCGCATCGGCGGCCCGGACGACGAGCTCTTCTACCTCGACGATTATGACTGGTGGCGATCCTCAAACAAGACGGCAACCTTCACTTGGCGTGACGGTGCTTACAGATTCGAAGGCGACGGGCTGACCATCCTGGCGGGTGCGGGCATCGATGAGCTGCTGGTGCCGTTCAAGCACTCCGAGGTCAGCCTTAGACCACTGCCTGAAGGCGTGCTGGAGCTGCAAACCGTCTGGCAAGTGCCCCTCACGAACGGCGGCCTGGGAACACTCAGCCTCAGCAATCGGCTGCTGGGCGTGGAGCGCATCCGATTCCAGGACGGTACGCTAGCCCTGGACACTCAGCCGCACGATCCCGCCGGACAGGTCTATGCACTGCTCTACGCGGCCTTGGACGCAGCACCGCCACCCGGCTTGCTCGGCTACTGGATCGGACGCAGCGATACTGGATTGACACGGACCCAGCTCGCCGAAGAGATGATTGCGACCCACGCGCCGCAGATCACCGCCACGGCACTCGTCGAGTTGTTGAACTACAACCTGGTCGGCCGCCCAGCCGGTCCCGAGGAACGAAGTGACCTGGTCGCGCTGGTCGATCAGGGGGTATACTCACTCGGAAGCCTCTTCGCCGCGGCGGCTGCGCTCGACATCAATGTGCAACAATATGCCGCACTGGTCGGCGCCGGCTTTTATTACTTACCAGAAGGAGTCGTTTGATGAGCGAACAGATAAACCAAAGCCTGGCGCTATTCAAGGCAAAGCTTGAGGAGGCCGCTTTGCAAAGCGGTGCAACCCAGCACGATGACCAGGCAGTACCACCTCTTCCCCCTCTGTTGCAAGAATTCGTCGCCCAGGCCGAGGCCCATGCCAAGGCGAATGCAGCGTCAAAGCCTGCGCCAGGTTCAGACACACGTTCGAGCTGACGCTATGGTTAGGAGACGGGCCACTATGCGAACTGTAGCTGAGCGTGCCGAAGTCGCGTCTCAGAAACAGTGGGATGGGTCTAGGCCCTGGCCATATGCTACCCCGTCTCGGTGATCAGGGCTCAGACGAGTGCTGTAATTTGTCAAGTCAGTCGGAACTGACTTCGTCGAAAAGACCTGTGCCGAAGAAGCCGGTCCCGCTGCGTCTCAGTTGAGTAAGCGGGATTCCTCCACCCAGCCTGAAGCGTGTGGCCCTTCCGAACGACGATCTGTTGGCAGACAACCTTAACGCGACTACGGCCGACTGAGCCTCCCGGCAACGTCCTTGCCGTGCTGACATGGCACCAAGGCGAGGCCGCCGTCCCGCATCCAAAGTAGGACGGCTTAGGCCAGGTAGGCTGCTGAAAACCGCCGATTGAGCGGACATACTCAAACAAAATCTCTGGCACAGAGTTGCGATGTGTCAACACAGGGCATAAGCGAACGCCATGCTTTGGCGCAAGGCCTAGTCAGGTCGAAGTCTGGGCAGCGCGGGCCTCAAGCCGGTTTGTCTTGACTCCCATCCAGACCGCCTTCCCACGCCTGGCGGTCATCCTGCCCTGTGTCGCAGACAGGCCACCCGAATTTGCGCCAGGTTTGGCTGAGGCAGTGGCCTTGTGGCCTGTCGGCCGCATTACAGCCACAGCTATAGGTCTGCGTGTTGATGTAAAAAAAGAGACGTACCGAGCAGCCGGCCAAAGGTTGCGACCGACAAAAGCGATCCTGCCAGACCGGAATCATAAGACCAGAACCATAATATGCGCTCGACGGCTTCGTACATCCCCGTTATCCTGAAAGTGGCAGCGATAGCGAGATAAGTAGTGAAACTAGATCGATACAAAAAGCTCGCTTCGGTATTCAGTTGGGCAGTAACACATCCTCTGCATGCCGTCCGCCTCACGGCACGGAAGGCCTTGTTTTTAGTCATGGGGGCCGGAACCGGTCAACCGGGAATTTTTAGCTCCGATGGCAAACAAAGGGAAAGAGACCACAAGAGGGAGCGCCTATTGATTGCTCGCGAAATCCGGGCCATGGCGTCCAAGCCAAAAGTCTCTGTTGTGATGCCCGTTTATGCGCCCGATCTTGCACACCTGCGCGCCGCGATAGAGTCTGTGCAACGCCAATCTTACCCGGTCTGGGAACTTTGCATTGCAGATGATCATTCCCCTGACCAGGAGACGCGTGAGTTTCTCCAGCACGTCGCTGCTCGTGACCCGCGAATAAAGTATACTTTCAGGGCGGCGAACGGTCATATCGCCGCAGCGTCCAACTCTGCTCTAGCACTTGCGGATGGGGATATTGTCGTTTTGCTCGATCAGGACGATAGACTGGCGCCTGATGCTCTCTATTGGGTGATGCGTCATTTCATGCAGCAGCCGGATGTCGGCATGCTCTACTCAGATGAGGACATGATCGGCCTTGATGGCCGCAACACTGCACCCTTTTTCAAGCCGGATTGGTCTCCCCACCTGTTGTATCAGCAGGCCTATGTCGGCCATTTACTGGCTTTCCGCCGCCATCTGGTCGCCGAGGTTGGCGGATTCCGGTCAGGTTATGACGGTGCGCAGGATTATGATCTGGCCCTGCGGATCAGTGCAATCACCCGTGTCGCGCACATCCCTCGCATACTCTACCACTGGCGGCAGCATGAGCGTAGCACCGCACTCGATGCGGGGGCCAAACCGTATGCACACGACGCCGGCAAGAGCGCCCTGGAGGACGCGTTGACAGCCCGATATGGCCCACGGTTCCGTTACGTTGAGGACGGCGATTATCCCTTCACCTACCGGCCGCGTTTCATTCTGCCGGAGGATTTAAAGATTTCCATCATCATACCCACGCGAGATCGCGTCGACCTTCTTCGTGCTTGCATCGAGAGCATCCTGCAGAGGTCTAGCTACACCAATTACGAGATATTGGTGCTCGACAACAATTCATGTGAGCCTGAGACCATTACCTACCTCCAGCAGATCAATGAACTCGACGGTCGCCTACATTCGCTGTCGGCACACATACCATTTAACTGGTCGCGGCTAAACAATATCGGCGCCAGAGAGGCCAGTGGAGATTTATTGATTTTCCTTAACAATGACACCTCGGTGATTGCGTCCGACTGGATGGAGCGACTTGCAGAGTACGCGCTCCTTCCCGAGGTGGGCGTCGTGGGCGCATTGTTGCTTTATCCCGACAACACCATACAACACGATGGGGTGGTCGTTGGCATGGGGGGCTGGGCGGACCATGTCTACAAAGGCCAGAAACTCGACCATTACACCGCATGGGGGTTCATTTCGCCATGTCTGACGCGCAACGTCCTCGCGGTTACCGGTGCCTGCCTGGCCATCGAAAAGGCCAAGTTCGAGGCGCTTGGCGGCTTTGACGAGGCCTTTGAAATCTGTGGCAGCGATGTAGAGATCGGCATCCGCGCCCACAAGCAGGGCCTCTACAATGTGCTTTGCGCGGAAGCACGACTTTACCACTATGAATCAAAAACGCGTGATAATTACGTACCAGAAGTGGATTTCGCCCAATCCCGCCTGAAGTACGAACCATATCGTACGCAGTGCTGTGACCCGTTTTACAACCCCAACCTCGATTTAACCTGCACAACCCCTAAGCCGCGGCTCTGATCCCCAATGTATCGTAACCTGGCAAAGAAAACAGTTCTCTTCCTTATGCGCAACCCGCGATGGAGGAATCGTGCCGCATTATTTTGCCGCTGGTTCAGTCTCACACAAAGCGCCCCACCCGGTAATCTCTACGAAGAAATCCCAGAGATCAAGCCTCTGCTACCCGTTGTCTCCAGTAATGATTCCGAGCGATTGAATCTCCTTGTCCCCTCGCTTCTGCAGCAGCATGTGTTCGGGGGTATTGCCACCGCCTTGAAGTTTATGGAGGCAATGGCCCCGAATTATGAGCACCTAAGAATTGTTGTTCTCGATTCCCAGGTGTCTACCGAGAACACTGTGGCGCCCTATAACACCTGGATGGCGCTGAAAAGTAGTGATCACGATCCGGATGGTCGGGTCGTTTTAGAGTGTTGCGACAGGTCCACTGGCATACCGGTGCGGCGTGGTGATCGCTTCATCGCTACTGCCTGGTGGAGTGCGCAGCTGGCGCATCAGCTTACACACTGGCAGTATGAACAGTTTGGGGTGCTGCACCGCTATGCTTATCTGATTCAGGACTACGAGCCTGGCTTCTATCCATGGTCCTCGCGCTACGCACTGGCAGAGGCGACTTACCATCGCCCACACGAGACTATCGCGATTTTCAACACGAGCTTGCTGCGTGATTATTTCACTGGCGCGGGCTATCGCTTCGACCACCAATTCGCATTTGAGCCAGTGCTCAACTCGACATTGCAAAGGGCGCGTCATGAACAGCCGGCGCGCATAAAAGAGCGTCTGATACTTGTTTATGGAAGGCCGGGAGTGGCCAGAAATGCCTTCGCGATCATCGTACAAGCCCTCATCCTTTGGCATAGCCAGTATCCCCAAGCCGCTGACTGGGAGGTGGTATCCGTGGGCGAGCACCATCCACCGGTCCCCATCGCAGAGAGCAGGCAGCTCACCTCCCTCGGCAAGCTGGCATTGGATGATTATGCAGAGATATTGGGGCGGGCAGCGATCGGAATATCTTTGATGATCTCGCCCCATCCTAGCTACCCACCGCTGGAGATGGCAGCATTCGGCGTGCGGGTGATTACAAACCGTTATGCACACAAGGATCTGGCCGCTATCCATTCCAACATCCTATCGCTCGACGCGCTCGATCCCGAATCCCTGGCCCGCCAGCTTGCTGTGCTGTGTGACGATTTTGCTGCCCAACCCTGGACGAACAAGGGTGGCGTCTTCCTGCATGACGGATATCTGGGTAACAGTGAACCGTTCCCGTTCGCCCGCGATGTGGTGCAGCTGATGGCGGCACCACTGTGACGGGCGGTGTCGCGCTGGTCTGGTAGTGCTAACGGGCATGACTTTGAGGAGACGCCCCAGAGTATGAAAGTCATGCCCGTTTCCCTCACCCCCCGCCCCTCTCCCGCCTGCTGGAGAGGGGCGCTTCGACACTCGCTTCGCGACTTTCACGCTAAAGCTTCTTGCGCATCAGATCGACCAACTGGCGTAACGGCGCAGTCAGCCGCCAGCTTGTCGATTGTAATATGCCTTGAATCTGCTGGCGGAGTTCGACGGCCTCAGACTCAGCCTTTTGCAGTTGTGTGAGCAGGGCATGAGACTCGGCTTGATATGCCGATTCTCGCTGACGTAGCGCCTCTTGATATGCTGATTCTCTCTGACGCAGCACCTCTTGCGCCTGGCGCAGTTGCCCCTGCAAGTGGTTGCGCTCATTGAGGTACCAATAAAACGCCTCGCCCCAGCTTGCATCTGGGACGCGCGGGAGCCACTTCGCATACAGACGGGCACGATTTTCGTGGTGTAAAGACTCGGAGAATCGTTGCGACAGCCCTGATTCCCCGAGATGCATGCGGTAGACGGCACTCACCCCGGGGACATGCACGAACGCGCTGTGCTGTGCGAGCTGGAGCCAGAAATCCCAATCCTCCAGGCACTCGAGCGTTTCATCGAAGCAACATCCCGCATCGAGCAGACTGCGATCGAATAGGACCGCGTGCAAAGGGATAAAATTGCCGCCCAACAGACGTAGCAACGACCACTCCTCGTCAAAGACGATCTGCTGCTGTCCGGGCGTTTCCGCCCTCACACCGCTATAGGCCACGCGAGCCCTCTCTCCAGAGAGGGCTCGGGCCAACTTGGCGACATGATCGGCGAGCAGCAGATCATCGTCGTCGAGAAAGCCGATCCAGTTGCCGCGAGCCGCGGCGAGGCCGGCATTCGCTGCCGCGCTGCGCGACAGGGCCTCACCCTGCGGGTTGACAATGCGTAGCGGATACCTGCCGCACCACTCGCCCACACTGCGATGTCCCTTGCCCTTGGCATTGACCAGGACCACCTCGATGTTCGGATAGGTCTGCAGGGCGATCGAGTCCAAGGCATCGTCCAGTGTGGCGCGGTCCATGCTGCGGACGATGATCGAAACCAGCGGGGCGGCCGCCTCATCGGCTAGCATCCCCAATGCGGCCTGACTGGCATGTTCGGAACGGAATAAACCGATAGGATCAGGGCCTGCCAGGTCTTCAGGGGTCAGAAGAAAAAAAGCCTCTACAGCCTGGGCACCTGGCGTGTGGTAGGCGCGGTAACGATTCAGGGCCTCGATCTGGCCGAGATAATTCTGCTGCGCGAGCTGGCTGGCAAAGCACTGCATGGCGGCCCGCTTGTCCGCCTGGACGGAGCCGATATCCAAGAGAATATTGGGGTAGGGGAGGGGCTGGCCGACTTCGTACAACGCCAGACGGCATGCGCCATGACGTCGAACCGCCTCGAGTACGGACATCGCCAAGGCCCTATGGTCTGGATGCACTTCGAAATGAGAGGGCGCGAAGACCATGTCGGCCTGCCATTCCTGGATGGCCAGCAGGCAGTCTCGCACCAGACGTTCCCCATAGCGGAGCTCGCGATCCTGGTGCCCCCAGAAGGTGAGCGTATAGCCGCCAAGGATGGCGGCGGCCTGCTCGCTCTCCCTCTGCCGTAGATCGATGTACTCCATGCGCGTGAGGTTCGATGGCGGGGTGTGGCCGCCATCGGTCGCGATGATCGCACGCACGGCCACGCCCGCTTGCATCAGGAGTCGCAGGGCGCCGCCGCAGCCAAAGACCTCGTCGTCAGGGTGGGGCGCAAAGACGATGGCCCGCTTTATCGGAAAAGCGTCTAGCGCTTGGGTGTAGAAATAAGGGGTATGCATTGAACCTAGTGGACTATACGTGTGGAATATGTGTGTCTGCGTGACAGCGCCGAACGATGCTGATTTGGTCAAGCTGCATGACGAAACATCTATTGCCGGTATCACCTGCGGTGCAGAGACAGCCGAACAATGCTAGGGTAGGTTGTGGAAATAGCAAATGCTCAACCAAGGCGTCCTGTATATCCAAGGAGGCCATGCCTGATCCCCTTTGTCATCATCCGCCAATGTTTGAGCCGAGGTTTGGCGAAAAACGAATAAAAACCATACTTCAAGAGCAAGCGCCAGGCGTCTGCAAGCTTCCAGCCGATCGGTATCCAGGGCTGACGATACATCCAGATGGCGTTGCGGAAATGATAGTAATGTCGCAATGCCGAGTGATTGGGATATTGTTTGCCCAAAAAACGGATCGGATGTTCACCGAGGTCGTGCCACATCAATGCCTTGCAATCGCCATATGAGGCGTAGCCCATGTGCTTGGCCCGCAAGCCCCACTCGATGTCAACATAATCGATGAACAACTCCTCACGCATGCCGCCGACAACATCGAGTGTTTGCATCGGGATGAGGCAGCCGGAGCTGATCAGGTAGTCCACCTCGACGACTGCTTCTTCGTGTGTGCAAGGTTGCTTTTGAATGCGCAAATTGACTCGCTTGATGAATGGCGGTGGATTGTTTTGTCGCCGATCACGATAATTCGGCCCAACTGCCGCGACCTTAAGGCCCATGGCTTGCTTCGACTGGGCCGTGGTCAGCAATCTGGCCACCATGGATTGATCTGGTAGGCTGTCATGATCGAATAGGATGACATAATCAGCACCCGCTTGACGGCACGCTCGAATGCCGGTGTTGTGTGCGTAGGCAACGCCGTAATTGCCCTCTAGCAGTATCGTTTTAAAATGCAGGACAGCTGCGTTTGACCGTAGCCATGAGACTGTGGATGCTGACGAGCCGTTGTCGACGACGATGACGCTTTGTACCTGCGGGACGACACTCCTGACTAACCGTTCCAGCTTGGTCAGGTCCGGATCATAGGTCACGATCACGGCGCATACTTGTGTAGATGCGCCAGAAGGCAAGGGAAGACAAGTCTCGCCTTTCTGCATAGTGGTTATTCCCAATAACGCGTCATCAGGGCACCGTGCAAAGCGGCGAGGGAGCTCAGACCGAACAGGCCGATCCAGCCGAACCAGATCGCACGTTTTAGGGGATCGGCCGGTGGATGGCGGGCATCGAGGGAGAAGGCGACCAGAAGGGCCGGGACGATGAAGTACCGCCCTTGTACACCCTCGATGATCTCGGTTGGGTGAGGCGTCCAGGTGACGAGCATGGCAAAGAATGCCATCAACGTGCTGGCGAGGGCGATGAAGGCAAGCACCATACGGCTGACGAGATCATCGTGGGTAGGGACTGTCTTCGTCAGCAGATGGCCGACAATGGCTGCAACAACCAATCCCCAACCGAAATAGTCGTAAAACAGTGGTGCAAGCCGGGTGTCGAGAAAACCGAGCACGCCGATAAACGACTCATAATAGAAGAGCAGGTATTCGCCGTTGAGTGAGTTGCTCAACACCTCGAAAAAGCGCAAAGGGGCATCGATGTAGAGCTCGATCAGGTCCTTGGTCGTATAACTGTGATTTACCCGATGGTCGACAACCGAGCGGGCAGCCCACCATAACCAGGTGGTGGCAGCGATCGTGACGACCGTATGCACAGTGGCTATGGCCTTGTTTTTCTTCAACAGCGCCAGGGCGAAAGGCATGAGCAACATGGGCAGCAGATGAGGTCGGCTGGTCACAACGAGGAAGAGGCTGGCCGCCATGACTGCAATCGACCAGGCGGGAGTATAGGGCCTCGCTAACGACCAGAAGTAGAGAGAAGCGATCAGCAGCGAGAGACTGGTTGTTATCCCGTCGATCGTTGGGGATAGCAGTTGGAATAGCTGCATGGGCAACAAAAATACGGCACTGACCATGGGCGATGGCGCATGCAGAACGAGCGCAAGCGTTATGATCGCCGTGCAGGTCAGGATGACACCGAATCTTGTGACCAGATATGACTGATGCAGGTCTAGGTCAAGCCACTGTGCAATTTTCAGGCCCAGCGCATGGGGTGCGTAGATGGCAGGGAAGTAATAACCCGTGCCTGGCATTTCAATGAACTGTTTCTGGCCGTGTGCATTCCAGGACAAGTCTCCAACCGCGGCACTGACGCCGGGGTCCAGTCTGACGTCAGGCCGTGCATTCATCTGCACATAATGGCGCGTGTACACCACCAGTGCAGAGTCGACGTAACCACCCGACATCTTTCCCGCGGGGGCATCCAGAAACCAGTTGCCATCGGCTAGCAAATAGGCCCTGGCGATATGTGCCGCCTCGTCAGGAGATTGGAAGGGCGGGATCCACAACGAGGCGAACCAGGCCAGGACCGCTGCAGCAAGGCCAAGCACCGGTCTGGCAAGCGCATGGATGTGGCGGGCACGAACCTGCACGGAATTCAACCGCCCAGAGTCGAGACTACGACACCGACCGAGATCAGCAGGGCGCCCCACAGGGTGTACGGGTGCAGTGTCTCACCCAGGCACCAATGTGCCATCAAGGGCACAAAAACAAAGGCGAGTCCGACAAAGGGATAAGCCAGACGCAGCGGCACATGCCGCAGCAGTAGAAGCCATAGGACTGTCGCTATCCCATACAACAACAATCCGGCCCACAGAGGCCAGCTGCGCAACGCTGCGAGCCAGACCGCGCCCGTGCCGCTCAACTGGCTGGCGGCCATCTTGAAAAGGATTTGTCCGACGGCCAGGATT
Organism: Pseudomonadota bacterium; assembly: GCA_021826065.1. Lineage (GTDB taxonomy): Bacteria > Pseudomonadota > Gammaproteobacteria > Burkholderiales > Thiobacillaceae > JANWZL01. The sequence continues at coordinate 27,672 of JAKADY010000028.1, forward strand.
ACCACCGTCAGTAAGGCCAGGCCGATCTGAAATAGGCTCATGGGACATCCTCTTCGAGTGGGGTGGGCAGATCCAAATGGATGGGGCGGCGCGGAATGTTGGAGATGTCATAGGCGAGGAATCCTAGCAATAGCTGCAGCCCGACGATCGAAGGCAAGGCGCCCAGCATGACCGTGCCGGCGGATGCCGGTTGGCCCGTGCTGATGGATAACCACCAGTGCCATGCCCCAAAGACAACACCGAAACCCAACAAGGCGATCCCCAGGACGAGCTCGAAGGATGCCGCCGTCATGTCTCTGAGAAAGTAGTTGTAGGCGATGCGCTTGAACATGTTTCTCAAATGCCGCAGGCCGAATTCGATGGCGGCCTTGCGTATCACGAGATGGCTTTTCTCGTCTGCATAGACTGCATCCATGGGGATGTCGATGACGACCGCCCTGATGGTGTTCAGGCGAAAAAGCATGTCCGTTTCAAAGAAATAACGCTCGTTGACCTTGTCGAGAGGTAGGCGCCTTAAAACACTGGTGTGTATCGCGGTGTAGCCGTTATTGACGTCGAACAGATTCCAGTAGCCGGTTGACAACTTGGCTGCAAAAGACAGAAGTGCATTCCCGAGCAGACGGGCGGTTGGCATCCGACGTATCTTTTCCAGGTCATAGAAGCGGTTCCCCTTGGTGTAATCGGCCAACCCCCTGCGGATCGGCTCGACAAAATAGGGAATCAGTCGGGGATCCATCTGACCGTCCCCGTCCAGCTTCACGACGATATCGGCCCCCTCGCGCAGCGCCTCGACGTAGCCCGTCTTGACGGCGCCGCCCACCCCGCGATTGTCCTCGTGTCTCAGGACGCGTACACGGGGGTCGGTGCAGTGCGATTCGACGAAGTCACCGCTACGGTCTGGACACGCGTCATCGACGACGTAGATGCGGTCGACTTCCGCGCCCATGCGCCCGAGTACGCCGAGTATGTGCCGCGTCACGCGATAGCACGGGATCACAACAGCGACGACCGGTGGCATGGCTTGGCGCTCAGCACCGTTGCGCCCACCAGCAGGAGCGACTCCCCGGCCCGTCATGCGCCCCGATCTGTCACCCTGATCCGCGCGCGGCCCTCGCATCGATCGTCTCTCACGCAACCGTTCCCGTCCAGCGCAAGTCGCTGGAGTGGGGCTGACAGGCGCGATTTGCATGTCCAGGGATATCGCCACATCGTCGTGACCTGACCACGCGAGTGGCCAGTTCGACCCGTGCACAGCCCTCCACAGGCGTGTCGCCCAGCTGGGAGCCGCGCCACCGGTGCCTCAACGGCAGACAGGCCCGGGATCCGCTACCGAGACGCGGGTCTTCCAACACCCCTCGCAATAGCGGGGGAATAAACCATTCCAGAGGTTGAACCGCAAGTTCTCGTACTCCGGATCCGCCAGGATCTGGTCAAGGTCGTATTGAAATAGATTCCAACGCGGGCTGATCGGGGTCTTGACCTGACAGCACGGTGTGATGTCGCCCGTGAGCAGGGCATAGATCCATTGCTCGTCGCAATTTGGGCGCAACCTGTTCGGGCGCCCATTCTTGTCCAGTTCGATCCCCTCGTCGGCGCAAAAATCGGCGACGCGCACCAGTTCGGTCTGTGCGGTGGCATCTTGTTCGATACGCGCAGCGACCTCATCCACATGGGCCAGCTCCGCCAGATGCTCGGCCGGATAGATGCGGGTGTACGAGCGCATTGGATTGAGCGGTTGAAAGCCCTCGAATATCTCCACACCGTGGGCCTTGGCCGCGGCAATGATCTCCGGCAGCTGGTTTCGGGTATGGCGAAAGAGCGTGCCCTTGAGACCGATCTTCGGGTAACGATACCCGTTTGCATCGCGGTAGCGGCGTAGTCTCTCGATGCCGCGCCAGACTTGCTCCAGCTTGCCGTCGATACGCGAGGCAGCGAAAGTGGCCGGATCGGCCGAGTCGATGGAGATGCCGATATAGGCGATCTCGTTCTCGCAGAGCTTGCGCACATTGCTCTCGCTCAGGGTTGAGCCGTTCGAGATGATCATCACGCGTATCCCGCGCTCTTTAGCCAGTGCTGCCATCTCGAAAAAGCCCTTGTGCATCAGGGGCTCGCCTTCGCCCACGAGGGCCAGGGTTTTGAGGGCAGGAAAGTGGTCGAGCACCCGAATGAAGTCCTCGACCCGGATGTCGGCTTGCACCATGTGCCTGCCGATGCAATACCAGCACTTGTAATTGCAGCGCGTGGTCGGCTCCAGATTCAAGAAGGTGGGCTGCGCGAACCACAGCCTGGCATCGACGGCAGCAATCGCGGCCTCAGCCGACGCCCCGGCCAGACGCCGCAACTCGCTCAGGGCCAACAGGAAACGATTTGCATCGGGGACGTAGAGGATCTCTGCGGGCTCTTCCAGCCAACCCGCCCGCTCCAAACGCAGGCGTGCCAGGACCGTGATCCCCGATTGCAGGCCAGCCACAGGGAGATGTTCGCGCAGCGGTCGCAAATGAGCATGAGCGCGTTCCCATAGCGCCGTCAGGTCGATGTATTCGGCAGCAAGCTGGGGCGGGTGAGGGGTCATGTCGAACGACTGGAACGGGACCATCCATTAGGCTGGAGGCAGGCTGGGCCACCACTCCCAGCCCTGCCAGGCCTCAGGGCGCAAACGCAAGTGGGATTCCAGAAATTGGCAATATTCTGACACAACTTGCGCCGGGCTCACGCCTGCGAGGCGCACGAGGTGCAGGCTAAGCCCGTGCGCCTCGGGCGTCATGAGGCCTGCATAGATCGGACGCCGATGGCGGATGGCCGCGCGTATCGCGCCTTGCGGCGGCTGGATTCGTCGACCGAAGAGCTGTCCGGCCGGACCCGCATCCGCCGATGGGGCATGCGTGTCGCACAAGGCCAGCACCCAGCCCCCCGTCTCCAACAAGGCGTGCATGGTTCGCAAGGCCCCATGCCGGCGATCAAGGAACAGATAGCGCCCGGTGCCGAACCACGCGGCGGAATCGCGATTGAGTCGATCGATGTAGGGCCCGATCCAGGGATAGAGCGGCGACTGCTCAGCGCTGGCGGCCAATGGATTCATGTTGCCGCAGGCGCGGCCCAGCCAGGCGGCGAGCAGGTTTTGGTGCTGGCAGTGCGCGGTGAGGACCAGCCCCGGGTTAGACGCCAGCTCGGCCAGCATTGTGGCGTCGGCCACGTGCACCAGCCGTTCGAGCCAGCCCCGGCGCCCTGGCGTGAAGGCGAACAGGGTCGCCGCCGCCAGGCCGTGGTTTGCCAGCCAGTCATCTAGCGCCTGTCGCGTCGCCGCTGCATCGTAGTCTAAGGCCGCAGCCATTGCCTCAGCCAGCGGCTTTGCCTTAAGGCGGTAGGGACTCGCCCAACGACCCAGCATACGCGCCGCATCCAGCCGCCAGTACATGGGCAGGATCGGCACCAGGCTGGCCAGGCGCAGAAATCGGCGATAGCGCCGACCGAAAGCAGCCAGCTCGGCAGGATCGGCCGTCATAAGAAGTCCGTATCCCCGGCTAGCCACCACCCATCGCGTGTCAGGACGTCGGCTTGGCAGAGTGAGGCGCGTGCCAGCGCGAAACGTGCGGCTTCCGGACCGATTGCGGCACCGGCTCTATGCAAATCAAGCGCGCTGGCGGAGCTCGCCCAGGTCTCCACAACGGTGGCCCCAAGCTTGTCCGCGAAAAGCCGCACCGCCCCGGCCGTGGCGGACAAGCGCTTGCTTGGACCGATGAAGTCGAGCCAGCGCAAAGTCTCACCTTCCTGGCGGACGATGGCCACTGCCGTGGACCCCGTCCCCCAACGCCTGCAGGCGATGTAGTGGTGGGTCACGCCGGGACGAAGGGCATAGCGGCGCCGTACGTAATCGGGGTCGCGCCCCCCCAGGATGCGGTCCTTGCCTTCTTCGGCCTGCTGCCGCCAGGCGCGTTCGATGATGCGGTCGAACTCAGGAGTACGCACATCGATCTCGACCGCGCGCCAACCGAAGGGCAGGCGGTTCTTGCCGGCGCCCCACTGTGCCGTGGTGATGGCGCCTAAGTCATGGTAGAGCCCCAGCTTCACGCCTAGGCGCAGGTGGCGCACATTCGGAAACCCGAAGGCGAGCGCGAAGGGTTTACCCCCTCCCACCCATTGCCCAAAAAAGGCGGAACACACCTGAAAAAACGGACCGCGCCGGCTGAGCAGTCCGCGCGCCTCCGGCGCCACCATGACATCGCCGATCTGCACCGCAGCGACCGGTTTGCCATGCCACAGCAAGTGGCGCGGTGTACCCCCATAGTGTGCGAAGAGCCTGCCGTTTTCGTCCCAGAGCCCCACCGCCCGGCCCTGCAGCCCCTCGGCGCCATATTTCCACGCATACCAACCCTCCGGCGGGGGGGCGCCAAAGACACGCGTGAACAAGGCGACCACATCAGGCGCATCCTCTGGTTCGACCGTTCGCAACAGGTAGCGGACCTCACCGAGGGTGAATTCACGGGGCATTATGCGTTGCAATTGCCTTGACCCCATCGATGCGGCAGGGCCACCACCCCCTGCAGGACGTCGTTTTGTGTCACCTCCAGCGAGATACAGTGCGTGGCGGCATCATAGACATGCAGGCCGCGTTCACAAGCGAGAAAGACATCCACATGGTAGCGCCCTTTGAGCAGTGGGATCTCGGGGAACAACACGTGGGCCGAGCCCTCTCCATCGGCGGCGCGGAAGACCTCGCCGCGGTCGGCGAAACCGATCGCGCTGGAGACCCCCATGCCGGCAGCGTTGACGATGCTCAAGGCCACGCTGGGGCAGGGCAGGCTTGGGTCGGAGACGAACTCAACGAGGATTTCGAGCGAACTTCTGCGTGAGACGAGCGGCAACTCGCGTCCCTCAACCCCTTCGCAGCGGCCCGTCACTCGGGTGATACGCGCAATGTTCGACTGGGCCCCTGGCGTGGGCGTCGCGAACGAGGCCTGGGGAGGGTTTTCCCGGGCCAGAAAGTCATTGTAGGCAGTGGTCACGCGCTGTGCGTCATCCAGCATCTGCACACGTCCATGTTCCAACCACAGCGCGCGGCTGCACAGCGCATCGATGTGATAGGTCGAGTGGGAGCAGAACAATATGGTTGCACCACGCTCCCGCAAGGCCATGATGCGGTCGAAGCTCTTGCGTGCGAAAGCGCCATCCCCTACCGACAGCGCCTCGTCGATCACCAGGATGTCCGGCTCGAAGGCGGTGGCCACCGCGAAGGCCAGGCGCACATACATGCCCGATGAATAGGTCTTCACCGGCTGGTCGATGAAATCGCGCAAGCCCGAAAACGCCACGATCTCATCGAATCGTGCGCGGACCTCATCTTCCGCCGCACCCAACAGGGCCGCGTTCATGAAGACATTCTCACGGCCGGTGAACTCAGGGTTGAAGCCAGCACCCAGCTCGAGCAGCGCGGCGACCCGTCCGTTGACCTCAACCGAGCCGGCCGTGGGCTGCAGCGTGCCGCAGACGAGCTGCAGCAGGGTCGACTTGCCCGCGCCATTGCGGCCGACGATGCCCAGCGTCTGGCCGCGTTCTAGCGCGAACGAGACTTCACGTAGGGCCCAGAATTCCCGACCGCTGCGCGCATGGCCGCCCAGGAGTAGGTCTTTCAAGCGCCCCAGGGGGCGCTCATGCAGGACGTAGCGTTTCGAGACCCTATCGAGACATATGGCCAGGCTCGCGTTGGGGCTGGCGCTCATCGAACCGTGGTTTCGAGTCTCACGCCCGCCGCACTCCACGACCTGGCAAGATCGCCTCGACAGACCGGGTCATGCCAAGTCATTGAAATCGAGCAGATCTTGCAGGGAGATGCCAACCAGCTGCAACACCGGACCATAGAGCTGCCACATGCCCTCGGCGCCGAACGTGAAATCTTCGAGTATCGCCGCGCTCGGGGCGGTGTTTTCCAGGGTCAAGGACCAGGTATGGCCGTAAGTCCCGCCTGTCCGGAAATTCAGGGTAAAGCCGCCACCCGCCGCGGGACTCAGGCCGGTGAAATCCGCAGCGAGATCGGCCAGGCTGTCGTAATCGATGAAAAAGATCTTTTCACCGGGTTGATAGTCTTTGATGACGTGATGGCCCCAATTCGACACCTCGAAGGCGTCCTGTCCCCCCTGACCATAGGCCACACTGTGACTGCCCATCATCTGGATCACGTCGTTACCCGCCCCGGCGTAGACCGTGCTGTTCTCTGCCGACAACCAATCCGCCTGATCGCTGCCATAGCTGACGTCGACCGGATAGAAGTCGGACAGGAACTCCTGCACCGTCATGCTGCCCGTCCACACATAGGCTATCTGGCTGTGCAGTTGGATTTCCACCCGGTTGACCAGCATGACCTGGGGATCGTAGCGCACCTGCATCGTGGCGCCACCGGCGAGGGTAGCGGACACCAGCCCATCGCCCGGCATCGAGACCGAGGTGACCAGGTTCAGGATGTTGTAGTCACCCATTATGAACTCCAAAAGCGACACGCCTTGCGATTGCGTCGCTTGTGCAAACCAGTTGAGGGCGGTTTGCGTGCCAATATACATCCTCTCTACGTTCATGATTTTCTCCTCTGAGAATGACTGCATGGTTCAAGGCTGTTCCCAAGCGCCATACCACCATTCCGCGGATACTCGGTCTGGTTGACGCCCATGCGCCGGGCTCATCAGGACGCTACCAGTGGTACGCCCTCGACCTGACCCTCCCGTCGTGGTCAAGCGGGCGCGATCTTACACCACATCGGCGAACCCTGGCCGCGTGCGCTCGAACAGCGCCAGGCCAGCCCACGCGACAACCAGGGCAATCACCCCATACACGCCCAATTCCAGCCATTGCGGGGCCTGGCCCAGCATCAGCACGGCGCGAGTCTGCTCTATCGGCACGGTCAGAGGGTTCATGAACAGCCAAGGCCGGATCGGCGGCGGCAGCGCGCTCACTGGATAGAAGACCGGTGAGAGGAACAGCAGCGCCGTGCTCAGCATCCCCACCACCTGCGTGAGATCCCTCCAGAATACTCCTAAGGCCGCCAACGCCCAGGCAAAACCGGCGGTCATCAGCAGAAAAGGCATCCAGACCAATGGCAACCAGAGTGTCGTCAGCCCCAGCTTGCCGGTCACGGCTAGGGCGGCGGCCAGGATGGCGAGGCTCACCACGGCGTGGAACAGTGCCGCCAGCAAGGCCGCGAGCGGCAGCAGGGCCAGGGGGAACACCACCTTCTTCACATAGTTGGGATTGGCCACGATCAGCCCCGGTGCGCGTGTCACCACCTCGGCAAAAAGGTTGAAGACGATCAGCCCCGCGAACAACGACAGGGCGAAGTCGAAATGGTTGCCGGGTCCGCCGGCACCCACCCGCGGTGCGAACACCACGCCGAAGACGAAGGTGTAGATGACCAGCATCAGCAGCGGGGTCAGCACAGACCAGGAAAGCCCCAGCCAGGCGCCGCGATAGCGCCCGACGATCTCACGCCAGACCAGGCGTTTGAGCAAGGCGCGCTGCTGCCAAAGCGTCGTCAGCGCTTGGGCGATGGGCAAATGCCAGGCGTACCCCCTCATGGCCCTGCCTCGCCGCGGGCGAGCGCCAGCAGGCGCTCGGGTTGCAACACCGCAAGCTGCTCGCCCTGGCGCTGAACGATGCCCTGATCGAAGAGCAAGCGCAAGATGCGCGTGACCGTCTCGCGTGTCGTGTTGATCATGATGGCCAGCTCTTGGTGCGTGGGGACATGGGCGATGGCCCCTGCGGGACCGCTCATGCCCACCAGCAGCGCGCTCAGCCGCTGCATGGGGTTGGGCAACGCCAGCACGCTGCGCAAGGCGATCGCCTCGCGCAGGCGCGCGGCCAGACGGCGGGCCAAGGCCTCTGCCACGTGAGGGTTGGGCAAAAGCAATGCGCGCGCATCGGCCGCCGCCATCTCCAGCACCTCGGTCTGGCAGATGGCGATGACGAACTCCGGATTCTCGCCGCCGTCGATCGTCGCCAGCTCACCGTACACCTCGCCGGGCCCGACGAAGTATAGCCCAGCCTCACGCCCATCCAAGGTAAAGTCCACCGCTTGCAGGCGTCCGGTCAGCACGAAGCCCAAGGGCTGGCCGCGCGCGCCCTTCTCCAGCGCCACGGCGCGACGCGCCAGGGTGCGTCGGACCATGCGTGCCGCCACGGCAAGCCGGACGGACTCCGGCAACGTGCGCAACAAGGGGATGTGAGCGAGAAAATTAACGTGGACGGACATCGCGCTGCCACTCGGCAGCGGGCTATTTTCCGTGTGTCGTCTCTCGCCGTCACCTCCCCATGTGATGGGCGACACATCGCCCGCGAGCCTTCTGCTGCACAATAGGGGCTGACCACCTACTTCGGAGCAACACATGGGGCTGTTGCGCGTCGTCATTGCCTTACTGATCTTGGGGGCAGGGCTGGTGCACGCCGAGCCGCCGGTCGTCGGCCAGGTGAGCTTGCGCCTTGGCCAGGCCTGGTTGATTGGTGCCCAGGGCGGGCGGCGTCCCCTCGAGGTCGAAGACCCTGTGCGTGTGGGCGACCTCGTCGAGACCGCCGCCTCGGGCCATGTCCACATTCGCTTCGTCGATGGCGCCGTGCTCAGCGTGCGCCCCAACTCGCGCCTGCACCTGGCCGACTATGGCGACCCGGCCAGTGGTGGCGCGATCCGTTTCAAGCTCGAGCGTGGGGTGGTGCGTTCCATCACCGGCCGCTATGGCGAATCCGATCGCCACCGCTTTCGGCTCAACACCCCGATTGCCGCCATAGGCATCGCCGGCACCGATTTCGTCGTCGCCGGCGATGAACGCATCACGCGCGTGACGGTGACGAGCGGCGCCGTCATCGCCGCCCCTCTCGACATCGACTGTCGGCCCGAGGACCTGGGGCCTTGCAACACCCCGCGTGCGCTCAAGCTGGCCGCTGACATGGGCGAGGTCATGCTCGAGATTCGCCCACACGCCCCCGCACCCCAACTCGTGCCCAAGCAAGACCTCGCCCTGACCGAGTACGCACGGCGCGTCGTCAGCGACAAGGCGGCCGAGGCGAGCGAGGCCCTCACCTCGACCGCGGCCGAAAAAGGCCTCGGACAGGCCGCCTCGAAGCCCGCCGCCTTGGTCTGGGCCCGCTGGGACCACGCCCCGGCCTGGCCGGGCGACCACCTCACGCAGCCGCGCGCGCTGGCCGCCGAAGGGCGCGAGCGGGTGGCGGAAAATGTGCGCTACGCGCTCTACCGCTTACCGCAGCCCGATCCCCTGCCCACCGCCGCGCGCCTCGACCTTGGCCTTACCGCCGCCCAGGCCCACCTACTGCGACCGGGCGAAGTACTCCCGGCGCGCGTGCTCGACGGTCAGCTCGCCCTTGATTTTGCGCTGCGTCGCTTCGACACCCGGCTCACGCTCGAATCCGCCCCCACCGGACAGGTCCCCTTTGCCGCCTCAGGCCGCATCGACCCCGATGGCAGCTTCAAGCTCATCGAATGGCAGCGTCGCCTCTCGGGCGCCTATGGGGTCGACGCGGGCGGTCCCGCAGCTGCCTATCTGTTCGAGCACGCCACCCCTGCGGGCATGTTCATGGGCATCACGCAATGGCGCCAGGTTATCGACGGGCGATCGTCCTCGCCCTAAGCCTCCTCCTTGCGGCGGGATTGGGGCGCCTGTTCCCCGACCCCACGGACTGGCTCGACGCGCAATTGGGCGACCTCGCCTGGCGTCTGAACGCCACGGCGCAGCCCGAGGAGCGCATCGTGCTCATCGACATCGACGAGTCCAGCCTCGCCCAGCTCGGGCCTTGGCCCTGGCCGCGGGCGCGTCTGGCCGAGCTGGCGCGTCGGCTGGCTGAGGCCGGCGTGCAGCAGCAGATCTGGGACATCGTCCTCGATGCCGAACGCGCCGATGACGCCAAACTCGCCGCCGAGCTGCGTGCCCAAGGTGCCGTCCTGGCCGCCGCCTTCGCCCTGCCGGGCCAAGGCGCGCCGATCGCCACCGGGCGTCTTGCCCCCCAGCCCGGCCACACCCTCCCGTGCACCGCCCCCTGGCCCGAGGCGCAAGGGCAGCGCGCCCCCGCCCCTGCCTTTGCCGGTCTGCGCGTCGGCCACATCGCCTACCGGGTCGATCGCGACGGGCTGGTGCGCGCCATCCCCGCCTATGTCTGCCGTCAGGGGCAGGCCTATCCGGCCCTGTCGCTGGCCGCCTGGCTCGCGATGACCAAGGCGCGGGCCGTGCGCCTGATCGCGGCCGACGGCCCCTGGTCGCCGCCCTGGCGGCTCGAGGCCGCCGGACTGCCCGAGGCCATCCCCCTCGATGCCCGCGGACATCTCATCGTTCCCTATGGCCGACAGCCCAGCGCCTTTACGGCCATCTCCGCCGCCGACCTCCTCGCCGGGCGGGTTAACACCGCGCGGCTGTCCGGCCGCATCGCCCTCATCGGCTCCACCGCGCTCGAGCTCACGGATGCCGTCGCCACCCCATTCGCCGGGGCGCAGGGGGGGCTGCTCGTGCATGCCGAGTTGCTCGCCGGGCTCCTCGACGCCCGTCTGCCCGCCCCCCCCACGCACGCCAGGGTCATCGCCCTGGGCCTCTTGCTGCCTGGGCTCATCCTCCTGTGGGTCGCTGCGGGGCGGCTGACGGCCTGGTCCCTGCCGGCGCTCGCCTTCGCCTATGCCCTGCTGCTCCTGGGTCTGCAGCTCATCCTGCTCCCCCGCGGCCTGGCCCTCGCCATGAGCGGGCCGGCTGCGGCCCTGCTCCTTGCTGGGTTCACCCTCGCCGCCTTCGAGCACAGGCTGCTCGCTGGCGAGGCGCGACGCCTGCTCGCCCACCTCGAAAGCCTGCTCCCCCCTCGGCTCGTGCGCCGGCTCGCCGGCGAGCCCCCTGGCGGCGAGCTCGCCGCCGAGCTCATCGACGCCAGTTGTCTGGTCGCCGACATCCGCAACTTCACCGCCTGGAGCGAGACTCGCACGCCGGCCGAAGTTGCCGCACTGCTGCACCGCTATTTCACTGTCGCCCACGCCATCATCGACGCCGAGGGCGGACGCATCGAAGCACTCGAAGGCGATGCCATCCTGGCGCTGTGGCGGGCCGACGCCACCGCCGACCACCCCGCGCGGGCGCTGGCCGCCGCGCGCGCCTTGCAGGCGCGCATCGCCCCCCTGCTGCCCACGGCCGACCCCGCGGCCGTGCCGCCGCCCATGGCCCTGGGCATCGGCCTGGAGGCCGGTCCCGTGCTCACCGGGCTGGTCGGGCCGCGCCCGCGTCGCCAGCACCTCGCCCTCGGCCAGCCGGTCAGCCGCGCCGTGCGCCTGGCCGCCCTCACCGCCGAGCTGGCCAGCCCCATCCTCATCGGTCCGCAGCTCTATGCCCGCCTCGACGCCGCCACACGCCAACGCCTCGTCAGCCGGGGCGAATTCCTGCTCGAAGGCATGTGCCAACCCTGTGAAGTGTGGTCTGCCGACGAGCGGGCCTAAGCGCCCGGCAAACGCCGCTCCCTCCCCGTCATTCCGGCGCAGGCCGGAATCCAGAACCGACAGACCTTTAGCCCCCCACTTCACGCGCCCTATCCACAGCAACGGACTCTGAGGCCCGCGCCCCAGGCTCGCGCAAAACGCCGCCGCGGTCCATAATCGACCTCGAGCCCATGACCTGCCCCCTCTGCACACCTAAAATCCGCCGGCCAGGTGGGCTGCCGAGTGCATTGGCGTCCTTCTGCCTTGCCGTCCTGGCCGGCGCGGCCTGCGCCTGCACCCCCACCGAGCCGCCACCGGGTCAGACGCTGGCCGATCATGAGCGGCAGCTCGCCGCGCGCGCCGCCGAATGTGCCGACAATGCCGACTATCTTGCCTGGCATGGCGCCGTCTTGCTCGCCCTGGGGCAAGTCGCCGCGGCGGCCGAGCGACTCGAGCGCGCCCTGCTGCTCGACCCCCAGCACCCACGCGCCCGGCGCGACTACGCCCGCGCCCTGGCCGCGATGGGCGCGGTGGCCGCAGCCCGCGAGCTCGAGCCAGAGGCATCCGGCGCTGCCCTCGCCACGGCGGCAGGGCCGCGCTGGCGACTCGGCGGCGAGCTCGCCTTTGCGCTCGGACACGACAGCAACCTCAACAACGCCCCCCGCGCCGAGCAGCTCACCCTCACACTACCGGACGGCCCGCTGACCTTGCCCTTGCGCCCCGAGGCGCGCGCGCGCAGCGCCCCTTTCGTCCAAGCCGCGGCCCGCCTCGAGGCACAGCGCGCCCTGCCGGGCGGCGCCGGCCTGCTCTTGCTCGGCCGCCTGGACACACGCCAGGCCCCGGCCGGTGAGGCGCGCGACCAGGGTGACTTCAACGCCATATGGCAGTGGCCCGCCGACCTCGGCCTATGGTCTGCCCACGCCGGGCTTGGCACCCTGCGCTGGCGTGCCGACGACGTGGAGACGAGCACGCGGCTGGGCCTGCGCCACATAAGGCCAATTGTGCCTGACTGTGCGCTCGCCCTCGGCGGCGAGGCCACCTGGCGGCGCTTTCCCGCCGCACGCACGCTCGATCACACCCAATATGCCCTCAGCACTGCCTGGCTGTGCGACGGTCGCACCCCTTGGTCTGCGCAGCTTGCCATCGCCCGCGAAGACGCCGCGGCGCGCCCGAGCGGCGACGCCTGGCGGCTGGGTGGTTTGCTCGGCGGCGCCCGGCCTTTCGCCCACGGCCGCCTCGAATACCATATGCGCTTTGTCTGGCGTCGTGAAGCGCAGGGCCAAAGCCCGCTGCTGGCCAACGGCGCCCCGCTGTCGAGCACGAGCCTGGCGCTGCGCCTGTCCTATCGCCAGCCGCTTGCCGCCCGCTGGGCGCTCGACGCCA
>JAKADY010000029.1 GCA_021826065.1 Pseudomonadota bacterium
GTGAGGTGCTGCCCAGCTTGATGCGCGTGGAGACAAAACCCTCGGCGCCGTTCATGAGGTCGAACTGGCCGATGAGCGGGAAGTTGTTCTTGTCGGCCACAATGGCGATGGACTCGGTGCCGGGAATATTGGAGGTGACCTCCACCGGCACCACCGCGCCGTTCTCGGCAATGTCGGGGGCCTTGACCGTGATCTGGTTGCTATCGGCCGCGCCTTCGGCCTTGATCGCCTTGAGCGCGCCCGCCAGGTCGCGCGCCTCGAAGCCCGCCGCGTTCCAGCTCTGGGCATATGCCGCCGTGGGCTTGAGCAGCCCGGCCGCAACCGCGACCCCGACCACTCCCGCCGCGCCGGCGCTCTTCAGCACTTGTCTACGCTGATGGTTCATCAATTTGCTCCTTCACATCCATGGTTGCTCACGCCACCCCGCGGGGTGACATCCTGGGCAACGGCCCACTCCTTACAACGCGATACCGGCCACCCGCGCCGACAGTACGTTTGTCACATGCATCGTGGGCTGCGGCCGGCCGACGATTGCGAATACTAGCGCAACCGCAGAAAAAGAAAAGCGCAAAGGCGCTTTACCGGAGACCGGAGACGAATTCAGCCACGGCCCGCATCTCCTGATCCGTCATCCGGCGGGCGATCACCCGCATCATGCTGCCGCCGTCGTTGGCGCGGTCGCCGCTGCGGAAGTTCTTGAGCTGGGTCTCGACGTATTTGGCATGCTGGCCCGCCAGACGCGGGAACTGGACGGGGATACCGGCACCGTTGGGGCCATGGCAGGAGGCACAGGCAGGCACGCCGCTACCGGGGTTGCCGCCGCGGTACAGGCGCTGCCCTGCCGCCACGAGCTGCGGGTCCTTGGCCAGGCGCGGCTTGGGCTGCTGAGCGGCGAAATAGGCGCCGAGGTTGAGCATGTCCTCATCCGTCAGGCCCACCACGTTGGGGGCCATGATGGCGTTGCGGCGGGCGCCGGACTTGAAGTCATGCAGCTGTTTGGTGATGTATTCGGGGTGCTGGCCGGCCAGGCTGGGATAGGCGGGTGTGGTGCTGTTGCCGTCGTTGCCGTGACAGGCCCCACAGACCTCGTTGACGATCTTTTGCGCCTTGGCCGGGTCGCCGCGCGGGGCGGAGGCAGGGGCCGTGGCGGCCCACGTCGTGGTCGCGGACATGAGCGCGATCAACAGAGCATGGCGAAGACGCATGACAGGACTCCCAATTCAGATAGCAGGGTCAGCAAATCCCTGCATTCTAGCCGGGCCGCTGCTAGTATGCAAAGTTCAAGTCATCGCCCTTCGCCCGTGCTCAACGCCACCTTTCATCTCTCTGCCGCCCAGTTGCGCGGCCTGCCCGACGACAGCGCGGCCGAGGTGGCCTTCGTGGGCCGCTCCAACGCCGGCAAGTCGAGCGCCATCAACGCCCTGGCCAACCAGAAGCGGCTCGCCTACGTGAGCAAAACGCCGGGCCGCACACAGCTTTTGAACTATTTCCGCGTCGCGCCCGGGCGCTATCTGGTGGATCTGCCCGGGTATGGCTTCGCGCGCGCGCCGCTCGCCCAGCAGCGCATGTGGCAGTCGCTGGCGGGGGATTATCTGCGCTCCCGCGCGAGCTTGCGCGGCCTGGTGCTGATCATGGACAGCCGCCACCCGCTCACCGAGCTGGACCGGCAACTGCTTGCCTGGTGGCAGGTGACCGGCAAGCCGGTGCACATCCTGCTGTCCAAGGCCGACAAACTGTCGCGCAACCAGGCCCTGCTGGCGCTCAGACAGGTCCAGCACTTCCTGGCCGAGCAGGGGGTACCGGGGCAGGCGCAGCTCTTCTCGGCAACCCGGCGCATCGGCTTGGAGACGGCCGAGGCCCAGATCCGCGCCTGGCTCGGGCTGCCGCTGGACAAAAAAAACCCGGCTCAAGGGGACAAAGCCGGGTTGAATGAGCCTTAACTTTGCGTTAAGGCACCCGCTCAGGGAGGAGAAGCGGGAGACGAAGCGACTCGTCTTGTGTCATGGAGCGATTCTCGTTCCAAAAAGTTCCACAGCCGGACCCCGTCCTCCTGTACCGCCGGCGCTGGTATGCTTTCCAGGTCAACCGAACGGAAGGATGCCATGTTTGATCTCGCCAGCTTCCCGCGAAAGCGCATGCGCCGCATGCGCCGCGACGAGTTCTCCCGCCGGCTCATGCGCGAACACCGGCTCGACCCCGCCGACCTGATCCTGCCGGTGTTCGTCCTCGACGGGCAGGACCGGGCGGAGGCAGTGCCGTCGATGCCAGGCGTGAGCCGCATGAGCCTGGACCGGCTGTACACCATGGCCGAGGAGGCGCTGACACTCGGCATCCCCGCGCTGGCCCTTTTTCCGGTGATCGACCCGGCGCTCAAGACCCCGGGCGCCGAGGAGGCCTACAACCCGCAGGGGCTGGTGCCGCGGGCGGTATCCGGGCTCAAGGCGCGTTTCCCGGAGCTGGGCGTGATCACCGACATCGCCCTAGACCCCTACACCAGCCATGGCCAGGACGGTCTGATCGACGCGACCGGCTATGTGCTCAACGACGAAACCATCGCCGTGCTGACGCGCCAGGCCGAGGTGCACGCGGCCGCCGGCGCCGACGTGGTGGCGCCCTCCGACATGATGGACGGGCGCATCCGTGCGGTGCGCGAGGCCCTGGACAGCGCGGGCTTCATCCACACCCGCATCCTGGCCTACTCGGCCAAGTATGCCTCGAGCTTCTACGGACCGTTCCGCGATGCGGTCGGCTCCGCCGCCAACCTGGGCGCCGGCAACAAGTACACCTATCAGATGGACCCGGCCAACAGCGACGAGGCCCTGTGGGAGGTCGGGCTCGATCTGCAGGAGGCGGCCGACATGGTCATGATCAAGCCGGGCCTGCCTTACCTGGACGTGGTCTGGCGGGTGAAGCAGACCTTCGGCGCCCCCACCGTCGTCTACCAGGTCTCCGGCGAATACGCCATGCTGAAGGCCGCTGCGCAGAACGGCTGGCTCGACGAGCGCGCCTGCGTGATGGAGGCGCTTCTGGCCTTCAAGCGCGCCGGGGCGGACGCCGTGCTCACCTACTTCGCCCTCGACGCCGCCCGCTGGCTACGCACCTCGTGCTGAGGCTAGGCCGTCAGCCAACTTGGTCTTGCAGGTCTTGATGCCGAAGGGCAGATAGACCGGACACCAGCCGATCGCCCCGGTGGCGAGTGGCACGACACCGATCCAGGCCCAGGCCGGACCCCCCATGGCGGCCCAGACGATGAGGGCCAGGCCGACGACGATGCGCAGGATGCGGTCGATACCACCGACATTGGTCGTCATAGCGATCTCCTTTCATGAAACACGACGTTCGGTAAGACCCAATCTTGCGGTCGGAGTGCCGCGCTGTCGGTGACCTGGGTTACACAGCAGCCGGCAGGGCGGCGGCGATGGCCTGGATGCGGGCGGCACGGATGGCGGCGGGCACCTCGGCGGCAGGCAAACCGCGGGCGATGGCGCCGGCATCGACCGCCCGCGCCGCCGCCAGGGCCGCCTGCAAACGCGCGGCCTGGGGGTAGGGCCGCGTCTCCCAGCCCGGCCGCCCGTGGAAGTCCGCCGCGCAGGCGGCGAGGAAGTCGCGCAGCCGCTCCGGCCGGCGCAGGGCGTCGCAGTGCTGCAGCAGATCGAGGAGCCCCTCGGCGTCCAGCCGGTCGGCCTGGTGGGCGAGGCCGTGCCAGCGGGCCACCGTGAGGGCCAGCTCGCGGCACTCGACCGGCACGCGCAGGCGTGCGCTCACCGACCGGACCGCCTCGAGGCCGGCCATCTCGTGGCCGCTGTGGTCGGGCCAGCGGTCGGGCGGGGTGAGCCCCTTGCCCAGGTCGTGCAGCAAGGCGGCATAGCGCACGGGCAGCGTCTCACCCTCACCCGCCGCCCAGTCGATCACGCGCAACAGGTGCGCACCGGTGTCGATCTCGGGATGGCTCATCGGGTCCTGGGGCACGCCGAACAGCCGGTCGAGCTCGGGGATGAGGCGCCCGAGTGCCCCGCAGTCGCGCAGCGTCTGGATCATCCGCGCGGGCCGTGCCTCCATGAGCCCGCGCGCGAGCTCCTGCCAGACGCGCTCGGGCACCAGGGCGTCCACCTCGCCCGCGGCGACCATCTGCCGCATGAGGCCGAGGGTCTCGTCCGCCACGCGGAATTCGGCGAAGCGGGCGGCAAAGCGCGCCACGCGGAGGATGCGCACCGGGTCCTCGGCGAATGCCGGTGAGACGTGCCGCAACACGCCTGCCTCGAGGTCGGCCCGGCCGCCGTAAGGGTCGATGACGCGGCCGTCGGCGTCCTCGGCCATGGCGTTGATGGTGAGGTCGCGCCGGCGCAGGTCCTCCTCCAGGGTCACCTCGGGCGCGGCACAGACCTTGAAGCCCTTGTAGCCGCGTGCGGTCTTGCGCTCGGTGCGCGCCAGGGCGTACTCCTCCTGGGTCACCGGGTGCAGGAAGACGGGGAAGTCGCGCCCGACCGGGCGGAAGCCCAGGGCCGTCATCTCCTCGGGCGTGGCCCCCACCACCACGTAGTCGCGGTCCTGCACCGGCAAACCCAACAGGCGGTCGCGCACCGCACCGCCGACGGCGTAGACGCGGATGTGCGGTGGGAAGACGGGGTGAGGTGTGAGGGGTGAGGGGTGAGGGGTGGACGTCATGATCTGATGCTCGCCGGGCCGACGTGCTCACCCCCTTTAGCGTGAAAGTCGGCGAGCCGACTCTCAAAGCTCCCCTCTCCCGCAAGCGGGAGAGGGGGGGCTGGGGGTGAGGGAAACGGACATGACTTTCATGTTCCGGGGTGTGTTCTCAAAGTCATGTCCGTTAGGTCTAGCGCCGCGCCTGCGCGCGGTAGCGCTCGTAGCCGCAGTGCGGGCCCGTGCCGCGCAGGTAGTCGATGACCGCCTCCAGCGCGGTGGGCTGGCCGAAGACGGCGGGGAAGCCGTCGGGACAGACGTTGTCGCTCAACATGGCGTAGTAGTTGTCCCGCGTCATCAGCTTTTTGCCGGGTTTGAGCTCCATCAGCCGGGCGAACAGGTAGGATTGTGAGCGGTCGAGGGGGATGATCCAGCGCTTCAGCCCCAGGGTCCGCGCGGTCAGCCGCAGCAGCGCCTCCAGGGTGTAGACACGGGGTCCGCACAGGGGATAGACCTGACCGTGGGTCTCGGGCGCGTCGAGGGCGGTAGCGAAGGCGCGCGCCACATCGCCGACATAGACCGGCTGGAAGCGCGCCCAGGCCCCGGCCAGGGGGACGACTGGCGCGAGCCTGAGCAGCTCGGCGAACAGAGTAAGGAAGCTGTCACCCGGGCCGAAGATGACCGAGGGCCGGAAGGCGGTCACGGCGAGTCCCTGGGCTTGGCCGATCGCCATCACCTCGGCCTCACCGCGGGCCTTGGTCTGCTGATAGAAGCTTTGCGAGGCAGCGTCGGCCCCCAGGGCGCTCATGTGCAGCAGCCGCCCCACGCCACTGTCGATGCAGGCCAGGGCAATCTTGCGCGGCAGCTCTACGTGGGCGCGCTCGAATTCGGCCCGCGTGCCGTGCAGGATGCCCACCAGGTTGATGGCCGCATCCTTGCCGCGCAGGAGCTCACGCAGGGTGGCGGGATCGTGCACATCGGCCTCCAGCACCTCCACGGTGGGCAGGACGGCCAGGTCGATGACGCGCTGGCGCCGCCGGGTGGGGACCCAGACCCGGCAGCCGCGCGCCGCCAGCAGGCTGACCAGGTGGTGGCCGACGAAGCCGCCGCCGCCGATGACACAGACGTTCTGGTGTTTCATGTTGAGCGAGTGTCGTTGTCGATGGTGGCCGATTCTAACCTCGGCCGGGGCCTCGGGCAGCAGGCGGCTAGCCCTCGCCGCCTGACGTCTCCGCCATCTCCACCCGGCCCGCCGGGCGGGCGGGCACCACACCGAGCCGGTCGCGCAGGGCGGTGCGCTCGAGCCCCAGGCGCTGGCTGTAGTGCATGGCGTTGGCCATCACCTTCTTGACGTATTCGCGCGTCTCCAGAAAGGGGATGGTCTCCACGTAGATCGCCCCTTCGAGCGGCTCGGCGGCCTGCCAGCGGCGCGCCCGGCCGGGGCCGGCGTTGTAGGCGGCGGTGGCCAGCACGGGCGAGCCCTGCAGGTCGTCCAACACGCGCTTGAGATAGAAGCTGCCGAAGCGCACGTTGGTCTCCGGGTGGTTGACGTCCACGCGGGTGCGGCGCGGCACCCCGAGCTGGCGGGCGATCCAGTCGGCGGTGGCGGGCATGATCTGCATCAGGCCCTGGGCGCCGACGCGCGAGCGGGCGTGGGCCACGAAGCGCGACTCCTGGCGCATGAGCCCGTAGATCCAGGCCTCGTCGAGACCGAACTCGCGCGCACGGGCCTGGGCCAGGTCGCGGTAGGGCGTCAGATAGCGCAGGTCGAAATCGTGCAGCTCGCGCGTGCGTTCGGCGGTGATGATGGCCCGGTCGTACCACTGCCGTCGCCGCGCGATCTCGGCCGCGGCGAGCAGGGTGACGTCGTCGGCACCGCGTAAGCTCCAGTCCCACTCGGCCACCGCATTGGCCTCCAGCCCGATCTCGCGCAGCAGCAGCGCCCGGCGGATGCCCGGCAGGGCGGCCACCCGGTTGACCTCCTCCTCGGCCACGCGGTAGTCGGCCGCCCGCGTCTCCAGCCGCACCGGCAGCTCCTCTTCGGCGAGCAGGCCGTAGTAATGGTGGTCGCGCGACAGACGGGCAAAGATCTGATTGGCCTGGAAACCCGCGCCCAGTGCCTTGTGGGCGCGGCCGCGCCAGTAGCGCCAGACGGGTTCTTCCTGCATCTCGGGGGGCATGGCCAGGATGGCCTGCAACACCTCCGCCCAGCGTCCGGCGCGCAGATGGGCGCGCGCCCGCCAGGCGTGCTGCGCCTCGCTGAGCGCGTTGCCGGCGCGGGCGAACCAGTCGCGCGCCCGGTCGTCGTGGCGGCGGGCCGCCTGCAGCGCGAGCTGCCCCCAGCCGTGACGCTGCTCCAGCGGGCCGAACTTGTCCTGCTGCGTCTCCCACAGCCGCACCGCGGCATCGAGGTCGCGCTTGGCCAGCTGGGTGAGGGCATACAGGGCCACCTCGGCTTGGGCGCGGTTGTCCACCGCCCCCGCCAGCACGCGTTCCGGGGCCTGCCCCGCCAGGTTGAGGCTGTCGGCGTGCGGACGCTCATCCAGGGGGAGCTGGGCGATCAACTCGCGGGCAAGCCGCAGGTTGTTCGCGTCGAGGGCGAGGCGCAGGCGCGCATAGCGATCCTCGACGGTGAGGAGGCCCTGCTCGAAGAGCCGGGCGAACAGGCGCTCGCAGCCGGTGGGTCGGTCGCTGCCGCTGCGGTAGAGGGTGAGCACGGTCTCGCGTGCGGGGGGCTGGCCCCGCTCCAGACCCGCCCGCAGGTCCAGGCACTGCAGTTCCTGGTCCTTGCGCTGGAGCTGGGCGGACCAGCCCTCATAGGCCGCCCAGTCCTCGCGCCGCGCCGCCTCGCGCGCCAGGTCCGCGCGCAGGGCCTCGGCCAGGAGGCTGTCCGGGTGCTGCTGGATGAACTGGAGCCGGGCGTTGAGGTTGTTGTTGTTCGCGCGCAGCCGCCAGAAGCCGAGGTAGGGCTGGAGCAGGTGGTCGTCCGGCAGCTTGCGCGCGTGCTGCTCGAAGCGGTCCATGCGGCCCCTTTGAAAGGCCTCGCGTGCGGCGAGGAAGTCCTTTTCCCAGGCCGCCCAGGCCGGGGCGAGGAGCAGCGCCAAGATGAGCCCGCCGATGAGCCCGCGGCCGCAGGCCACAAGGCCATACAACGACGGACGTCCGAGAGGGGGCGGTCGTCTGCGGGTGAGACGTCTGCTGGGTGAACCGGACACCGGTAGGACGCATGGGCGGAAAGCTGCGAATCTAACGCAACCCCGCCGCCGCGTCCAAACGCCAGCCTGTTTACTCGGCCAGGCTCACCTGCACGCGCACACGCACCGTGTTGCCCGGGTCGTAGGGCAGGAAGGTGGTGTACTCGCGCCCCTGATAGCGGTAGACCACGTTGTAACCCGTGAGCCGACGCTCCCACTGGTCGACCACACGGCAGCGTTCCTCGTAGCGCGGCCGGCTCGTGACCCGCTCGCCGCGCCAGCCGTCGTTGTCGATGTTGTCGCCGACGATGGCGCCGGTGGCCGCGCCGACCGCGGTCGCCACCGTCCGGCCGGTGCCCTTGCCGACCTGGTTGCCGAGGATGCCGCCGGCGATGGCCCCGATGATGGCGCCGCCGTAGGAGCGAGAGGGGCTGCTGCTGTACTCGTAGCCGACCTGCTCAGTCCAGCATTCCCGGCGCGGGGTGTTGATCTCCTCGTACACCGGGGTGCGCGCCACCACCCAGGCGGTGTCGTGGAAGCTGTCCTGGAACTCACGCCCCTTGAACGGCGGCTTGGCCGCGGCCAGGCCGCTCGCGGCGAGCCCCGCCACCAGGGCGGTGACGGCCAGGGTGCGTGTCATCGGGTTGCGGTTCGCTTTCATGTCGATCTCCTTTCGCTGCAAAACGGTCTTGAGGTGCGTGCGTCAACGGCGGCCGGGGCGATCGCGTGGCTCCTGGCGGCGCTCGAAGCCGCGTCCGAAGCCGCGCATGTCGTCCTCCCCGCGCCAGTCGCGTTCATCCATCTGCGGGCCGCGGCGCACCTCGCCCTCGCGGCCGCGCTCCCAGCGCTCGCGGCCGGGTTGCTCGCGCCAGTTCTCCAGGATCTCGCGCCGGCGGAACTCGCGCTGCTCAGGTGGCAGCTCCTGCAGGCGCTCGCGGAACTCCTGGCGCAACAGGGCCTGTTCCTCGGGCGTCAGGCGCTCCCAGCGCTCTCGCAGCTGGCGCCGCTCCTCGGCGGAGAGCTGGGCCAGGCGCAAGGCGGGCTCTGCCCAGCCAGGCTGCCCCCCGCTGGCCGACACCGGCTCGGTGGCCAGGGCCAGCAGGGCGAGCGAGACAGACAGGATGGATTTCGCTTTCATCGCATTTCTCCGTTTGACGCTTTGCAGCTTAGGCCGCACCGGTTTCCCGGGCGTTTCCCCCTGGGTTAAATTTGTAACAGACTGTTTCCAGGAACGACCATGCACAACACCCCCTACATCCTGGTGGTGGACGATGATGCCGGCATCCGTGACCTCCTGCGCGAATATCTGAGCCAGCAGGGCTACCGCGTGAGCACCGCGCGCGACGGCACGGAGATGGATGCCGAGCTCGCGCGCGAGCGGCCCGACCTGGTGGTGATGGACCTCATGCTGCCGGGCGAGGACGGCCTCACCCTCACCCGCCGGGTCAAGGCCGGCGCCGGCTGCCCCGTGATCATGCTGTCGGCGCGCGGCGAAGACATCGATCGCATCGTCGGCCTGGAGGTCGGCGCCGACGACTATCTGCCCAAACCCTTCAACCCGCGTGAGCTACTCGCGCGCATCCGCGCCGTGCTGCGCCGCGGCCAGGAGGCGCCGCCCGAGGCCGCCCAGACCGTGCGCTTCGGCGAGTTCACGCTGGACCTCGCCGCCCAGCGGCTCACCCGCGGCGAGGCGGAGGTCCCGCTCACCCATGCCGAATTCGCCCTGCTGCAGGTGTTCGTCGAGCACCCCAACCGGGCCCTGTCCCGCGACCAGATCATGGACTGGCTCAAGGGCTACGAGCGCGACCCTTTCGACCGCTCCATCGACGTGCGGGTGACCCGTCTGCGCCGCAAGATCGAGCCCGACCCCGCCAACCCCGTGTACATCCGCACGGTGTGGGGCCAAGGCTACCTGTTCAACCCCAAGGGCAAGTGACTTGCCGCGCGGCGTGCCTCCCTCCGCCCCCCTCGCCCCTCACGCCTCACCCCTGCTCCCCCGCACCCTCTTCGGCCGCACCGCCGCCCTGCTGCTGGCGGCCTTCGCCGTACTGCTCGCCGCGACCCTGGCGGTGGTCTGGAGCAAGGTGATCGAGCCGCTCGCCTGGCGCACCGCGGACAACCTGGCCGGGCGCATGGTGCTGGCGGCGCAGACCTGGGTGGAGCTGCCGCCGGACACCCGCCCCGACTTCGAGCTGGAGTTGTCGCTGCACCACGGCCTGGAGCTGGGTGCGGTCCGCGACCGGCTGCCGCAGGCGCTCGCGGGCGGCTACTTCGACCGCCTGGTGGCGCGTGCTTTGAGCCAGCGCCTGCGCAGCCGCATCGTCCTCAAGCAGGGCCCGGACCCCGACTGGGCCTGGGCCGAGCTGACGGTGGGCGAGCACCTCCTGCGGGTGGGCTTCCTGCGCGAACGCTATGCCCTCACCGCGCCCTGGGAGGCGGCGGCCGTGCTGCTCACCGGCGCCCTGGCACTGCTGGTGCTCGCCCTGGCCATGGTGCGGCAGACCAGCCTGCGCCTGCAGGCGCTCGCCCGGCTGGCGCAAACGGTGGGCGAGGGCCGGCTGCCCGCGCGGCTGCCGGAGACCGGCGCCGAGGAGCTGCGACAGCTCACGCAGGCCTTCAACCGTATGGCCGGGGCGGTACAGGCCCTGCTGGAGAACCGCACCACCCTGCTCGCCGGCATCTCGCACGACCTCAAGACCCCGCTCACGCGCATGCGGCTCGCCCTGGCGATGCTGGAGGGCAAGGTGGAGGACGCCCAGATCAAGCGGCTGGAGGCCGAGATCGACGAGATGCTCAAGCTCATCGACGACATGCTGGCATTCGCCCGCTCGCTGCAGGCGGAGGCGCCACAGGTCGTCGACCTCACCGGTTTGATCGAGACCCAGGTGACCAAGGCGCGGGCCCAGGGCGAGGTGGATTGGCAAAAGCCCGGGCCTTGTCCCTGGCCGGTCGCCCCCGCGGCCCTCAGTCGCATCGTCGGCAACCTGCTGGACAACGCCCTGCGCTATGGCGCCGGCCAGGCGGTGACGGTGGAATTGACGTGCAGCGAGGCCGAGGCGCGCGTGCGGGTGCTCGACCGCGGCCCCGGCATCCCGGTCGAGGCGCGCGAGGCGGTGTTCCGTCCCTTCTACCGGCTGGAGTCCTCGCGCAGCCGTGACAGCGGCGGCAGCGGCCTGGGGCTGGCCATCGCCCGCCAGCTGGCCGACGCCCATGGCTGGCGCATCGAACTCGCCGACCGGCCGGGCGGCGGCCTGATCGCGGCGCTGGTGCTGCCCGCCGGGGCTAGTTCGCCCGGTAGCGGAACACCATCACCTCGAGCCAGTACAGGGTCCAGCAACGGATGAGGAAGTGCCGGCTGCGCGTCTCGACGCGACGCCAGGCGTGATCGGCCGTGCGCTGCACGCGGATGGTGAGGCTGGGTGTGAGGGTCAGCGTCATGGCGGGCTCCCCTTGGGTCTTTGACGGGATCATGCAAACCCCGTGCCAGACACACCCGGCCGGCGCGAACCGGGGAGCGCCCTCGCGATAGGCCGCCGGCGCGGCGATCGTGGCCAAGCGAGGCCGCAAACGCCGCCCGGCAGGGCGTTGGAAAGCGCGCCAGAGCGTCGAGCTTTCGACGCCGTCGGCTGCCTGCCAGCCGCCGCGAGCGGTTACAATTCGGGCTCCAACTCGCCCAGACACCGACATGCCCGCCTTTCAGGACATCATCTTGAACCTGCAGCGCTTCTGGGGCAGCCGCGGCTGCGTCCTGCTGCAGCCCTACGACATCGAGGTCGGCGCCGGCACCTTCCACACGGCCACCTTTCTGCGCGCCCTCGGCCCCGAGCCCTGGCACGCCGCCTATGTGCAGCCCTCGCGCCGACCCAAGGACGGCCGTTATGGCGAGAACCCCAACCGGCTGCAGCACTACTACCAGTTCCAGGTGGTGTTGAAGCCCTCGCCGGACGACATCCAGGACCTCTACCTCGACAGCCTGCGCGCCCTGGGCATAGACCCGACGGTCCACGACATCCGCTTCGTCGAGGACGACTGGGAGTCGCCCACCCTGGGGGCCTGGGGACTGGGCTGGGAGGTGTGGCTGAACGGCATGGAGGTCACCCAGTTCACCTATTTCCAGGAGGTGGGCGGGCTCAAGTGCCGGCCGGTGCTGGGCGAGATCACCTACGGCCTGGAGCGCCTGGCCATGTACCTGCAGGGGGTGGAGAACGTCTTCCACCTGGAATACGCCCCCGGCGTCACCTATGGCGACGTCTTCCACCAGAACGAGGTGGAACAGTCGCGCTACAACTTCGAGGCCGCGAACACCCAGTGGCTGTTCCGGCTGTTCAACGACTACGAGTCCGAGGCCAACCGCCTGATGGACCTGAGCCTCGCGCTGCCGGCCTATGAGATGGTCATGAAGTGTTCGCACACCTTCAACCTGCTGGATGCGCGCGGGGCCATCTCGGTGACCGAGCGCGCCGCCTACATCGGTCGCGTGCGCGCCCTCGCCCGGCGGGTGGCGCAGGCCTATCACGCCTCGCGCGAGGCGCTCGGTTTCCCCATGCTCCGGCTCGACGAGCCCTGGCTCACTGCGCAACAGCGCGACGAGATCGAACGGCTGCGCGCCGGTGAGCCCCAGCCTCAGGGGGGCATTGCCGCATGAAGACAGACACCCTGCTCATCGAACTCCTCACCGAGGAGCTGCCGCCCAAGGCCCTGCCCCGGCTGGGCGAGGCCTTCGCCAGCCAGATCGAGGCCGGGCTCGCGCGCGAGAAGCTGCTCGAGCCGGAGGCCCAGCCGACCTGGTACGCCACGCCCCGGCGCCTGGCGCTCGCCCTGACCGGCGTGCGCGCCCAGGCCCCGGACGAGAGCGTCACCGAGAAGATCATGCCGGTGGCGGTGGGCCTGGACGCCGAGGGCCGCCCCACCCCGGCCCTGCTCAAGAAACTCGCTGCCAAGGGCATCCCCGAGGCGGCGATCCCCCGTTTCGAACGCCGTCTGGACGGCAAGACCGAGACCCTGTTCTACACCTACACCTCGCCGGGTCGGCGGCTCGCCGAGGTCCTCGAGGCCATCGTCGAGGAATCGGTGCGGCGGCTGCCCATCCCCAAGCTGATGCGCTGGGGGGCGGGCGAGGCCGAATTCGTGCGCCCCGTGCACGGCGTCATTGCCCTGCACGGGGAGGCGGTGGTGCCCTGCACGCTGTTCGGGCTGACGGCCGGGCGTGTCACCCGTGGTCATCGTTTCATGGGAGAGGGCGAGATCGTCATCGAACACGCCGCCGCCTATGCCGAAGCCCTGCGCGCGCGCGGCCGTGTGGAGCCCGATTTCGCCGCCCGCCGCGATCGCATCCAGGCGGCGCTCGAGGCCGCAGCGGGGAGCGAGCAGGTGCTGATCCCCGAGGCACTGCTCGACGAGGTCACGGCGCTGACCGAGTGGCCGGTGGTGCTCAAGGGCAGCTTCGATGCCGCCTTCCTCGCCGTGCCGCAGGAGTGTCTCATCCTGTCGATGCAAAGCCACCAGCGCTACTTCCCACTGCTCGACGCCAACGGGCGGCTGCTGCCGCGTTTCCTGCTGGTGGCTAATCTGGAATCGCCAGAACCGGCGCGCATCGTGCACGGCAACGAGCGCGTGCTGCGGGCGCGGCTGGCGGACGCCAAATTCTTCTACGACCAGGACCGTAAGACCCGGCTGGAGGCGCGCGTGCCCAGGCTGGACGAGGTGGTCTACCACAACCGCCTGGGCAGCCAGGGCGATCGCGTGCGGCGCCTGACCCGCCTGAGCGCGGCCATCGCCCGCGAGCTCAATGCCGACGCGGATCTCGCCGCCCGCGCCGCGCTGCTGGCCAAGGCCGATCTCGTGACCGACATGGTGGGCGAGTTCCCCGAGCTGCAGGGCATCATGGGGCGCTACTACGCCCTGCACGATGGCGAGGACGACCGTGTGGCCGCCGCCATCGAGGCCCACTATCTGCCCCGATTCGCCGGTGACCGGCTGCCCGAGGGCAACATCGCCCTGTCGCTGGCCCTGGCCGACCGGCTGGATCAGCTCATCGGGATTTTCGGCATCGGCCTGGTGCCCACCGGCGACAAGGACCCCTATGCCCTGCGCCGGGCCGCCCTGGGTGTGCTGCGCATGCTGCTGGAACAGGGCCTGCCGCTCGACTTGAGAGAGCTGCTGCGCTTGGCGCACGCCCAGTTCGACCGTGAACAGGTCGCCGACAGCACGCCGGTGGACGTCTTCCTGTTCATGCTCGAGCGGCTGCGCGTCTACCTGCGCGAGCGCGGCCACGCCGTCGACGAGGTGGAGGCGGTGGTCGTACAGCAGCCCAGCCGCATCGACCGGGTGCCGGCCCGGCTCGCCGCCGTGGCGGCCTTCCGCCGGCTGCCCGAGGCTGCGGCCCTGGCCGCCGCCAACAAGCGCATCCAGAACCTGCTCAAGAAGGCGGGTGAGGTGGGCGGCGGCATCGACGCGACACTGTTGCAGGAAGCGGCGGAACGCGAGCTCTACCACACCCTGATCGAGGTGCAGCCCAAGGTCGAGGCCCTGCTGGCGGGGCTGGACTACACCGGCGCCCTGTGTGAGCTGGCCGGGGTGCGCACGGCCGTGGACCGCTTCTTCGACCAGGTCATGGTCATGGTGGACGAGCCCCTGTTGCGCGCCAATCGCCTGGCGCTCCTCGCCCAGCTCGCCCGCGTCATGAACTGCGTGGCCGACATCGGCCAGCTCGCGCCACAGCGCTGACCCATGCTGGTCCTGTTCACCGACTACGGCTGGCGCGACCCCTATGTCGGCCAGGTCAAGGCGGTGCTGGCCCGGCATGCGCCGGGGGTGCCGGTCATCGACCTCATGCACGAGGTGGCCCCGTTCAACGCCCATGCCGGCGCCCACCTGCTCGACGCCCTCATCGCCCCCTTCCCGCCGGGCAGCGTTTGCCTCGCGGTGATCGACCCGGGCGTGGGCACGCCGCGCGAAACCCTGGTGGTCGAGGCGGACGGGCGCTGGTATGTGGGGCCGGACAACGGCCTGCTGAGCGTGGTCGCCGCCCGCGCCGCGACGGCGCGCTACTGGCGTATCCGCTGGCGTCCCGAGCAGTTGTCCGACACCTTCCACGGCCGCGACCTCTTCGCCCCGGTGGCCGCCTGGCTGGCGCAGGGTCCCTTCCCCGCCGACAAACTCGAACCGGTCGCGGCCCCGACGGTGCAGTTCGACCCGGCCGACCTGCCGCGGGTGATCCACATCGACCACTACGGCAATGCCTGGACCGGCATCCGCGGCGGCCTCATGCAGGGGGTTGACCTGGAGGTGAAGGGCCGGGTGCTGCCGCATCACCGCGTCTTCGCCGAGGCCGCCAAGGGCACCGCCTTCTGGTACGTCAACAGCGCCGGCCTGGTCGAGATCGCCGCCAACCGGGCCTCGGCCGCCGCACTCCTGGGCCTCGCAGTGGGCGACCCGGTCAGGTTATCAGGATCGCCCGATAGTCGTTTACATTAGTCCGCGTCGGGCCGGAGACGAGGAGGTCGCCCAGCGGCGCGAAGAAGCCGCAGGCGTCGTTGTCGGCGAGCAGGCGCCGTGCATCGAGCCCCAGGGTGCGGGCCCGCGCGAGGCTGTCCGGTGTGACCAACGCCCCCGCATGCGGGCCGGTGCCGTCGATGCCGTCGGTGTCGGCGGCCAGGGCATAGACCCCGGGCAGCCCACCGAGCTTGATGGCCAGGGCCAGGGCGAACTCGGCGTTGCGCCCACCCCGCCCGCGCCCGCGTACCGTCACCGTCGTCTCGCCGCCCGCGAGCAGTACCACGGGCGGCGCCCAGGGCGTGCCGTAGAGCCGCACCTCCCGCGCCAGGGCGGCGAAGACGGCCGCCACCTCGCGCGCCTCACCCTCGATCGAATCGCCCAGGACGACGGCATGGACCCCATGGGCCCGGAAGACCTCGGCCGCGGCGGTGAGCGCCGTGCGTCCACTGGCGATGACGCGGTGTTCGACCCGCGCGAAGCAGGCCGCGCCCGGCTTCGGCGTCTCCGCCAGCTCACCGCGCACGCCCCGTTCGAGGTGTGCGCGCACCGCAGCGGGTGGTGTGACGCCCCAACGCGCCAGGACCTCGATCGCGTCGTGATAGGTCGTGGGGTCGGGCGCGAAGGGCCCCGAGGCGATCACCGCGGGGTCGTCACCCGCCACGTCGGAGATGGCCAGCACCGTCACCGGCGCGCGGCTCACGGCCGCGAGTCGCCCGCCCAGGGTGCGGGTGAGGTGTTTGCGCACGCAGTTGATCTCGGCGATGGGCGCCCCGCAGGCGAGCAGGTCGCCGCTCACGCAGGCGATGTCGTCGAGGGTGAGGCCCTCGGCGGGTAGCGACAGAAGGCTGGAGCCGCCGCCGGAGATCAGGGCCAGGAGGCGGTCCTCCGGTCCGGCGCCGGCGACCAGGCGCAGGACCTCCGCGGCCGCCTGCAACACGGCCGCGTCCGGCAGGGGGTGGCCCGCCTCGACCACGCGGATCGAGCGCATGGATTGCCCATGACCGTGGCGGGTGACCACCAGGCCGTCCAGGCTTAGGCCCGGCGGGGCATGCGCCTCCACCGCCGCCGCCATGGCCGCGGCCGCCTTGCCGGCCCCCACCACCCGCAGGTGCCCGCTCACGGGCAGCGACAGGTGCGGCGGCACCACCCGCTCGGGCTGGGCGGCGGCAATGGCGGCAGCGTGGGCCGCATAAAGCAGTTCAATCGGCTGCAAGACGATGCTCGAACGGGTTGCAAAGCCGCCCCTGCGCAAGGCTGGCGGCTTGGTGTATTGTCCCGCAACGACGACCACCCTGCATGACGCCATGTCGACACCTGCCCCAGCGCCCACCGATCCCCCTCTGCAGGCCATCGTCCTGGCCGGGGGGCTGGGCACGCGGCTGCGCAGCGTGGTGCCGGACCTGCCCAAGCCCATGGCGCCGGTGGCCGGCCGGCCCTTCCTCGCCCACGTCCTCGACGCCCTGGTCGAGGCCGGCTTCGAGGCCGCCGTCCTGGCGGTGGGTTACCGCCACGAGGCGATTCAGGATCACTTCGGTCACCGCTACCGCGGCATGCCGCTGCGCTACTCCATCGAATCGAGCCCCTTGGGCACTGGCGGCGCGATCCGGTTGGCGGGCACGCAGATCGACGCCGACCCGGTCTTCGTCCTCAATGGCGACACGTTTGTCGCCCTCGACTACCGGGCCATGCACGCCGCCCACCTTGCGGCTGGCGTACAGCTCAGTGTGGCCGTCTGCGCGGTGCCCGACGTCGAACGCTACGGCAGCGTCGAGGTCGAGGCCGGCCGGCTCGTCGGCTTCCGCGAGAAGGGGCGCAGCGGCTCGGGCCTCATCAACGCCGGCACCTATCTCCTCGCCGCCGAGCTGATCGCCCAGATCCCTGAGGGTCGGCCGCACGCTTTCGAACAGGAACTGCTGGTGCCCCAAGTGGCGACCCTGCGCCCGCTGGCCTTCCTCACCAGCGGGCGTTTCATCGACATCGGCGTGCCGGCGGACTACGCCCGCGCCCAGGCCCTGTTCGCCCAGCCCACGGGGCCCGACCGATGAGTCCAAGGCCGCGGCCGGCCCTGTTCCTCGACCGCGATGGCGTCATCAACGTCGAGAAGAACTACGTCCATCGCATCGAGGACTTCGAGTTCATGCCGGGGATCTTCGAACTGTGCGGCACCGCCCGCGACCGGGGGCTCGCCCTGGTGGTGGTCACCAACCAGGCCGGCATCGCCCGCGGCTATTACTCCGAGGCCGATTATCAGCGCCTCACCGCCTGGATGCTCGCGCAGTTCCGCACGCGCGGCATCGCCCTCGACGCCGTCTATCACTGTCCCTATCACCCCACGGCGGGGATCGGCGACTACCGGCGCGAGTCCTTCGACCGCAAGCCCAACCCCGGCATGCTGCTGAAGGCGCGCGACGCCCTGGGCCTGGACCTGCCGCGCTCGCTGCTGATCGGCGACAAGACCTCCGACATCGCGGCGGGCCGTGCGGCCGGGGTGGGTCATCTGCTCCTACTGGGCGGCGAAGCCGTGGATGCCGACGATGTGGTGAGTGTGCCCGACCTCGAGGAGGCCCGGCGCAGACTGATCGAGATCCTCGCAGCCGACCCAGCCTGAGGCCGTTCAACCGACCAGCCCGCGGATGATCTCCGCCCGCTGGTCCGAGGTGAAGCGGCTGACCGTGCGCTCGCGGCCATAGCGGCCCATGCGCGCGGCCTCCTCGGGGTGCTCCAGCAGGTAGGCGATGCCCTCCTCCACTGCCTGCACGCGCTCGCCGTCCACACGCAGCCCGTTGCGTCCGTCCTCCACCGCCGAGCCGGTGCCGCCGGCACGCCCGGCGATGACCGGCTTGGCGCAGGCATTGGCCTCCATGTAGACCAGGCCGAAGCCCTCGGTGTCGCCGTTGATGTCGCGGTTGGGCATGGCGAACAGGTCGCAGGCGTTGTACCAGCGCGGCAGCTCCTCCATGGAGACGTGGCCGAGCAGGTGCAGGCGCTCGCGCACGCCCAGCTCACGCGCGAGACCCTCGAGATAATCGCGGTCCTCGCCGATGCCGACGATGGCGTAGTGCACGTCCAGCCCCCGCTTGAGCAGCCCCGGCAGGGCGCGCACCACCTGGTCGAAGCCCTTGCGCCGCTGCAGCCGCCCCACCGACAGGATGAGCCGCTGCCCCGCGCCGAGCCCCAGGCCCTGGCGCAAGTCCTCATAGGGTAGCCCCGGGCGCATGCGTTCGACGTCCACGGTCGGATAGGTCATGACGATGCGTTCCGGCCGCACCCCGATCAGGGCGATCAGGGTCTCGCGGGTGAAGTCGCTGTTGGCCAGGATGTGGTCGGCGCGGCGCAGGGCGAAACACATGGTCTTGAACTTCTGTCCACGCCCCCAGCCGGTGAGCTCCTCGCCGTGGGCATAGATCAGCACCTTGGCGCCGATCATGCGCCCCACGGCCCAGGCGACGATACCCTCGGGCAGCGCCCGCCCGGCGAACACGGCGCGGAAACGATGGCGCATGGCAAGCCCGAAGGACTTGGCGAACAGCTTGGAATAGATCACCAACGACTCCGGCCGCAGCCAGGGGTTGCGCTTGAGCTCGAGCCGGTGGATGGTGTTCGGGTGGGTCTGGTCGAACTCGGCCGCCCCTGGTACGTCGGCGGTGACGATGTGCACCGCCTTGCCGCCCAGACGGCGGAAATCGTCGTCGAAGGACACCGCCGTCCCCCCCTTGGTGGGCAGGAACAGCTCGGTGATCATGAGCAGGGGGACGTTGCCGCTCATCCGCGTCTGCCGCGCATCGCCGTGCATGCTCATGCCGGGTGCACCGCCGGTCCGCCCGCTGGGACCGGCCTGGGATTGAACAGCCAGCCCAGACCGGCCAGCTTCGCGCAGCGCATGAAGCCGCGCCGCTCACGCACCCTTGCGCGCCAGGCCCGCCAGTGCGTGGCGAGGTCGGCAGTGACCGGATTCGCCGACCGATACGCCGAGGCCAGGGTGGCCGTGTCCATGAACCTGAGGTCCGGATAGCGGCGCAAGGCCTGTTCGATCAAATCGCCCAAGGCCGCCAGGGCCTGCTCGGCCGTCGCCGTCTCGCCGATGAAGTTGCTGCGGTGCGTCTCCAGCAGACAGGGCCGGCGCTGGGCCCATTTGCGTTGCAGGGCCGCGAGCCCCTGGGCGGCCCGGTGCCCGCGCTCCGGTTCGAAGTAGTCGTCGCGCACGATGTAGCGGACGCCGGGACCGGCCTGGCCGTTGACGATGGGACCGCTGTCGCAGTCGGGCAGCCCGGTGGCATTGCGGCAGCGGCTGCGTAGGCCCGGTGTCACCACCACTTCGACGCCCGCGCGGGCCCAGGCGGCCTCGACGCGCTCGTCCCACACGAAGGTGGGCGGCACGGCCACCCGCGGTCTCTCCCCGAAGAGCCTTTCGAACAGCGCCACCTCCTCGCGCACGGCCGACTCGATCGCCGCGTCCGCCAGGGGGCGCGAGGGCAGCTGGGTCGCGTCGGTCCAACGGCTCTGCAGGTGTGCGGGCAGGCGCTCGGTGGCGGGCGGGGTGTCGGCCTCAAGCCAGGACTGGACCTCGGGGTCGCGGCTCGCCATCAGCGCCGGCGGCCAGTAATGTTCCAGCCCGTGCAGCTGCAGGGCGAACACCCCGGCCCGGCGTCCGCGCTCGATGGCCGCGCGCAGCGGGGCGAAGACCGGGTCTTCCAGGGTCAGGCGGCGATAGCGGCCCTCGCGGCGGATGGCCGGTCCGTCCGGCACCGCCAGCACCAGGGCCAGGGTCATCACCGGATGCCGCCCGGCCCGGTCCCGATAGCGGGTCAAAAGATCCACCAAGCGGTTGAGCGCCAGCACCTGGGGCTCGACCGGTCCGGCCCCCCAGTCGTCGCTCTCGATGATCAGGACCGGATGGCCGAGCAGCGGCTCCCGCCACAGGGCCATGAGGCCGCGCCGGTGCCACAGCAGGGCGCCGGCGACCAGGGCAAGCCAGGCCAGAGGGAGCAGCAACAGGAGGCTCATCACGGTGCACTCACAACGTGTGGAGTTTAACCCACAACGTCGTACGCCCTTTTTATCGTCACGGCCGGGCCGATCTGCAGGACTGCAGCGTTCAGGCCCAGGCGCGGGCGGCACGAATTCGGCGCTCGCGCCATTTGGGCAACGGGGCGCATCAGCCCGCATTGGCCGGGCTCGATCGGACCGCTGCCGTGCCGAACAGGCGGGCGAGTTCGGCGCCCGGGTCCGCCGCACGCATGAAGGCCTCGCCCACCAGGAAGGCGTGCACGCCGTTGCGGCGCATCCGCTCGACGTGCTCGGGCGTGAGGATACCCGATTCGGTGACGACGATGCGGCTTGCGGCCGGATCCGGCTGGACGGGCATCCGCCTCAGCAGCTCCAGCGTGGTCTCGAGCCGGGTCTCGAAGGTGCGCAGATTGCGGTTGTTGATGCCGATGAGCGGGGTCTTGAGGGTCAGGGCCGCGTCGAGCTCGGCCGCGTCGTGGACCTCGACCAGCACGGCCATGCCCAGGGTGTGGGCCAGCGTCTCCAGCTCGTGCAGGGCGGCGAGGTTGTAATGCCCCTCCCCGCCGGCGGCGGGGCACTGGAAGGCGGCCACGATCAGCAGGATGGCATCCGCCCCCATGACCCGCGCTTCAAAGACCTGGTAGGGGTCGATGATGAAATCCTTGCGCAACACGGGCAGATCGCAGGCGTCGCGCGCCTCGCGCAGGAATTCCGGCGCGCCCTGGAAGAATTGCCGGTCGGTCAACACCGACAGACAGGCCGCGCCGGCGCGCGCATAGCTCGCGGCGATCTCGGCCGGCCGGAAGTCCTCGCGCAGCACCCCCTTGCTGGGGCTGGCCTTCTTGATCTCGGCGATCACCGCCGGCAGGCCCCGTTCGATGCGGTCGCGCAGCGCGCCGACGAAGTCGCGTGGGGGCGGCGCCCACTCCGCCGCCTCACGCAGGGCCTCGAGGGGCTCTTCGCGCCGGCCCGCGGCGATCTCCTCGCGTTTGACGGCGAGGATACGAGTCAGGATGTCCAACACGGTCGCCTCGCTCAGGGGAAGAAGGCCTTGAGGACCAGGGCCAGGACACCGGCCAGGAGCAGACCCAGCATCCATTTGATCAACTGGATGTCGGAGCGGATAGGGGCCAGCTCGATCTGGAGGTCTTTACGGGTGACGAGCTCAGCCTCGCGTTGTGCCTCGGCCAGCGCTTCCGCAAGCGCCTCTGCCTGCTGTTCGGTAAAACCGTGCTGACGCAGTTTGCGAATAAATTGGTGTGTATCGAAGGTCAGACTGGCCATGATGGCAAGTATACGGCAGCCCCAATACGGCTCAAACCGCCTCCACCCGCACACGCGGCGCGATGGCCGTGAGCAGCTCATAAGCGATGGTCCCCGCCGCCGCCGCCACCTGCTCCACCGGCAGCCCAGGCCCCCAGAGCCGCACCGGGCTGCCCACATGGGCGCCGGGCACCTCGCTCAGGTCCACCGCCAGCATGTCCATGGACACGCGGCCCAGGGTGCGCGTCAGCCGGCCATCGACGAGCACTGGGGTGCCGGTGCCGGCGTGGCGGGGGTAACCGTCGGCATAGCCGCAGGCCACCACCCCCACGCGTAGGTCGCGCGGGGCGACGAAGGCGGGTCCGTAGCCCACCCCCTCGCCCTTGCGCACGTTCTGCACGGCGATCAGGGCGGAATCCAGCGCCATCGCCGGCAGCAGCCCCAGCGCCTCACCGGTCTGCGCCGCGAAGGGCGACACCCCATAGAGCATGATGCCGGGGCGCACCCAGTCGCCCAGGGTCTCGGGGTAGCGCAGCAGGGCGGCCGAGTTGGCCAGGGTCACGGGCAGGTTCAGGCCCTCACAGGCGGCCTGGAAGCGGGCGTATTGCCCGGCCACGCCGATCGTCGGCTCGTCGGCGCTGGCGAAATGGGTCATGAGCGTGATGCCGCCGACCTTTGGGGCGGCGCGCAGGCGCTCGACCACGGCCTTAACGCGCGATGGCGGCAGGCCCAGCCGGTGCATGCCGGTGTCGACTTTGACCAGGACATCGATGCGGTTGTCCAGACGCGCCCTGGCCAGCATCTCGGCCTGGTCCTCGCGGTGCACCACCGGCCGCAGTCGCAGCCGCGCGATCTCCGGCAGCTCGTCGGGATGGAACCAGCCCTCCAGCAGGACGACGGGGTGGGTGTAGCCCTGCGCCCGCAGGGCCGCCGCCTCGTCCAGGGTCAACACCGCGAAACCGTCGGCGGCCCGCAGGGCATCGGCCACCCGTACGAGCCCGTGGCCATAACCGTTCGCCTTGATCACGGCGAGGATGCGCGCCCTGCCCGCCAGGCGGCGCGCCACGGCCAGGTTGTGCGCGAGCGCCGCCGTGTCGATGCGGGCGATGAGCGGTCTGAGGTTCATGGCAAGCGGGCAGCAGGCCGGCTCAGGTCGCCACGCCCGCGGCGTCGCGCAGGCCAAGGCCGCCGCTACGCGGCTTAACGTTCGCCCCGCTCACGTTAGCCTCCACCGAAACTACGCCCCTGGCGCGCCAGGGGTAGGGTTTTGGTTACGGCCGCCGCTACGCGGCTTAACGTTCGCTCCGCTCACGTTAGCCTCCACCGAAACTACGCCCCTGGCGCGCCAGGGGCGTAGTTTTCAAACCGGGTGTACTCGCCGAGGAAGGTCAGCCGCACGGTGCCGGTCGGGCCGTTGCGCTGCTTGCCGATGATGATCTCCGCCGTGCCCTTGTCCGGGCTGTCGGGGTTGTAGACCTCGTCGCGGTAGATGAACAGGATCACGTCGGCATCCTGTTCGATCGCCCCCGACTCGCGCAGGTCCGACATCACCGGCCGCTTGTTGGGGCGCTGCTCGAGCGAGCGATTGAGCTGGGACAGCGCGATCACCGGCACGTGCAGCTCCTTGGCCAGACCCTTGAGCGAGCGGGAGATCTCCGAGATCTCGGTGGCACGGTTTTCGCCGCTGCCGGTGCCGGACATCAGCTGCAGGTAGTCGAGCACGATGAGCCCCAATCGTCCGTCCTTGCACTGGCGCGCCAGCCGACGGGCGCGGGCGCGCACCTCCATGGCCGTCAGTCCGGGCGACTCGTCGATGTAGATCGGCGCCTCGTCCAACACGCCGATGGCGTGGGTGAGCTTGTGCCACTCCTCGTCGCCGATGCGGCCGGTGCGCAGCTTGTGCTGGTCGAGCCGGCCCACCGAGCCGAGCAGGCGCATCACCAGCTGGCTAGCCGCCATCTCCATGCTGAACACCGCCACCGGCAGCTTCGCCTCCAGGGCGACGTTCTCGGCGATGTTGAGCGAGAAGGCGGTCTTGCCCATGGACGGCCGGCCGGCGACGATGATCAGATCCCCCGGCTGCAACCCCGAGGTCTTGGCGTCCAGGTCGGTGAAGCCGGTGGGCACGCCGGTCACGTCCGTCGGTGTGTCGCGGTTGTAGAGCTCGTCGATGCGGTTGACCGCCTCGATCAGCAGGGGCTTGAGATCGAGGAAGCCCTGAACCCCCCGTGCGCCGGCCTCGCGGATCTCGAACACACGCGCCTCGGCCTCGTCCAGGATCTGCGAGGCCGGCCGGCCGGCCGGGTTGTAGGCCGACTCGCTGATCTGCACGCCCACCTCGGCCAGCTTGCGCAGCACAGAGCGCTCGCGCACGATCTCCGCATAGCGGCGGATGTTGGCCGCCGAGGGGGTGTTGTCGGCCAGGTCTGACAGGTAGGCGAGCCCCCCCACCTCCTCCAGCTGGTTGTGCGAGGCCAGGGCCTCGGCCACGGTGATGACGTCGGCCGGCTTGCCCTCGTCGATGAGCCGCGTGATCTGCCGCCAGATGGCGCGGTGCGCGGCGGCATAGAAGTCCTGCTCGTTGATCAGATCGGCCACCCGGTCCCAGGCCCAGTTCTCCAGCAGGATCCCGCCCAGGACGGACTGCTCGGCCTCGAGCGAGTGCGGCGGCAGTTTGATGGCGGCGAGCTGTGGATCGAGGACAGCGGACATGGTCTAGACGCGACGTGAGGGGTAAGGGGTAATCGGTGAGGGGGTAGATGCTAGCGTAGCGGGCGGGGATGGAAACGACAAGGGCCGCATTCGCGGCCCTTGACCTCAGTCAGGATCGGCGACTCGCCGACAGTGGGCGCTTGCTATTCCGCCACCACGCAGACCTTGATCGGCACCTCCACATCGCTGTGCAGGGCCAGGGTGACCTCGTACTCGCCCACCATCTTGAACGGGCCCTCGGGCATGCGCACCTCAGCGCGGACCACGTCGAAGCCCTGGGCCTGCAGGGCCTCGGCGATGTCGACGTTGGTCACCGAGCCGAACAGGCGGCCGTCGACGCCGGCCTTCTGGGCGATGGTGAGGACATGGCCCGTCAGTTTCTCGGCGCGCGCTTGGGCAGCGGCGAGCTTCTCGGCGGCGAGCCGCTCCAGTTCCGCCTTGCGCGCGGCGAATTCCTCGATGTTGGCCTTGGTGGCGCGCTTGGCCTTGCCCTGCGGGATCAGGTAATTGCGGGCGTAGCCGTCCTTGACCTTGACCACGTCGCCCAGGTTACCAAGGTTGACGACCTTTTCCATCAGAATGATTTCCATGGCCGCCTCCTTACTTGTGCAGGTCAGTGTAGGGCAGCAGGGCCAGGAAGCGGGCGCGCTTGATGGCCGTGGAAAGCTGCCGCTGATAATGGGCACGGGTGCCGGTGATGCGCGAGGGAATGATCTTGCCCTGCTCGGTGATGAAGTCCTTGAGCAGATCGACGTCCTTGTAGTCGATCTCCTTCACCCCCTCGGCGGTGAAGCGGCAGAACTTCTTGCGACGGAACAGGGCGCCGCCGGCGGCCTTGCCCCGCTTGTCACGGGCTTTGTCGGTCTTCTTGCGAAATAGGGCCATTTCAAGACTCCTTGATCAATTCGTATCCTGTGATGTGTAGCGTGAGCTGCGGGCTGCGCAGGGCACGACGCTCGACGAAGCCGGTCAGGTTGAGCAGACTGCCGCTCGCCACCCGAGCCAGCGCCGTCGCGGTCTCACCGAAGGCCAGGGCCTCCACCTCGCAGCTCACCTCGCGCTCGCGGCCGGCTTCTCGCTGCTGTGAGACATGGGCGAGCTTGAGCTGCACGCTGGGCAGGCCTGCCGGGGTGTGACGCAGGCCGCTGCTCTCGACGACACGGCCGCCGATCTCCAATCGGTTGGCGAACACCCGCGTGTCAGGCCGCGGTCCCGGCCGGCTCCGCGGCGGCAGTCTCCGTCTGCGGGGCCAGGAGGTTGCGCGCCTTCTCCTCCTTCATCATCGGCGAGGGCGCGGTGATCGCCTCCTCACGGGCGATGATGAGGTGACGCAGGATGGCGTCGTTGAAGCGGAAGCCGTGCTCCAGCTCGTCCAGGGTGGCCTGGTCGCACTCGATGTTCATGAGCACGTAGTGGGCCTTGTGCACCTTCTGGATCGTGTAGGCGAGCTGCCGCCGCCCCCAGTCCTCCAGCCGGTGGATGCGGCCGCCGTTGCCGGTGATGAGGGCCTTGTAGCGCTCGACCATGGCGGGCACCTGCTCGCTCTGGTCGGGATGGACGATGAAAACGATCTCGTAGTGACGCATGTCGCTCCTTTCGGTTTAACCTGGTTACAGGTCTAAGCCCCACGCGCGAACCGGTGGGGCAAGGTCTGCCGGCGCGCGGCCGGCTCAAGAACGGTTCCGGTCGACCCTCACTCGGCGGCGGGGGCCTCGGCCTGCGCCTCGGGGCGGTCCACCAGCTCGACCAGGGCCATGGGCGCGTTGTCCCCCTTGCGGAAGCCGTATTTCAGGATGCGCACATAGCCACCCGGGCGGTTCATGAAGCGCGGGCCCAGGTCGTCGAAGAGCTTGACCACGTTGTCGCGGTCGCGCAGGCGGTCGAAGGCCAGGCGCCGGTTGGCCAGGCTGGGCTTCTTGCCCAGGGTGATCATGGGCTCGACCACACGGCGCAGCTCCTTGGCCTTGGGCAGGGTGGTGACGATCACCTCGTGCCGCAGCAGTGCGTTGGACAGGTTGCGCAGCAGGGCCTGCCGGTGGCTGCTGGTGCGATTCAGTTTACGGTTGCCATAGCGGTGACGCATTTTTTCTTACCTCTTCGCGAATACCCGGTCAGGGCCTTTCCAGCCCCGGCGGCGGCCAGTTTTCCAGTTTCATGCCCAGGGTGAGCCCGCGGGCGGCCAGCACGTCCTTGATCTCGTTCAGGGACTTGCGGCCCAGGTTGGGCGTCTTGAGCAGCTCGGTCTCGGTGCGCTGGATCAGGTCACCGATGTAATAGATGTTCTCGGCCTTGAGGCAGTTGGCGGAACGCACCGTGAGTTCCAGCTCGTCGACCGGTCGGGTCAGGATGGGGTCGATCTGGGTGCTGGCGACCTTGGGCTGCTCGCTCGGCAGGGTCACGCCCTTGAGGTCTGCGAACGAGGTGAGCTGCTCGATGAGCAGGCGCGCAGCGGCACGCACCGCCTCCTCGGGCTCGATCACACCGTTGGTCTCGATCTCCAGGACCAGCTTGTCCAGGTCGGTGCGCTGCTCCACGCGCGCGCTCTCGACGCTGAAGGCCACCTTCTTCACCGGGCTGTAAAGGGCGTCCATCATGATGACGCCCACCGGGCGCGTCTCTTCGCTCTGCAGCCGCGCGGTGGCGGGCACGTAGCCGCGCCCGGCCTCGATCTTGATCTCCATATCGAGATGGCCGCCCTTGGTCAGGTGGGCGATGACGTGGTCGGGGTTGAGCACCTCCACGTCGTGCCCGGCCTCGATGTCGGCGGCGGTGACCACGCTGTCGCCCGACTTGCGGATCTGCACCCAAGCCTCGTCGCGGTTGTTGAGCTTCACGGCCAGGCCCTTGAGGTTCAACAGGATGTCCACCACGTCCTCCTGCACCCCTTCCAGGGCGGAGTATTCGTGCACGACGCCGGCGATCTTCACCTCGGTGGGGGCGTAGCCCTTCATGGACGACAACAGGATACGGCGCAGGGCATTGCCCAGGGTATGACCGTAGCCGCGCTCGAAGGGCTCGAGGGTGATGCGCGCCTGGCGGGGGGAAATGCTGCTCACCTCGACGATGCGGGGTTTCAGCAGTTCACCGGTATTCGACATAGCTTGAATCCTTCAGTCAGCGGGGCGGTTACTTGGAGTAAAGCTCGATGACCATGCTCTCGTTGATGGTGGGCGGCAGCTCCGAGCGCTGCGGCCGGGCCTTGAAGGTCCCTTTGAGGGCCTTGACGTCGACCTCGACCCAGTCGGGGAAGCCGCGCC
This sequence comes from Pseudomonadota bacterium, assembly GCA_021826065.1. Taxonomy (GTDB): domain Bacteria; phylum Pseudomonadota; class Gammaproteobacteria; order Burkholderiales; family Thiobacillaceae; genus JANWZL01. Next base: position 27,572 of record JAKADY010000029.1, read on the forward strand.
CCTCGGCCGCCTCCACTGCACCCTTGATGCGCAGCTGATTCTTGGCCGACTCGGCGACCTCGATGACGTCGCCCGGCTTGACCTGGTAGGAGGGGATGTTCACGCGCTTGCCGTTGACCAGGATGCCGTTGTGACGCACGACCTGGCGGGCCTCCGAGCGCGAGGCGCCGAAGCCCATGCGATAGGCCACGCTGTCCAGACGCGACTCCAGCATCTGCAGCAGGTTCTCACCGGTCACGCCGCGGCGGCGGTCGGCCTCCTTGTAGACCAGGCGGAACTGCCGCTCGAGGACGCCGTAGATGCGGCGGATCTTCTGCTTCTCACGCAGTTGCTTGCCGTAGTCGGACACGCGCAGGTTCTTCGCACCGTGCTGGCCAGGGGCCTGCGGGCGGCGCTCCATGGCGCATTTCTCGCTGTAGCACTTCTCGCCCTTGAGGAAGAGCTTTTCCCCCTCGCGACGGCACTGACGGCATTTGGGATCGATGTTGCGGGCCACGGCTCAACTCCTCATCAAACACGGCGCTTCTTGGGCGGGCGGCAGCCGTTGTGCGGCACCGGCGTCACGTCCGAGATGCTGGTGATCTTGAAACCCAGGGCGTTGAGCGCCCGCACGGAGGACTCGCGCCCCGGGCCCGGGCCCTTGATGCGCACCTCCAGGTTCTTCACGCCATACTCCAGGGCCATCTTGCCGGCGTTTTCCGCCGCCACCTGGGCCGCGAACGGGGTGCTTTTGCGCGAACCCTTGAAACCGGCGCCGCCGGCCGTGGCCCAGGACAGGGCGTTACCCTGCCGGTCGGTGATGGTGATGATGGTGTTGTTGAAGGAGGCGTGCACGTGGGCGACCCCGTCGACCACGTTCTTCTTCACCTTCTTGCGCGCGCGCGCGGCTGCTTGTGCCTTGGCCATATCCGTTTATCCAGTGTTACTTCTTGATCTGCATCTGCTTGCGGGGGCCCTTGCGGGTGCGCGCGTTGGTGCGGGTCCGCTGACCGCGCACGGGCAGCCCGCGGCGGTGGCGCACACCGCGGTAGCATCCCAGATCCATCAGACGCTTGATGTTCATGGTGACTTCACGACGCAGGTCGCCCTCCACCGTGAACTTGCCGACCCCTTCGCGCAGCTTGTCGATCTGCTCCTCGGAGAGGTCCTTGATCTTGGTGGATGGGTTCACCCCCGCCTGTTCGCAGATCAGGCGGGCGCGACTGCGACCGATGCCGTAGATCGCAGTGAGCGCGATCTCGGCGTGTTTGTGATTCGGGATGTTTACCCCGGCGATACGGGCCATGCCGATCTCCCAGCAAACGTAAAACGGTGAATTATAGTGTCTTTACCTGCGCATCCGCAAGCGCTGCACACCCGAGTTGGGTCATCCCTGGCGCTGCTTGTGCCGCGCCTCGCTGCAGATCACGCGCACCACACCCTTGCGGCGCACGATCTTGCACTTGCGGCAGATCTTCTTGACTGAGGCTTGAACACGCATGTCCGGCTCCTTTCAATGGTTTCTCGCTATTTCGCGCGGAACACGATGCGCGCGCGACTCAAATCGTAGGGCGTGAGCTCCACGGTCACCTTGTCCCCCGGCAGGATGCGGATGTAGTGCATGCGCATCTTGCCGGAGATGTGGCCGAGCACCACGTGGCCGTTCTCCAGTTTCACGCGGAAGGTGGCATTGGGCAGGGTCTCCAGCACCTCGCCCTGCATCTGGATGACGTCTTCCTTCGCCATCGCCCTACCTGGCCAGGAAATTGCCGCCCTTGAAGTTGGCCTTCTTGAGCAGGCTCTCGTACTGGTGCGTCATGATGTAGGCCTGCACCTGCGCCATGAAGTCCATGGTCACGACAACGATGATGAGCAGGCTGGTGCCGCCGAAATAGAACGGCACGTTCCACTTGACGATCAGGAATTCGGGCAGCAGGCAGACCAGCGTGATGTAGATGGCCCCGACCAGGGTCAGCCGCGACATGATCCGGTCGATGTAGCGCGCGGTCTGCTCACCGGGGCGGATGCCGGGCACGAAGGCGCCGCTCTTCTTCAGGTTGTCGGCCGTCTCCTTGGGGTTGAACACCAGGGCGGTGTAAAAGAAGCAGAAGAAGATGATGGCCGCGGCATAGAGCATGACGTAGATCGGCTGCCCGGGCGAGAGGGTCGCCGACAAATCGCGCAGCCAGGTCATGTTCTCGTTCGAGCCGAACCAGCCCGCCAGGGTGGCCGGGAAGAGGATGATGGAACTGGCGAAGATGGGCGGGATGACCCCGGCCATGTTCACCTTGAGCGGCAGGTGCGAGGACTGTCCGCCATAGACCTTGTTGCCGACCTGACGCTTGGCATAGTTGACCAGGATCTTGCGCTGGCCGCGCTCCATGAAAACCACCAGGGCGGTGACCAACAGGGCACCGACGAACAGCATCAGCACCAGGGGGATGGAGAAGGTCCCGGTGCGGGTCAGCTCCAGGGTGCCGCCGATCGCGCTGGGCAAGCCGGCGACGATGCCGGCGAAGATGATGATGGAGATGCCGTTGCCGATACCGCGCTCGGTGATCTGCTCGCCCAGCCACATCAGGAACATGGTCCCGGTGACCAGGGTGACCACGGTGGTGATGCGGAACATGAAACCGGGATCGAGCACAAGACCGGCCTGTCCCTCCAGGGCGATGGCGATGCCCAGGGCCTGGACCGTGGCCAGCAGCACGGTGCCGTAGCGCGTGTACTGGGTGATCTTGCGCCGGCCGGCCTCGCCTTCCTTCTTCAACGCCTCCAGATGCGGCGACACCAAGGTCATCAGCTGCATGATGATGGAGGCGGAGATGTAAGGCATGATCCCCAGGGCGAAGATGGAGAAGCGCTCCAGCGCCCCGCCCGAGAACATGTTGAACATGCCCAGGATGCCGCCGGCCTGGCTGCGGAAGAGGTCGGCCATGACGTTGGGATCGATACCGGGCACCGGCACGAAGGTGCCGATGCGGTAAACGATCAGCGCGCCGATGAGGAACCACAGGCGACGCTTGAGGTCGCCCATCTTCCCCGACAGCTGCAGCAGGTTGGCGGCGGCGTTGGCCAAGACCGGGTGCTCCGAGTTACTCGACGCTGCCGCCGGCCGCCTCGATGGCGGCGCGGGCGCCCTTGGTGACCGCAACGCCCTTGAGCTTCACGGCCTTGTCGATCTTGCCCGAGAGGATCACCTTGGCGCTCTTGGCAAGCTGCGGCACGAGGCCCGCCTGCTTGAGCGTGAGCAGGTCGATCTCGTCCACCGGCAGCTTGTTGAGCTTGGCCAGGGTCACCTCCGCCTTGAGTTCCTGCGTGAGCGAGGTGAAGCCGCGCTTGGGCAGCCGTCGCTGCAGCGGCATCTGGCCGCCTTCGAAGCCCACTTTGTGGAAGCCGCCGGCGCGCGACTTCTGACCTTTGTGGCCGCGCCCACAGGTCTTGCCGAGACCCGAGCCGATGCCGCGGCCCACGCGTTTGGCGGCGTGCTTGCTGCCCGCGCCGGGTTTCAGGGTATTCAGACGCATCACACCACCTCGCTCTTGACCAGGTAGTTCACACGATTGATCATGCCGCGCACCGCCGGGCTGTCCTCCAGGACCACGCTCTGGTGCAGGCGCTTCAAGCCCAGGCCGTGCACGCAGGCGCGGTGGTCCTGCTTGGTGCCGATGGGGCTCCTGACCAGGGTGACCTTGATCTTGCCTTTCGTCTCAGTCATGGCTCACTCCAGGATCTCGGCCACGCTCTTGCCGCGCTTGGCGGCCACCTCGGCGGGGGTCATCATCTGCTGGAGACCGTTGAGGGTGGCACGGACGACGTTGTAGGGGTTGGTCGAGCCCAGGCATTTCGCCAGCACGTCGGTCACACCCATGACCTCGAACACCGCGCGCATGGCGCCGCCGGCGATGATGCCGGTGCCGGGCGAGGCCGGCTGGATCAGTACGCGCGAGCTGCCGTGATGGCCGATGACCGGGTGATGGAAGGTCCCGTTCTTCAGCGGCACCTTCACCATGCGGCGGCGCGCCTCCTCCATGGCCTTCTGCACGGCCACCGGCACTTCGCGCGACTTGCCCTTGCCCATGCCGATGCCGCCGTCGCCGTCACCGACCACGGTCAGCGCCGCGAAGCCCAGGATACGGCCGCCCTTCACCACCTTGGTGACCCGGTTGACCGAGATCATCTTCTCGCGCAGGCCGTCGTTGCGCTCTTCCTGCTGCTGTTCGACTCTAGCCATAATCCCTTACCTCGTTCTAGAACTGCAGACCGTGCTCGCGGGCGGCCTCGGCCAGGGCCTTGACCCGGCCATGGTAGGCATAACCGCTGCGGTCGAAGGCCACGCGGGTGATCCCGGCCTGTTTGGCGCGTTCGGCGATGCGCTGCCCGATCAGGCGGGCCGCTTCGACGTTGCCACCGTTCTTGAGCGTGCCGCGCAGGTCCTTCTCCAGGGTGGAGGCGGCCGTGAGCACGCGCCCGCCGCTCGCATCGATGACCTGAGCGTAGATGTGACAGTTCGTGCGGTGCACGCACAGGCGGGCCACCGCCAGTTCCGCGATCTTGGCGCGGGTTTTGCGCGCCCTGCGCAGACGCTGGGTGTTCTTGTCCATGGGCTCCGACTCCGGTTATTTCTTCTTGGTCTCTTTCAAGACCACGGTCTCATCCGCGTAGCGGATGCCCTTGCCCTTGTAGGGTTCGGGGGAACGGTAGGCGCGGACGTCGGCGGCCACCTGGCCCACCTTCTGCTTGTCCGCACCCTTGATGATGATCTCGGTCTGGCTCGGGGTCTCGACCTTGATCCCCTCGGGCATGACGTGCTCCACGGGGTGGGAAAAACCCAGGTTGAGCGAGAGCTTGTTGCCCTGGGCCTGGGCGCGGTAACCCACGCCGACCAGGGTGAGCTTCTTCTCGAAGCCCTTGCTCACCCCATGCACCATGTTGGCGAGCATGGCACGCGTGGTGCCCGACATGGCCTGTGCGGTGCGCGAGCCGTCGACGGCCGAGACCTGCAGCTTGCCGTCCTCGAAGACGACACGCACGTGTGGGGTCAGGGTCTGGGAGAGCACCCCCAGGGGCCCCTTGACGCTGATCTTGTCGCCGCCGAGGCTGACCTCCACCCCTGCGGGCACGGCGACCGGGTTCTTGGCGATTCTAGACATGGCTTACCTCAGGTCACGATGCACAGGACCTCACCCCCCACACCGAGGGAGCGGGCCTTGCGGTCGGTCATCACGCCCTTCGAGGTGGACACGATGGCCACTCCCAAGCCGTTCATCACGCGCGGCAGCTCGTCGCGCCCCTTGTAGATGCGCAGCCCGGGGCGTGAGACGCGCTCGATGCGCTCGATCACGGGACGGCCGGCATAGTACTTGAGCGCGATCTCCATCTCGGGGATGGCGCTGTCCTGGCGCAGGGTGTAGTCCTCGATGTAGCCCTCGTCCTTCAGCACCTGGGCGATGGCCTTCTTCAGTTTCGACGCCGGCATGCGCACGGAGGCCTTCTCCGACATCTGCGCGTTGCGGATCCGGGTCAGCATGTCGGCGATGGGGTCACTCATACTCATCGTGTGCCCTCCTTACCAGCTGGCCTTGATGACGCCGGGAATCTCGCCCTGCATGGCGAGCTCACGGATCTTGTTGCGACACAGGCCGAACTTGCGGAACACCCCGCGCGGGCGTCCGGTCAGCTTGCAACGGTTCCTGAGCCGGGTCGGGTTTGCGTTGCGCGGCAGCGCCTGCAGCTTGAGGCGCGCGCTCATGCGCTCCTCCTCGGAGCGCGCCGGGTCGTCGATGATCGCCTTGAGCTCGGCGCGCTTGTCGGCATATTTCTGCACCAGGCGGCGCCGCTTGTCTTCGCGATTGATCAGTGCGAGCTTGGCCATCTCAACCTCAATTCTTGAACGGGAACTTGAACGCTGCCAGCAGGGCCTTGGCCTCGGCATCGGTCTTGGCGGTGGTGGTGATGGTGATGTTCATCCCCCGCAGCGCGTCGATCTTGTCGTACTCGATCTCGGGGAAGATGATCTGCTCCTTGACCCCCATGTTGTAGTTGCCCCGGCCGTCGAAGCCCTTGCCGCCGATGCCGCGGAAGTCGCGGATGCGCGGGATGGCGACGTTGATGAGCCGATCGAGGAACTCGTACATGCGCTCGCGGCGCAGCGTCACCTTGCAGCCGATGGGGTAACCATCGCGGATCTTGAAGGCGGCGATGGACTTGCGCGCGCGCGTGACCACCGGCTTCTGCCCGGCGATCTTGGTCATGTCGGCCACGGCGTGCTCCATCACCTTCTTGTCACCCACGGCCTCGCCCACGCCCATGTTGAGCGTGATCTTGGTGATGCGCGGCACCTCCATCACCGATTTGTAGCCGAACTGTTTGATCAGCTCCGGCATCACCGTGGTCTTGTAATACTCCTTGAGTCGCGCCATCGTGAGCCTCACACGTCAACCACTTCGCCGTTGGACTTGAAATAGCGCACACGGCGCCCGTCTTCCAGCGTCTTGATCCCCACCCGGTCACCCTTGCCGGTGGCCGCGTTGTAGAGCGCCACGTTGGAGATGTGGATGGGCATGTCCTTGTCCATGAAACCACCGGTGGTGCCCTTGAGGGGGTTGGGCTTGACCGCACGCTTGACGCGGTTGACCCCCTCGACCACCACCCGGTCTTCCAACACGCGCAGGACGGTGCCGCGCCGGCCCTTGTCCTTGCCGGTGAGCACGATCACCTGGTCGCCCTTCTTGATCTTCCTCATCATGCCCTCCTCACAGAACCTCGGGCGCCAGCGAGACGATCTTCATGAAGCGCTCGGACCGCAGCTCGCGGGTGACCGGCCCGAAGATGCGCGTGCCGATCGGCTCGAGCTTGTTGTTGAGCAGCACCGCCGCATTGCGGTCGAACTTGATGAGCGAGCCGTCCGGACGGCGCACCCCCTTGGCGGTGCGCACCACGACCGCGTTGTAGACGTCGCCCTTCTTCACGCGACCGCGCGGCGCAGCATCCTTGATGCTGACCTTGATGATGTCGCCGATGCCGGCATAGCGCCGCTTGGAGCCGCCCAGCACCTTGATGCACATAACGGAACGCGCGCCGGTGTTGTCGGCGACGTCCAGGATGGACTGCATTTGTATCATGGTCTCAACTCCAACTTACCCCGCCGGCTGGCGCCGGTCGGGCAGTTTTGGATCCCGTTCGGGTGATGCGCGGCCCAGCGGGCCGCGCGGCGGAAAAAAGATTGTGAAGCTTACACGAGACCTTGGCCCCGCGCAATCCCCTCAAACCACCCTGGCCTTCTCGACCAGCTTCGTCACGCGCCAGGCCTTGGTCTTGGAGATTGGGCGGCACTCCTCGATGATGACCAGGTCGCCCTCGTGACACTCGTTGTTCTCATCGTGCGCGTGGTATTTCTTAGACAGCCGGATCACCTTGCCGTAGAGCGGGTGCTTGACCCGGCGCTCCACCAGCACGGTCACCGTCTTGTCCATCTTGTCGCTGACCACGCGCCCGGTGAGCGCGCGCACGATCTTGCCCTTTTCCTGTTCAGCCGTCATGTCTCGTCTCATTACAAATGAAAGTCGCGTAGCGACTCACGGTGCTCCCCTCTCCCGCTGGCGGGAGAGGGGCTGGGGGTGAGGGAACCGTTCATGGTCGGCACGGACGCATTCATGGGCACTGGCGGACAATCGGCCATGAACGGTTACGCTGCATTCTTGAGCTTCATGGCATGCAGCACGGTGCGCACACGCGCGATGTCCCGGCGCACCCGCCGAAGCTCGTGGGTCTTGTTGGTCTGCTGGGTGGCCAGCTGCATGCGCAGGCTGAACTGGGCACGCAGCAGCGATTTGAGCTCGTCGCGGAGCTCATCCACGGTCTTGTTGCGCAATTCGCTCGCTTTCATGGTCATGCCCCCAACATGCGCGACACGAAGACAGTCGGCACCGGCAGCTTGGCGGCCGCAAGGGCGAAGGCCTCACGCGCCAGCTCCTCGCTGACCCCTTCCATCTCATACAACACCTTGCCCGGCTGGATCTCGGCGACCCAGTACTCGGGCGAGCCCTTGCCGTTGCCCATGCGCACCTCGGCCGGCTTCTTGGAGATCGGCTTGTCCGGGAAGATGCGGATCCAGATGCGGCCACCGCGCTTGACGTGGCGGGTCATGGCACGACGGGCGGCCTCGATCTGCCGGGCGGTGATGCGGCCGCGGCCGATGGCCTTGAGGCCATACTCGCCGAAGCTGACCTTGGTGCCCCGTGTGGCCAGGCCGGTGTTGCGGCCCTTCTGCACCTTGCGGTATTTGGTTCGATTCGGTTGCAACATAGACTCACTCCTTGGCGGCCCGCGGCGTGCGACGCGGCTTGCGCTCGGGCTCCGGCGCGGCGGCAGGCCTCTCGCCGCGGCCCAGCTGTTCGCCCTTGTAGACCCAGACCTTGATGCCGATCACCCCGTAGGTGGTCTTGGCCTCGGCAAAACCGTAGTCGATGTCGGCGCGCAGGGTGTGCAGGGGCACACGGCCTTCACGGTACCATTCGGTGCGTGCGATCTCGGCGCCGTTGAGCCGGCCGGAGCTCATGATCTTGATGCCCTGGGCGCCGAAGCGCATGGCGGACTGCATCGCCCGCTTCATGGCACGCCGGAACATGATGCGCTTCTCCAGCTGGTTGGCGATGGAATCGGCGATGATCTGCGCATCGACCTCGGGCTTGCGCACCTCCTCGATGTTCAGCGTCACCGGCACCGACATCATGCTGGAGAGCTTGCGCCGCAGCGCCTCGATGTCCTCGCCCTTCTTGCCGATCACCACGCCGGGCTTGGCGGAGTACAGCGTGATGCGGGCATTCTTGGCCGGCCGCTCGATGACGATTTTGGACAGGGCCGCGTGCGCAAGCTTCTGCTTGAGGAAGTTGCGCACCTTGATGTCCTCGTTGAGCACGCTGCTGTAGTTCTTCGAGTTGGCGAACCACTTCGAGGTCCAGTTGCGGTTGACGCTCAACCGGAACCCGGTCGGATGTATTTTCTGTCCCATAGGCCTTCCTTATCGGGAAAGTCGCGCCCGCGACTCACGATGCTCCCCTTGCCCGCAGGCGGGAGAGGGGTTGGGGGTGAGGGAAACGGACATGACTTTCATCATTGTGGCAATCCGCGTGATAGTCATGTCCGTTAGTCTCCGACCGTGACCGTGATGTGACAGGTCGGCTTCAAGATCCGGTTACCGCGTCCCTTGGCGCGCGCCGTGAATCGCTTGAGCGTGGGCCCCTGGTCGACGTAGATGGCCTTGACCTTCAGCTCGTCGATGTCGGCGCCCTCGTTGTGCTCGGCATTGGCGATGGCCGATTCGAGCACCTTCTTGATGACCCCGGCCGCCTTCTTGGGCGTGAAGGTAAGGATGCCCAGGGCCTTGTCCACTGGCTTGCCGCGCACCAGATCGGCCACCAGCCTTGCCTTCTGCGCGGACAGACGGGTACCGCGCAATACCGCTCTGACTTCCATCGTCTAGCTCCTTACTTCTTCGCCTTCTTGTCGGCGGCGTGACCCTTGAAGGTGCGGGTGAGCGAGAACTCGCCCAGCTTGTGGCCGACCATGTTTTCGGTGATGTACACCGGGATGTGTTGTTTGCCGTTGTGCACCGCGATGGTCAGCCCGATGAAGTCGGGCAGGATGGTGGAACGGCGCGACCACGTCTTGATGGGCTTCTTGTCCCCGCTGGCCTGGGCCTTGAGCACTTTGGCCATGAGGTGCCCGTCGACGAAGGGGCCTTTCTTGATCGAACGTGCCATATCGTTAACCTCTTATGCGGAATGCCGGCGCCGCACGATCATGTTGTTCGTGCGCTTGTTCTTGCGGGTGCGATAGCCCTTGGTCGGCGTACCCCACGGGCTGACCGGCTCGCGCGCCTCGCCGGTGCGGCCCTCGCCGCCGCCGTGCGGGTGGTCGATCGGGTTCATGGCCACACCGCGCACCGTCGGCCGGATGCCGCGCCAGCGCTGGGCGCCGGCCTTGCCGATCGAGCGCAGGCTGTTCTCCTCGTTGCCCACCTCGCCGATGGTGGCGCGGCAGTCGACGTGCACCTTGCGGATCTCGCCGGAGCGCAGGCGCAGCTGGGCATAGGCCCCTTCGCGCGCCAGCAGCTGCACGCTGGTGCCGGCCGCACGGGCGAGCTGGGCCCCTTTGCCGGGCATCATCTCGACGCAATGCACGGTGGTACCCACCGGGATGTTCCGGAGCGGCAGGCAGTTGCCCGGCTTGATGGCAGCATCCGAGCCACTCATCAGCACCGCACCGGCCTCGATGCCGCGCGGGGCGATGATGTAGCGCCGCTCACCGTCGGCATAGCACAGCAGGGCGATGTGCGCGCTGCGGTTGGGATCGTACTCGATGCGCTCCACCTTGGCCGGGATGCCGTCCTTGTTGCGCTTGAAATCGATGATCCGGTAGTGCTGCTTGTGCCCACCCCCCTTGTGGCGGGTGGTGATGTGGCCGTTGTTGTTACGGCCGGAGCCGCGGTTCTGCTTCTCGGTGAGCGCCGCATAGGGTCGACCCTTGTACAGACCCGGCGTGACCACCTTGACCACCGCACGGCGGCCGGGGGATGTCGGTTTAACCTTGACCAGGGCCATGGCTTATTCTCCTGCCACGAAGTTGAGTTCCTGACCGGGCTTCAGGCACACATAGGCCTTCTTCCAGTTGGCGCGGCGGCCGAAGAAGCGGCCGAAGCGCTTGACCTTGCCCTTGACGTTGGCCATCTTGACCTCGCCCACCTCGACCTTGAACAGCATCTCGACCGCGGCCTTGACCTCCGGTTTGGTCGCGTCGGGGGCGACACGGAAGACGACCTGGTTGTGGCGGTCGGCGATATGCGTGGCCTTCTCCGAGATCACTGGGGCCAGGATCACCTGGTAGAGGCGCTCCTCGTTCATCTTGGCGGCACTCATGCGTACATCTCCTCGAAGGTCTTCACCGCGTCGCGGGTGAGCAGTACACGGTCGAAACGGATAAGGCTCACCGGGTCGGCCTGGTGCGGCTCCAGGACGAGCACGTTGGCCAGGTTACGCGAGGACAGCCAGAGGTTGTCGTCGACCTCGGGCGTGATGATCAGGACGCGCTCGGTGATGCCCATGCCCTTGAGCTGGTTGGCCAGCAGCTTGGTCTTGGGCGCCTCCACGCGCAGGCTATCGATCACGTTGAGCCGGCCGTCGCGCGCGAGCTGCGACAGGATGGCGGCCATGCCGGCGCGGAACATCTTGCGGTTGACCTTCTGCGAGAAGTTCTCGTCCGGGGTGCTCGGGAAGATGCGACCGCCGCCGCGCCACAGGGGGCTCGAGGTCATACCGGCGCGGGCGCGGCCGGTGCCCTTCTGCCGCCAGGGCTTCTTGGTGCTGTGGCGGACCTGGCCGCGGTCCTTCTGCGCACGGTTGCCGCTGCGGGCATTGGCCTGGTAGGCGGTGACCACCTGATGCACCAGGGCCTCGTTGTATTCACGCGCGAACAGGCTGTCGGCGGCGTCGACACCGCCCGCCTCCTTGCCGGTCGCATCGATCAGCTTGAGTTCCATCAGGCACCCCCTTTCACGGCCGGACGCACCACCACCGCACCGCCCTTGGCGCCGGGCACGGCACCCTTGACGAGCAGAAGCTGACGCTCGGTGTCCACGCGGACGATCTCCAGGTTCTGCACCGTGCGCTTGACCGCACCCATGTGGCCGGACATGCGCTTGCCCGGGAAGATGCGGCCGGGGTCCTGCGCCTGACCGATCGAGCCGGGCACGTTGTGCGAGCGCGAGTTGCCGTGGCTGGCGCGCTGGGAGCCGAAGTTGTGACGCTTGATGGTGCCGGCGAAGCCCTTGCCCTGGGTGATGCCGGAGACATCCACCAGCTGGCCGGGCTGAAAGATCTCGACGGTGATGGTCGCGCCAAGCTGATATTGGGCAGCGACCTCGGCACTGACGCGGAACTCGGTCATGCCGCGCGCCGGCTCGATGCCCGCCTTGGCGAAGTGTCCCGCGGTGGGCTTGTTCACCCGGCTCGCCTTACGCGTGCCGTGGGCGATCTGCAGGGCGTCGTAGCCATCGGTGGCGACCGATTTGATCTGGCTGACGCGATTGCCGGACATGTCCAACACCGTCACCGGCACGGCATTGCCGTCGTCGGTGAAAATGCGGGTCATGCCGACCTTGCGACCGACAAGGCCTAGACTCATGTTCTCATTCCCTTCATCAGGCGCCGACTGCAATTGGCCGGCGGTTCACACTCAGGTGAGGGGTGAGACGTTAGGCGCAAGGAGAAGCAATCCTCCTCCGCACCCCTCACCCCTCACGCCTTACTGCAACTTGATCTCGACATCCACCCCGGCGGGCAGGTCCAGCTTCATCAGCGCATCCACGGTCTTGTCCGTAGGGTCGATGATGTCCATCAGCCGCTTGTGTGTGCGGATCTCCAACTGGTCGCGCGAGGTCTTGTTCACGTGCGGCGAGCGCAGGATGTCGAAGCGCTCGATGGCCGTGGGCAGCGGGATCGGCCCCTTGACCACGGCGCCGGTACGCTTGGCGGTGTCCACGATCTCCATGGCCGACTGATCGATCAGCTTGTAGTCGTAGGCCTTGAGACGGATACGGATCTTTTGGCTTTGCATCGCGTTTTCCAAAACTGGAAAAGGGCGGGAGTATACCCGCCCTTTTCACTGGGTGTAAAGGGGTTTACTCGATAATCTTGGACACCACGCCGGCGCCGACGGTGCGGCCGCCCTCGCGGATGGCGAAGCGCAGGCCCTCTTCCATGGCGATCGGCGCAATCAGGCTCACCGTGATGGCCACGTTGTCCCCC
>JAKADY010000030.1 GCA_021826065.1 Pseudomonadota bacterium
TCCGGTCATCCGCTCCCAGAGGGTGAACACGCTCCGCGCCCGCCTTCGGTCTTGTACGCCCGTCTGGCTGCGTTGCTCCTCCTTGCAGGCAGCCCACCCTGCGGCGTCGTCGCGCCTTGCCAGCCGGGCGTACAAGCCCGCTTTCGGGGCGTTCAACTGCGGTTTTTAGGATAATATCAGCCGTCGGCGCTGGTCTGGTCGGCCGTTCTGCGCACCTTGGGCAGCGTCGCCCGCACCTCGATCGTCCCTGTCAGCCAGTCAACCGTTTCCGGAATCGCTCGCGTGGAAATCAACTCCATCACCAAAAAGCTGCTGTTCAACACCATCCGCGTCGATACCGAACTGGAAGACGGCAGCGAGGGCTCCGGCACGGCCTTCGTCGTCGCCCACAACCACCCGCGCGGGACGCACAACTTCATCGTCACCAATCGACACCTGGTCGATGGCGTGCGCCGCGGGGGGCTGGTCTTCACCCAGAAGCGCAACGGCCAGCCCGCACTGGGCAGCCGTTTCCAGCTGAACATCGAGGACTTCCCGCACGCCTGGTTCATGCACCCCAACCCGGAAGTGGACCTGGCCATCGTCCCCCTGCGGCCACTGGAGCAGGCGGCGCGCGAGCAGGGCGTGGAGCTCTACTACCACGTCATCGACAGCCGCCTCACGCCGGACGCGGCCACCCTGCGCGCCCTGGACGCCCTGGAGGAGGTGATCTTCGTCGGCTATCCGAGCGGGGTGTGGGACGAGGTCAACCTCCTGCCCATCCTGCGCCGGGGTACCACCGCCACCCCCATCGCCCTGGATTTCGAGGGGCGGCCCGAGTTCCTGATCGATGCCGCGGTCTATCCCGGCTCCAGCGGCAGCCCGGTGTTCATTTACCAGCCCGAGACCTTGCGCCCGGGGGGTGGCAGCCGCAAGTTCCTGTTCGCCGGGGTGGTGGCCGCGGTGTTCTTCCGCGAGGAGGCCAACCGGCTGGTGGCCGCACCCGTGCCGGCCAACAACAGCACCCTGGTGATGGGCTCGGAGATGATCGACCTGGGCCTGGTGATCAAGGCCCAGTCCGTCATCGAGGTCATCGAGGCCTACCTGCGCCGTTGGGCGGAGTGATCGCACATGGTCGAGAAAAAGACGTACGCCGGTTTCCACGCCGACAGCCACGGGCTCACCGCGCTGGGGCGGGTGGTGCTCGACGCCTGGGTGTTCGAACTGATCCCGCGCGAGGTCGATTGCGCCGGCTGGGACATGCAGCGCATGCAGCAACTGCTCATGCAGGTCAACGCGCGCTGGGACGAATACGGGCATCTGCCCAGCCGTCTGCCGGATGAGCTGCGACGGCGTCACACCGAGCTGTACGACTGGGCCATCGCCCGTGCCCGCGAGCGGGGCTGGAACCCGGAGTTGGATGACGAGGAGTGAGGGACCGGTGTCGCCCGGCCTTGCCTTGCCTGAAGGCGCGATAGGATGAGCTTCGAGCCGGTGGTGCTGTTCTTCGTGCTGGGGGTGGCGGCGGGGCTGCTACGCTCCGACCTCAAGATCCCGGGGGCCATCTACGAGGCCCTGTCGATCTTCATCTTGCTCGCCATCGGCCTCAAGGGCGGTGTGGAGCTGGCCAAGTACCCGCTCGGCAGCCTGATCGGCAAGGGCCTCATCATCGTCGCCATCGGCGCGCTCATCCCGCTCATCGCCTTCCCCATCCTACGCTACCTGGGGCGGCTCAGCCGGGCCGACTCGGCCTCGATCGCCGCGCACTACGGCTCGGTGAGCGTGGTCACCTTCTCGGTGGGGATCACCCTGCTGGGACATGAAAACCTCGACTACGAGGGCTATCTGATCGTCTTCCTGGTGCTGCTGGAGATGCCCGCCCTGGTCACCGGCGTGATCCTCGCCCGCTACGGGGTGGGGACGGTCCGCTGGGGCAAGCTGCTGCACGAGGTCTTCTTCGGCAAGAGCATCTATCTCCTCGCCGGGGGGCTTATCATCGGCTACGTGGCCGGCCCCGACGGCATCAAACCGCTGGACAAGCTATTCTTCGACCTGTTCAAGGGGGTGCTCGCCTTCTTCCTGCTGGAGATGGGGCTGGTGGCCTCTATGCGCATCGCCGCGCTGCGCGAATACGGCGCCTTCCTCGCCGGCTTCGCCGTGGGCATGCCGCTCATCTCTGCCACCCTTGGCACCGTCACCGGCTGGATGCTGGGCCTGTCGGTGGGGGGCACCTTCCTGCTCGCCACCCTGTTCGCCAGCGCCTCCTACATCGCCGCGCCGGCGGCCATGCGCATCGCCGTGCCCGAGGCCAACCCGGCCCTGTCCATCGGCGCGTCCCTGGGCATGACCTTCCCCTTCAACATCTTCCTGGGCATCCCGATCTATCTCTGGATGGCCCGCACGCTCCACGGAGTCTGATTCCCATGCCGGCGCAACCCATGCTCCTGCTCACCATCCTCACCGAGGCAGTCCTCGAGGACACCATGATCGATGAACTGATGGCCCTCGGGGCCAAGGGCTATACGGTCAGCGATGCCCGCGGCAGCGGCACGCACGGGGTACGCAGCGGCAAGTGGACGGTGAGCGGCAACATCCGCATCGAGGTCGTGGGCGATGAGGCCCTGATCAACCGCATCGTCGAACGCCTCCAGGCCGAGTACGAGCGCGACTACGGCCTGTTGATGTTCACCACCCAGGTGCAACTGCAGAACTGAGCGACCGTTTCGGTTGACGCGCGACGGCGGCCGGCATAAAAAGGGGTACCCGCCTCAAAACGAGTCCGCCATGGACAACATCCCCACCTCCAAGGTCGCCATCACCCTGCTGCACGTGATCGAGCAGCTCGGTCTGCTGGTGATCGTCGTCGCCACCATCTTCGCCGGTGTGCACGAGGTCAACGTGATGATCACCAACGGCGTGGTGACCCTGGCCGACCTGCTGTTGATGTTCCTCTACTTGGAGATCCTGGCCATGGTGGGGGTCTATTACCGCTCCGGCAAGCTGCCGGTGCGTTTCCCCATCTACATCGCCATCGTCGCGCTCGCCCGCTACATCGTGCTGGACATCAAGAACATGGAGCTCATCCACCTGATCGCGGTGTCGGGCGCCATCCTGCTGCTGTCGCTGGCGGTGCTGGCCGTGCGCTACGGCCATGTGCGCTTTCCCTACGGGGAAAACGAATAGACGCAACGTCCGCAGCGGTCAGGCCGGCATGTCCGGCATCATCGCCATCTTGAGCTGGGCGATCTCATCCTTGATCGCCAGTTTGCGCTTCTTGAGCCTCTTGAGGCTCAGCTCGTCCGGATAGCCCGTGTTGATGAGGTGTTCGATGGCGCGGTCCATGTCGCGGTGCTCGGTCTCCAGGGCCAGGATGCGGGCGTTGATGTGGGCGCGTTCTTCGGGGCTGAGTTCGGTCACATTGGGCTCCAGGCAATAAATCCCAATCTAACCCCCAGGCAGGGCCTGGCGTCAACTGGGGATGAGATACCGGTGAAGGCCGCTTGGCCGGCACTCAGGCCAAGGCCGCGACCAGCCGGTCGAGCGCCTCGCGCAGCCTGGCGCGCGGCAGGGCGAAATTGAGCCGCATGAAGCCGCTGCCCTCCGGCCCGAACTGGGTGCCGGGCGACAGGCCCAGGCCGGCGTCGATGAGCCGGCGGTGGAGTTGCGCGTCGGGCAGCCCCAGGCCGCGGCAGTCCAGCCACAGCAGGTGGGTGGCCTGCGGGCGGGCGCAGACGACCCGCGGCGCCAGGGGGGCGAGGGTGGCGAGGGCAAGGTCGAGATTGTCGGCGAGATAGGCCATGAGCGCCGCAAGCCAGGCCTCGCCCTCGCCATAGGCCGCCAGCAGTGCGGTGAGACCCATCAGGTTGGGCCCTTCCAAGTAATGGGCCTGTAAGGCCGCGTGCAGGCGCTCGCGCAGGGCCGGGTCCGGGACGATGGCGTAGGCGGTGTTGAGCCCGGCGATGTTGAAGGTCTTGCCCGGCGAGTTGAGCGTGACGGTGCGGGCGGCGAGCTCGGCCGAGAGACTGGCGAGGGGCAGGTGAGGCTGCCCCGGGTAGACCAGGTCGGCGTGGATCTCGTCGCTGACGATGAGGAGGTCGTGGCGCAGGCAGAGCGCCCCCAGCCGTTCGAGTTCGTCGTGTCGCCACACCCGGCCGCAAGGGTTGTGCGGGCTGCACAGGATGAGGAGCCGGGTCTCCGGCGTCAGGGCCTCGGCCCAGGCGTCCAGGTCGAATTCCGGACCCGTCGGGCCTAGTCGCAGGGGCAGCCGGATCACCCGCCGGCCGAGGCGTTCGGGACACTCGAACAATGGGTTGTAGACCGGCGTGGGCACCGCCACGGCCTCGCCGGGGCGACTGAAGGCCTCGATCGACACCGCCAGCAGCGGCAACAGGCCGGGCCCCACCCGCACCCATTCGGGCGCCACGGCCCAGCCGTGCCGCCGCTGCTGCCAGGCGGCGATGGCCGCGGCGGCCGCCGGCGGGGTGACGGTGTAGCCATAGATCGGGTGGGCGGCACGCGCGGCGAGCGCCGACTCTACGCAAGGTGGCGCGGCGAAGTCCATGTCCGCGACCCACAACGGCAGCACCTCCGCCCGCCCGAACCGGGCCTGTCGCAGGTCGTATTTGACGCTGTGCGTGTAGCTGCGGTCGATCGGGTTGTCGAAATCGAAACTCAGCGCCGCTCCCACACCGTCATCTCCGCCAGGGTGTGCTGGAACTTGCGTGCGGTCTCGCGCAGGACGAAGGGGACGTCGCGCCGGTCGATCAGCCGGAAATGGGCATCGAGGTGTTCATGCAGGCCCTCCAGGGTGGTCACCGGCCGGCCGTCGCGGGTGAGGCCGCCCAGCCATTCCTCCTTGGGCGTGAATTCCGTGAGCCAGGTGTAGGGCGAGGTCAGGATCAGCAGGCCGCCGGGGTTCAGCCGCTCGTGCACGCTGGCGAGGAAGGCGCGTGGGCGGTTCATCCGGTCGATGAGGTTGCCGGCGAAGACGAGGTCGTAGCCGGTGAATTGCGGCTTCAGATTGGCCGCGTCCCCCTGCCAGAAGGCGACCCGTGCGGCGACCTCGGCCAGCCCCAGGGCCGCGGGGTCGATCTCGCGCGATTCTGTCAGCTCACCCTCGGTGGGGATGGCGTATTGCACCCGCTGGCCCTCCTTGAGTGCCAGGGCGATGCGGATGAAGCGGGCGGTGTAGTCGATGCCCTCGACCACCTCGAAGCCGCGCGCCAGCTCGAAGGCGGCACGCCCGGTGGCGCAGCCCAGGTCGAGTGCGCGCCGGCGTGGCCGTTCCGCCATGTACGCCAGGCATAGCGCGGCGCAGGCCTTGGGGAAGTTGGCCACGCCGAAGTACTCGGGGCCGTAGTGGAACTCGCAGTACTGCGCGAGCAGCCGGTCGGTCTCGTAGAGGTTCTGCGTGGACCGCTCGACCCGCGCCGCATAGGGGTTCTCGCCCGCCTCGACATAGCGGAAGCCGGCATGCTGGAAGAAGTGGCGGCGGAAGGCGTAGCGCGAGTGGCGGTTGGCCTCGTTGCCGGTGGAGATGAAGCTGCCGCCCTTGATCAGGTTGTGCTTGTCGTCGAAGGTGGGGGTGGAGAAGTCGTCATACCAGGGATGCACCTCGAAGCCCTCGAAGGCGTCGATGGGGGTCTCGGTCCATTGCCAGACGTTGCCCACCACGTCGTGGAAGCCGTCACGGAAGGCGAAGCGGTCCACCGGGCAGGCGCTCGCCCAGTGCTCCAGGTTGATGTTGCCTGGCGCCGCCCCGGCCGGGCCCCAGTCGGGTTCGTCCGGGATGCCCGAGTGATCGAGCAGGCGCACCCACTCGTCCTCGGTCGGCAGGCGCAGCCGCCGTCCGGTCTGTGCGGATTTCCAGTTGCAGAAGGCCTTGGCCTCCAGCCAGTTGACGTCCACCGGCCAGTCCCAAGGCATGTCGATCTCGGCGAGCAGGGCCCGGTAGCGCCAGCGGCCGTCGACGCGCCGCCAGAACAGCGGGTGTTGCGCCTTACGGTACTCGAGCCAGCGCCGCCCTTCCTCGGTCCACCACTGCGGTTGCTCGTAACCACCGGCCTCGACGAAGGCGAGGAATTCGGCGTTGCTGACCAGGAAGCGGCTCGCCCGGTATGGGGCGATCTCGGCCGCGTGCCGGCCGTATTCGTTGTCCCAGCCATACAGGTTGTGGTCGCGCGCCTTGCCCAGCACCACCCGCCCGCCCGGCACGGGCAGCAGTTCGTTGGCCGGCACGGCCGCGGGGTCGTTGCGCGCCAGCGGACAGCGCTGCCAGAAGGCGTGTACCGGGTCCTCCAGGGGCTTGATGTACTTCAGATCGGTTTGCCGGATCAGCACCGAGGAGGTCTCCAAGTGGATACGCTCGTGCTCGATCCCCATCAGGATGGCCCAGGCCGGGCTGAGCCAGCCCACCGGCAGCTCGATGGGCAGGGTCTGGATCACCTCGCGCACCACCGCCTTCATGCGCGCGCGGTAGTCGCGCACGGCCGCCACCTCCGGCCAGCGGTAGTTGTTGGGGTTGAGGTCGTCCCAGCTCATCTCGTCCACGCCGATGGCGAACATCGACTCGAACTCCGGGTTGAGACGGAAGTCGATCAGGCCGGCGGCGTTGAGCTTGTTGATGTAGAAGGTGGCGGTGTGGCCGAAGTAGAAGATGTGGGGATGGCGTAAAGGCTCCGGCTGCACATAGAAGGCGGCGTCGTCCTTCAGGCAGTCGAACAGCCGCTCGTAGATCGCCGTGGTCTTGTCGAAGTAGGCGAGAAGCCGCGCGCGCCAGGCCTCGGGCGGACCCTGGTCGAGGCGCAGATTGCGGGTGTGGAAGTCGCGCAGCGTGTCCATGGCAGGCTACTCAAAGCGTTTTTCCGTATCAATAACACAGTCCGATGACGCCCCGAGGCGGGGCTGCAGACGGTCGGTGCAGGGATTGTGCACGACTTGGCCGGCTGGCGCAGCCGTCCAAGTCCCAAGTTGGGATTGACAAGCCGGTCGGCAGGAGGAAAAATCCGACCTATTTAGTCAAGAATTGGAGATGAGATCATGAGCGTCCAAGACATCATCCGCGAGCAGGTCACCACCCACCCGGTGGTGCTCTACATGAAGGGTACGCCCCAGTTCCCGCAATGCGGCTTTTCGGCCAATGCCGTGGCCATCCTGCGCGCCTGCGGGGTCGAGGACTTCTTCAGCGTCAACGTGCTGGAGGACAACGCCATCCGCGAGGGGGTCAAGCAGTACGCCAACTGGCCGACCATCCCGCAGCTCTACATCAACGGCCAGTTCATCGGCGGCTCCGACATCATGCGCGAGATGTATCAGAGCGGCGAGCTGCAAAAGCTGCTGCAGGCCGCCCTGGCTCACTGACGGACGCACTCGGGCGGCCCCGCGGTCTGACCGTCCCGTAAACGATCAACACAGACCGTCTCAAGTTTCCCGCCTGCCGATAACCCCCGTGACGTCCATCGACTCACGGGGGACGCTTGAAAAACCGGCACACCATCATCCTGCTCCTCGGCCTGCTGGGCTCCGCCCTGGCGGCCTGGTATGCACCGCCCCTCTGGCGGGTCATCGCCGTGCTGGGCGTGGGCCTGTACGGCCTCTGGCCCTGGCGGCGGGCGCAGCGTCCATCCGAGGCTGCCAACCCGGCGGGGACGGCGGCCGAGTCCGCCGCCTGGCCGTCGTTGCGTGAGGGTCTGCGCGACTGCGCGCAGCAAGGCGCTGCCCTGTGTCAGAGCAGCGAAGCCGAGCGGTCGCAGCCAAAGGTCAATTCGCCATGCCGGGTGAGCATGGTCTTGGGTTTGAAGCCGGGGGCCCTATAGCGCCGGGTCGCAGAGCGCTCGTGAGGTCGGGCGCCAATAAACTCGTCGCGCTCGATCTTGGGGCTTCCAGCGGATGCGTTTCGACCCGCGTCGCCATGAGGGGTACACTCCTTTCTCGATGTCATGGCCTCAAGACCCACCATCGTGCCGCCTGCTGGGCGGCGACCTCCGGCGCTACGCACCTTCGTTCCCCGCCCAGCTGGCCACGGGCAAAACGGAATTTACAGAAAGAACGATACGCCTAGCAGGGACGAGCTGATCCAGGTCTGAATTTTTGAGGACTTCTGCTGCAGCAATCGGAGCGCAAACAAGTGAACCACAGCGAAATCGTCAGTTTCCTCTGGGGTGTTGCCGACCTGATCCGCGATACCTTCAAGCGCGGGAAATACCAGGACGTGATCCTGCCGCTTACGGTGCTGCGGCGGCTCGACTGCGTGCTGGCGCCGACCAAGGCGAAGGTTCTGGAAGCTCAGGCCCGCTACCAAGGCAGGCTTGAAAACCTCGACGCGTTGCTGCGCAAGACTTCAGGTTTTGCCTTCTACAACACCTCGCGCTACGACTTCGACAAGCTGCTGGCCGACGCGCCGCATCTTGCCGCCAACCTCCGCAATTACATCGCCGGTTTCAGCCCCAACATGCGCGAGGTGCTGGAGAAGTTCGACTTCGACAACACGATCTCCAAACTCGACGAGGCGGGGCTGCTCTTCCAGGTGCTCGAGCGCTTCAAGAAAGTCGATCTCCACCCCGACAAGATCGACAACCCGACGATGGGGACGATCTTCGAGGAGCTGATTCGCAAGTTCAACGAGGCCCTGAACGAGAACCCCGGCGAGCACTTCACCCCGCGCGATGTGGTGCATCTGATGGTGGAGCTGATGCTCGCTGGCGACACGGAGCGCATCCGCCGCAAGGGGATCGTGTGCACGGTCTATGACCCCTGCTGCGGCTCGGGCGGCATGCTCATGATCGCCAAGGAGCACATCACCATCGGCTGGCGGCGAAACGGCGAGGTCAACCGCCCAGCGATCAATCCGGAAGCCGACATCCACCTCTTCGGCCAGGAGGTGAACCCGGAGACCTGGGCCGTCTCGAAGTCCGACCTTTTCATGAAAGACCCAACCGGGCGCGATGCGGACAACATCGCCTTCGGCAGCGTGCTCTCGAACGACCGCCACGCGGGCCGCAGCTTCGACTACCTGATCGCCAATCCGCCCTACGGCAAGGACTGGAAACGCGACGAGGACGCCGTGCGCGCCGAGCATGAGCGCGGGGCCGCGGGTCGCTTCGGCGCGGGACTGCCGCGCATCAGCGACGGGCAACTGCTCTTCCTGCTGCACATGCTCGCGCACATGAAAGACCCGAAAGAAGGCGGCTCGCGCATCGCGATCATCATGAACGGCTCGCCGCTTTTCACGGGCGACGCCGGAAGCGGCGAGAGTGAGATTCGCCGCTTCATTCTCGAAAACGACCTCCTCGAAGCCCTCATCGCCCTGCCAGAGCAGCTTTTCTACAACACCGGCATCGCAACCTACGTCTGGGTACTTACCAACCGCAAGGCGCCCGAGCGCAAGGGCAAGGTGCAGCTCATTGATGCGAGCCGCTTCTGGGCGCCGATGAGGAAGAGCCTGGGCGACAAGCGGCGCGAGATCCCGCCCGAACGCGCGCAGGACATCGTGAAGATCCTGACTGACTTCAAAGACGGCGACACGCGCCGGATCACCAAGGACGGCCAGGAAGAAGAGGTGGTGGTGAGCCGCATTTTCCCGACCACCCACTTCGGCTTCCGCAAGATCACCGTGGAACGGCCGCTGCGCCTGAACTTCCAGGCCAGCCCCGAGCGCATCGCGCGGCTCGAGGCGGAAAAGGGCTTCC
The DNA here is from genome assembly GCA_021826065.1 of Pseudomonadota bacterium. Classification (GTDB taxonomy): domain Bacteria; phylum Pseudomonadota; class Gammaproteobacteria; order Burkholderiales; family Thiobacillaceae; genus JANWZL01. The sequence goes on from JAKADY010000030.1 coordinate 9,666, forward strand.
AGGCGCTGGCGCAGTCGAAGAAGAAGGGGGCGGCCAAAGCCCAGGAAGAGGCCGAGGGCAGGAGGCTTCAGCAGGCGATCCGTTCGCTGCTTGGCACATTGCCGGGCACCCTGTTCAAGGATCGGGAGGAATTCGAGCGGGCGCTGGACGACGCCGCGAAGAAGATCGGCGTGAAGCTGCCAGCACCGGCGCGCAAAGTCATCCTCTCGGCCCTCGCCGAGCGCGACGAAACGGCTGCCATCTGCCGCGACAAGGACGGCCACCCCGAGCCCGACCCCGAGCTGCGCGACAGCGAGAGTGTGCCGCTTCCTCAGGGTGACGATCCGGTGGACGCGGAGGGCGTGCCGGCGAGCGTTCGAGCGTTCTTCGAGCGCGAGGTCAAGCCGCACCTACCGGATGCCTGGATCGACACCAGCAAACGCGATCCCAAGGACGGCAAGGTCGGAATCGTCGGCTACGAGATCAACTTCAACCGCTACTTCTACCGCTACACGCCACCCCGCCCGCTCGAGGAGATCGAGGCCGACATCCGCGCAATCGAGCAGGACATCCTGCGCATGCTGGCGGAGGTGACGGGCCGATGAACGAACAGATGACGCAACCTGATGGCACACCACGCCTTGGTGCCGACGTTTTAGGCGGCGGTCAACGCCGTTTCAAGCCCTACCCCGCCTACAAGGACTCCCGCGTCGAGTGGCTGGGGGAGATCCCGGCGCATTGGGAGGTGAAGCGGCTGAAGGGCATCTTCCGAGTGGTCAACGGCTCAACTCCGGCAAGTGGCGAGCCGTCGTTCTGGGACGGTGACATCCCATGGGTTACCCCGGAGGATCTCGGCGATCTCGTGGGTGCCACTATCGCCACGACCCGGCGCAATATCACAGCGGCGGGATACCGAAGCTGCGGCACGACAGTCGTACCCGCTGGTTCCCTCGTCCTTTCTACACGATCCCCCATTGGTCACCTCGCGATCGCTGGCGTAGACCTCTGCACCAACCAAGGCTGCCGTAGTTTGGTGTTCCGTGACTCGGCCTCGCGGGAATTCCATTACTACGAGCTGCTTGCCGCGCGGCCAGAACTCGAATCGTTGGGACAGGGGAGCACTTTTCGAGAACTTGCCAAGGGGACGCTCGAGAATGTGGAACTCGCCGTTCCCCCCGAGCCAGAGCAACGCGCCATCGCCGCCTTCCTCGACCGGGAGACGGCGAAGATCGATGCACTGGTGGCGAAGAAGGAGCGGCTAATCGAGCTCTTGCAGGAGAAGCGCACCGCCCTCATCACCCGCGCCGTCACCAAGGGCCTCGACCCGACCGCCCCCATGAAGGACTCCGGCATCGAGTGGCTGGGGGAGATTCCGGCGCATTGGGAGGTGAAGCCGATCCGAGCGTTGGCGCGGCCAGGTTACAAGACATTTACGGACGGCGACTGGATCGAGTTGCCGTTCATTCGGGACGAAGGCATCCGACTCATCCAGACGGGCAACGTGGGGATCGGCGAGTACAAGGAACAGGGCTTTCGCTACATTGACGAAGAGACCTTCCGCGCCTTCCACTGCACTGAAGTCTTTCCTGGAGATGTATTGATCTGCCGCCTCGCTGATCCAGTCGGGCGCGCATGTCTCGCACCTGATCTTGGGTGTCGAATGATCACATCCGTTGACGTGTGCATCCTCAAACCCGCGAGCGACGTTCATGCCGCATTTGTCGTCTATGCGCTCAGTAGTTCCGAGTACCTGGCATGGCTGAGCGGGATATGTCGGGGCGGTACGAGGGACCGCGTCAGCCGCTCCATGCTGGGAGAAATCCAGGTGCAGAAACCGCCTCTCCACGAGCAACGCGCCATCGCCGCCTTCCTCGACCGCGAGACGGCGAAGATCGATGCGCTCATCGCCAAGGTCCGCGAGGCCATCGAGCGGCTCAAGGAATACCGCACCGCGCTCATCTCCGCCGCGGTGACGGGCAAGATTGACGTGCGGGAGGAGACGGCATGAGGGAGGGGACCGCAGGCAGACGCCCCGCGCCCGCTGCCTCGTTACAGGCCGCCAAGCCGCGCTTGACCCCACGTTCTTGGTTATTCATACTTGGCCCATAAAGTCTTAATAGCATTCGCGGCTATTGAGTTCTCGTCAATAGGAATCCCACCGGATGAAACGGGGCGAGACAGGCACTTACGTGGTGACGGCGACCGGGGGAGAAGCGGTTCGTGCGTTCGTGCCGGCGCCGCTGCCGCCGACACCGCCGCTCGCATTGGAAGCCAACCTCCAACGCTCCTTAGAAGCCGCAGTGCTTGCGCTCGGTCGCCTCGACGGCGTTTCGACCCTGCTGCCGGACAAGTCGCTCTTCCTCTACAGCTACGTCCGCAAGGAAGCCGTCCTGTCCTCGCAGATCGAAGGCACGCAATCGTCGCTGTCCGATCTGCTGCTGTTCGAACTGGACGAGGCGCCCGGCGTGCCGCTCGACGACGTGGTCGAGGTGTCCAATTACGTCGCCGCGCTGGATCACGGCCTTGCGCGACTGCGCGAGGGTTTCCCGCTCTCGAACCGGCTGATCCGCGAGATCCACGGCGTACTGTTCTCGCGCGGGCGCGGCAGCGGCAAGGACCCCGGCGAGTTCCGCCGATCGCAGAACTGGATCGGCGGCACGCGCCCCGGCAACGCGACCTTCGTTCCCCCGCCGCACACCATGGTCGCCGACTGCATGGACGCGCTCGAGCGCTTCCTGCACGCCGAGGACGACGGCCTTCCGGTGCTGGTGCGTGCCGCGCTCGCGCACGTGCAGTTCGAGACGATTCATCCGTTCCTCGACGGCAACGGCCGGGTCGGCAGACTGTTGATCACGTTCCTGCTGTGCCATGCGGGGGTGCTGCGGGACCCATTGCTCTATCTCAGCCTCTATTTCAAGCAGCACCGCCAGGACTACTACGCGTTGCTCGACCTCGTCAGGCGGGAAGGCGATTGGGAGGCGTGGCTCGCCTTTTTCCTGGAGGGCGTGCGCCTGACGGCGCAGGGCGCGGTGGAGACGGCGCAACGCCTGGCAGCCATGTTCGGCGACGACCGCGCGCGGATCGAGCAAGGGGGACGCCGCGCCGGCTCGGCGCTGCGCGTTTACGACGCGCTCAAGGCGCGCCCGATCTTGTCCCTGCCCGAAATCTGTCGCACCACCGGCCTTTCGTTCCCGGCCGCGGCATCGGGCATGGACCTCCTCGCCGAGTTGAAGATCGCACGGGAACTGACCGGCAAGCGCCGCAACCGGCTGTTCGTGTACGACCGTTATCTGAGCGTGCTGAAGGAGGGAACCGAGCGCCCATGAGCCCCGAGATCTCCGAACGCGCCTTCGAGGAGGCGATCGAGTGCGGGCTGCTCCAGCACGGTCCCGACGCCTGCGCCAGCGACGCGAAGGCCATGCGCGAGACATCGCCGCCATATGGCGACACCCCAGCTGGCGGCTACCGCAAGCGCAAGCCGGAGGACTACGACCGCACCCTGTGCCTCTTGCCGCGCGACGTGGTGGACTTCGTCCTCGCCACGCAACCCAAGGAATGGCAGAAGCTCACCCAGCACCACGGCGCGGCAGTCAAGGAGCAGTTTTTGAAGCGCCTTGCCGCCGAAATCGAGCGGCGCGGGGCGCTCGACGTGCTGCGGGGCGGCATCAAGGACTCGGGCTGCAAGTTCCGGCTTGCGTACTTCCGACCCGCGAGCGGTCTCAACGAGGAGACACGGCGGCTCTATCAGGCGAACCTCTTCTCCGTGGTCCGCCAGCTCCGCTATAGCACGAAGGACGAGACGAAGAGCCTCGATCTGGTGCTGTTCCTGAACGGCATCCCGATCTTCACCGCCGAGCTCAAGAACCCCCTCACCGGCCAGACCGTCGAGGACGCGATCCGCCAGTACAAGACCGACCGCGACCCGCGCGAACCGCTTTTCGCCTACGGCCGCTGCCTCGCGCATTTCGCGGTGGACCCGGAGCTGGTTTACATGACCACGCACCTGCAGGGCGCGAAGACGCGCTTTTTGCCGTTCAACCAGGGCCGCTTCGGCGGCGCCGGCAACCCGCCCGTGCCACCCACGCGCCAGGGCTACGCGACGGCCTACCTCTGGGAAGCCATCTGGGCGCGCGACAGCGTGCTCGACCTGGTGCGCCAGTTCATCCACGAAGTCGTGGACGAAGACGAGAAGGGCCGCAAGAACGGCAAGCGGTCGTTGATCTTCCCCCGCTATCACCAGATCGAATGCGTGCGTCGGCTGGTGGCCGACGCCCGCGCTCGCGGCCCCGGGCAGAGGTATCTCATCCAGCACTCGGCCGGAAGCGGCAAGAGCTTCACGATAGCCTGGCTGGCACACCAGCTCTCGACCCTGCACGATGCCTCCGACCGGCGCGTGTTCGACTCGATCGTGGTCGTGACCGACCGGCGCGTGCTGGATCGCCAGCTCCAGAGGACCATGCGTCAGTTCGAGCAGACGCTCGGTGTGGTCGAGAACATCGACACCACTTCGCGCCAGCTCAAGGAGGCACTCGAGTCGGGCAAGACGATCATCGTCACGACGCTCCAGAAGTTCCCGGTGATCTCCGAGCAGATCGGTGCACTTCCGGGCAAGCGCTTCGCCGTGATTGTGGATGAGGCGCACTCCTCCCAGTCGGGCGAAAGCAGCAAGCACATGAAGGCCGTACTCAGCTTCGGCTCGCTCGAAGAAGCCGAACGGGAGGAGGCTGCTGCGTCCACGCCCGAGGAGGCGCTGGAAAACCGCATCCTCGCCGAGATGGAAAAGCGCGGGCGGCTGCCGAACGTCTCGTTTTTTGCCTTCACTGCCACACCCAAGCCCAAGACCCTCGAGCTGTTCGGCGAGCGGCGTGCGGACGGGAAGTTCGCGCCGTTTCATCTCTACAGCATGCGTCAGGCGATCGAAGAGGGCTTCATCCTCGACGTGCTCGCCCACTACACGACCTACAAGGCCTACTGGCGGCTCGTCAAAAAGATCGAGGGCGATCCGCGCTACGACAAGCGGAAGGCCGCGTCCCTGCTCAAGTCTTTCGTCGATCTGCACCCGCACGCGATCAACGAGAAAGTGCGGATCATGGTCGAGCACTTCGCGGCGCAGGTGCAGAACGAGATCGGGGGCAAGGCCAAGGCGATGATCGTCACCCGCTCCCGCCTGCACGCGGTGCGCTACAAACTGGCGGTCGATCGCTACCTCGCCGATCGCGGCTATCCGTTCAAGGCGCTGGTAGCGTTCTCGGGGACGGTCCGGGACGGCGGCAAGGACTACACCGAGGCGAACATGAACGGCTTTCCCGAGGCGCAGACGCCCAAGGCCTTCGACCGACCCGAGTATCGGTTGCTGATCGTCGCCAACAAGTTTCAGACCGGTTTCGACCAGCCGCTGCTCCACACGATGTACGTGGACAAGAAGCTCGGCGGCGTGAACGCGGTGCAGACGCTCTCGCGGCTGAACCGTACCCATCCGGAGAAAAAAGGCACGATCGTGCTCGACTTCGCGAACGAATCGGACGAGATCAAGGCCGCCTTCGAGCCCTATTACGAGACGACGCTGCTTTCGGAGGCCACCGACCCGAACCTGCTCTACGAGATCCAAAGCCGCCTCACGACCTTTCCCGTTTACACCGAAGCCGACGTGGAGGCCTTCGCGAAGCTTTACTTCGACCCCAAAACGACGCAAGACCGACTCTATGCGGTGCTCGCGCCGATCGTCGGGCGCTTCCGGGAACTCTCTGACGACGAGCGTGCCGACTTCCGCGGCCAGCTCACCGACTACATCCGCCTCTACGCCTTCCTCGCCCAGGTGCTCACGTTCACAGACGCTGAGCTTGAAAAGCTCTACGTCTTCGCGCGCCACCTGCGGCGCCTGCTGCCCGCCGACCGGGAGACGCTGCCGCGCGAGGTACAGCAGAACATCGACATGGAGTCCTACCGAATCCAGCGAACCGCAAGCGGCAGGATCACGCTAGAGCGCAAGCCCGGCGTCCTGGAACCCGTCGGGACGAAGGGCCCGCAGGGCCCGGCGCCGGAGGAGCTGGAAGCCCTTTCACGAATCATTGCCGAACTCAATGAGCGGTTCGGCCTGAACCTCGGTCCCGAGCACCGCGTAACGCTCGGTCAGATGATGGAGAAGCTGGACGGCGACGCGGCGCTCGATGCCGCCGCGCGCGTCAACACGCGCGAGAACGTACGGCTCACTTTCGACCAGAAGGTCGAGCAGGTGATCCAGGAAATCGTGGACTCGAACTTCGAACTCTACAAGCGCATCACCGACGACCGCGCCTTCGGCGAGGCGGTGAAGAACTTTCTCTTCGACCAGTACCTGCGCACCCACCGCAACGCCGAGGCGCTGATCAAGCGGGGTGAGTCGAAGACGCTCGAGTTCAAGCCCACGCTCCGCTGGAACCTGAAGGAACGGCGACAAGACGACCGAGGGGTGACCCACGCGGTGCTAAAGACGATTGCCGCATTCCTGAACACCGAGGGCGGGGATCTCCTGATCGGCGTCGCCGATGATGGCTCGATCGTCGGCATCGAGGGGGATGGCTTCGACACCGACGACCAGTTCATGCAGCATCTCGACCAGGTCGTGCGCGACGGCCTCGGCGATCGCGCGAGCACCTGCATTGACCTCAGGATGCAGGTCGTCCAGGGCAAGACCGTCTGCGTCGTGAGTTGCCAGCGCAGCCCAGAGCCCATGTTCCTAAAATGGAAAGGGATGGAGGCCAGCGCCGACGGCGACTTCTTCGTGCGAAGGGGACCAGGGACCGTGAAGTTGTCACCTGAGCGCGCGCAGGAGTACATCCGCACTCGATTCTCCTGCCACAAGACCGCCAGGAGGCGATAGCCGCTTGCCGGGGGGCCGAAAGAAGACGGAGGCTCGTTCAAGGTGTTGCAACTCAAACGATAACCACCGGTTTAGGGCGAGTCTGCTCAACCCCCCCGCTGACGCCGTGGCGGGGCTTGGGTTTCACGTGATGGACTTTGGCATCGTTTCGGCGAGCTTTCGGGGCCGTTTTGGCCCCCGCCGGGGCCTTTTCCATCCCCGAACGGGGCGTTTGCGCCCCGTTTGGGCGCACTCAACCCCTCAAGGGCTGCATCAGGTACCTGCACACCATCCACAGGTTGGCCAGCATCAGAAGCGTGGTGATCTGCGCGGCATTCTTCTTCAGGCCCTGGTCGCGTACCTTGGTGTAGCGAAAGACGCACTTGAGCACGCCGAAGATGTGCTCGCCGCGCGCGATTGCACCTTGACGGTCGCGATCGGGTCGATGATCGCCCCCAGCGGCTGGCTGGTGTCCAGCTGCCGACGCTTGCCGGGGCGCATAGCCACGTGCCCGTTCACCTCGGGGTGTCGCGCCTTGATCTCCTCGCGCTTGTCCACGCCCTGGTAGCCCGCATCGGCCAAGACGTCGCGCGCCTCTCCAGCAGCAGGGCGTGCGTCTGCGTGACGTCATGGACGTTGGCAGGCCTCCCCACCACGCTGTGCGCCAGGCCGCTGGCCGCATCCGTGCCGACATGGACCTTGCAGCCAAAATGCCACGGGTTGCCCTTCTTCGTCTGGTGCATCTTAAGGGTCCCGGCTGCGCGTTTGGTTCTTCGTGGAGCTAGGCGCCGCAATCAGGGTAGCGTCCACGACGGTTGCGCTTCTGACCATCAGGCCGCGCTGGGTGAGGATGTCGTTGACGAGCTTGAGCATCTGCGCACTGAGGACCTTCTCTTCCAGCAGGTGCCGAAAGCGCAGGATGGTGGTCTCATCGGGCACCGTGTCCACTCCCAGGTCCAGCCCGACGAATTCGGCAGTCAATGCGCCGCAGCACCGACACCGGATACTGGGGGTGTGCGCCCTTGGGGCCGGGAGCCGGCATGTGCGGGGCAATGAGCGCCTCCAGCGCCTGCCACGGCAGCACACGCTGCATCTGGCGCATACTGGCGCTTGCGTGTGGTCTTCACTTTGAGTTCGAACCCTGCTCCGAGGCTGGCTTGTTTCATCGTCGGGGCTCCTATGGCGTGCTGCGTCACATGCGTCAGGCTGCCCAGTCAGGGGGTGGGTTGTGCAGACGTTCCTTAGCGCGCTGGCTGTGAGCCATTGGCTGATCATCCCCTCGCCCCTATAGCCCGCGGCCCCTCAGGCGTTCAGACGTTCCAGGCAGGACTGGATGCGTTCGGGTTGACCGGCGCGCAGCAGTCGTGCGGCGAGCGGGGCGACCTCGGCCAGATCGCTGCGCAGGATCTGCTGCTTGACGCGCAGCAGGTGGGCCGGGTGCATGGAGAAGCTGCGCAGCCCCAGGCCCAGCAGGAGTTTGGTCATGCGCGCATCACCCGCCATCTCGCCACACACCGAGACCGGCTTGTGCAGGCGCGTGCCGGTGCGCAGGGTGTGGTGGATCAGCTTGAGCACCGCCGGGTGCAGGGGGTCGTAGAGGTGAGCCACGCTGTCGTCGGTCCGGTCGATCGCCAGGGTGTACTGGATCAGGTCGTTGGTGCCGATGGACAGGAAGTCGAGCCGGCGGGCGAACCACTCGGCCGCCAGGGCCGCGGCTGGCACCTCGATCATGCCGCCGATGGGGGTGTTGCGGTTGTACGGGATGTGCGAGATGTCCAGCGACTCCTTGGCCATCTCGATGAGCGAGAGGGCCTGTTCGAGCTCCTTGAGGTTGGCCAGCATGGGCAGGAGGATGCGTACATCCCCGTAGTGGCTGGCGCGCAGCATGGCGCGTACCTGGGCGAGGAAGATGGGCGGTTCCGACAGGCACAGGCGGATGGCGCGCAGTCCCAGGGCGGGGTTGACGCTGTCGCGTTTGAGCCAAGGCAGGCGCTTGTCGGCGCCGAGGTCCAGGGTGCGGATGACCACCGGACGGCCCTTCATCGCCTTGACCACCTGGCGGTAGGCCTCGAACTGCTCGTCCTCGTCGGGCAGGTCGTCGCGGTTCATGTAGAGGAACTCGCTGCGGAACAGGCCGATGCCGGCGGCGTTCTGCTCCAGGGCGTCCTGGACGTCCTGCGGCAGGTCGATGTTGGCGAGCAGCTCCACCGGTGTGCCGTCCAGGGTGGTGGCCGGGCTTTTCTTCAGCCGCTTGAGCTTGAGCTGCTCCAGCCGCCACTGGTCCTGGCGGATGCGATATTCCTCCAGGATGGCCGCATCGGGGTCGACGATGACCACCCCGTTCACCCCATCCACCACCAGGACATCGCCCTCGCGGATCAGTGCGCGGGCGTTGTGCAGGGCCATCACCGCCGGGATGTTGAGGCTGCGGGCGAGGATTGCCGTGTGCGAGGTGGCGCCGCCGAGGTCGGTGATGAAGGCGGCATAGTGGTGACGCTTGAACAGCACCATGTCGCTGGGGGAGAGATCGTGCGCCACCAGCACGCTCGCCTCCTCGCCGGCCGTCTTCACCGGCACCTGGCCGGGATGGCCCATGAGGGCCTTCATGATGCGTTCGCTCACCTGGCGCACGTCGTGTTTGCGCTCGCGCAGGTAGGGGTCTTCCATGGCCTCGAACTGGTCGATCAAGGCCTGGGTCTGCTGCGCCAGGGCCCACTCCGCATTGCAGCGCCCCTCCTCGATGCGGCGCTTGGGCGCCTCGGAGATCATGGCGTCCTCCAGGATCAGGCGATGCACGTCGAGAAAGGCCGAGAGCTCCGCCGGGGCGTGCTCGGGCAGGTGTTCCTGGAGATTGATCAGTTCAGCCCGCACGCTGGCGACCGCCTCTTCGAAGCGGGCGATCTCCCCTTTCAGGTCCTCACGGCGCAGGACGTAGTGCGGCGCCTCCAGCCGGTCGTGCGAGAAGAGCTGGGCCCGGCCGATGGCGTAGCCGCCGGACACGCCAATGCCGTGCAGGGTGAAGGGCATAGACAGGTGAAGGGTGAGGGGTGAGGCGATTTTAGCCTCGGACCGCCCCTGGCCGGCAAGCCGAGGGAGCCCCAGCGCTCACTGCTCCTCTCCGAATTTGTCGGCGATCAGTGTGGTCAGCGCCGCCATGGCCTCCTGTTCGTCCGGGCCGTCGACCGTGAGCTTCAACGTCGTGCCCTTGGCCGCCGCCAGCATCATCACCCCCATGATGCTCTTGCCGTTCACACGGCGGCCATCGCGCGCCAGCCAGATGTCTGACGCGAAGCGGGCGGCGGTTTGCGTCAGTTTGGCCGAGGCGCGGGCATGCAGACCTAGCTTGTTGACGATCTGGACCTCACGTTCCAGCATCGGCGGTTTCCGTATGGATATGGAAGGCGCCTTCACGCGCCCCCAGCACCACGCGGTCGGCCAGCTGGGCAAGGGGTTCCCGGCGGTAGGTGATGGCCTTGAGCAGCATGGGGACACTCGCGCCGGCCACGGCCTCCACCCGGCCCGGTGACACCAGACGGCAGACCGTGTTGCAGGGGGTGGCGCCATAGATGTCGGCCAACACCAGGACACCGTCGCCCTCGTCCAATTGCGCGATCTGCTCCCGCGCGCGGGCAAGCAGACGCTCGGGGTCGCTCTCGCTGGACAGGTCCAGGGAGAGGAGGTGTTCCGGACGTTTACCCAGCACATAGGTGGCGCAGTCGATCAGCGACTCGCCAAGGCGTCCGTGGGCGACTACAAGCAGGCCAATCATATCGATGGCTTAGAGTTCCATATCAGGAGTTAGTTTAGCATTTCCTCATATACCCGCCGTCTGCAGATGCACCATCCGGCGTGGACCGAAACGACCACTGTCGCCTTGGGGTTACAGTTGGGGGTGGGTCGCCCGGCCGGATAGAATGCGTAGGCCGCCTGCCCGTCGCCCGAACGTTTCCCCCATGACCGAGCGTATCCGCGAGATCCCTTACAACTACACCTCCTTTTCGGATCGGGAGATCGTCCTGCGCATCCTGGGGGAGGAGGGCTGGCGCCTGGTCGACGAGCTGCGGCATGAGCGGCGCACCGGCCGTTCCGCACGCATGCTGTTCGAGGTGTTGGGCGACATCTGGGTGGTCTCGCGCAACCCCTATCTGGAAGACGACCTGTTGCGCGACACTCGGCGCCAGCGGCTGCTCGTCGAGGCCCTGCGCCATCGCTTGAGCGAGATCGAGAAGCGCCGCCAGGGCAACGAGAAGGTTGGCCGCCTGCTCGCCCTGGCGCAGGGGGCGGTTGACGCCTTCGAGGCCCGCTTCGAGACGACCCGTCGGCTGCGCGAGGCGGTCCTGCGGCGGCTGTCGCGTCACACCCGGACCGACAACATCGCCTTCGATGGCCTCGCCCGCGTCTCCCACGTCACCGACGCCACCGACTGGCGGGTGGAGTACCCCTTTGTCGTACTCACGCCGGACCGCGAGGCGGAGATCCCGCCGCTGGTCGCCGGTTGCATCGAACTTGGGCTCACCATCATCCCGCGCGGCGGCGGCACCGGCTACACCGGCGGGGCGGTGCCGCTCACGCCGATGACGGCGGTGATCAACACCGAGAAGCTGGATTGGCTCTCGGCGATTGAGTCGCGCGTGCTGCCCGGCCACAGCGAACCCACCCCGGTCATCACCTGCGGGGCCGGGGCGGTCACCCGCCGGGTGATGGAGGCGGCCGAGGCGGCGGGGCTCGCCTTCGCCGTCGATCCGACCTCGGCCGATGCCTCCACCATCGGCGGCAACGTGGCCATGAACGCCGGCGGCAAGAAGGCGGTGCTGTGGGGCACGGCGCTGGACAATCTGGTGGAATGGAAGATGGTCACCCCCGAGGCCGACTGGCTCACGGTCACGCGGCTCGATCACAACCTGGGCAAGATCCACGAGGTCGCCGTGGCGCGCTTCGAGGTCCGCCGCTACCACGCCGACGGCCGCCCCAAGGGCGAGCCCGAACTGCTGGAGATCCCCGGTCACCGCTTTCGCAAGGCGGGCCTGGGCAAGGACGTCACCGACAAATTCCTCGCCGGGCTGCCGGGCATCCAAAAAGAGGGCTGTGACGGCCTCATCACCCAGGCCACCTTCGTCCTGCACCGTCTGCCGGCGCACGGACGCACCGTCTGCCTGGAGTTCTTCGGCAGCGCGCACGAGGCGGTGCCGGCCATCGTCGAGGTCAAACGCTACCTCGACGGCCGCCCCGGCGACGTGCAGCTGGCCGGGCTGGAGCACCTCGACGCGCGCTACGTCAAGGCGGTGGGCTATGCTACCAAGGCCAAGCGCAGCGCCCGTCCGGACATGGTCCTGCTGGCCGATCTGGTGGGCGACGATGCCGCGGCGGTTCAGGCGGCGGCCGAACACGTGGTGCGGCTTGCGCGCGCGCGCAGCGGTGAGGGCTTCATCGCCGCGGATCCGGCCCTGCGGCGCAAGTTCTGGCTCGACCGCGCCCGCACCGCCGCCATCGCCGCCCACACCAACGCGTTCAAGATCAACGAGGATGTGGTCATCCCGCTGGAACGTCTGGCTGACTACACCGACGGGGTGGAGCGCATCAACATCGAGCTGTCCATCGCCAACAAGCTCGACCTGCTCGACGCCCTGGAGGCATTTCTGCGCGGGCCGCTGCCGGTCGCCGAGGACGAGGAGGTGCGTGCCGACCCACAGCTCACCGAGGCGCGCCGCGCCCAGGCCTTGGAACTCATCGCTCGGGTGCGCGCGCGCTGGCAGGGCTATCTCGCCGACCTCGACGCGCCGCTGCCGGCCGATGCCTGTGGCCTGGACGGCCGGCCCATCGTGCTGTCGGGCGCCAAGACGGTGTTCCGCGCGCTGCAGGACAAGAGTCTGCGCGTGTCCTGGAAGCGGGAGGTGCGCGCCGAATTGCGGCAGATCTTCACCGGCCGCGAATACGAGCCGGTGCTGACGGAGTGCGCGCGCATCCATGCCCAGGTGCTCAAACGGCGAGTCTTCGTCGCGCTGCACATGCACGCCGGCGACGGCAACGTACACACCAACATCCCGGTCAACTCGGACGACTATGAAATGCTCAAGACCGCCAACGAGGCGGTCGCCCGCATCATGCGCCTGGCCGAGTCGCTGGGCGGGGTGATCTCGGGCGAGCACGGCATCGGTATCACCAAGCTGGAATTCCTGCGCCCCGAGGCGCTGGCCGAGTTCGCCCGCTACAAGCAGGCGGTGGACCCGGAGGGCCGTTTCAACCGTGGTAAGCTCCTGCCCGGCGCCGATCTGCGCAATGCCTACACACCCAGCTTCAACCTGCTGGAGCTGGAGTCCCTGATCATGGAGCAGTCCGAGATCGGCGCGATCGCCGACTCGATCAAGGATTGCCTGCGCTGCGGCAAGTGCAAGCCGGTGTGCAACACCCACGTGCCACGCGCCAACCTGCTCTACAGCCCGCGCAACAAGATCCTGGCGGCCTCGCTACTGATCGAGGCCTTCCTCTACGAGGAGCAGACCCGGCGCGGGGTGTCCGCCAACCACTTCGCCGAATTTGACGACGTCGCCGACCATTGCACCATCTGCCACAAGTGCAAGAACCCCTGCCCGGTGGACATCGACTTCGGCGACGTCACCGCCGCCATGCGACAGTTCCTGCGCGACCAGGGCAAAAAACGTTTCAACCCCGGCGCGGCGGCGGCCATGTTCTTCCTCAACGCCACGCGCGATCGCACCATCGAGTGGACGCGCCGGTTGATGATCGGCTGGGGCTACCGCGCCCAGCGTTGGGGGCACCATCTCGTCCGACGGCTGGGGCTCGCCCAGGCGCAGACCCGGCAGCCGCCGGCGACGGTGGGCCGCCCCAGGGTCCCGGCCCAGGTCATCCACTTCCTCAACAAGCCCCTGCCCGGCAAGCTGCCGGCGCGCCCCATGCGGTCGTTGCTGGGGCTCAACGACCCCGGCATGGTGCCCATCCTGCGCGACCCGGCCAAGGTCACTGAGGACAGCGACGCGGTGTTCTACTTCCCCGGCTGCGGCAGCGAGCGCCTCTTCTCCCAGGTGGGTCTCGCCACGCTGGCCTGGTTGCACGAGCTGGGCGCACAGACCGTGCTGCCGCCCGGCTATCTCTGTTGCGGCTATCCGCAGACCTCGGCCGGCTACCGCGACAGGGGCGAGGCCATCACCACCGCCAACCGGGTCCTGTTCCACCGGGTGGCCAACACCCTGAACTACCTGGACATCAAGACCGTGCTGGTGTCCTGTGGCACCTGTCTGGACCAGTTGCGCGAGTACCAGTTCGACCACATCTTCCCCGGCTGCCGCATCCTCGACATCCACGAGTATCTGCTGGAGAAGGGGGTACGCCTCACGGGGGTCCCGGGCGTGCGTTACATGTACCACGACCCCTGCCACAGCCCCATGAAGGTGCACAACCCGCTCGTCACCGCCCGGACCTTGCTCGGCGCCGAGGTCAGCCTGTCCGAGCGCTGCTGCGGTGAGTCGGGGACGCTCGCCACCACCCGCCCCGACATCTCCACCCAGGTGCGCTTCCGCAAGGAGGAGGAGATCCGCCGCGTGGCCGAACCGCTGCGCGCCGATGGCGACGCGGTGCGGCTGCTCACCGCCTGCCCCTCCTGTCTGCAGGGCCTAAGCCGCTTCGAGCCGGACACCGGTGTGCAGGCCGACTATCTGGTCGTCGAGCTGGCCCGGCACAAACTGGGCGAGGATTGGATGGACCGATTCCTCGCCAAGGTCCAGAATGGAGGGATGGAGCAAGTCTTGCTGTGAGGAAGCGATGGGCCTCGTCGCCGAAAGACCCGCCCGCTACGAAGACCTCTTCGACCTGCCGGACAACCTGGTGGGCGAGATCCTCAACGGCCGCCTCGTCACTCATCCGCGGCCGGCGCCCAAACATGCCCACGCCTATTCCGTGCTCGGGGGCAAACTCAGCGGACCGTATCATCAAGGCGACAACGGCCCGGGCGGCTGGTGGATCCTGGACGAGCCGGAGATCCACATCGGCGGCGACATCGTTGTGCCCGACCTGGCCGGCTGGCGGCGGGAGCGGCTGCCGCGTCTTCCGGAGACCGCCTATTTCGAGCTCGCCCCGGATTGGCTGGCGGAGATCCTCTCGCCGGCCACCGCCCGCGTCGACCGCACCGAGAAGCTGCCGCTGTACGCACGCTGGGGGGTGCGACACGTCTGGTTGGTCGACCCGGAGCTGCGCACCCTGGAGGCCTATGAGAACCAGGCCGGCCGCTGGGTGTTGCTGGCGACGCTGAAGGAGGACGACCGTGTGCAACTGCCGCCCTTCGACGCCGTGGCCTTCTCGCTGGCAGGGCTGTGGGCGGACTAAGGCGAAGGCAATGAGCATGGGTTTGGCAGTGCCACGCCCGGCGCGTTACGAAGACCTCTTCGACCTGCCGGAGCACCTGGTGGGCGAGATCCTCAACGGCCGCCTCGTCACCCACCCGCGGCCGGCGCCCAAGCATGCGCGCGCTTACTCGCGTTTGGGTGCAGAGCTGGACGGCCCCTTCGATCAGGGACGCGGCGGCCCGGGCGGCTGGTGGATCCTGGATGAACCGGAGATCCACATCGGCGGCGACATCGTCGTGCCCGACCTGGCCGGCTGGCGGCGGGAGCGGCTGCCGCGTCTTCCGGAGACCGCCTATTTCGAGCTCGCTCCGGATTGGCTGGCGGAGATCCTCTCACCGGCCACTGCCCGCGTCGACCGCACCGAGAAGCTGCCGCTGTACGCACGCTGGGGGGTGGGACACGTCTGGCTGGTCGACCCGGAGCTGCGCACCCTGGAGGCTTATGAGAACCAGGCCGGCCGCTGGGTGTTGCTGGCGGCGCTGAAGGAAGACGACGCGGTGCAACTGCCGCCCTTCGACGCCGTGGCCTTCTCGCTGGCAGGGCTGTGGGCGGAGTGACTCAGGCGGAGACATCGGCCGGTTGTCCGCTCTGTGCGGCCTGCGATGCGGCCGTCCTCTGGCGGGATGACTTCTGCCGTGTGGTGTGGGTCGATGACCCCGACTATCCCGGCTACTGCCGCGTCATCCTCAATGCGCATGTGCGGGAGATGACCGATCTGCCCGAGGACGCGCGGCAGCGTCTGATGGCCGTGGTGTTCGCAACGGAGGGCGCGCTGCGCGAGGCGCTGCAGCCGGACAAGGTGAACCTCGCCAGCCTGGGCAACCAGGTACCGCACCTGCACTGGCATGTGATCCCCCGCTTCCGCGACGACCGGCACTTCCCCGACCCGATCTGGGCCATGCCCCGCCGGCCGCCACGTCCGCCGGTCGATGTCGACGGCCTCAAGCCGCGGCTGGCACGGACGCTGGCGGCCTTGTTGACGCCGCCGGAATGACCCGCTCGGCGGGGAACACCGCGGTGAAGGTGCTGCCCTTGCCGACGGTGCTCTCGATCCGCAGCCGCGCCTGGTGGCGCTGCAGCACGTGCTTGACGATGGCCAGCCCCAGGCCGGTACCGCCGGTGGCACGCGAGCGGCCGCGGTCCACCCGGTAGAAGCGCTCGGTGAGCCTGGGGATGTGCTGGGCCTCGATGCCCTCGCCCGTGTCGGTGACCGAGAATTCGGCGCCACCGTTTGCATTGTCGCGCCAGCGCAGGGTGACGACGCCCCCGGGCGGTGTGTAGCGCACGGCGTTGGAGACCAGGTTGCTGAAGGCGCTGTGGATCTCCTTGGGACTGCCCTTGATGCCCGCGGCGCTCTGCAACTCGAGGACGATGCGGTGGCGTCCGCCGCTCAGCCCTTCGGCCTCTTGCACCAGGCTGCGCGCGAGGGCGGCGACGTCGATGGCCTCGGCCGGGACCTCGGTGTCCGCCTCCAGGCGGGCCAGGGTCAGCAGGTCGTCCAACAGGCGGCGGATGCGCTCCGATTGTTCGCGCAGGAGCTGGATGTGGTTCTTGAACTGCTCTGGGTCCGGCTGCTCCATGTCGGCGAAGGCCTCCAGGAAACCGACGATCACCGTCACCGGCGTGCGCAGCTCGTGCGAGACGTTGGCGACGAAGTCGCGCCGCATTGCGTCGACCCGCGCCAGCTCGGTGATGTCGTGCACGATCAACATTTTTTGCGACTGAGGCAGCGCGACCTGGCGCAGGTTCAGCGTACGGTTGTCCTGTCCGGGCAGGGTCAGGAGGCTACCGTCGGTCTTGGCCAGCCAGCTGGCGAAGGCCGCGCTGCGCACCAGGTAGGTGATGAACTGCCCGAGGTCGCGCCTCTCCTGCAGTCCGAGCAGGTCCTGGGCGGCCTGGTTGAACCAGAGGATACGGTTCTGCGCATCAAGCATGACCACACCGTCCGGTAGCAGCCGCGCCGCCTGCAGCATCTGCTGTGCCTCGGCGCGGCTGCGCGCATGGGCCTCCCGCTGGGCCTGGAACTCCTGCTGCAGCCGCCGGTAGACCTCCCCCCACAGTCCTTCCGCCGCCGGTAGTTCCACCGACTTGTCCTCCACCCAGCGCTGGAGCTGTCGCAGATACCTCAAGTGACGCGCCAGCGGCAGGGCCAGGCCGAGGACGAGAATGAGCAGCCCCACGCGCGCATCGAACGCCAGGGTCAGGATCAGGGCGAGGAGGGACAGCCCCAGGAGCGCGCCCAGGGTCTGCCACCAGGAGGGCTGCATGGGCCTTCGTCGTGTCAGGTCGGCCCGCAGATTCTAGCCCAGGGTCGAAATCAGGTCGCCGAGAGGCGGTAGCCGGAACCGCGCACCGTCTGGATCAGCCGGTTGTGTCCCGTGGGTTCCAGCGCGCTGCGTAGCCGCCGGATGTGCACGTCCACGGTACGCTCCTCGACGAAGACGTGGTCGCCCCAGACATGGTCGAGCAGCTGCGAGCGGGAATAGACACGCTCGGGGTGGGTCATCAGGAAATGCAGCAGGCGGAACTCGGTGGGCCCCAGCTCCAGCGGGGTACCATCGCCGAACACGCGGTGACTGACGGGGTCGAGCCTGAGGCCGGCGATCTCCACCGGGTCCTCGGTCATCTGCGGGGCGCGCCGACGCAGCACGGCCTTGATGCGCGCCATCAGTTCGCGCGGGCTGAAGGGCTTGGTGATGTAGTCGTCCGCCCCGGTGTCCAGCCCCAGGACCTTGTCCCGCTCCTCCGTGCGCGCGGTGAGCATGATGATGGGCACGTTCTTCAGCCGCTGGTCGGCGCGCACCCGGCGGGCGAGTTCGATGCCGGACATGCCCGGCAGCATCCAGTCGAGCAGGATCAGGTCTGGCATGGCCCCGCGCAGCAGGTTCAGCGCCTCTTCGGCATCCGATGCCACCAGGACGTCATGGCCGTGCTGGCCGAGGTTGAATTTGAGGACTTCCTGGATACCGGGTTCGTCTTCGACCACCAGAATGGTTGCGGACATGGGCCCCCCTCGCACGCTCGTATGGGATCGGCCGGAATCTTATGACGGTTACGTGAAACTATTGTGACACGCACCCCGCCCGGAGTCTCACGATCTGGGATAATCTCGCCGTCACAGCATCCGAGGCCCCGACATGACCCTGACCCAACTCACCCCACAGCAGAAAGCCAAGGTCATCGCCGAGGCGCTGCCCTACATCCAGCGCTTCTGGGACAAGACCGTAGTGATCAAGTATGGCGGCAACGCCATGACCGACCCGGTGCTGAAGGCCGCCTTCGCCCGCGACGTGGTGCTGCTCAAGCTCGTCGGCATGAACCCCGTGGTGGTGCACGGCGGCGGGCCGCAGATCGAGGAGCTGCTCAAACGCGTCGGCAAGAAGGGCGAGTTCATCCAGGGCATGCGTGTGACCGACGCGGAGACCATGGAGGTGGTGGAGATGGTCCTGGGCGGTCAGGTCAACAAGGAGATCGTCAATCTCATCAACCAGGCCGGCGGCAAGGCCGTGGGGCTCACCGGCAAGGACGGCGGCTTCATCCGCGCCCGCAAGCTCATGATGCCCTCGAAAGAAAAGCCCGGCGACGTCATCGACATCGGTCAGGTCGGCGAGATCACCGCCATCGACCCCAGTCTGATCGCCTTTCTCGACAGCGGTGACTTCATCCCTGTCATCGCGCCGATCGGCGTGGGCGAGCAGGGGGAGACCTACAACATCAACGCCGACGTGGTGGCGGGCAAGCTGGCCGAAGTCCTGCGGGCAGAGAAACTGGTGCTGCTGACCAACACGCCGGGCGTGCTCGATCGCGATGGCAACCTGCTCACCGGGCTGACCCCCAGGAAGATCGATGAACTGGTGGCCGATGGCACCCTGTCCGGCGGCATGCTGCCGAAGATCGCCTCGGCGTTGGACGCCGCCCGCAGCGGCGTCAAGGCGGTGCACATCATCGACGGGCGGGTCGAACACGCCCTGCTGTTGGAGATCATGACCGACCAGGGCGTGGGCACCCTGATCAAGTCGGCCTGAGCGTCAAGTCGTGGGTCACAGGCAGCGCCACGCGCCGTACGTCCGAGATTGCGCGGCTAAGCCGCGCATCCACCGGCTGCACCCTGATACCTGATTCCTGTCACCCCCGCCGCATCGAGTCGAAGAAGGCGTCGTTGTCTTTGGTGGCGCGGATCTTGTCGAGCAGAAACTCCATCGCTTCCAGGTCGTCCATCGGGTAGAGCAGTTTGCGCAGCACCCAGATCTTCTGCAGGATCTCCGGCTTGATCAGCAGCTCCTCCTTGCGGGTGCCGGAGCGGTTGACGTTGATGGCGGGGTAGACGCGTTTTTCCGCCATACGCCGGTCGAGGTGAATCTCGAGGTTGCCGGTACCCTTGAATTCCTCGTAGATCACGTCGTCCATGCGGCTGCCGGTGTCGATGAGCGCCGTGGCCAGGATGGTGAGGCTGCCGCCCTCCTCGATGTTGCGCGCCGCGCCGAAGAAACGCTTGGGTTTCTGCAGGGCGTTGGCGTCCACACCGCCGGTCAGGACCTTGCCCGAGGCGGGCTGCACGGTGTTGTAGGCGCGCGCCAGCCGCGTGATGGAGTCGAGCAGGATGACCACGTCCTTCTTGTGCTCGACCAGGCGTTTGGCCTTCTCCAGCACCATTTCGGCGACCTGCACGTGGCGGCTGGCCGGCTCGTCGAAGGTGGAGGCCACCACCTCGCCGCGCACCGTGCGCGTCATCTCGGTCACCTCCTCGGGCCGCTCGTCGATGAGCAGGACGATGAGGATGCTGTCCGGGTAATTGGCGGTGATGGCGTGGGCGATGTGCTGCAGCATGACCGTCTTGCCCGACTTGGGCGGGGCGACGATCAGCCCGCGCGAGCCCTTGCCAATGGGTGAGATGATGTCGATGACCCGGCCGGTGAGGTTCTCCTCCGACTTGATGTCGCGCTCGAGCTTGTAGGGCTGGTTCGGGAACAAGGGTGTCAGGTTCTCGAACATGATCTTGTGCTTGAGCGCCTCGGGCGGCTCGCCGTTGACCTTGTCCAGCTTAGTCAGGGCGAAATAGCGCTCGCCGTCCTTGGGCGTGCGCACCTCGCCCTCGATGGTGTCGCCGGTGCGCAGGTTGAAGCGGCGCACCTGGGAGGGCGAGACATAGATGTCGTCGGTGTTGGCCAGATAGGAGGTGTCTGGCGAGCGCAGGAAGCCGTAGCCGTCCGGCAGGACCTCGAGCACCCCATCCCCGTAGATCACTTCGCCCTGTTTGGCCTTGGTCTTGAGGAGGGCGAAGATCAACTCCTGTTTGCGCATGCGGTTGGCATTCTCGATGCCGCTCGCCTCGGCCATCGCCAGCAATTCGCTGACGTGCAACTGCTTCAATTCGGATAGGTGCATTTTGCTGCTGGATGAATGGAGACACGGCCTGGGGCCGTGAGCGGGATGGTGCGTCGGGGGGGATGGGACGCCCGGAAGGGACTCCGGGCGTGTTTTGCGCTGAGACTAGCGGAGATCAGATGTTGCTGTCAACAAAGGCCGTGAGCTGCGACTTGGACAGCGCGCCCACCTTGGTGGCCTCGACGTTGCCGTTCTTGAAGATCATCAGCGTGGGGATCCCGCGGATGCCGTACTTGGGCGGGGTCTGCTGGTTTTCGTCGATGTTGAGCTTGCACACCTTGAGCCGACCGCTGTACTCCTTCGCCACCTCGTCGAGGATGGGGGAGATCATCTTGCAGGGGCCGCACCAGTCCGCCCAATAATCGACCAGGACGGGCAAGGGCGATTGCAGGACCTCCTGCTCGAAGGTGTCGTCTGTCACGTAATGGATGTGTTCGCTCATCGTGATAACCTCGTCGGTAGAAGGATGGTGGGTCGTTCGTGCCTACGGCGCGGCTTCAGGATCGAACCGTGCCCGTGGGTTTCAGTCGGATTCGGGACGCTGCCCGAGAGCTGCTGGCGGATGGCTTCGTGGCTGGCATCAGACAGGCTAGGCCCCTGTGCTGAGTTGCTGCTATGCTAGCGAAAAAGCTTTGGGGAAGAAAGGCATGACCTACGTCGTTACCGAGAACTGCATCCAGTGCAAGTACACCGATTGCGTGGACGTCTGCCCGGTGGACTGTTTCCACGAGGGCCCCAACTTCCTGGTGATCGACCCGGACGAGTGCATCGACTGCACGCTGTGCGTGGCCGAGTGCCCGGCCGAGGCCATCTTCGCCGAGGACGACGTGCCGGATGACCAGCGCCACTTCATCGCGCTGAATGCCGAGCTGGCCAAGATCTGGCCCGTCATCGTCGAGAAGAAGGATCCCCTGCCCGATGCCGACGAGTGGAAGGGCAAGCCGGACAAGCTTAAGCTGCTTGTCAGATGACGGAGGACAGAGTCGATCTCGCCGGCGCGGCACACCGGCTTGGACACGGTCCTCAGTCCTCAGACATCACTCCCCGCTTCGCCCCAGCACCGGTATGGACTGCTGACCGGCGAACTCGAGCATCCGATTGATCGGGCGCGCTGCACGCCGGCAGATGTCCTCGGGGACATGGATCTCATTTTCCCCCGTCTCCAACACATGGGCGAGCTTCCTGAGCCCGTTCATCGCCATCCACGGGCAGTGCGCGCAGGACACACAGGTCGCGCCCTTGCCGCCGCTGGGCGCCTCGATGAGCAGTTTGTGCGGGGCCACCGCGTGCATCTTGTGGAAGATGCCGATGTCGGTGGCGACGATGAAGCTCGGGTTGGGCAAGGTCTCGACGGCGCGGATCAGTTGTGTGGTCGAGCCCACCACATCGGCCATGGCGATCACCTCGGGCGGTGACTCGGGGTGCACCAGGATGGCGGCCTCGGGATGCTGGCGTTTGAGCTCGCGGATGCCCTCGGCCTTGAATTTCTCGTGCACCACACAGGCCCCCTGCCACAACAGCATGTCGGCGCCGGTCACCCGCTGTACGTAGTCGCCCAGGTAGCGGTCGGGCGCCCAGAGGATCTTCTCACCCCGTTCCTTCAGGTGTTGCACCACGCGCACGGCGATGCTGGAGGTCACAACCCAGTCGGCGCGGGCCTTGACCGCCGCCGAGGTGTTGGCATAGACCACCACGGTGCGGTCGGGATGGGCGTCGCAGAAGGGGATGAATTCCTCGGCCGGGCAGGACAGGTCGAGCGAACACTCTGCGCCGAGGTCCGGCATCAACACCCGCTTCTCCGGGTTGAGGATCTTGGCCGTCTCCCCCATGAAGCGCACGCCGGCCACCACCAGGGTGCTGGCCTTGGCGGCATGGCCGAAGCGCGCCATCTCCAGGGAGTCGGACACACAGCCGCCGGTCTCCTCCGCCAGGCGCTGCAGATCGCCGGAGGTGTAGTAGTGCGCGACCAGGACGGCATCCTGCGCCTTCAGCAGTTGCTTGATGCGGGCGATCAGTGCGGCGCGTTCGGCGTCCTCCAGGACCTCCTCGACGACGGGTGGGACGTCCGTGACCGGATGGGCGGGCGGGACGGGTGATGCGATGGCGCTCATGGGCTGGGCCTCCGGCCTGGTGTGATCGGTGAATCGGGCATGGAACTAGATAAGGCCTGCCGGCAGTGCCGTCAAGCGGCGGGCGGGTTGATAGACTTATCCCATGCGCCAGTTGATCCTCGACCTGCGGCCGGATGCCCCGCCCACACTCGACAACTACCTCGCGGCCGCGAACTGGGAGGCGTTGCAGTGCCTGCGCGCGGTCGCTGCCGGCCGGGCGCCCGACGCGGTGATCTATCTCTGGGGGCCGGCCGGCTCGGGCAAGACGCATCTCCTGCAGGCGACCGTCGCCGCCTGTCTCGGCCAGGGGCGCCGCGCGGATTACGTCGCCGCGGGGCAGGCGCTGCCGGCCGCGCTGCCTGCGCTGCTGGCGGTGGACGACGTCCAGGCGCTTGAGGTGCCGAACCAGATCGATCTGTTCAACGCCATCAACCAGGCGCGCGAGGGGGGTGGGGTCGTCCTGGCCGCAGGAGATGCCCCGCCCGGGCGCCTCACCCTGCGGCCGGACCTCACCACCCGGCTCGCCTGGGGGCTGGTCTATGCCCTGAGCCCCCTGGGCGATGCGGACAAGCTCATGGCCCTCACCGAACGCGCCCAGGCGCGCGGCATGACGCTGCCGGCGGAGGTGGCCCGCTATCTGCTCACGCATTGCCGCCGCGACCTGCCCCACCTGCTGGCCCTGGTGGATGCCCTGGATGCCTACTCGCTGAGCCACCGGCGGCCGGTCACCGTCACCCTGCTCAAGACCATGCTGCAGGGCGGCGAGGCCTGATGCACCTGCTCGCCTGCATCAGTCACCACGGCCGCGGCCATCTGGCGCAGACGGCCCCGGTGTTGAACGCCCTGCAGGCGCGCCTGCCCCGGCTGTGTCTGACCGTGCGCTCGGCCCTGCCGCGCGAGGTCCTGGCTGGGCGCATCCGCGCTACCTTCAAGCATGACCCGCGGCCGGCCGACTGCGGCTTCGTCATGCACGATGCCCTGCGGCTCGATGTCGAGGCGAGCCTCGAGGTCCACCTCGCCTTTCATGCCGACTGGTCGGCGCGGGTGGCGGCGGAGGCCGCGGCCCAGCGCCAGGACGGCGTCGACGTCGTGTTGAGCAACGTCGCCTATCTGCCACTGGCCGCGGCGCGCGCTGCCGGCCTGCCTGCCGTGGCGTTGTGTTCGCTCAACTGGCTGGACATCTTTCGCCACTACCTGGGCGCGCGGCCGCAGGCGCAGGCGATCCTTGCCGACATGCGGGCGGCCTATGCCAGCGCCACGGCCTTCCTCAAGCCGGAGCCTGCCATGCCCATGGCCGATCTGCCCAACACCCGGCGCATCGCCCCCATTGCCGAGCCGGGGCAGCGTCGGCGTGTGGCGCTCGACCGACGCCTCGGTCTGAGAGAGGATGCCCGGGTGGTGTTGCTGGGCATGGGCGGGATCGGCTACCGCCTGTCGGGACTCGACTGGGCCGGCAAGGGCGGTATCCACTGGCTGGTGCCGGACGACTGGCCCAGTGGACCTTGGGTGCATCGTTTCAACGAGACCGGCATGCCGTTCACCGATCTCCTGGCCTCTTGTGACGCCGTGGTGACCAAGCCCGGCTATGGCACCTTCGTCGAGGCCGCGGCCGCCGGGGTGCCGGTCGTCTATCTGCCGCGGCCGGACTGGCCGGAGACCCCATGGCTCACGCAATGGCTGCACCGACACGCCCGCGCGGCGCAGATCGATGAGACGGCGCTGCAGGCGGGGCTGGCGGAGGAGACGCTGGAGCGGCTCTGGGTGCAGCCGGCGCCGTCCCCGGTGCGCTGCGCGGGCGGCGAGGCGGCGGCGGGACTGTTGTTGGAACTGCTGGACTGAGGGCGCGGCGGCCCTGCCCGCGGGCTCAGCCAGCGGCCTGTTGTTGTTCTTTGGCGATCTCCTCGTGCACCTTGGCCATGTCCAGCTCACGTGCGCGGGCGATCAGGTCGTCCAGGGCGCTGGCGGGCAGGGCACCGGGCTGGGCATAGATGATCACCTTCTCCCGGAAGATCATCAGGGTCGGGATGGAGCGGATCTGGAAGTGCGCGGCCAGGGCCTGCTCCTCCTCGGTATTGACCTTGGCAAAGACGATGTCGGGATGCTTCTCCGAGGCGGCCTCGAAGACCGGGGCGAATCCGCGGCAGGGACCACACCAAGGTGCCCAGAAGTCGACGATGACGAAATCATTGTTGAGTACGGTCTGTTCGAAGTTTTCCTGGGTGAGCTCGATGACGGCCATGGCGTGATTCCTTTTCCGTGAGAGGGGTGCCGCGATCTCGGGGTGAGGGGGTCCGGTGCGCGGCTGACAAATAAAAAAGCCGACCCTAGGGTCGGCTGCGAGATGATATCACGTCCGGGCGGTCTTCACCCCGCCGGTTGCAGGCGGGGACGCGACTCCCCCGCGCGTCTCCAGAGATTGTGGCTCACCTTGAGGTTGGCCTTGACTTCGGCGCGGTTGACGGCGGCAATGAGGTTGTTCGCCAAATCCCGCGCTTGGCCAGGTGTGAGGACCAGGGTCCTTTCTCCCGCGTCGCCGAGCGTGAGCGCGACGCAATCCTGCCCGTCCTGCGTAGTCGTCAGTACCACATGTACCTGCTGCTCATGAGAGGACATGCTTCTCTCCCTCCTGTCGATCTCTGCACTGTGTTGGCGATTGGTCTTGAGCACGAAACATGCCAGGGGGTGGGTGGCATGGCATGCAACACAAGAGCGTATTAGAGCAGGGGGATTTGAAAAATTGATGACCCAGCGGCACCGCGAACCGCTGTAGGCTCAACAGCCCTGTCGGAATTTCGACAGGACGGCCCCGAACGAGGCGGACAAGGCCCGCCTCGTTTCATGCAGGGCGGGTCAGACGCTGGCCTTCTTGCTCGATGCCTTCGCGGTGGCGGCGGGTTTCGCCGCAGCGGCCTTCGCCGGGGCCTTCTTGGTGGTGGTCTTGGCCGCGGTGGTCTTCCCGGCTGCCGACTTGGCTGCAGCCGACTTGGCCGCCGGCGCCGCCTTGCTGGCGGTGGCCTTTGCCTTCGAGGCGGTATTTGTCGTCGCGGCGGCCTTGGGGGTGGCTGCGGCCTTGGTCGTCGTCTTCTTCACCGCCGCGGCGGGCGTGGCGGCCTTGGTCGCAGTCTTCTTCGTCGCGGTGGCCTTGGTGGCGGAGGCCGCGGCTGCCTTCTTCGCCGCCTTGGGCGTCGCAGCGGCCTTGGACGCCGTCGTCTTCGCGGTCGCCGTGGCCTTCTTCGCGGTTGCCGCGGACGTCGTCTTGGTCGTCGGGGTCTTGGCAGTCGCCGCCTCGGCGGTGCTTGCCTTGGCGGCAGCCTTCGTGGTGGTGGTCGCGGCCTTGGCGGCCGTCTTCTTCACCGTGGCGCTCTTGGTCGTGGTGGTCGTTGCCTGTGTGGCTGCCGCAGCGGGGGCGGCGGTTCTGGTGCTTGATTTCTTGGCAGGACTTGCGGACTTGGCTGCGGGCATCTCACACTCCTTCGATGGTGGCCGGGGTCGAGGCCTAAAATCCTTGCAGTTCAAGGGATTCCGCGCGTTTCTTGCGCGTTGTTCGAATTCTAGAACAAAAAATCACGCGCAATGCAAGATTTGATGCGCCTTGCGCACATCTGTCCCCGCTTCCGGGGCCTCGGCGCGTGGTTTCAGGGCAACAGATGCTCGCCGGCGAAGAGGTCGGCCACCCGTTCGCGCTCGCGCACCAGGTGGGAGGCCGAGCCATCGACGACAACCTCGGCCGCGCGCGGTCGGGTGTTGTAGTTGGAGCTCATGCTCATGCCGTAGGCACCGGCGGAGGCGATGGCGAGGAGGTCTCCCTCGGCGAGGGCGAGGTCGCGGTCGCGGGCGAGAAAGTCCCCGCTCTCGCAGACCGGACCGACGATCTGGTAACGCCGTGTGTCGCCGCTGTGCGGGCGCACGGGCTGGACATCGTGCCAGGCGTCGTAGAGCGAGGGCCGCATGAGGTCGTTCATGGCCGCGTCGACGATGGCGAAGTCGCGTGCCTCGCCGTGTTTGAGGTAGAGCACACGGGTGAGGAGGATGCCGGCATTGGCCACCAGCGAGCGGCCCGGTTCGACGATCAGGTGCTCGCTGCGACCGGCTAGTTGGTCCAGCAGCACCCGGACGTAGTCGTTGACCGCCGGGACGCTCTCGTTGCCGTAACGCACACCGAGACCGCCGCCCATGTCGATGTGCTGCAGGCGAATGCCTTCCGTGGCCAGGCGGTCGACCAGGGCCAGGATGCGCGTCAGGGCCTGGGCGAAGGGTTCGGTGTCGAGCAGTTGCGAGCCGATGTGGCAGTCGATGCCGGTCACCTGCAGGTTGGGTAGGCCGGACGCCTCGAGATACAGGTCGTGGGCCTCGGCGTAGGGGATGCCGAACTTGCTCTCCTTGAGCCCGGTGGCGATGTAGGGATGGGTGCGGGCGTCGACATCGGGGTTGACCCGCAACGATACCCGCGCGCGCCGCCCCATCTCGCCAGCGACCCGATCGAGCGCCCGCAGTTCGGCGGCGGATTCGACGTTGAAGCAGAGGATGTCGGCCTCGAGCGCGGCGCGCATCTCGGCCTCGGTCTTGCCCACACCGGAGAACACCACCTTGCGAGGGTCGCCACCGGCGGCCAGCACGCGCGCGAGTTCGCCCCCGGAGACGATGTCGAAGCCTGCACCCAGGCGGGCGAAGAGGTTGAGGACGGCGAGGTTTGAATTGGCCTTGACCGCGTAGCAGATCAGGTGCGGGTGTCCGGCCAGGGCCTTCGCGTAGGCCAGATAGGCGGCCTCCAGGGCGGCACGGGAATACACATAGGTGGGCGTGCCGTGGGCCTGGGCGATGGCCTCCAGGGCGACGCCCTCCAGGTGCAGGACGCCGTCGATGCGGGCGAGGGGGTTCATCGGGTCGGTGCCGTCGGGCCGGACGGTGTCTGGGGCGATGGTTCGGGCAGATAGAGTGCGCCCTTCTTGCCACAGCCGCTCGCGGTGAGAAGCAGCAGGGCCAGCACAAGGATTTTCAAGCGCATCGGGGCAGGTCAGAATATCGCCGGTACGGCTCAAACAGCCGCAGAGTCTAACATGGGGGCAGCTTATGGATGAGGGCGAGTACCTGCGCGAGGCCGACGCGGCCTTGCGCCGAATCGAGGCGGCCTTGGAGGCGGCCGATGGCGACATCGACTTCGAGCTCGCGGCCGGCGGCATCCTGGAGGTCGAGTGCGCAGACGGCTCCAAGATCGTCGTCAACAAACAGGCGGCAGCGCACGAGATCTGGGTGGCGGCGCGCGCCGGTGGCTTCCACTACCGCTGGGAGGCGGGGCAGTGGCGCGACACCCGTAGCGGCGAGGACCTCTATACGGCGCTCGCCCGCCTGCTGGCCGAACAATGCGGCGCCCGTCTGCCACCGCCCTGAGGGGGCCCGCGGCAACCCACGCCATGCCGGACGAGGCCATCTTCGCCCACCTGCCCGAGCTCACCGCACAGCTCGGCGTGGAACACGTCCAGGCCCTGCTCGACCGCCTCACACCCGTCGAGCTCGAGCCGGGGGCGGTGCTGGTGCGCGACCAGACCCCGGTGGATGCCTTCTACCTGCTGCTGGAGGGCAGTGTGGCCCTGTCCGTGGAGGTCAACGGGCACGACATCCAGTTGGGGGAACTGCGCCCCGGCAACTGGGTGGGCGAGGTGGCCTATCTCTCCAAACAGCCGCTGGCCTGTGCCACGGTCAAGGCGACCAGCGCGGCCAAGCTCGCCCGCCTGTCTTACCGCGATTTCGAGGCGATGCTGGCCGAGGACCCGGTCGCCGCCTGCCGGCTCATGCACGGCTTCGTGCTGATGCTGATCCGCCGCCTGCGCGTCACGGCCAACGACCCGGTGCTCGACCCCGACGGACAGCTGCACATCCAGGGTGACCCCTCCGTCAATTGGGAGGCGCTCCGACAGCAGGAATTGAACCTCACCGATTTCCTGCGCCGCCTGCTGGGGCTGCACTGATGCTGCTCAAACGTTATCTGCACGAACTGCCGGGCTTCGAGCACCTGTCTGAGGCCGATGTCGAGCACATCGCCGCGGCCATGCAGGTGGACGACTATCCGGACGGCCATGTCTTCGTCTATCAGGACAAGCTGGCCAAGGAACTCTTCCTCGTCCTCGACGGCAAGGTGAGCGTGTGCCGCTATGGTCGCACCGGCAAGTACTACTGCATCAAGACCCTGCAGGCGGGGGACTTCTTCGGGCTGCTGTCGCTCGCCGAGGGGGCCCCGTCCGAGGCGAGCTGTATCGCCTCGGGCCCGGTGCGGGTGGCACACCTGCCTTTCAGCGCCTTCATGCTGCTGTATCAGCCCACTTCCGAGATCGGCTGCCGCTTCCAGTTCGTCATCGCCAGCCAGCTGGCACGCGACCTGCACGAGCGGCACCGCGCCCTGCGTGAGCTGCTCGCGCGCATCTATGGGGCCGGCCAGGCGCAACCTGCCAAGGAGGGCTAGCGTGAAAGTCGCTGCACGGTCCAACGCCACCCGATAGGCCTGCGATGAAGGCAACAGTCGCACGGAAAGCGGCACGTTAGGCGCGATGGGTAGGAGCGACGAAAGTCGCGACCCAACGGCGCCCGCAACCGAAGGTCGCGGCTTTCGCCGCTCCTACAGCGGCCATTGCCTGACGGCGACATTCATGCTCCGGGGTGACTGTGGCCACGTCCATTAGCCGAGCGCCTGCCGAACCCGGGCGATGGCGGCGCACACCGCCTCGGGGGCCGTGCCGCCCGGATGCCGGCGGGCGGCCAGCGACCCCTCCAGGGTCAGGACCTGATACACGTCGGCCTCGATCTGCGGGGCGAAGGCGCGCAGCTCCAACAGTCGCACGGAAAGCGGCACGTTAGGCGCGACGGGTAGGAGCGACGAAAGTCGCGACCCAACGGCGCCCGCAACCGAAGGTCGCGGCTTTCGCCGCTCCTACAGCGGCCATTGCCTGACGGCGACATTCATGCTCCGGGGTGACTGTGGCCACGTCCAT